>NZ_JBVIJX010000004.1:0-180852 GCF_055581185.1 Streptomyces sp. NPDC031474
TGACGGACCAGGATCCGATACACCGTCATCCGAGACGGCACCGGCGACAGCGCCCCGGACCGCTCCAGCGCATGAGCGATCCGCCGCGGACCCCAGCGAGGGTGCTTGCGCCGCAGCTCGCACACGGCCGTCTCCACCTCGGCGGAAGCCTGATGCGGACACGACGCCGGCCTGCGTGACCGATCCGCCAGCCCCGCCAGGCCCGAGGCGGCATACCTCGACTTCCACCCGCTCACCGTCTGCCGCGACACCCCCAGCGACACGGCGATCTCCGTCACCGTCGCACCCGCCAGCACCGCAAGCACAGCCCGGTATCTCTGCTCGACAACCGACAACTCCACCAGAGCCAATCCCGGCCTCCCGCCACACGCCACAACGACGTGCACAGAAAAGCCGAACACGGCCACCGTCAACCATCAGCTGGGATCGAAGTGTCAAGCATCTCCCGGGACCGGACAAAAAGATGCCAGTCGCTGAGTAACAACCTTCTTTACGGGTTCAAGGCGGCTCGCTCCGCTCCCCGCGCGCGGCCCGGCCCCCGGCCGGGCCTGCGCTCCTGTCTCCGCCCCGCTCCAGCCCGGCCGGCGGCCGTACCGCGCACTCATACGTCTGCGTCAACAACGCTCAGCCCGGAGTGGAGCCCGCCCGTGTTGCTATTGGTGACAGGTACTCGTTCGACGCGTCCGCCATTGTGGCTGGCTTTCGCCTGCTTAGGTCAGAGTTGCTCTAGACCTGAGCGTCCTCGGTCGGCTGGTCTAGCTGCTGCTGCCTCTTCCTCTGATCACTCTTTAGCGTTTCGACCCGCTGTGTAAAATCAATTAGGGCTGCTTCGCTGTCTGGGGAATTCCTGTATCGACCCACTCCAAGCGCCACGCTTTCGTACTCTTCCTCGATGGCGTCTGCGGTCTGCTGTAGGTAGAAGCTTCGCTCACGGAACTTGAAATATCCGGTAAATCCAGCCGAGATGCCCACGGCAAAACTCATTGCCACTGTTATCCACTTATATGGAGGAGGCGTGTCCGCGAGGCCAGCCGCCGTCGACGTTGCCAGAGATCCGATAATGATGACACTCTGGAATGCGTTGTGGATCCTGCGATATCTCCTGCTTTCCAGGCGAAATTGCTCTACCGACCCCGGTACGGTCTCCCGGTATACGTGCCTTCGGGTTTCCGGGGGGAGTGTGAGTGAAGCCGCAGAAAGGCGCTTCCTTTCAATCTCCAGCTCTAGATCCAGGCGAAGATTATCGACATACTCAGGCGTCCACCCCTCGAGGCGGCCGCTAACATTACTACTTTTGGCTGCAATCGTGAGGGCAAGTACAGCAAGTGCAATAAAGATCGGAATGCATGCCATGTTGATGCGGGCCATATCAATTCGGCGCCAGGCTGCGATATTTCCGACTAGGAGCAGTGTGAATAATATGGGAGTCGAGGAGAATGCGAAGACCAGCGTTTGGCGCCTCAGTCGGCCAGCTCGTATTTCTTGTCTTAGCCTCAGAATCTTGCGATCCTGGGCGAGGAGGCGTTCGACCGCTTCCTCGGCCGCTCGTGTGTTCGCCACAAACGCCCCCTCTGCGCAACGCGCTATGACACTTTCCGATCATTCAACTGGATGACCGCGCTCTTGACGGGTGCCCCAGAGCTGCTTTAACAGCATCAGTAAAGCCCTGGGTCTTCACGGTATCGCGGGTGAGGGACGCGCCACTCAGTGCGGCGTCAACAGCTTCGATTGCCTTCTTGAATGTTTGCTCAACTCGCGCATCATCCCAGAGCGCTTCGCAGATAACGTTGCTATATTTTTGGACCCTGTTCGCATGGAATGCGGGCAGTTCAGGGCCAGCAGCAAGATACCGGAAAGCCATAAGGAGGTGATATCTGGCAGGCTTGTAGTAAACAGGAAGAACGCCGTTACGGAACAAGAATTCCAACTTGTAGAATCCAAACGCGGCAGCATAGTACGGCTCCAACTTATGCTGCTCATTGAAGATCTTATCCCCAACTTGCGCTTGCAGGTCAGAATAGTAGCGGCTCGACCTATGTGCGTCATCCAAGAACATGGCTGCAAATGCCTTGATTTGCTGAGGCTTGGTGATAATGCGCACTTTTTCAATTCCCGGCTGCGCATTGTACTGCTTGGAACGCCGCTCATAAAAAAGCTTCTTCTTGTCCGGGTATGCGGCGAGAAATGCTTCGAGCTTTTTCTGGAAGGCGCCGAGAGCGTATAGGTCCTCTACGGTGACTTGAGTCTGCCGGTTAGTGGCAGTGATCACCGACGAAATGATTTCTTCATCCTGGGTTGAGATAACCTTGAGGGGAATGTGAATCAGATCAGTTAGCTTACCCCTCTCGTCAAACAGAACGTGGCTGGTCTGGCATCCGTTGACGATTTGGTAGTCCGTCAGCGTGAACTTGTCTCGCGTCGTCTGGAGTTGCTGAGTGACAATCGTCACTCCATTGTTCAGAACGGCAAATCGCCCTTGCGTTGCAGCCGCTGCGAGAGTCTGACGGATCTCAACATTAACCGTATTATAGTCCTGGAAGTCTCGGATGTTGTCGTAAAACAGCGACTTCCTGATGTTGCCAGAGCCATCGGTCACGAGCTTCATGAATTCAGATGCGGGAATTACGCCAAGATAGGCCTCATCGACCCCAGGGATCTCCGGAAGGAGCACTTTATTTGAAAAGGTGAACTCGGCCGAAACACTATTTTTGCTACGTTGATAGCTTGCGTGCAGCTCGTCGGCACCCATCGGATTGAACTCGACATCAGAGAATAGGCCAGTTGCTCGCAAGGATGCCACTCTTCTGTCGATCTTGGTTTGCAGGTATCCGTCACCGGCCCACTGTCCGGTTGTTACATAGTTAATTCGACAGGACGGCTTCTTAGTCTTGAACTTAACACTGTTCTCGTAGATTACCTCCATGAGTTCGTGCGCCTGATGAACTTCCTCATTTGCGGGCAGCTCAATACGTTCCTGAAAGAACTCGTCTACCCCGTCAAAGAAGGCACTGATCGACTCGCCGCTGAAGTCGCCGCCGCTTTTAGCCTGGATGAATACGAACATTACATCCAAGCTCCCACTAATGGACAGGAGGTCAATCACTTCCTCTCGTGACGTTACGAGAGCGCCATTCACTAGGATTGCGATCCCATCAAGGCCTAGATCGGCTCCTCCTCCCGTGTGGACGTCCTCGACATTGAATTCATCGTCATAGGCGTCAGATACAACGCAATAGTCGGCCAGGCGTTCAAACGCATCACTGAGGCTGAGATGCCCCAGGCACTGCTCGCTCTGGAAAGCCTCAAGGTATGTCTTAGTGATACGATCCATGAAATATCCCTCCTGGCATGACTTTCAGCAGTACTCGCCTCTTCCGGCAAGCATCCAACAGCGAGTGACCATGTAGCACGGCGGCGCGACACGGTCTTCATCCTAGGTATCACGTGATGAAGTGGGCATCGACCCAGTTGAGCAACATCGGCCTCCCTACGTGTGGGCCGACGACAGCCGACCCCAGCGTCTGGCTCTCTCGATAGCGTGGCTGATGCCGGTGGGGGTGCAGCGAGGCACACGCGCGCCCGATCGGTTGGCGCACCCGCCCTCGTGGCTGGCTGTCGTCGGCTGAGGCACAGACGAACCCGTATCCAACTTTGAGCAGACGGCTCCGGTCACCCGACGAACCCCGAAGGCCTCTACTTGAAGGTGCACTTCCGGCTTGAGATCGAGGACGACTGGCCCCGGCGTCGGCAGAGAGTCTGTGGGCGGTCAACCAAGGCGACGGCACCGCACGGCTCGACGACATCCCCTGGTTCGTCCGAGGCATCGCCTGCGGGGACATCGTGACCACCGAGCCCGACGAGGAGGGCGTGCGATGGGCCGGCGAGGTGGTTCGGCGTTCCGAGGTCTGCACCATCCGCCTCATCGTGCTCCGTGGCGGCGGCTCTGGAGCTGAACGGCAGAGCGTGATCAACGCGTTTCACGAACTCGGAGTCTGCGGTGAGGGCACAGAACGGCTCCGCATGGTCGCCCTAGACGTCCCACCCACCGCCGATCTCGCCAAGGTGCAACGGTTGCTCAACAACGGTGCGGGCGAGGAGTGGTGGGACATGGAAGAGGGGTGCATCACCGCGCAATGGCGGGCGGCGTCCGCCGGCTAGAGCCGTTCGCGTGATCCACGGCTGGGCCGTCTCTGGGCCGCCCGAGGTTACTCAACGGTGGCCAATGACGACCAAGGACCACCACCAGGCGGACGAGCCTGACCAGCAAAGACCCAGCTCACCAAGATCCCCGGCAAGACCCAGGGCAAGAAGACATGTCTTGCCTCGCTGATTGACATTCCCCGTCACTCGCTTGCCCGAGCGTGTGACGGAAATGGCAGACGCAGGGGAAGAGCAGCAAGAGACGGGCGTCAGCATCACCTATGCCTTCTGTTGCCGACTGCCGAGCAGCGGACAGCAGTTCTGGCCAGGCCATGCCGGGCCCCATGAAGTGACCGTCGACCACAGCGAGGGTTTCCGCTTCGGACCATGTCGGCTGATGGATCAGATAGTCCACGCCCCATTCGTCCACGAACGCGGCTCGTTGTGCGTCCTCCCCCCGCAGGCAGGAGCCGAGGTGCACAGGCCAGAACAACGGGTCGTCCAGGTAGGCGTCGCCCCGGACCAAGAGAGTCGGACCGCTTAGTGCGGTCCGACTCTTCGGCATGCCCTGGTTGCAGTTTCGGTTGCATTTATAGGCGACATTTGGGACATGTCCGCCAAGCAGACAAGGCGCTCGCTCGCATCCGTGGGGCGACTGGCGAGGGAGTCACGGCAGCGGTCATAGCCCGATCATCCGGACCTTGCTGCCGCACAGCCGGGTCATGTCATCGACATCCGACGTGAGGATGGCGACCGGGCCAGGCTGACGCAAGGCCGCTTCGGCGACGGTGGCGTCGATCGCGTACTTGTGTCCGTGCAGACCGGCGCCCTTGAGCAGTTGTGCCGCCGCCTTGGCGGCCGCCTCCGTGACCGGCTCCACCTTGACCCGGGAGAGCGCCCATTGCAGCCGGGGCAGATTCACCCTGGCGTGACTCACCTCCACGATGGTGTTGGCGCTGACGACAAGGTCCGCTCCCATGTCGTGGAACACCTGGAACATCGCCAGAACCTTCCGGTCCTGCGCCACCCAGGCCGACAGCCCCTCGCCGTCCAGGACGACAGTCTCAATGTGCCCGCTCACGCGGCGCTCGCGCCACCGGCGGCCTGCGTCGTACCGAAGATCCGCGCCCGCGCCTCGGCCAGCTCTTCCTCACTGAAGGCCCCGTGCTCGTCTGTGTGGCCGCGCAGGTCGGCTCCCAGAAGCTGGTGCCGGATCTGTCTGGCGACCGCTTCGGCCACGTAGCCGGAGATGTTGTCCGTGATCTTCTTCAGCTCCGCCACCTGCTCGGTGGGGAGGGTCACCGTGATGCGCGTGGTGTCAGCCATAACGGCAAGCATACTGCGGTATGCGCGCTACGTGCTCTACGTTTCCCGCAGTCGCTCCGGTCAGCGGCAGTGGGGACGACTGTCCGTTCGAGCAGGGGCTCAGCTGGGCAGTTGCGCGGCGCGCCAGTTCAGCGGGCCCAGTAGCGGTATGCCTCGATCCATTGCGAGCCCGCAGGGGCGGGATCCGGCAACGGCAGGTCGAGAATTCCGATGTCCTGTCGTACCGCCCCCCGGGCACAGCGTGCGACCACGCGCCCGTCCTCGGCCAGATCGACGCCGATCACGCTCACCTCGACGCCGAGAACAGTCGTGGTGAACGGCACGGCAAGGTTCTCCTCGATCATCGTGAAGAAGCCGGTGAGCTGCTCATCCTCGCCGTAGGCATCGATGGTGGCCTCTTCGATCAACGCCTTCAGCTCGGCCGGGTCCCGGGTGCTCATGGCCTCACCGTAGCGCTGCACCGTACGGTTGAGGACCGGCCTGTTCAGCAGCGGCATATCCGCCGTGGGCGCCGTCGCCGACCCTAGTTAAAGTAGTCCACGGCCAGGACGAGAATGCCCCTGACCAGCGGTTTCCCGCACTCGCTCCTAAAGCGGTGGCTTCCTGGCAACCAGCGGCAGCGGCCAGCTAGCGCAGGCCACGAGTGCGCTGCCGTCCTCGGTGAGGAAGAGCAGTGTGAACCGTGTCCGATTGCCAGGATCGATCAGCGCTGAGCGCACAGGCCGGCCGTATTCCCTGATGAGCTGCACTGCTCGCTCCAGGCCAAGGGGTTCGAATCCGTGCATCCGCATGCGCTGAAGTCGACGACCGAAGACTCCGGCATGCGCACCAGTGGGTTGTACCCGCTCCTCCACCGAGTAGGGGGCGCCACTGCGGAGGGCGGCCAGAGCTATCACGAACGCCTCGTCATCACCGATCAACAGCGATTCCAGCACATGCCGTTCCATGGTCACCCCATTTGGATCGTGCGGTACAGCAGCCAGGTACCGCAACCCTGGTAGCCGCCCCCGCACGGTAGCGTCCCACCGGGCCCGCCCAGCGGCCGGTATGACCCCCGCTGACCGATCCCGCTAGAGCTACAGATCAGAAGGTTCTGACATCCACGGCTGACATCAACGACGCCGGACGCGGGCGTACGCCGACAACCCTGTCCGGCCGTCGCGCCAGTCGACTACGACGTCCGAAGCGGGATTGAACCGAACTCCTAAAGCGGTGCTCAGGAGCGGTTGCACAAGGTGGAGCGGAGCCAGCGGGCGAGCTCGGCGAAATCGTCGTCAGTAAGGGCTGCGACCGGGTCGACGCGGTGCAGCAGCGACTGACCTTCGTGCTGCGCAGAGACCCAGAGGCGGTCCATATCGCTGATCTCGTCATCGACCCAGATGAACGAGCGGCGGCCGGCCCACGCGACAAGATGGCGGGTCTTCCAGTGCAAGCCGCGCGGCCCCTCGTCGGTGAGCACGTCTGGCCACTTGACCACAGGCAGCCGCGGCAGCCCGATGCGCGGAGCGACTGCTTCGTTCGCATCGTCCATCCATGTCGAGGCCCACACCAAATCGCACCCCAGCGCCATCAAGCGCGGACCGACGGCGGGGTCGAGTCGCTCCAGCAGCGGGTTCCCCAAAACGCAGGACACATCGGAACGGAAAGCAGGGGCCGCCCGTCGGGGCTGCCCAAACGGGATGAGTGGCCCGTCGACGTCGAGGAACAGAATGGGGCGCTCTGTTGAGCCGGTCACAGTAGAACGGTAGCCCTCTACGGCGTCGATGAGATCAAGGCGTTGCTGATCTCCCGCAGGCGCTCCTCCGGCAGAGCGAAAGCGTTGTAGGGATTTCGGTAGGAGTGCCCGCCGTCGTTGATCCAGACCCCGTCCGCCAGCCTCCAGTGGGCAGGCTCCCACTGCCCCTGGTTCTCCAAGAGCATCCCCGCTACTTCGGCGGGCTCCTCAATCAGCGTGAGAGCGGCAAGCGCGGCAGTGAGGGGAACAGCCGCGTCCTCGGGGAGCCGCGCATCACCGAGGGTCGGGAAGAGCAGCAGGAGGCGAGCGTCGGCATCGTCCATGCCCGCTGGTGCCGGCTGTCGGGCAGCGGACAGTAGTTCCGGCCAGGCGGTTCCGGGCCCCATGAAGTGGCCGTCGTCCACTGCGAGGATTTCCGCCGCGGGCCAAGCCGGGTTATGTATCAGGTAGTCCACCCCTTGATCTCCGTCGAAGTTGCGGTAGACGACGTAGATGGTGTGGCCGGAGCGCAGGGGCACGGTGAACACCGGCCACTCGTGGTCGGCGGACAGTGCGCGGTAGAGCTCCATGGCCGCGTCCCAGTCGGCACCGAACGCGGCTCGTTGCGCGTCCTCGCCACGCAAGCAGGTACCGAGGTGCACCGGCCAGAACAAGGGCTCGTCCAGATAGGCGCTCCCCTCGACCAAAGGGCCGCCTTCGTATCCCGGGATCTCCAGCACCCGAGGATCATGGCACGAGGCACGGACACTCCTGCCTCCACGCCGTCGACAGGATGCACCACAAGCGCACCAGAACGAGCGGGGAACAGCGGGGAACCACGGTGAAAGCAGCCGAGTCCGACGAGGCCGCTCCCTCACCGTTCGCCCAGGTCAGCGCCCGGACCGGCCGCAAAAGCTCGCAGCTTCCCAAGCTGAGAGCGCGAGTTCGATTCTCGTCACCCGCTCCATGATGAAACCCCAGGTCAGCGGCCTGGGATTTGTTTGTTGTGTAGACCAATTGACCGGGGCCCTGTTGATGGACGTTCTGTTCGGCCTCGGCGATGCGGAGGTGGCCGGTGGCGTCGGTGACGGGGGTGCTGAAGGAGCGGGAGGCTGTTGGCTGGAGGGGTCCGGCCGGCCCGATCGTTACGGCGTGGAGAACAGGCCGGGTCCCGGAGGCGCGGGGCCGTCGGCGCTGACGCCGCCCGTGACCCGTAGGAACTCCAGCTTCTCCGCGTCGGCGGATCCCGCGGCCACCGTGTAGACGACGAGTCGGATGTCGCAGCCTGGGACGGTGAGCACGTCGCAGTCGCAGATCACCTCACCCACCTGGGGGTGCACGACGGTCTTGCGGGCCGAGACGTGCGGACCGACCGCACCCTCGTCCCACATCCGGGCGAACTCCGCACTGGCGGAACGCAGTTCCTCGACGAGGTCGGTCAGGCCGCGGTCGCGGGGGTGGTCGACGAGGGCTGTGCGCAGGTCGGCGACGAGGGCGGGTTTCAGGGCGTTGTCTTCATGGAGCACGGGCCATGAGGCGAGCCGGCTGGGCCCTGCGGCGAAGACCGCCCGTGTCAGGTTGCGCTCGTCGTGTGTCCGTGCGCTGGGGTCGCCCATCAGTACTGACCATGCGGGGGTCCAGGACAGCAAGGTCCAGTCGGCGCTGAACACGCCCACGGGGAACTCCCCGAGGCGGGCCAGCATCCGCTGGACCCCGGCCGGGACATGCGTGGACACCGTTCCCTCCTGGGGAGGCAGGAGACCTGCCAGCCGGTAGGCGTGATCGCGCTCCATGGGCTGCAGCTGCAGCGCCCTGGTCAGGCTCGCGACGACCTGCGCCGAAGGGCTGGTGGCGCGGCCCTGTTCCAGGCGGACCACATAGTCGACGGACAATCCGGCGAGCTCGGCCAGCTCCTCGCGTCGCAGCCCCACCGCGCGTCGTCCGGGCCGTGAGGTCAGTCCGACGTCGGCGGGGGAAAGACGGTCGCGCCAGCGGCGCAGTGCCGTGCCCAGGGTCTCGTCCACTCCGTCATTGTCTCCGCCCGGCAGTCGTCGTGCCTGGTACTGGCTGTCCTACCGTCGCAGGGGGCACTGGTTCTGCTCTCGTGCCGGGCCGAGGGTGGACGCATGACCACAACATTCATCACCGGAGCCAACAAGTCCCTCGGCTACGAGACCGCCCGTCGGCTCGTCGAGGCCGGCCACGACGTCCTGCTCGGTGCGCGTGATCCGGAGCGCGGCCGGGCGGCCGCCGAGGCCCTCGGGGCCCGTTTCGTCCAGATCGACGTGACCGACGACGCGTCGGTCGCCGCGGCCGCCGCCGACGTCGCGGCTCGCGAGGGTGGCATCGACGTCCTGATCAACAACGCCGGTGTCTTCGGGACACACAGCCCCGCCGACCAGATCACGGCCGCCGACGCGTCCGCGGTGTTCGAGGTCAATGTCGTGGGGATCGTCCGGGTGACGCACGCGTTCCTGCCGCTGCTGCGCAAGTCCGCGCACCCGGTCATCGTCAATGTGTCCAGCGGTATGGGGTCGTTCGCGGCCACCCACGACGCCGAGCGCGTCGAGTCGAGGAACCTCGCGCCGCTCTACACGGCGTCGAAGGCCGCCGTGACCATGCTGACCACGCAGTACGCCAAGTCCTGGCCGGAGATGAAGGTGAACGCGGCCGACCCCGGCTACACCGCGACCGACTTCAACGGACACAGCGGCCCGCAGACAGTGACCGAGGGCACCGACGCGATCGTCGAACTCGCCACCCTCGGGACGGACGGACCGACCGGAACCTTCCGCGACCGTCACGGTGAGGTGGCCTGGTGATCCACCGTTCCTAATCAGTGAGCAGGAGTGAGTCTTGGACCCATGCCATTGATTGACCGCAGACTTCGCCGCTGTCATCAACGTCGCCCGATGCTCGATCTTTCCGTCCCACAGCCCCACCCGGCCCGTCCGGTCACCCGTCACGAACCGCGAAGCGTCCGGCGCGAAGGCGACGGCGGCGATCTCGTCGCCCCGGGCCATGGTGCGTGCGGGCTGGTGAGGGCCTTGACAGCCGCCGTCCGGCGATGCGGGGAGAGCGGGTGAGGTGGAGCGTGCGGTGCCTGTGGAGGGGTGTGCTTCTGCAGGCCGATGCGTCGGGAACATCCCGCATCCACAGGTGCAGAACCGCGGTGGAGCAGTCCCGCCCCCGTATGGCGTCCCCACGCGGAGGCGTGCCCATGGCGTGAGCGGGACTATCGGACGTGCTGGATGAGGCCGAACAGAGCGCCGGTGGGATCGCGCATGACCAGGTCTCCGTTGGAGTTCTGGCGAACTTCGGTCGCACCGAGCTGTCGGGCCCGCTTGGCGTCGGCGGCGGGTCTGTTGCTGGCGAACCCGACCAGCCAGAGTGATCGCTGCGCCGTTGGTTTCCCTGGCGGCGTGCCGGTGGCGGCGATGGAGTTGTCCGGCAACCGGAACTCGGTGTGCTGGGGGTTGGAGTTCCAGTGCAGGGCCGGTCGGTAGAAGGCGGCGGCCTGCTCGGGGTGGTCGGTGAGCAGGCTGATGTCGGCGAAGGTGCCCGGTTCGTGGTTGAGCTGCATGCCGTCATGGGTGCCGGGCTGCCAGAGTGACAGTGGTGCGCCGACGGGGTCGAGAGCGACAGCGTAGTGGCCGAGTGTCCCGACTTGGGTGGGTGCCACGATGATCCGGGCGCCCAGGTTCGTGAAGCGGGTGGCGGTGGCTTGGATGTCCGACACGGTGACGTTGGTCGTCCAGTAGGGTGCGCCGGCGTCCTCGGCCGGCCCCAGGGCGGCGACGAGATGTCCGCGCAGCGTACAGAGCCGGTAGCCGTTGGAGTCCGGTTGGGCGACGGTCCAGCCGAACAGCGCGGTGTAGAACGCCGTCGTCGTCCCCATGTCGGGGGTGCCGAGGTCGATCCAGCTCACGGTGTTCTCGGGGTGCCGCGTGATGTTCATCGAGATGACTTTCCGTTGGGGCCGCCTCGCCCCGGCGGTGGAACGAGGCGTGTTCAGAGCCGACTCGGCGGCAGCCCGCGGTGTCAGATGTAGTAGGGCGAGTTCAGGTCGATACTGGCGTCTTTGACGATGTCGCCGTCGAACAGTCGTGTCGTCGCCGCGGCTCCGGCCCGGCGGGCTTCTTCGGCGAAGGGGCCCTGAGCGAAGGCCAGGGCGTTCTGGGCGCTGTCGAACTCGTAGAAGCCGCCGACGGTGTGAGTTCCGATGCCGGACAGCCACGTCTTGCGGATCAGGCCCGGCGCGGTCTTCAGCGCCGCATTGATCTGGTGCCAGTCGAACTGATCGAACGGCACTGCGGCCTGGATCTCGGTGTAGAGAAACGTCTTGCCCATCACGAACCTCCGGTTTGGGGGGCTGTCCAGCCCACGCCACTAGTACGAGCGTCCTAGTGGGGGGAGCATGGACTAGGATGGCCGTACTAGTCAAGGAGGTCGCGATGGCCGCGGACACGAAGTCCCGCATGATCAGCGCAGCAATCGGACTGCTGCAGCGCCACGGCCTGGCCGCGATGTCCTTCACCGACGTGCTGGCCGAGAGTGGTGCCGCGCGCGGGGCGATCTATCACCATTTCCCGGGCGGCAAACAGCAACTCGCACTCGAAGCCGCCCGCCGCAACGCAGATGACGTCCGCAGCCACCTGCACGAACTGCCGGCCCGCACGCCACGCGAAGTCGTGGAGGCGTTCCTTGGCAGCGTCCGCCCCGTGGTGCAGGCGTCCGCCGGGGGCGGCGGCTGCGCGATCGCGGCGGTCACCGTCGACGGCGGTGCGGCCATTGCCGACCAGGGCAGCCTGCGCACAGTCGCGGCCGAAGCATTCACCGGATGGGGCGACGAGCTCGCCGGAAAACTCACCCACGCCGGTATGGGCGCGTCCCAGGCCGCTGATCTGGCCACCCTCATGATCGTCACACTCGAAGGCGCCCACATCCTGTGTCGCGCCGCGGGCAGCATCGCCCCTTTCGACAGAGCTGCCGCGGCCCTGCTCTCCGCCCTCCCGGGCTCGGGTTGAACCGCCGCTCTTCCGACGAAGCCTCAGGGGCAAAGACCTGAGGCTTCGTCGTTCGCGTGCCGCCGATCCGAGCGCACGCGTACAGCACGTCTCTGCGGCTCAGCTCACCGCCTGCTTGACGAGTGCGGCGATCCGCTCCTCCGCCTCGGGCGTCACCTCGGTCAGCGCGAAGCCGGCCGCCCACATCGTGCCGTCGTCCAGCTTCGCCTGGTCGCTGAACCCGAGCGTCGCGTACCGCGCCTTGAACTTCTCCGCGCTCTGGAAGAAGCAGACCACCTTGCCGTTCAACGCGTAGGAGGGCATCCCGTACCAGAGCTTCGGTGCGAGGGCCGGGGCGTTGGCCGTGACGACGGCATGGACGCGTTCGGCCATGACGCGGTCCGAGTCCTGCATTTCGGCGATCTTCGCAAGCACGTCCCGCTCCGCCTCCGCCGCCTTCTCCGCAGCCGTGGCGCGGCGCGCGGCCTTCTTGAGCTCCTGCGCGTGGTCCTTCATCGCGGCCCGCTCCTCGACCGAGAAGCCCTCGTGCCTGCCGCTTTCGGTGGTGCTCATGGTTACCCCCTCCTGCTTATCGGCACGGTCCGTGCCGATAGATACGGAATCCTGCGGGAAACCCTCGGTCCATGTCAACGGCACGCTGCGTGCCGATATGCTGGGAACATGTCCGACACTCCCGCCTCGCCGCGGCGCCGAGGCGCCGCCCGCACCGAGGAGCTGCTGCGGGTGACCCTCGATCTGGCCGCGGAGTCCGGTTACGCGGGCCTGAGCATCGAGGCGGTCAGCCGACGGGCCGGGGTCGGAAAACACACGATCTACCGGCGCTGGCCGTCCAAGGCGGCGCTGCTGCTCGACGCGCTCAACCATGTGTGGACCAGCGACCTGGACTACCGCGACACCGGGGACGTCCGCGGGGATCTGCGCGAACAGTTCATCCGTTCCGGCTCGGCCCTCTCCCAACCGCCGATCGGCCCCATCTATCGCGCCGTCATCGCCGAGGCCCAAGCCGATTCCGCACTGCGGGCGACCCTGCACGAGCGCTTCCTCGCCACCGTCGAACGGAGCACCCTCGACCGGATCACCCGCGCCCAGCGGACCGGTGAACTGGTCGCGGACGCGAACCTGGAATTCGCCGCCGAGGTGCTGTGCGGCACCTTGTACTACCGCAGTCTGCTGTCGACCCGCCCCATCGACGAGACCGCGATCGACAGCCTGCTGGACATGTTCATGGCCGCCTACGGAACCACCGGCAGGTGACCGGTCAGGATTCGAGAAGCGCCGACCGCCGCACCGTCCCTAGCGTGAGGGCATGGCATCCATCGCATCCCTGACCCTCGAGGTGGCCGACGTCGAGGCCGCCGAACGCTTCTACACGGCCTTCGGCCTGCACGGCCGGTTCCGCCTGCGGGCCTCCGAGGCACCCACGACCGGCTTCCGCGGCTACACACTGGCGCTCACGGTGTCCCAGCCCGCCGACGTCGACCGGCTGGTCGGCGCCGCCCTCGACGCCGGCGCCACGCCGCTCAAGCGTCCGGCGAAGTCCCTGTGGGGCTACGGCGGCGTCGTCCAGGCGCCGGACGGGACGATCTGGAAGATCGCGACCTCGGCGAAGAAGAACACCGGCCCGGCCACCGGCCGGATCGACGAGCTCGTACTGCTGCTCGGAG
Source organism: Streptomyces sp. NPDC031474 (assembly GCF_055581185.1). Taxonomy (NCBI): domain Bacteria; kingdom Bacillati; phylum Actinomycetota; class Actinomycetes; order Kitasatosporales; family Streptomycetaceae; genus Streptomyces; species Streptomyces sp. NPDC031474. Next base: position 13,872 of record NZ_JBVIJX010000004.1, read on the forward strand.
TCGCCGACATGGCCGAGAGCAAGCGGTTCTACATCGACCACGGCCTGACCGTGACGAAGAGCTTCGGCCGCATGTACGCCGAGTTCGCCTCCGGGCCGAGCCCCGTCAAACTGGCCCTGTACCGGCGCCGCGCCCTCGCCAAGGAGCTGGGTGTCGCCCCCGACGGCACCGGATCGCACCGCCTCGTCATCGGCGGCAGCACCACCGGAGACCTCACCGACCCGGACGGATTCACCTGGGAAGCCGCCGTAGCGGCACACGCGCGCTGAACCGACCGACACCTGCGCCGGCTTACCGGAGGAATCCATGACGACCGCGCCATCGCGTGAGCTCGATGAGAGACAGCGGGACACCCACCGCGAGACCGCTCGCTCCCGTCAGGAGTGAGCGTCATGGCGCCGCTCGAAGCTGTGCGGCCTCGTGGCGCAGTGCCGCCACGGTGGCCGTCACCTCGGGAGAGCGGTCTCGGGCCGTGACGGCGACGACGGCCCGTCCGAGCCAGGCGGGGTCGTCGACCTGGACCACGCGGACTCCGGTGGGGACCGCGGCCGCGGCTACTTCGGGGAGTACTGCGATGCCGAGACCGGTGGCGACAAGGCCGAGGCGAGTGGGCCATTCGCGGGCGGCGTAGGCGATCCGCGGGTGGTCGAGGGTCGGCCAGGCGCCGAACTGGGGGTCGTCGCGGAGGCCCTTGCCGACGATCCAGGGTTCGTCCCTCAGCTCGGTCACCGGGATGGTTCCGCGGCCGGCGAACCGGTGGTCGGCAGGGACGGCGAGCAGCAGGCCGCCGTCGAGGAGCAGGTCGCGGCGCAGCCCTTCGAAATCGTAGGCGGGCAGGTCCGGTCCCACACCGATCACCGCGACGTCGATGCGGTGGGCGCGGAGCTGGCGAAGCTGCGTGGGCGAGGACGCCTCGCCGAACTCGACGATCAGACCCGGGTGTTCGTTTCCGAGGCGGGCCAGTGTCCTGGGGACGAGCACGGCTGCGGCCGAGGGGAACGCCGCGATGGCGACTCGTCCGGTGACGTGGTCCTGGAGTCCGGCGAGGTCCGTGCTGACGGCGTCGATCTCGTTGAGGGCGGTCGCGGCTCGGCGGGCGAGCATCATGCCCGCGGGAGACGGGGCCACCCCGCGGGCACCGCGGACGAACAGCGGTGCGCCCGCGGCGGCTTCCATCGCCGCCACCTGACGCGACACCGCTGACTGTGTGTATCCGAGTGCGTCGGCCGCGGCGGTGAACGATCCGGTGTCGACCACTGCCTGGACGACGCGGAGACCGGTGAGGGTGAAGTCCGCCATGCCGTCATCCTGACATGTTCCAAAACCGCATGTCTCCTATGTGAGACCTTCGCTGGTGGAATACCTGGATCAGCAGCACGCTGGAGGAGCAACAGCAGGCAATTCACGCACAGCAATGCACGGATGGGGAGCACCAGTCATGGCGAAGACGTGGTTCATCACGGGCAGTTCGAGGGGGTTCGGCCGCGAGTGGGCAGAAGCGGCGCTCGAACGCGGCGATCACGTCGCGGCGACGGCTCGGGACGTCAGCGCGCTGACCGCTCTGGCCGAGCGGTACGGGGACGCGGTACTGCCGGTCCGGCTCGACGTCACCGACCGCGCCGCGGTGCATGAGGCGGTGCAGCTCGCCCATTCGCATTTCGGTTCGCTGGATATCGCGGTCAACAACGCCGGCTACGGGCATTTCGGCATGGTCGAGGAATTGAACGAGGACGACCTCCGGGCTCAGATGGAGACCAATTTCTTCGGCGCGATGTGGGTCACGCAGGCCGTGCTGCCTCTCATGCGGTCGCAACGCTCGGGAAGGATCCTGCAGGTGACCAGCGAGGGAGGTGTACGCGCATTTCCCGGCATCGGCGCGTACCACGCCTCCAAGTGGGCTCTTGAGGGGTTGTCGGAGTCCCTGGCACAGGAAGTGGCAGCCTTCGGCATCCACATCACCAACGTCGAGCCCGGCCCCTATGCCACCGACTGGCTGGATCGCGGGGCACGGCACAGTGCGCTGCACCCGGACTACGCCGAAGTCCACGCGGCCACCGCGCAGGATTTCGAGGTGGGCGACCCGCGCGCGACCCGCGACGCGATTCTCCGGATCGTCGATGCGGAACGGCCCCCGCTGAGGATCTTCCTCGGCAAGTCCTTCACCGACGTCGCCGCTCTCTACGAGGAGCGTCTGAGCACCTGGCGCCAGTGGCAGCCGGTCTCCCTGGCTGCGTTCGGCTGAGCGGGAGCCCCGGGCGTCGGTGGTGGGCGTGGCTCGCTGCCGGTCTTACTTGCCGGAGCCGACGTGGTAGCCGACCGGGTCGACGTAGACGTCCGGAGCGTTGCCGCTGGACGCGGAGATGGTGAAGGCGAGACCGTTGAGATTCACGATCTCCGAGACCTTCTCGTTGGGCGGGGTGACGTCGAGCCGGGTGTACTTCTTGCCGGAGCCGCTGGTGTCCGGGATGTAGCGGAGCAGGAAGCGGGTCTCCTCGCCGGGCCCGATGGTGACGGTGGGCGCCGAGGCGTCGGTGCGGGCGGCGTCGGGCCCGGTGTCGCCCAGTCCGTCGGGGCCCACGAGCTGGACGCCCGGGAAGCCGTGCATGCTGCACTTGCTGGAACCGGTGTTCTTCAGGTTGACGACTATCTCGTTCTTGGTCCCGGTGGAGGAGGCGCTGAAGGCGAGACGGTCGGTCTTGCACATGGAGCCCGACGTCGAGGACTTCGCCTGGGCGGCGGTTCCGCTGCCCTTGCTGGAGCCGCTGGTGCCGCTGGAGCCGGAGGAGCCGGACGAGGAGGAGGAGCCGGACGAGGAGGAACCCGAGGTCGAGCCCTGGCCGCCGCCGGAGGTACCGCCGGTGGAGGTGCCGCCGGTGGAGGAAGTGCTCGCGCCCGTGGAGCTGCTCGCGGCGGTGGACGTGCTGGTCTTGGCGGAAGCGCTCGATCCGTCACCGCTGCCGCACGCGGTCAGCGAGAGGCCGGCAGCAGCGACGACGAGGGCGAGGGCGGGCATCTTCTTGACGCGCATCGGTACTCCTGGGAAGCGGTGTCGTATCGGCCGCTCGCTCCGGCTGAGCGGCCTCGGTTGTTTCACAGGAGGCCTGCGCCGGACGATGCGTTGCGGTGGGAGTTGCACCAGGACACCGCTGTGACAAGGGAGTTGATGCGCCGTTACGGACGGCGGAGAAACACGGACAGACCGGTGTGGTCAGTACTGCGGGGCGACGTCGTGTCCACCCCTCGGCGGAGCCGTCAGGACCAGTGCCACACCTGGTTGACGCTGCCCGCGCATCCCCAGCCCTGTACCGGCTGACCGTCCTGCCCGGAAGTGGAGGCGTCGGCGTCCAGACAGAAGCCGTCCGGGACGCTGACCAGCGTTCCGCCGCCGCCCAGCTGCCACGTCTGGGCGCTCAGCCCGTCGCAGCCCGTGGCCTGTATCTCCTGGCCGTTCCGGCCGGTCGTGCCGGCGTCGGCGTCCAGGCAGAGATGGCTGCCCCGATTGACGACGCGGTACTGAGAGCCCTGGCCGGCCACGCGGTACAGGGCCCACTTCTGGGCGTCCGTGCCGTTGCACCCCCACACCTGGACGTCCGAGGCGCGATTGTCGAGGCACCGGGCGACCGAGGCGGCGTTGACGCTCTCGGTCACCGTGACCGAGCCGGCCCGGACGGTTCCGCGGGGCAGGGCGTACAGGAGCTTCCTGGTCTGCGCGTCGACCTTGCCGTCGACGGTGAGGCCGGCCTCGGTCTGGAAGGCCCTGACCGAGGCGACGGTCGCGGCGTCGAAGTCCCCGCTGACCGGGACGTAGAGGCCATGGGCGTCGAGGAGGAGTTGCAGGGCCTTGACGCAGGCGCCGGTGGCTCCCGACGCGAGCTCGGCGCGGCACGCGGCGGTGCGGAGGTCCGGTGTCCCGGAACCCTGCGTGGTGGGGTCCTTCGTCGCCGCCGCACTCGGCGACAGTTTCGCCGCCTGGTCCGCCTGCGACGGGGAGGACGTCCGCGCCTTCGGTGAACTGCTGGGCGTGGAGGCCGGGTTGTCCGTCACGGTCGCCGACGTGTCCGGCCCGGGGGCGGCCGTCGTAGAGGAGTGACTGTGCGGCAGCAGTGCCACGGTGACGGCCGCGGCGACCGCGACACACACCGTGGCGGCCGCGCCCACGATCAGCTTCCTGCGCCTCCCGGGAGCGGGGGTGGCAGGGGAATCGGAGGCAGGGGAGTCGGAGGCGGCGGAGCCGGCGGGAGGGTCCGCGGGTGGCGCGGGGGCGGCGGTGAGTCGTCCATCGAGAAGGGGTGCCTTTTTCGGCGCGGACCGTGACGGCCGCTCGGTCGGCGCGGGGAACTGGTGCCCGATGGCGGTCCGGAACACCGTCTCCGGTGAAGGGCGCGATTCGGGCTCCTTGTCCAGGCAGGTGCGGATGAACGCGGCCAGTTCCGTGTCGACGGCCGCCGCCTTCTCGAGGACCTCCTCCTTCGGCGGTTCGAAGGCGACCCGGTGCAGGACGTCGACACCGGTGCCCTCACCGAACGGCGCCTGCCCCGTGACGGCGTAGGCGAGGGCGGAGGCCAGCGCGAAGACGTCGGAGGCCGCGGTCACCTCCTTGCCCCTGACCTGTTCCGGGGACATGTAGGCGGGGGTTCCCACGTTCTGGCCGGTGACGGTGATCGAGGTGCCGTCGGTGGCCTGGACGACACCGAAGTCGATGACGCGGGCGCCGTCGGCCGCCAGGATCACATTGGACGGCTTGAGATCACGGTGGACGATCCCCGCGCGCCAGATGGCCTCGACCGCACGGCCCATGTCGGCCAGCAGCCGCCAGGCGGCCTGCGCGTCCATCGGCCCCCGCGCGTCGACGAGTTCGGCGAGTGTCGGCCCGGGGACGTACTCGGTGGCCACCCACACCAGGTCCTCGTCGCAACCGCTGCCCAGCAGCCGCACGATGTGCGCCCCCTGGACGCGGTCGAGGGCGCCGACCTCCCGCTCGAAACGCTTCCGGAACTGGGGATCCTCCGCGTATTCGGGCCGGATCACCTTGACCGCCGCCAGGCCCGACCCGCCGGTGGTGTCCTGGCCCAGATAGACCCGGCCCATCCCGCCACTGCCGAGCACCGACATCAGGACGTACGGGCCGACCCGAGTGGGGTCGGTCTTCTTGAGCGGGACCGGAGGCGGGGGCTCCATGCCGGCCGCGGCGTAGGCGAGCGCGCTGGACCGGCCGTGGTGAGGGACAGACATGGGAATCCCGGTCTCTCGCGTGACATGTGCGACGTGCGCAACGTGCGCGACGTGCGCGACTGATGTCGGTCAGCGTGGAGACTATCGCAACATTCTTTCGACAAAAGCGAGTTGGTGTTCGAGTCAACACTTGCCGACAGCTCGTGATAGGCGCGGCTCCGTTTCCGGGGAGGCAGGCCCTACTCTGATCCCCGTGAGACAGGCCGGCGCTGGGAAGGATGATCGGCGATGACGCCCCTGAGCACCGGGGACCCGGAGTCCATAGGCGGCTACACCCTTCTCGGTCGGCTCGGGGCGGGCGGCATGGGAGTCGTCTATCTGGGAGTCTCCGCCTCGGGACGGCGGGTCGCGGTCAAGCTCGTGCACGGGCCGTATGCCCAGGAGGAGGAGTTCCGGACGCGCTTCCGGCAGGAGATCGCGGCAGCGCGCAGAGTGAGCGGAGCCTTCACCGCGCCTGTCGTGGACGCCGACCCGGACGCCGAACGGCCGTGGATGGCGACGCTCTACATGCCGGGGCTCACCCTTTCCGAAGTCGTGAAGCAGGACGGCCCGTTGAGCCAGCGGCACCTGCGCGCGCTGGGGCTGGGGCTCACCGAGGCGCTGCGCGACATCCACCGGGTGGGCCTGGTGCACCGGGACCTCAAACCGGGGAACGTCCTGATGACCGAGGACGGGCCGCGCGTCATCGACTTCGGCATATCGCGCGCTCCTGACAACCAGAGCTTCACCACGACCGGTCGGATGATCGGCACTCCGCCCTTCATGTCGCCGGAACAACTGGCGTCTCCCCGAGAGGTCACCCCGGCCTCGGACGTGTTCTCGCTGGGGTCGCTGCTGGTGTTCGCGGCCGTCGGCACGGGACCGTTCAACGCCGACAGCCCGTACATAACCGGCTATCAGGTGGTGCACGGGACCCCGGACCTCGCCGGGGTGCCGGAAGCGCTCCTGGGCATTGTCGAGCGCTGCCTGGACAAGGAACCTGCCGCACGGCCGGAACTGACGGACATACACCGCATGCTCCAGGCGCTGCCGGAATCCGACGCCACCGGGTCCCCGAAGACCGGGCAGTCCGCGAACCCCCGCCGCCACCCCACTTCTCGGAGCGCGGCCACCACCTCCGCGGGCGCCGCGACCGACACCCGCACCAACACCCCCACCCCCACCAACACCCCCACCAGCACCGGCACCGGCACCGGCACCGGCACCGGAAAGCGACGCCGAGCCCGGATGCTGCTCACCGGCCTCGGCGCGGCGTTGGCCGTCACGGGGCTGGGTATCGGGGTGGGTGTCTTCGTGTCCGGTCAGGACACCACCGCCGCGGCCACCGCCACCGCCACGACCACCGCCCGTGCCGCGTCACTGCCCGACGGCTGGCGGCCGTGGCGGACGGAGCTGCGGAACGCCGTGAAGGGCATCCCTCTCGACTACGACAGCCCGGGATGCGTGACGGAGGGAAGCGCCCTGTTCTGTGGCGGTACGGGCTTCACGGTCGCCAGGATCGACGCGGCCTCCGGCCGCACCCTGTGGCGGACCGGCACCCGCCCGCAGAGCGCGCGGCCGATCGGCGTCCGCGACGGGCTGGTCTACATGTACGAGGAACCGGACGACAGGACCAGGCGCGTGGTGGCCCTCGACGCCGCTACCGGGCACCGGCGGTGGCAACGCGACATCAACAAGTCCCAGGACGCGGTCCTGTACGACGGCGGACTGCTGACCCTGTCTCCCGACTACTCGTCGTTCGTGGCCTACGGGCCGTCCGGCAGGGAACTGTGGCGGGCGCCCTCACTGAACGAGGTCTGCACTCCGTCGGCACTGGGAGGCGCCCCCTACGCCCTGTGTTCAGCCGGCACCGAGCCCGGCCAGGCCCCGGTCGAGCTGATGAAGATCGGACCCGGCAGCCTGACCGAGACCGCCACACTGCCCAAGAAGGCGGAAGCGCTCGGCGCGGTCGGCGGGCAACCCCTGTTCCTCGCCCCCCAGACCGCGAAGGACGTGTACGAATCGGGGTACGAACGGCCGTACAACGCGCTGCTGCGGGTGGCCCCGAACACCGGGCACGTCAGACGGATACCGCTGGCACATCCGCTGACCGGCACGGCCACCCTGGTGGACGGCGTCGTCTACGTCGTCCGGTCCGACGGGACGGTCACCGCGGTGTCGGCGGACAGCGGCAAACAACTCTGGCAGAAGGTGACGGACGTGGAGAGTCTGTCCGCGCCCGCGGTGTCAGCGACGTACAAGCGGGTCTACTTCTCCAACCGCTTCGGCCGTCTGCTGGCACTGGACAGCCGCACCGGAGCGGAGGTCTGGCGCACCTCCGCACTGGACGCCCCCGGGGACAAAGCGCAGGACTCCCCGCCGCGAGTGCTGCTCGTCAAGGACGCGATCGTGGCGATGGCCGGCGACACGGCCTTCTCCCGGAGCCCGGACGGGCCCACCTGACCGGCACAGCTCGGCCGTCCGCCCAGGTCAGCTCTTGAAGGTCCTCAGCCATGTGCCGGCCTCGGGGTCGTCGGCGGCTCCACCCCGGCGGGCGAGGCAGAACGTGGGGCCCTGGGTAGCCTGAGCCGCGCCGCGCGCTTCCACTCCCACCGTCGATCGGACGCTCTCATGCTCAGTCAGCCCATCACCGAGGGGGCCGAGCTCCGCGCCCTCGAACCCTGGCGGGCGAAGGAGTTCTACGAGTTCGTCGCACGCTCCGGCTCCCATCTCGCTCCCTGGATGCCCTGGGCGACGGACATCGACGATGTGGCCAAGGCCGAACGCTGGTTGCAGGGCTACGCCGACGACCAGGCCCGGGACGGCAGGCGCGTCCACGGCATCTGGCTCCACGGCCTGCTCGTGGGAGGAGCCGGGTTCGCCACCTTCGACGCCCGGAACGGAACCTGCTCGTTGGGCGCCTGGCTCGCACCGGAGGCGCGGGGCCGCGGGCTGGTGACAGGGGCCGCCCGCCTCATGATCGAGTGGGCGCTCGGCACCCGAGGCATGTCCCGGGTCGAATGGTCGGCGGCCACCGGAAACATACGCAGCATCGCGGTGGCGAAACGACTCGGCATGGAGCGCGAGGGGGTACTGCGCTCGGCCTTGGCGCTGGACGGCGTCCGACACGATGTGGAGGTCTGGTCGCTCGTCGCCGACCGGAGGTGACAGCGCGGCGGCGGTCGCAGACCATGACCGGCGCGAGCAGAACGTCGTGTCCGAGGGTGCGGACGGCTACCTCCGCGCGACCTGCTGACCCCGCCGAGCGCCGCGCGCAAAAGAAGTTTTCGGCTCGTGGCAACCCTGTGCGGGGCCTGTGACCACAAGAAGGCGGATCCAGCCGTTCCGGAGCCTGGATCCGCCTCACCTCTGGTGAATGGCACGCAAGGAGAACGCCTCCCCATGAACGACCCCACGAACGGCGGGCGCCGCGGGCGCCATCGCCGTCGCTGGACCGCCACCGCCGTGCTGCTCGGTCTGCCCCTCGCCGTCGTGCCGTATGTCCTGTTCACGCAGGAGGACTCGCAGGCCGCGACGGTCGACGGCAATGCCTACTACCGGCTGGTCTCCGTGCGCAGCGGCAAGGTGCTGGACGTCAACGGCTTCTCCACCGCCGACGGCACCCGTATCCAGCAGTGGACCGACCAGAACACCGCCAACCAGCAGTGGAAGCTGAAAGCCACCGGGGACGGCTACTACGAGCTGGTGAACCGCAACAGCGGCAAGGTGCTGGGCGTAGCGGGCGATTCCACCGCTCAGCGGGCCGCCGCCGAGCAGCAGACCGACAGCTCGTCCGCCTCCCAGGAGTGGCAGCTCAAGGAGGTGAGCGGTTCCGACGCCGTCACCTTCACCTCCCGCAGGAGCGGCCAAGTACTGGACGTCCTCGGAGGCTCCAAGGCCGAGGGCGCGGCGGTCGTCCAGTATCCGAGCAGGGGCAGCAGCAACCAGCAGTGGAAGCTGGTGAAGACGGCCGAGACCCGGGCGTCCGGGACCGGCGGCACCCAGGCCACGGCCGCGGCCGGACCGTATGTGTGGAAGAACGCCCAGGTGGTGGGCGGCGGTTACGTCACCGGGCTGGTGTTCAACCAGCGGGAGAAGGGCCTGCTGTACGCGCGCACCGACATGGGCGGCGCCTACCGCTGGGACACCGGGGCCGAGCAGTGGATCCCGCTGACCGACTGGATCGGCGAGAAGGACTGGAACCTGCTGGGCATCGATTCGCTGGCCACCGACCCCGTCGACCCCGACCGGCTCTACCTGGGGGCGGGTACCTACACCAACGAGTGGGCGGGCAACGGCGCGATCCTGCGCTCCACCGACCGGGGCCGCACCTTCAAGCGCACCGAGCTGCCGTTCAAGCTGGGCGGCAACGAGGACGGCCGCGGGGCGGGCGAACGGCTCGTGGTCGACCCCGCGGACCACGGCACCCTGCTCCTTGGCACCCGCAAGAACGGCCTGTGGCGCAGCACCGACTACGGCGTGACATGGAGCCAGGTCTCCTCGTTCCCCGTCAGGGACGGGGCGAGCAGCGGCGCGGGCATCTCCTTCGTGACGTACGGCCCGGCCGGCAGCAGGACGGTCTACGTCGGTGTCGCCGACAAGTCCACCTCCCTGTACCGCTCCACCGACGGCGGCAGCACCTGGCAGGCCGTCTCCGGACAGCCCACCGGACAGATGCCCCAGCACGGCGTGGTCTCCGGCGACGGCTCGCTGTACCTGACGTACACCGACGCCCTCGGGCCCAACGGCGTGACGGGGGGTTCGGTGTGGAAGTACACGCCGGCCCGCGGGGCGTGGAAGGACGTCTCCCCGTCCCGGGGCGGCTACGGGTTCTCCGGTCTGGCCGTCGACCCGCAGAAGCCGTCCACGGTGATGGTCACCACCCTCGACCGCTGGTGGCCGCAGGACGAGCTCTACCGCACCACCGACGGCGGTACGACCTGGAAGGCACTGGCCGCGACATCGGTGCGGAACGCCTCCGCCGCTCCTTACGTCGGTACCGGCATCGGGCACTGGATGACCGCCCTGGCCATCGATCCCTTCAACTCCGGGCATGTGCTGTACGGCACCGGCAACGGCATCTGGGGCAGCGAGGACGCCACCGCCGCCGACAGCGGCGGCACCAGCCACTGGACGGCGGGGGCCCGGGGGCTGGAGGAGACCGCTCTGGCGGACGCGATCGCCCCGCCCGGCGGCGCCACCCTCATCACCTCCATGGGCGACCAGGGCGGTTTCCGTTACGACTCCCTGGCACAGGTGCCCGCCGGGCGGCTGAAGAACCCGATGATGTCCAGCAGCACCGACATCGATTTCGCCCAGTCCAACCCCGCGGTGATGGTCCGCGTCGGCCGTGGCGGCGAGCAGGACGGCGCCTACTCCACCGACGGCGGCGGCAGCTGGAACGGCTTCAGGGCGGAGCCGGTGGGCGGCGCCGACAGCGGCCATGTCGCGGTCGCGGCGGACGGCTCCACCATCGTCTGGACCGAGGCCGGGCAGGCCCCGTACCGCTCGACCGACAAGGGGGCCGGCTGGTCGAAGGTCGGCGGCCTGGGCGCCGGCGCCGTGGTCGTCGCCGACCGCTCGGTGGCCAAGACCTTCTACTCACTGTCCGGCGGCACGCTCTACGCCAGCACCGACGGCGGCGCGACCTTCACCGCCCGTGCCGGCAACCTGCCCGCCGGCCGGCTCACGGCCGTTCCCGGCGTCGCCGGGGATCTGTGGATCTCCGGCGACGGCAAGGGGCTGCTGCACTCCACCGACGGCGGCCGCACCTTCACCACGCTCAAGACGGTGCAGTCCGCCTCCGCCCTCGGCTTCGGCAAGGCCGCGCCGGGCGCCTCCTACCAGGCCCTGTATCTGATCGGCACCGTGAAGGACGTCACCGGCGTCTTCCGCTCCACCGACAAGGGCGCCACCTGGCTCCGCGTCAACGACGACGCCCACCAGTGGGGCGCCATCGGCGCCGTCGGCGTCATCACCGGCGACCCCGACACCTTCGGCCGCGTCTATGTCGGCACCAACGGACGCGGCCTCCAGTACGGCGACCCGTCCTGATCCCGACGCCCGGCCCGTCCTGATCCCGACGCCCGAGCGGGGCCGCAGGCACAACGGCCTGCGGCCCCGCCTTGGCCGAGTACGCGTCTCTCGTGGCCGTCGACGAAGCCGGCCGTCGGTCAGGTCCCGGACGAGTCTCCGGGCCGCCGTCCAAAGGCGGTGGCCGGTTAGGCCACCTGGCGGGATGTGACTGTGCCGGTCAGCGGTCCACGGGGTCTTGCGTGCTTGCATCGCGCCAGGAGGCATACGACATGGATGACGAGCGACAGCAGGACCCCCGTCCCCGACTCACCGCGTCCCGGCGGCGGGTGCTGGCCGCGGCCGCCCTCGCGCCCACCCTCACCGGGGCGCCTGCCGAGGCCCGCGCCCTGTCCGCCGGGCCGAAACCCCGCGCCCTGGTCGAACCGGTGATGACCAAACTGGCGGACTGGGCGGCCGTGGGCGAGGCTCTGGGCCGGCCCGGTGACATGAGACGGTTCATGTACCACACGCCCTTTCCGCGCCTGGACCTCACGGTCTTCTCCCGGGGCATCCAGATCGACCCCGCGCTCGCCCTGGGCACACACGTTTCCTTCGTGCGGTACGCAGACCACAGCACGCTGTTGATGGGCGACGCGGTGGTCACCGAGGGCGAACTGCAGCGCTTCAGCGATGTGCTCCAGCAGCACGGGATCATGCAGACCGCCATCCACAAGCATCTGCTCGCCCACCAGCCGGCTGTCTGGTGGGTTCATCTGCACGCCCACGGCCACGACCCGGTCGCCGTCGCCCGCGGGCTGCGCGCCGCGCTCGACCGCACCGGCACCCCGCCCGCCGAACCCGCGACCTCCTCGCCGCCCGTCGACCTGGACACCGCCGCGATCGACGCCGCCATGGGCGTCAAGGGCACCGCCGACGGCGAGGTCTACAAGTCCACCTATGTGCGCCGCGAGACCATCGCCGACGGCCCGGTGATCCTTCCTCCGGGACTGGGCGCCACCACCTCCGTCAACTTCCAGCCGCTCGGCGGCGGAAGGGCCGCCATCAGCGGTGACCTGGTCATGATCGCGAAGGAGGTCCAGGGCGTCCTCGTGGCGCTGCGGCGCGGTGGCGTCGAACTCGTCGAAGTGCACCACCACAACCTCACCGACGAACCGCGCCTGTTCTTCGTCCACTACTGGGCCGTCGGCGACGCCGTCAGGCTCGCCAAGGCCATTCGCCGGGCCGTGGACACCACCAACGTCGTACCCATGCTCGGAGGAGGCGCCTGATGACCGCGGACGACGAGACGGTCTTCTGCCCGTTCGACTTCAGCGAAGCACTGGAGTTCGACCCCGCGCTCGCGGACCTGATGCGGCGCGACTCCCCCGCGCGTATCCGGCTTCCCTACGGTGACGGGGACGCCTGGCTGGTCACCGGCTTCGACGCGGTCAAGCGGGTGACCACCGACCACCGGCTCAGCCGGGCCGCCATCATGGGCCACGACTACCCCCGGCTGACGCCGGAGCCCATCGTCTCGGCCGAATCGATCAACGTGATGGACCCCCCGCACAGCAGCCGCGTCCGCCGGCTGGCCTCGCAGGCCTTCACCCAGCAGCAGGTCGACGGCATGCGGAGCCGGATCGCCCGGCTCGCGGACGCCCTGCTGGACGAGATGGAGCAGGAGGGCTCGCCGGCGAACCTGGTCCAGCACCTCTCCGACCCGCTTCCGCAGCACACCATCCTGGACCTCCTCGGCGTCGAACGGGCGGAATGGCCCCGGATGCAGGAGTCCGTGCGCCGGCTGCTCGTCGTCGGCGCGGACAGCAAGGAGGCCGCGGCCAGCGCCAAGGCCGATCTGACGTCCTACTTCGGCAAACTCGTCGAGCAGCGCCGGAACTCACCCGGCGAGGACCTCATCAGCGCGATGGCCGCGGCGCGGGACGGCGACGACCAGCTCGACGACAGGGAACTGGCCGTCATGGCGCTGACGCTGACACTCAGCGGCCAGGACACGGCGACGTGCCAGATCAGCGACATCGCCTACCTGCTCCTGACGCGTCCCGAGCTGATGGAGCACCTCAGACGCCGGCCGGAGACCCTGACCGACGTCCTGCAGGAGATGCTCCGCCACATCCCGTTCCGCAAGGGGGTCGGTATCCCCCGGGTGGCGCTTGAGGACTTCGAGCTGGACGGCGTACGGATCCGGGCGGGCGACTTCGTCCACGTGTCGTACCTGACGGCGAACCGTGACCCGGAGCGCTTCCCGGACCCGCACGTCCTCGACCCCGAGCGGCCGTTCCAGCCGCACATGACCTTCGGCTGGGGCGGACACCGGTGCATCGCGGTGCCGTTGGCCATGGCGGAGCTGGAAGTGGCGGTCGGGCGCCTCTTGGAGCGCTTCCCCGGGCTGCGGCTTGCGGTGCCGCCGGAGGAAGTGCCGTGGGACACGGAGACGATCCGGCGGTTTCCGCTGGAGTTGCCGGTGGCTTGGTAGGCGACGAGCGCATCCCGTCCGCTACTGGCGGTGGCGGCGGGATGCCTGCCGTGGTGGCAGAGTCAAGGTGATCTGTCGGATGAGCTGCTGAAAGCAGGCCAGGGACGCGAGGGCGGGCAGCGCGGCTCCGGCGATACCGGTGAAGGTCCGGTCGGCCTGAGCCACGCACAGCATGATGGCGACCGAGGAAAACAGCACGACGATGAACCATGAGTGCAGGGCTCGGCGCCGATGCAAGGCAGTGCGGAGGATGGAGAGAGACGCCACCATCCAGGGGCCGTACACAAGAAGAGGCCACTGATGGATCATTCCGCTCTTCGTACCGGACGAAATGTTCTGCAGAGGCGCGTATGCCGCCATACCGCCGAAGACGCTGACCATCGCCACGATGACGGCGACGAATGCGACGATCACGAAACTGCCGGTCTGCAACCACTTGAGCTGGAGTTTTCCGGCTCGAGTCTTCCGATGCCCGACAGCTGAGCGTCGGATGGGCGGAAGCTGGGCGGTGATCTGCGCCAGGTTCTCCATCGGGCCGGTGAACTGGGCGCCGGCCGGGGGCTCGCTGCGAGGCGGCGGCACTCCGGCCGGCGGCTCCGCCGGGGCTGCCTCCTGCAGGAGATAGGCGAGTTCCTCGACCGGGTCCCAGCCCGAGACGGCGGGTCCCAGGGGAACCCCTGTGTCGAGGGGATCGACAGGACTGCCGTGCCAGTCGGCATCCGACCCGTACAGGGTGGCGTCGGGATGCCATTCACGTACAAAGGAGGGGTCCATATAGTCGTGATTCATGGAAACCCCCTCCCGTCACGCACAGTCCGCGTGACAGCCGGACTTTTCCTGGTCGTTCCAGCGCTGGTTGAGTTCCTTCTGGGCCGCCTCCAGGAGTGCGAGGAAATCGCGCAGCAGGGATTCGGTGACCTGGGGTTCGACCCGTGTTCGGTCCTCGCGCAAGACGCCACACGAATCAAGCACAGAGTGTGACGGACCGGTCACGTAAGTGTATTTCCCCATATTCACCTCCCCGGTCGCAGGCAGTTTGCTCTTCCCCGTGTCGCGCTGAGGCAAGCCATAGGGCCTAGCTTTCGTCATATCCCGCTAACGCTGCGCCCTCTCCTCCAGATGCGCGGCAAATGGGTGACTCCGACGCGGGGGAAATGTTGGGGAGAACGTTTATTAATTAATGCCATTGACGCCTCACCCGGCACGTTATGAGTCGAGTAGTTTTTATTCTCAAATCTTCTTGAGCAGTGCGCCAGGCGACCAGGCGCACCCCCTCCGTCGGCCGCCTGCACCGGTTGCCTGCGCCGGTTCCCCGTTCCGTCCGGCGTCCCGGGCAGGACACGTTTCCCCAGGTCAGAGATGGTTTTCGCGTTCCAGCGTCCCGGAAATCACGAGGGAATGGCGGCTGGGACGGATCGTGGCACAGGCTTGGGCCGTCCAAGCAGGGCGCCTCGCCGGACACGGTGCTCGTCCCTGCTTGAAGATCAATTTCCTTCGTACAGAGAAAGCAGTCCAGCCATGCGTATCGCCACCCGTTTCGCCTCCCGTGCGGCCGCCTCCTCCATGGTCGTAGCCGCCGCCCTCGCGGTCGTCGGATTCCAGGCCGCCGGGCAGGCCGCCTCCGCCGCCACCACGAAGGCGTCCTCCGTCGTCACCTGCACCACGGCGAACACCGCGCTGACCGTCACCGAGGCGGCCCGTCCGATCAACCACCTGCTGCTCAAGGCCACCAACACCGGCGCCAAGCCCTGCTACGCCTACAGCGCGCCGTTCCTGCGGGCCGGCGCCGACGCGCAGGCTCCGCTGCCGTGGGCCGACGAGACCATTCCGCAGTCCGTGCTGGTGCTCGAGCCCGGTCAGTCCGCCTACGCCGGCATCACGACGTCCTCCCCCGACGGCGAAGGCGGCGCCACCGAGAAGACGCTGGGCGTGTTCTTCGTCGACAGGAACGGCAGCTCGATCAACAAGGAGAAGACCCTGAAGCTGCCCAACGGCGGCGTCTTCTTCAACAGCGCCGCCACCGTCACCTACTGGCAGGACAACGCGGCGGACGCCCTGTCCTGGTAACAGCTGATCGCCGACGGACCTCACCCCTCTGAGGGCTCACGGGCTCACGGGTCCACGGGCTCAGAGGGGGAGGACTGCGGGGAACACGCCGTGGCCCACGTCGGGTTCGGTGAGGGCGAGCCAGCCGTGGCCGCGTACGCGGGTGGCGGGGCCGACCTGGCCCGGGTCGATGGAGGAGCACGCTACCGGGATTCATTCGCAGTGCTTCGGGGTCCACCCCGGGGGTGAAGCGAATCTCATGCCTGCGACGCGGAGCGTCGCGGTGTCGTTCCGGCGGAGCCGGGCTGTGCTGCGGTGACGGTGACGGTTCGCTCGAATGTTCCCGGTGACTGCACTCGTTCGACCTGCCTAGTGTGATCGTCATGCAGCTCCGGTACGCGTTTCGCCTGTGCCCGGATGCCGGTCAGCGGATCGCGTTGGCGAGGGCGTTCGGGTGCGCCCGCGTCGTGTTCAACGACGCGGTCCGCGCCCGTGAGGACGCCCGCAGGGCGGGCAGGGCCTTCCCGAAGGCGGGGGAGCTGTCCAGCCGTCTGATCACCGAGGCGAAACGGACCGTGGAGCGGTCCTGGCTGGGTGAGGTGTCCGCGGTCGTCCTGCAGCAGTCGCTGCGCGACGCCGAGGCCGCCTACAAGAACTTCTTCGCCTCCCTGAAGGGCACCCGCAAGGGTCCGAAGCTGGGTGCGCCCCGGTTCAAGTCCCGCAAGGACACCCGGCAGTCGATCCGGTTCACCGCCAACGCCCGCTGGAAGATCAGCGGCACCGGCCGGTTGTGCCTGCCGAAGATCGGGGCGGTGAAGGTGAAGTGGTCCCGTAGCCTGCCCGCCACCCCCACCTCCGTCACCGTCGTCAAGGACAGCGCGGGCAGGTTCTTCGCCTCGTTCGTCATCGACACCGACCCCGCCGACGCGAACCGGATGCCCCAGTCGGACCAGAGCATCGGCGTCGACCTCGGCCTGAGCCACTTTGCGGTGCTGTCCACCGGCGAGAAGATCGACTCACCCCGGTTCCTGCGCCGGGCTGAGAAGAAGCTGAAGAAGGCCCAGAAGAACCTGTCCCGGAAACAGAAGGGGTCGAGGAACCACGAGAAGGCCCGTCTGAAGGTCGCCCGCGCCCAC
The DNA here is from genome assembly GCF_055581185.1 of Streptomyces sp. NPDC031474. NCBI lineage: Bacteria > Bacillati > Actinomycetota > Actinomycetes > Kitasatosporales > Streptomycetaceae > Streptomyces > Streptomyces sp. NPDC031474. The sequence continues at coordinate 30,774 of NZ_JBVIJX010000004.1, forward strand.
GCCAGGGTCACCGACGCCCGCAAAGAGTTCCACCACCAGCTCTCCACCCGGCTGATCTCCGAGAACCAAGGAATCGCCGTGGAGAGTCTGTCGGTGGCAGGTCTGGCGCGTACCCGGCTGGCCAAGTCCGTCCACGACGCGGGCTGGACGGCGTTCGTGAACATGCTGGAATACAAAGCCCAGCGGTACGGACGCACCCTGATCAAGATCGGCCGGTACGAGCCGACGAGTCAGGTCTGCTCCACCTGCGGCGTCAAGGACGGTCCCAAACCCCTCAACATCAGGGAATGGACCTGTACGGCCTGCGGCACCCTCCACGACCGGGACCACAACGCCGCACTCAACGTCCAACAGGCCGCCGGACTGGCGGTAACAGCCTGCGGAGCGCCGGTAGGACCAGAACCCGTTCTGGCACAGCGCGAAGAAACAGGAAGCCACGGACTCCCCACCGGAAACCGCGCCGCGCAGCGGCACGGCAACCGGTGGAGAAGGCCAGAATCCTCGCCTTTCAAGGCGAAGAGCATGTCAATCACACCGGTTCGGGCTGGGGTTCCGGTTGCCGCACAAGGACGGTCCTCGGTTCCCACGCCGTGGTCGTCCGTACATAGCCGTAGACCACCGAGGTCATCGCCAGCAGCAGCAGGGGACCGTAGACCCAGGGGTGGCCGGCCAGTTGCAACGGCAGATAGCGGTACGACAGCAGGAGCGCGGTGAAGACCGTCGCGCCGTACGCGACCAGCCGGATCCCCGAGCGCTCCCAGCCGCGGTCGTACGTGCGCAGCGCTGCCTCGATCGTGAGCGCGAACACCACGCCGGCGAGGAGATCCGCGCCGTAGTGGTAGCCGAATCCCAGCGTCGCGGTCAGCGTGGCGATCAGCCAGAACGCGCCGGCGAAGCGCAGCGCCCTCGGGCCCTTGCGGGAATGGACGAAGATCGTGACAGCCCATGCCGTGTGCAGGCTGGGCATGCAGTTGCGCGGGGTGATCCCGTCGAACGGCATGGCGTGCGGGGCGGTGAGCGGCGTCGCCGTATCCGGCCACAGATCGGCCGCCGCCCACTGCGCGGTGGAGTGCGATTCCGACCACAGGCTGATCGCCGCCCAGTGCTGGGTGCCGTCGCCGAAGGCGAAGATCGGGCCGACCACCGGGAAGATCATGTAGAAGGCCGGTCCGAGGAGGCCGATCGCCAGGAAGGTGCGCACCAGGTGGTGGGTCGGGAAGCGGCGCTCGGCCGCCACGTTGCGCAGTTGGTACAGCGCGACGACGACCGCGGCGACGGGAAGCTGGCCGTAGACGAAGTCGAGGATGTTGAAGCCGGTCGCGCCGGTGGCCGTGACGATCCGGCCCATGAGCCATGACGGGTTGCCGAGCGCGTGATCGGCGGCCGCCACGTACTGGTCGAGCACCATGGGGCGGGTCTTCGAGGTGATGAGCAACCAGGTGTCCCCGGTCTTACGGCCGGTCATCAGCAGCAGCCCCAGCCCGGCGCCCTTCAGCAGCAGTGCCCGTTCACGGCCGGTGCGGCGCGTGACGGCGAAGACCGCACAGCCGAGAGTCACCCACAGCGCCCCGTTGCCGAAGGGGTGGCCCTCGGTCACCTTGATGTCGGCCGCCCACCGGACCACCACGAAGGCGAGGTCGATGCCGATCGCGGCGCCGATCGCGATGAGGCGCTGCCGCCAGGTGAACACCACCAGCATCAACGCCATGCTGGCGTACAGCAGACCGCCCGACTTGGGCGGGAACACCACCTCGCGCACCTGGCTGGTGATCGGCCCGCGCACGCCGTAGTGGCGCGCGGCGATCTCCAGCGCGAGGAGGAATCCGAGGCCCACCACGCCCACCGCGGTCCCCAGTATCACCCGTGGCTCACGCCACGAGGAGACCATGATTCTGCTCTTTATTCGCGAAAACAACCGCGGTGATATAGATATCAATTAATTGACCATTTTGTGAGAATTTAGCTGACCAGATCACTTATCGCGTCGGATGGCATGGCTTTCTGGTGAGGGGCGGGCAAGGGGGTGTTCGTCGCAAGGTCGAACATGCTATCGGCAGTCGCGCCGTGCCCGTAAGGACGGGAAACAACGATCATCGGTTCACTGCGCGCGGTCGCGGGCGACCGTCAGCGGGGCGGGGCGGTAGGGGACGTATGCCGCGCCGTCCAGGTCGAGGGCGGTGGCGGCGCGTTGGAGCGCGGCCGGGGTCGCGGCGTCGTCCCAGCGACCCGTGCCGACCCGGTGTTCCAGGGCGTGCAGGGCGGCCACCGTCTCGGCGGTGGTGAAGGTGCAGTGGCCCTGTCGTTCGACGTACGCCTGGCGCAGCAGCGCCCCGTCGCCGGAGGCTCGCACCCGGGCGGCGAAGCGGTTCTCCTGCTCCACCGGAACCAGGTTGTCGGCGGTGGTGTGGATGTCGAGCAGCGGCACGTCGAGGCCCTGGCCCGCGGAGGACGTCCGCCGGGCGGCGCGGACGGCGGCGGGGTCGGCGGTGATCGTGGCGCCCTCGGTCAGCGTGCGCAGGTCGCCGCGCAGGTCGAGGCCGGCGGCCCGGTAGAGGGCGCGGACCTGGGGTGCGTGCGCGGAACCGGCGAGCAGGTCGGCGTAGTCGACGCCCCGGTTCCAGGAGTTGTTGCCGCCGACGGACTGCTCGACGGCGTACCGGCCGCCCTCGACGAACGTCAGGATGCCCTGCGCGAACCACGCGTACTGCTGCTCCTGCTGACCCGCCCAGTCGGTCGCGGCGGGCCGGGCCTGGCCGGGCGCCCAGGCGGGCAGGTTGAGGAAGGCGGCGGCCAGGGCGACCCGGGCCCGGCCCTGCGCGGTGCGCTGGGCGGCGGTGACCGCCTCGGTGAGCAGGGCGGCGGTGGCGGAGGCCTCGGCGGCGGTGCCGAACCGCACCAGTTTCACGTCCTGGCCGGGCAGCAGCAGGCGGGCGATCGCGTACTCGGCGTCGAGCTGGTAGTTGTCCAGGTCGGTGGCGCCCGCGACCAGGCCGCACTGGCCGAGCGCGCCGTCGATGCGCCCGCCGCCGTCCCGGGCGATCTGCGCGTTGACGAGTCCGCCCATGGACTGGCCCATGGCCAGCGTGCGCCGCGGCTTGCCGATCTTCGCGGCGACGGCGTCGAGCGTGGCGAACTGGTCCCGCTCGGCGCTGTTCAGGGCCCACATCGAGCCGTTGGGGTCGTACGACGACCCGGCCATCGCATAGCCCTCGGCGAGCAGCGCGGTGCGTACGGCGTCGGTGGGGGCGTTCCTGGCGACGGTGGGGCCGAAGCCGTGGCTGAACAGCAGCAGGGTGCCGTTCCACTGCTCGGGGACGTCCGCGATCCAGGTGGCGCCGTCGGCGAGGGTGCCGGTTAGGTGACCGGCGGTCGGTGAGTCCGCGTGGGCGGCGACCGGCGCCGGGAGCGCGGTGAGCACCGCGGACGCCAGCGTGGTCAGGGCGGCCAGGGCGATGCGCAGACGGGGGCGGGTGCGGGGGGTGTGGGGGGTGTGGGGGGTGAGGGGGGTACGCGAGGTGCGGAGGCGGGTGCTGGCGGGCATGGGGGGCGGCTCCTCGGGCGAGTGGGGGGACGGCCCGCGGCTTGACCGGAGCCGATGCTCGGTGCGCTGAACGACGAAGACACCGAGGAACGTAGGGCTAAATTCTTACGGCAGTCAAGAGAATGCCCAACATAGCGCCCGCGCGCTCCAGGCCTAGGGGAGGCCTAGGGGAGGCCTCCGGGGAGAATTTCCTCCCCGGAGAGATTCCTCCCCGGAGGGATTCCTCCGCTTTCCGCGCGCGTCCCCGCGTGTGAGGCTCGAGGGAGAGCCGCTGTTCACGTCCCCCTGGCCGCGGCGCCAGAACCCCTCGCAGTGAAGGAACCACCATCATGCGCGGAGCAGTCATCCACGCCCCCGGCGACGTGCGCTTCGAGACCCTGGACGACCCCACGATCAGCCGCCCCACCGACGCGATCATCCGCACGGTCGCCACCTGCGTGTGCGGCTCGGACCTGTGGCCCTACCGCGGCGCGGAACCCATCGGCGACCCGCACCCGATGGGCCACGAATACGTCGGCATCGTCGAGGAGGTCGGCAGCGAGGTCGACAACGTCACGCCGGGACAGTTCGTCGTCGGCTCCTTCGCCACCTCGGACAACACCTGCGCGAACTGCCGCAACGGCTGGCAGTCCAACTGCCTGCACCGCGAGTTCATGTCCACCTGCCAGGCCGACTACGTCCGCATCCCCAACGCCCACGGCACCCTCGTCGCCACCGACGACCACCCCTCCGGCGACCTCGTCCCCGGCCTGCTCGCCGTCTCCGACGTGATGGGCACCGGCTGGTACGCCGCCCTCGCCGCCGAGGTCAAGCCCGGCGCCACGGCCGTCGTCGTCGGCGACGGAGCGGTCGGCCTGTGCGGAGTCATCGCCGCCAAGGAACTCGGCGCCGAGCGGATCATCGCCATGTCCCGGCACGAGCCCCGGCAGAAGCTGGCCCTGGAGTTCGGCGCCACCGACATCGTCACCGAGCGCGGCGACGAAGGCATCGCCCGCGTCAAGGACCTCACGAACGGCATCGGCGCGGACTCCGTCCTGGAGTGCGTCGGCACCGCCGAGTCCATGCGGCAGGCTCTGCACTCCACCCGGCCCGGCGGCAACGTCGGCTTCGTCGGCGTACCGCACGAGGTGGCGATCGACGGCCAGGAACTGTTCTTCTCGCACGTCGGCCTGCGCGGCGGCCCCGCGCCCGTCCGCCGCTACCTGCCCGACCTCATCGACCGCGTCCTGTCCGGCCGGATCGAGCCGGGCAAGGTCTTCGACCTCACCCTGCCCCTGGACCAGGTCGCCGAGGGCTACAAGGCGATGGACGAACGCCGCGCCATCAAGACCCTGCTCAAGCCCTGACACACCGAAGGCCCAGGTCACAGACCTGGGCCCGGTCGCTAGCGTCGCTCCCGTCAGGCGGACGGGTTGACGACCACCTTCGCGGTGTCGTTCCTGGGGTTCGGGTCGAAGCCGACGGACGTGTCGGAGTGGGGGTGGACGGTGACCCGGCCCGTCGCGTCGGGCACGACCCGGTCGATGCGCAGCCGGAACGGGAAGTCGACCTTCAGACGGGGCTTCGCCCACGTCGGCAGGGTGCAGGCGTAGTGGCCGATGGACGGGTCGTCGCCGGACGTCCAGGCGCTGTGGCAGGTCGCGGGCACGGACGTGGCGGTGGTGCCCGGCGGCAGGTAGTAGTCGATCACGGCGACCGGGTCGCCGGAGGCGACGTTGCCGACCCAGGCCGGGCCGCGGTTGACGAAGCGGAAGCCGGCGGTGACGGTGTCACCGGCCGCGCCGCTCGCCTTCGTGCCGTGCACGGCGAAGTCGGCGGTGTTGTCGGCGTTGATGTGCCAGGACCTGCCGTTGTCCGAGCTGTCGAGGTCGGTGGCGCCGCCGCCGGGCTCCACGTTGTAGTCGAACCGCTCGTACAGCGCGTGGTCGGTGACGGCGAGCCGCAGCGGCTGCGGCAGTTCGACGGTGGCGCCGGGCGCGACGTCGGTGTCGAAGGAGCAGGTCACGTACGTCATCGACGGGTACTGGCTGTCGTCGTCGTTCGGCCCGGTGTAGGTGCACTGCGGGTAGCGGGTGGCGACGTCCAGGCCGTACGTCGCCCACATCTGCACGCTGAAACCGTGGGCGGTCTCGTTGCCGGTGTTGGTGACGGAGTACGGCACGGTGAGGGTGGTGCCGGGCGCGACGCCGGTGAGGTCCTGCGGGGCGCCGATGCCGAGGTCCGGGCCGGAGCCGACGGTGACGAAGGTCTCCGCGGAGCCCTGCGGGGCGGTCAGCGTGCCGTCGGGGCCGCCGGTGGCCTCGGCGGAGTACTCGATCGCGCCCTGCGCTCCCACGGCGGCGCCGGCGGCGGCCCGCACCTTCAGCTGCACCTGCGCGCTGTAGCGGGTGGGCACGTCCCCGGTGTCGCACACGGCGACGGTGCCGGCGTCGTCCGGCGTGCAGTTGTCGGGCCAGGACACGTCGGCGATCCCGGCGAGTGAGGAGACGTCGACGGTCAGCCGGCCGCCGGTCACGGTGAAGTTGCCGTTGTCGTGGTAGAGGCCGAGCGCCAGCGACCGGTACTGCGCCGCGCCGCCGTCCGGAGCGACGGTGACCGCCTGCTCGTACGGCGCCTGGATCCACAGCTGATCGGACTGCGGCTCGTCGTCGGCGACGGCGAGCCCGCTCCCGAGACCGGCGACGACCAGCGCGCCCACGGCTCCGGCACATGCACCGCGACGCAGCACACGCCCGACGGAGACAGAACTCATGACATCCCCCAGAGATGACACAGAAGAAACCCCGGCGCGGTGACGGGCACCGGGCGCGACTTGGACGGCCTGCCGGGCCGAAAGGTTGTGCCCAACCGGCGCAGGACGCCTGGTTCTTACCGACTTCTTGATCACTCGCACACGGGCGGCAGCGCGGTGCGGGCGCCGATGCCGTGCGGGCGGCAGCCCCCGGTGTGGTGCTGGCTAACCTTCAGGCATGACCACCGAGTTGGCGTTGCTGTCCCAAGTCGCCTGTCGTGGGCGGGAGATCACCGCGCCCCGGCTGCGCGGCCTGCTGGCGTTGCTCGCCGCCGACCTGCACGCCGGCTGCAGCACCGGCCTGCTGGTGGAGGGACTGTGGCCGGACGAGCTGCCGGAGCGGCCGGGCAAGGCGGTACAGGTCCTGGTGTCGCGGCTCAGGGCGCAGCTGGGCGCCGAGCTGATCGTGAGCACGCCGACGGGGTACCGGCTGGCGCTGGACGAGACCCAGGTCGACAGCTCCGCGCTGTTGTCGTACGAGGCGGCGAGCGCCGAGCGGGCGCGGGCCGGGGACCACGAGGGCGCCCTGGCGCAGGCCGAGGCGGGCCTGGCGCTGTGGGACGGGAGCGTGGGCGCCGGTGCGGGCGAGGACGCGCACGATCCGGTGGTGGCGTTGCGCGCCGGCCGCCGCCGGGCTCATCGCGCGCTGGCCCGCTCCCGGGCGCTCGCGCTCGCCCGGGTGGGGCGGCGGGCGGAGGCCGCGGCGCCGCTGGCCGAGCTGGCCCGGGAGCTGCCGCGGGACGAGGAGGTGCTGGCGGAGCTGCTGCGGTGCGAGGCCGCGACCGCGGGGCGGCCCGCGGCACTGACCCGGTACGACGCCTACCGCCGAAGGCTGCGCGACGAGCTGGGGACCGACCCGGGGCCCGGGCTCAGGTCCCTGTACCAGGAGTTGCTGCGCGCGGACGCGCCGCCCACCCGGCACGGGGTGCCGCACGAGCCGAACCCGCTGCTGGGGCGGGACGCCGACGTCGCCGCCGTGGGCGGGCTGCTGCGCGAGGCGCGGGTGGTCACGGTCGTCGGCCCCGGCGGGCTGGGCAAGACCCGGCTCTCGCACGCGGTGAGCCGGGCGGCCGTGCAGCCCGTGGTGCATTTCGTCACCCTGGCCGGTGTCCTCGCCGACGAGGACGTCGCCGACGAAGTGGCCTCGGCCGTCGGCGCCGGGGAGGCCGGGCGGTTCGCCGGGGGCGGGGACGTCGTCGGCGGCATCGTCGCCGCGCTGGGCGCCGGGCCCACGCTGCTGGTGCTGGACAACTGCGAGCAGGTGATCGCCGGCGCGGCGGATCTCGTACAGGCGCTGGTGTCGCGGTCGAAGGAGCTGCGGATCCTGGCCACCAGCCGGGCTCCGCTGGGGCTGACCTCGGAGTCGGTGTACGCCCTGCCGGAGCTTTCGCCGGCGACGTCGGTGGAGCTGTTCGTGCAGCGGGCGCGGGCCGCCAGGCCCGGGGTGGACCTGCCGGCCGCCGAAGTGGCCGAGATCTGCCGCCACCTGGACGGGCTGCCGCTGGCCGTCGAACTCGCCGCGGCCCGGGTCCGGGTGCTCTCCGTTGCCGACATCTCGCGCCGGCTGCGGGACCGCTTCGCGCTGCTGCGCGGCGGCGCGCGCGACGCGCCCGAGCGGCACCGCACCCTGCGGGCCGTGGTCGAGTGGAGCTGGAATCTGCTGGAGGCCGACGGTCAGGCCGCGCTGCGGGCGTTGTCGGTGTTTCCCGGGGGCTTCACCGAGGACGCGGCGCAGTGCGTGCTCGGCGAGAACGCGGACGCGGACGCGCTGACGCTGCTGGAACAGCTGGCGGGCCAGTCCCTGGTCAAGGTGGGCGAAACCGCTGCCGGGGTGCGGTTTCACATGCTGGAGACGTTGCGCGAGTTCAGTGCCGCCCGGCGCGCCGAGGCAGGCGAGGAGGAGGCGGTGACCGGCCGGTTCCTCCTGTGGGCCCGGGACTTCGGGCGGGCGCACCACGACGTGCTGTTCGGCGGCGGCCCGCCGCGCCCGTGGACCGGCATCCGGGCCGAGCAGGACAACCTCGTCCTGGCCCTGCGGTTCGCGCTGGCCCGCGCCGACGGCCCCACCGTCGCGGCGGTCACCGCGGCGCTGGGCTCGCTGTGGGCCACCGGCTCCAACTACGCCCGCCTCGCCGCCCTCGCCGACGAGACCGGCGGCCCGCTGTCCCATTTCCGCCCCGGCCCCGAGGACCCCGAGTACCCGGCGGACGTCGAGGCGGCCCGCAGCGCGGCGGTGGTGTGCACGGCCAGCCTCTTCATGGGCCGCGGCCCCCACGCCGTACGCCATCTCGTCACGCTGCGCCGGCTGCCGCCCGCCCCGCCGGACACGCTGGCGCGGGCGCTGGCCGTCGTGCTGTGCGCCTTCCCCGACATACATCCGCCGCAGTACACGCGGCTGCAGGAACTCTGCGACGCCGACGCGCCCATGCTGGCGGGCATGGCGGCGGGCGTCGCCAGCTATGTGTGGGAGGCCGAGCACGAGACGGAGCGCGCGCTGGCGTGCGCCCGCCGGATGCTCGACGCGATGGGGCCGCTCGGGAATCCGGCCATGCGGCTGCTCAGTCATGGGCGGATCAGCGAGCTGTGCCTGAAGTCCGCGCGGGGCGCGGAGGCGTACGACCATCTGCGGGCCGCGCTGGGCGCGCTCGACGAGGTCGGCGACTGGTCGGACGCGATCGGCGTGCGCTGGGGGCTGGTGCTGGCCTGTCTGCAACGCGGGGACGTCGACGAGGCGGAGTACTGGCTGGGCCTCGCGGCCCTGGAACAGCAGCCGGAGTCCGCGGAGGCGTTCAGCTCCGAACTGCCGGCCCGCGCGGAGATCGCGCTGGCCCGCGGGCTGACCGAGGTCGGGCTCGGACTGTGGCGCCAGGCGGCGGAGCGGATCCGGCAGGGCAGCCTGCTGTACGCCGACGATCCGTTCGTGGATCCGTGGTCGCTGGAGATCCAGTCGGCCGCGCTGGCGGCGCACGCGCAGTGCGGCCGGCTCGAGCCGGTGGCCGAGCTGGCACAACGACTGCGGCAGCGGCTGCTCGGGATGCTGGGCGGCTCCTTCGAGGACGACTCCCCGGCGGAACTGCCCGTGTACGGCACGGTGTTGCTGGCGCTCGGCTTCACCGGGCTGGCCTTGGGCGACCCGGCGGCCGTACGGCTGCTGGCGCTGGCGGAGCGGATGCCGGCGATCCGGGAGTTCCCCACCCTGTCCACGACCCGGGCCCGGGAGGCCGCCGAAAAGGCCGACAGGGCGGCCTACGACGACGCGAGGTCGACGTACGCCACCCTGGGACGGGAGGAGCTGCGGGCGGCCGCACTGCGCGAACTCAGTGCCGCGGCTCACGGTTGAACTTCGCCTTGGACCACAGGTAGCCCAGCACCGACAGCCCCACACACCATCCGACGGCCAGCACCGCGTTCCTGGCGCCGATCCCGCTGCCCAGCAGCAGCCCGCGCAGGGTCTCGATGAGGGGCGAGAACGGCTGGTACTCGGCGAACCAGCGGAACCAGCCGGGCATGGCGTCCACCGGCACGAACGCGCTGGACAGGAACGGCAGCATCACCAGCGGCGTGCCGATGTTGCTGGCCCCCTCCGGGTTGGGGCTGATCAGACCGATGCCGACCGCGAGCCAGGTCATGGCGAGGCTGACCAGGGCCATCAGGGCGGCCGCCGCGATCCACTCCAGCGGGGACGCGTCGGGCCGGAAGCCGATGGCCAGTCCGATGCCCAGGACCAGCACCAGGGCCATCATCGTCTGGATGACGCTGCCGATCACATGGCCGATCAGCACGGAGGCCCGGGAGATCGCCATGGTGCGGAACCGGGCCATGATGCCCTCGGTCATGTCGGTGCACACGGCCACCGCGGTGCCGAGCGAGGTCATGGCCACGGTCAGCAGGAGGATGCCGGGGACGAGATAGGCGACGTAGTCGGCACGGTCGGCGTGACCGCCGTTGATGCCGGCGCTCATCACGTTGCCGAAGACGTAGACGAACAGCAGCAGCAGGATGACCGGGGTGAGCAGGAGGTTCAGGGTGAGGGAGGGGTAGCGGCGGGCGTGCAGGAGGTTGCGGCGCAGCATGGTCAGGTTGTCGCGAAGGGCGTACGACGGGGTGCTCATCGGGCGGTCTCCTTTTCGGCGGTCTTGCCTGCGGTCTGCTTGGCGGTCTTGTCGGCGGTCTGCCTGGTGGTCTGCTTGGCGGGGTCGGTGGCGGGGTCGGTGGCGGGGGCCGTGACGGGGGTGCCGGTCAGGGCGAAGAACACGTCGTCCAGGTCGGGGGTGTGCACGGACAGCTCGTCGGCCTCGATGCCGGCGGAGTCGAGCCAGTCGAGGATGGCGCGCAGTTCGCGCTGGCTGCCGTCGCTGGGGATCTGCAGGGTGAGCGCCTCGTCGTCGCGGGTCGTCTCGCGCAGCGCGGTCGCGGCGCGGGCGTACGCGTCCGGGTCGGAGAAGCGCAGCCGCACGTGCCCGCCGGGGACGAGCCGCTTGAGCTCCTCGGCGCTGCCCTCGGCGACGATCCTGCCGCCGTTGAGCACCGCGATGCGGTCGGCGAGCTGGTCGGCCTCCTCCAGGTACTGGGTGGTGAGGAAGACGGTGACGCCGCCGGAGACCAGCTCGCGGATGATCTGCCACATGGTGTGCCGGGAGCGGGGGTCGAGGCCGGTGGTGGGCTCGTCGAGGAAGATGATCCGGGGGCTGCCGACCAGGGTCATCGCGATGTCGAGGCGGCGTTTCATGCCGCCGGAGTAGGTGGAGGCGGGCTTCTTCGCGGCCTCGACCAGGTCGAACCGCTCCAGCAGTTCGGCGGTGACCCGTCGCCCCTCGCTCCTGGAGAGGTGGTGCAGGTCGGCCATCAGGAGCATGTTCTCCTCGCCGGTGATCAGCCCGTCCACGGCGGAGAACTGGCCGGTGACGCCGATGGCGGCGCGCACGGCCTGGGCCTCGCCGGTGACGTCGTGCCCGGCGATCCGCGCCTGTCCGGCGTCGGCGGAGATCAACGTCGAGAGGATGTTGACCACTGTGGTCTTGCCGGCGCCGTTCGGGCCGAGGAGGGAGAAGATCGTGCCTGCGGGCACCTGGACGTCCATGCCGTCGAGGACGGTCTTGTCCCCGTAGGCCTTCCGCAGCCCGGTGGCCGCGATCGCGGGTTCGTTGTGCGTCGAAGTCATGCCGCAGAGCTTGCGGGCGGAGCGGTTCAGAGCGGCTTCAACCCGGTTTCAGTCCGCCGGGGAACCTTCGAGGCGTTGAAACCGGCGCGCCGTGAGCGTCGTTACGTCTGCCGTCCCGGGGTACTCGTGGGGCGTTGCCGGCTCAGCAGCACGTTCCAGAGGAAGGCACAGGCAGCCATGACGGCCGACTCACTCGCCGCCGCACCACGGCTTCGCTGCTGGGTCCCCCGGGGCGTCTATCCCCCGCAGGCCGACACGCGGCTCCTGGAGCGTGCGTTGCGCCGCGAGAGGATCACGGGCGAGACGGACGTGCTGGATCTCGGCACCGGAAGCGGACTGCTCGCGGTGGAGGCGGCCCGGCTCGGCGGCCGGGTCACCGCGGTCGACATCTCCTGGCGGGCGATCGCCGTGGCCTGGCTGAACGCCCTGCTGAACGGACAGTCCCTGCGGGTGCGCCACGGCGACCTCGCGGCGGCCGTGCCCGGCCGCCGTTTCGACCTGGTGACCGCCAACCCGCCCTATGTGCCCGCTCCGGGCGCCGCGCCGCCCCGGGGCCCCGCCAGGGCGTGGGACGCCGGCCGGGACGGCCGTCTGCTGATCGACCGCATCTGCGACACCGCGCCGACGGTGCTGCGTCCGACGGGGACGCTGCTGATCGTGCACTCGCACCTGTGCGGCGTCGACGCCACGCTGGCCCGTCTTCAGAAGGCGGGTCTGCGCGCGGAGGTCGTCGACCGGGCCCGGCTGCCCTTCGGCCGGGTGCTGCGGTCACGGCTCGCCTGGCTGCGCGAGCAGGGGCTGACGGCCGACGGGACGACGGAGGAGCTGGTGGTGATCCGTGCCGCACACCCCTGAACGCCCCCGCCGCGTCCGTGTCCGCGTCCAGCGCGACGGGCCCCTGCTGATCGAGGGGCCGGTCGAGGTGGTGGACGAGCACGGCGAGGTGACGGTCTCGGACCGCTTCACCGTGGCGGTCTGCACCTGTCGCCGCAGCCGCATCTACCCCTGGTGCGACACCAGCCATCGGCGCCGCTGCCGGCCGGAAGAGGGCGACGCCGCATGACCGTCTCCCGGCCCTCGCCCTCTCCCCCTCCCGATCCCTCTCCCCGTCCCCGCGATCAGCTCCGGCTGCGGCCGCCGCCGCTGCCCGAGCCGCGCGGCCCGCTCTCCGCCGCGGTGACGGCCCTGCTGCGGGGACCGGCCCCCGGGAGCCCGCCCTCCCCCGCGCAGTCGCCCCTGTCGTCGCCCGCGGACTGTCCCGTCTACGGCGACGACCTTCAGCTCGCCCTCTACGTCCTCTACGAGCTGCACTACCAGGGCTTCCAGGACGTCCCCGACAGCCTTGAGTGGGACAGCGCGCTGCTGGCCTGCCGCGCTGCGATCGAGGAGCGTTTCCTGGCCGCATTGCGCAGGGACGTCCCCCTGGACGACGGCACCGGCCACACGGTGACGGCCGTGCAGGCGCTCGACGCGCTCCAGCTCGAACCGGTCGGCGACGCCCCCGGCAGCGTCTCCCACTTCCTCCGGGACGAGGGCAGCCTCGACCAGCTGCGTGAGTACGCGGCCGTGCGCTCGCTGTACCACCTCAAGGAAGCGGACCCGCACGCCTGGGTCCTGCCCCGGCTGCACGGGCGGGCCAAGGCGGCCATGGTCGCCGTGGAGTTCGACGAGTTCGGCGGGGGCCGCGCCGAGCGGATCCACGCGCGGTTGTTCGCCGACCTCATGGAGGACCTGCGGCTCGACGCGACGTACGGGCACTACGTCGACGCGGCGCCGGCCGAGGCGCTCGCCACCGTCAACCTGATGTCCCTGTTCGGTCTGCACCGGGCGCTGCGCGCGGCGCTCGTCGGCCACTTCGCCGCCGTGGAGGTGACCTCGTCGCCGGCCTCGCGCCGCCTCGCCGAGGCGCTGCGCCGGGTGGGCGCGGGCCCGGCGGCCGTGCGGTTCTACGCCGAGCACGTGGAGGCGGACGCCGTGCACGAACAGATCGTCCGGCATGACGTCGTCGGCGGGCTGCTGGAGGGCGAACCGCACCTGGACGCCGACGTGGTGTTCGGGATCCGCGCGACCGCCCATCTCGACGACCGCCTGGCGGACAGGCTGCTCGGCGCCTGGCGCGCGGGCGCCACGGCGCTGCGTTAGGCCGTCCCGGCCGCCGGGTACTCGGCAGCGCGTTCCCCGAAACCGTTGAGCCGTCACCGCACACCCGCTCCGCCTGGGAGAGAAGATGCCCGAGTTCGGATACTTCCTGTCGTGCGAGGAGCACAGCCCGGCAGAGCTCGTCGAGCAGGCAACTGGTCACCGAGGAGCAGGTGGCGGCCGCCGTGCCGTGCGGCGACGATCCGGACGCGCACGTCGAGGCCCTGTCCGCGTTCGTCGACGCGGGCTTCGACACCGTGTACGTCAACCAGATCGGCAAGGACCAGCAGGGCTTCTTCGACTTCTACCGCACGAAGATCCTGCCGCGACTGCGCGAATGACCACACCGACGGCGCTGTCCGGCACCGACAGCACTGACAGCGCCGACTGCGCCGGATGGGCGGTGAGCCGTGGTGGAGCAGCCCGAGGACACGACGGGGCTCGCTCTCGTCGTGATCGACATGATCAACACCTACGAGCACGAGGACGCCGAGCTCCTCGTGCCGTCCGTCCGGCGGATCGTGCCCGTCCTGGCGGAGCTGATCGCCCGGGCCCGCGAGGCGGACGTGCCGGTGATCTACGCGAACGACAACTTCGGGCGGTGGCGCTCCCACCACGGTGAACTCGTGGCCGCCGCGCTGTCCCGGCCGCACGCCGACCTGATCGAGCCGATCCGGCCCGACGACGCGTCGCTGTTCGTGGTGAAGGCCCGCCATTCCGTCTTCTACGAGACGCCCCTGGCCTATCTCCTGTGGCGCCTGGGCGTCGCGGACGTGGTGCTGAGCGGCCAGGTCACCGAGCAGTGCGTCCTGTACTCCGCCCTGGACGCGCACATCCGCCACCTGGGGGTCACGATCCCCAAGGACGCCGTGGCCTCCATCCATCCCGGGCTGGGAGCCGCCGCCCTGGACATGATGGAGCGCAACATGGACGCCCGGATCACCACGGCGAAGGAGATCGCCTTCTCGGAAAACCCACTCTTGCAGTCCTCCGGGCCGGGTACCCGGGAGCGGCAGTAGCGTCCGTGGGAAGGCGGTTTCCTCTGATGAGTCGCAACGGACTGGCCGCGGCACTGGCCGCGGAGGTGGACGCCGAGGTCAGGTTCGACGCGGGCAGCAGGGGCGCGTACGCCACCGACGGCTCCAACTACCGGCAGGTGCCGATCGGCGTCGTGGTGCCGCGTTCGGTGGAGGCGGCGGCGCAGGCCGTGCAGGTGTGCGCCCGTTTCGACGCCCCGGTCCTGTCGCGGGGCGGCGGCACGAGCCTGGCGGGCCAGTCGACGAACACGGCGGTGGTGATCGACTGGAGCAAGTACTGCGACAGACTGGTCGCCGTCGATCCCGACGCCCGGACCTGCGTGGTCGAGCCGGGCATCGTGCTGGACGCGCTCAACGGGCGGCTGTCGGACCACAGACTCCAGTTCGGGCCGAAGCCCTCGACGCACAGCCACTGCGCCCTGGGCGGCATGATCGGCAACAACTCGTGCGGCGGGTCCGCGCAGGCGTACGGCAAGACCGTCGACAACGTGCGCCGCCTGGAAGTGCTCACCTACGACGGCGCCCGCATGTGGGTCGGGCCGACGTCGAAGGCCGAGCGGGCGCGGATCGCCGCCGAGGGCGGCCGCCGCGCCGAGCTGTACGCCGGGCTGGACGGCCTCGTCGCCGCGTACCTCCCCGACATCCGGCGCGGCTACCCGAAGATCCCCCGCCGGGTCTCCGGCTACAACCTCGACTCCCTGCTGCCCGAGAACGGCTTCGACGTGGCCAGGGCGCTGGTCGGCAGCGAGGGCACCCTGGTGACCGTCCTGCACGCCGAACTCGACCTGGTGCCGGTGCCCGCGTACCAGTCGCTGCTGGTCCTCGGCTACGACGACATCTGCGCCGCCGCCGACGACGTCCCCCGGCTGCTGGAGCACTGCCACCCCGGACAGCTGGAGGCCCTGGACGGGCGGATGGCCCAGCTGATGCGCGCGGAGGGCGCCTATCTGACCTCCCTGAACGCGCTGCCCGACGGCGACAGCTGGCTGATGCTGCAGTTCGGCGGCGACAGCCAGAGCGCCGTCGACGAACAGGCGCACGCCCTGCTGCGCGCCCTCGGCCGGACCGAGAAGGACGCCGACGTCGCGTTCTCCGACGACCCCGAGCGTGAGCAGCGGATGCTCAAGGCCCGCGAGGCCGGGCTCGGCGTCACCGCCCGCCCGCCCGACGACCGGGAGACCTGGGAGGGCTGGGAGGACTCCGCCGTACCGCCCGAACGGCTCGGCGACTATCTGCGGGACCTGAGGAAACTGTTCGCGGAGTTCGACTACGACCACCCCTCGCTGTACGGGCACTTCGGGCAGGGCTGCGTCCACACCCGCATCCCGTTCGGGCTGCGGACCGCCGACGGCGTGGCCCACTTCCGGCGCTTCGTGGAGCGGGCCGCCGACCTCGTCGCCTCCTACGGCGGCTCCCTGTCGGGCGAGCACGGCGACGGGCAGTCCCGGGGCGAGCTGCTCACCCGGATGTTCGGCGAGCGGCTGGTGGGCGCGTTCGGCGAGCTGAAGGCGCTGTTCGACCCCGGGAACCGGATGAACCCGGGCAAGGTCGTCCACCCCAACCCGGTCGACGGGCAGCTGCGCCTCGGACCCTCCTGGCGGCCGGCGACCCCCGCGACGCACTTCGACTTCCCCGAGGACGACCACTCCTTCAACCGGGCGGTGATGCGCTGCGTCGGCATCGGCAACTGCCGCGGCCACTCCGGCGGCGTCATGTGCCCCTCCTACCGGGCCACCAGGGAGGAGGAGCACTCCACCCGCGGCCGGGCCCGGCTGCTGTTCGAGATGCTCGACGGGCACACCGACTCGGCCGTCACGGACGGCTGGCGCTCCACCGAGGTGCACGACGCGCTCGATCTGTGTCTGGCCTGCAAGGGCTGCAAGTCGGACTGTCCGACCGGCGTCGACATGGCCACCCTCAAGGCGGAGTTCCTCTCCCACCACTACGAGGGCCGGATGCGCCCGGCCGCCCACTACTCCATGGGCTGGCTCCCCGTCTGGGCGCGCCTGTCCCGTCTCGCCCCGGGGCTGGTCAACAGCGCCTTGCAGGCGCCCGGTCTGGCGCGGGCGGGCAAACGGCTGGCCGGCGTGGACGAGGCCCGGCAGGCGCCCGTGTTCGCCCGTCGCTCGTTCCCGCAGTGGTGGCAGCGGCACGCCTACGCCGAGGAGCCCGACCCGGCCGACCCCCGCACGGTCGTGCTGTGGCCCGACACCTTCACCTCCTCCTTCCACCCCTCGATCGCCGTCGCGGCCGTACGCGTCCTGGAGGACGCCGGCTTCCGCGTCGCCGTGCCCACCGAGCCGGTGTGCTGCGGCCTGACCTGGATCTCCACCGGCCAACTGCCCGTCGCGCGCAAGGTGCTGCGCCGCACCCTGCACGTCCTGCGGCCCTATCTGGAGGCGGGCACCCCCGTCATCGGCCTCGAACCGTCCTGCACCGCCGTCTTCCGCTCCGACGCCGTCGAGCTGATGCCCGCCGACCAGGACGTGCAGCGGCTGGCCGGGCAGGTCCGCACCTTCGCCGAACACCTCGTCCAGCACGCGCCCGCCGACTGGCACCCCCCTCGGCTGGCCCGCCACGCGACCGTGCAGACCCACTGCCACCAGCACGCGATCATGAAGTTCGACGCCGACCGCGAGCTGATGCGCCGCGCCCACCTGAACGCCGACGTCCTCGACGAGGGCTGCTGCGGCCTCGCCGGGAACTTCGGCTTCGAACGCGGCCACCACGAGGTCTCCATGGCCGTCGCCGAGCAGGGCGTCCTGCCCGCCGTCCGCGCCGCCGCCCCCGACAGCCTGCTGCTCGCCGACGGCTTCAGCTGCCGTACCCAGATCGAACAGGGCGGCACCGGGCGGCGGGCCCTGCACCTGGCCGAAGCGCTGGCCCTCGGCCTGGACGGCCCGCTCCCGGGCGAGCATCCCGAACGCCTGGCCGTACGCCCCGACCCGCCCTCCCGCGCGGCCCGCTGGGCGACCACCGCCGGCGCCGCCGCCCTCACGTCGGCCGCCGCGACCGTGGCCGGCCGAGCCGCCCTGCGCTCCCTGCACCGCCCCTAGCACCCGCCACGCCCGCGCGCCCGCGCGCCCCTGGTGACCGCCTCGACCGCCCCGACCGACCAGAACGTCCCGACCGCAACCCGGAAAGGTCTTCGAACATGTCGCAGAAGGTCTCCGACCACATTCTCGAGCGCCTGCGCGAGTGGGGAGTGGAGCATGTCTTCGCCTACCCCGGCGACGGCATCAACGCCCTGCTCGCGGCCTGGGGCCGAGCCGACGACAACCCCCGGTTCATCCAGTCCCGCCACGAGGAGATGTCGGCCTTCGAAGCGGTCGGCTACGCCAAGTTCTCCGGCAAGGTCGGCGTGTGCGCCGCCACCTCCGGGCCCGGCGCCATCCACCTCCTCAACGGCCTGTACGACGCCAAGCTCGACCACGTGCCCGTCGTCGCGATCGTCGGGCAGACCAACCGCAGCGCCATGGGCGGCTCCTACCAGCAGGAGGTCGACCTGGTGAGCCTGTACAAGGACGTCGCCTCCGACTTCTGCGAGATGGTCACCGTCCCCGAGCAGCTGCCCAACGTGCTGGACCGGGCGATGCGCACCGCGATGGCCCGCCGCTCGGTCACGGCCGTGATCATCCCCGCCGACGTGCAGGAACTCGACTACTCGCCGCCCGGACACGCTTTCAAGATGGTCCCCTCCAGCCTCGGCATGCCGCACTATGCGCCCGTCCCGGCCGACGAGGACCTCACGCGCGCCGCCGAGGTCCTCAACGCGGGCGAGAAGGTCGCCGTCCTCGTCGGGCAGGGCGCCCGCGGGGCCCGTCAGGAGGTCATGGCGGTCGCCGACCGGCTCGGCGCCGGCGTGGCCAAGGCACTGCTCGGCAAGGACGCCCTGGACGACGACCTGCCGTACGTCACCGGCTCCATCGGCCTGCTGGGCACCCGGCCGTCGTACGAGCTGATGACCGGCTGCGACACCCTCCTCGTCATCGGCTCGTCCTTCCCCTACACCCAGTTCCTGCCGGAGTTCGGGCAGGCGCGGGCCGTGCAGATCGACATCGACCCGCACATGGTCGGCCTGCGCTACCCCTTCGAGGTCAACCTCGTCGGCGACGCCCGCGAGACACTGACCCGCCTGCTGCCGCTCCTCGACGCGGGGAAGGGCGGGTCGAAAGAGGGGGCGAAGGAGGGGGCGAAGGACAAGAGCTGGCGCAAGAAGATCGAGAAGGACACCGCCCGCTGGTGGGAGGTCATGCAGCGGCGCGCCGCCGTCGACGCCGACCCGGTCAACCCCGAGTACGTCGTCCACGCGCTGAACGACCTGCTGCCGGAGAACGCGATCCTGTCCTCCGACTCCGGCTCCGCCGCCAACTGGTACGCCCGGCACCTGAAGCTGCGCGGCGCCATGCGCGGCTCGCTGTCCGGCACGCTCGCCACCATGGGGCCCGGGGTGCCGTACGCGATCGGCGCCAAGTTCGCGCACGGCGACCGTCCCGCGATCGCCCTCGTCGGCGACGGGGCGATGCAGATGAACGGCATGGCCGAGCTGATCACCATCGCCAAGTACTACCGGGAGTGGGAGGACCCGCGGCTCGTCGTGGCGGTGCTGAACAACCAGGACCTCAACCAGGTCACCTGGGAGATGCGCGCCATGGAGGGCGCCCCGCAGTTCCTGCCCTCCCAGTCGATCCCCGACATCGCCTACGCCGACGTCGCCCGCCTGTTCGGACTCGACGGCATCCGGGTCGAGAAGCCCAACGACGTGGTCGGCGCCTGGGAGGCCGCGCTGGCCGCCGACCGGCCCTGCGTCCTGGACTTCGTGACCGACCCGGCCGTCCCGCCGATCCCGCCGCACGCCACCCTCGACCAGATCGAGGCCGCGACGACCTCCATCCTCAAGGGCGACAGCGACCGCGCGGACATGGTCCGCCAGGGCTTCAAGGCCAAGGTGCAGGAGTTCCTGCCCGGCCACCGCCACCGCACGGACCGGCCCGGCGCACAGGACGGCACATGAGCGACACCCCGGCCGTGGAACGGGTGGGCACCGCCGTCTTCACCGTTCCCACCGACGCCCCCGAGGCGGACGGCACCCTCGCCTGGGACAGCACCACCCTGGTCCTGGCGACCGTCGACTCGGCGGGCGTCACCGGCCTCGGCTACACCTACGCGCCCGCGGCGACGGCGCGCATCGTCGACGACCTGCTCGCAAGCGTCGTCACCGGCTCCCCCGCGCTCGACGTGCCGCGCATGAACGAGGCCATGCACCGCGCGGTCCGCAACGCCGGTCTGCCCGGCGTGGCCGCACAGGCCATCGCCGCCGTGGACATCGCGCTGTGGGACTGCAAGGCACGCCTGCTCGGCCTGCCCCCTCGTCCGCCTGCTGGGCGCGGCCCGCGACGAGGTGCCGGTCTACGGCAGCGGCGGCTTCACCACCTACGACGACGACCGGCAGGAACGGCAACTGCGCGGCTGGGCCGAGGAGGACGGCATCCCCCGCGTCAAGATCAAGATCGCGGAGTCGTGGGGAACCCGCGAGGACCGCGACCGGCGGCGCGTCGCCCGGGCCCGCGCCGTCATCGGCGACGACACCGAGCTGTACGTCGACGCCAACGGCGGCTACGGCGCCAAGCAGGCCGTGCGGGTGGGCCGGGCGCTCGCCGACGAGGGCGTGACCTGGTTCGAGGAGCCCGTCTCCTCCGACCAGCTGACCACCCTCGCCGCGATCCGCGCCCAGGTCCCCCAGGACGTGACGGCCGGCGAGTACGGCTACACCCTGCCCTACTTCGAGCACATGCTCGCCGCCGGAGCCGTGGACTGCCTCCAGGCCGACGCCACCCGCTGCGGCGGCCTCACCGTCTGGCTGCGCGCCGCCGCTCTCGCCCAGGCCCGCGGCCTGGAGATCTCCGGGCACTGCGCCCCGCACGCCCACGCGCACGCCGCCGCCGCGGTGCCCAACCTGCGCCACCTGGAGTGGTTCCACGACCACGTCCGCATCGAGCGCATCCTCTTCGACGGCGTCCTCACCCCCGACGGCGGCGCCCTCACCCCCGGCACCGACGGCACCCCCGGCCACGGCCTCACCCTCAACACCGAGCAGGCCCGGCCGTATCGGGTGGGGTGACGGCGGGGGGCCGCCGGCCACCCGGGGCGACTGAAACTGACAGCAGGAGGCAGTGACAGACGTGAAGTCCATGTCCTTCCCGCCGCATGCGCAGCATGATTACGCGCTGCTCGCCGACGGCGAGCGCGGCGCTCTCGTCGGGCCCGACGGGGCCGTGAACTGGCTGTGCGCCCCGACCTGGCACGACGACGCCGTCTTCGCCTCCCTGATCGGCGGCCGCGGCGGCTACGCCGTCACCCCGCGCGGCCGCTACGTCCCCGGCGGCTACTACGAGGAGGGCACGCTGATCTGGCGCAGCCGCTGGGTCACCACCGACGGCGTCGTCGAGTGCCGCGACGCGCTCGCCTTCCCCGGCGAGGCCAACCGGCTGATCCTGCTGCGACGGCTCAGCGCCGTCGACGCACCGGCCCGCGTCCGCGTCGTCCTCGACCCGCACGGCGACTACGGTCGCGCCCCGACATCCTCCCCGCACCGCGGTGAGGACGGCGTCTGGCACCTCACCTCGGGCCACCACCGGCTGCGCTGGCAGGGCGCCCGGGAAGCCACCGCCGACGCGGCGGGCCTGACCGCCGACCTGCTGCTCAGGCCCGGCGAGACCCGCGACCTCGTCCTGGAGTGCTCCGCCTCCCCGCTGCCCCGTCACCTCCCCCGGGCCGAGGAGGCATGGGCCGCGACCGAGCGGGCCTGGCGGGCGGCGGTACCCCCGCTGAAGGACACCATCGCCGTCGGCGACGCCCGGCGCGCGTACGCCGTGCTGCGGGGGCTGACCAGTCACGGCGGCGGCATGGTCGCCTCGGCCACCACCAGCCTTCCCGAACGCGCGGAAGCCGGCCGCAACTACGACTACCGCTACGTGTGGATCCGCGACCAGAGCTACGCCGGCCAGGCGGCGGCCGCCGCCGGCGCCCCCGACCTGCTCGACGCGGCGGTCCGGTTCGTCGGCGAGCGGCTCGTCGCCGACGGGACGCGCCTGGCCCCCGCCTACACCGTGCACGGCAACGCGGTGCCGGGGCAGCGGGAGCTGGACCTGCCCGGCTATCCCGGCGGCTTCAGCCGGGTCGGCAACCATGTCTCGGACCAGTTCCAGCTGGACTGCTTCGGGGAGGCGCTGCTGCTGTTCGCCGCCGCCGAGCGGGCGGACCGCCTGGACGCCGACGCCTGGAAGGCCGCGGAAGCGGCGGTACGCGCCATCGCCGAACGGTGGCGCGAGCCGGACGCCGGGATCTGGGAGCTGGACGCCCGGCAGTGGACCCACAGCCGCCTCACCTGCGTCGCCGGGCTGCGCGCCCTGGCCGCCGCGGCGCCCCGCCACCCCCTCGCCGACACCTGCGCCCGGCTCGCCGACACGCTGCTCGCCGCCGCGTCCGCCGACTGCGTGCACCCCGACGGCCACTGGCAGCGCGCCCCGGACGATCCGTCGGTCGACGCGGCCCTGCTGCTGCCTGCCGTCCGCGGCGCCCTGCCCGCCGACGATCCGCGCACCCGCGCCACCCTCGCCGCCTGCCGCGACCGGCTGGCCGAGGACCACTTCCTCTACCGCTTCCGCCATGACGAACGCCCCCTGGAAGAGGCCGAGGGAGCGTTCCTGCTGTGCGGGTTCGTCATGGCGCTGGCCGAACACCAGCAGGGCCGCGCGGTCGACGCCCACCGCTGGTTCGAACGCGGCCGCGGCGCCTGCGGGGCGTCCGGTCTGTACGCCGAGGAGTTCGACATCGCTCAGCGGCGACTGCGCGGCAACCTCCCGCAGGCCTTCGTCCACGCCCTGCTGCTGGAGACGGCCGCCGGCCTCACCCGGAGCTGACCCCCTCCGGCGTCAGCTCCGGGCTCCGGGCTCCGGTGTCAGAGGACGGGGCCGGGGCCGGGGTCGCCGGGCCGGATGCGTCCTCGCCAGGCGCCGGTCTCCCCGCCGCGCTGTTCGACGTAGTCCTTGAAGCGGTGCAGATCTCCCTTGACCCGGCGGTCGATCACGCCGAGCGCGTCCGCGCCCTTCTCGGCCATGCCGGTGGGCTCGACGTCCATCGTGAGCTCCACGCGGGTGTGGGTGTCGTCCAGCCGCTCGAACCGGACCGATCCCCGTTGCCGGGTGTCGCCCTCGACGACCCGCCAGGTGATCCGGTCGTCCGGCAGCTGGTCGACGATCTCGGTGTTGAACTCGCGCCGCACCCCGCCGATCTTGGTCGTCCAGTGGTTGTGCCGGTCGTCGAGCTGCCGCACCTCCTCGACGCCCTCCATGAACCTCGGGAACTCCTCGAACTGCGTCCACTGGTTGTAGGCGGTGTGGACGGGGACCTCGACGTCCACTGCTTCCTTCACCGTGCTCATCGTCTCCTCCTCACTGGCGGACGTTCCGCACGACGCCGGGTACCCGCACACGAAGGCATGAAGACCTGCATAGACCTGCATATCGGGCGTATCGCCCGACGTCCGGTCGGACGGGCGATCGCCGTGGGCTGGGGCAGCCCTAGAGGTAGTCCTCCAGGCGGGCGACGGTGAAGCCCTGTTCCTGTATGTGGCGCAGCATGTTCGCCGTCATCTCGGTCATCGTCGTGCCCTTGAGTTCGGACGGGCCGCGGAAGTGGGCGAGGATGATGTCGCCCGGGTGGAGCTTCTTGTCGCCGCGCTGGTACTGCATGTTCGTGATCTGCATGGACTCGCGCCACAGGACGATTTTCTCCATGCCGCAGGACGCCGCGGCGGCACGGGTGTCCTCGTTCCAGTTGCCATAGGGCGGGCGGAACAGCCGGGGCGCGGTGCCGTATTCGGCCTTCAGTTTCTTCTGCTGGCCGCAGATCTCCGCCTTCTGCGCGGACGCGCTCAGGGTGCGCATGTTCGGGTGGGTCAGCGTGTGGTTCTGTATGGGGTCGCCGAGGCCCTGAAGCGGCTTGAAGTAGCCGTAGTCCGCGCGGATGGCGGCGTCCGTCAGGAACATCGTGAAGGGGATCTTCAGTTCCCGCATCATCGTCACGAACTTCGGGTCCTTCTCGGCCCCGTCGTCGAACGTGAGGAAGACGATC
This sequence comes from Streptomyces sp. NPDC031474, assembly GCF_055581185.1. Classification (NCBI taxonomy): domain Bacteria; kingdom Bacillati; phylum Actinomycetota; class Actinomycetes; order Kitasatosporales; family Streptomycetaceae; genus Streptomyces; species Streptomyces sp. NPDC031474. The sequence continues at coordinate 54,578 of NZ_JBVIJX010000004.1, forward strand.
TTCTCCTTGGTGGGTATGTCGCTGATCACCGGCACCCCGCTGCCGGCGGCCGCCTGCACCACCGGCTTGGTTTTGGGCGGGGCGGGCGGCGCCGCCAGCGGCTTGATCCCCCACTTGCGGTAGGCCGCCGCGGTGCCGGCCTGCGCGCCCGCGTCGCCGCGCGGGCGGGCGGACGGTGCGGCGGAGTGCCCGGTGGCGGAAGGCGAGGAGTCCTCGGAGGACGCCTTGGGCGTCGCGGCCGAGCAGCCCGCCGTGAGGACCGTCGTCGTGAGGAGGAGACAGGCCAGCGCCGCCCTCTTGATTCGCCTGTCCACCGCGTGCCACCCCGTGTTCGTCCGTGATCATCAGCCCGTTCCCCCTGCTTGACGGCGAACAGATGTCCGAGGTTCCACCCGGGACGAGGTGGCGAGGGCCGAGGCCGTGCCTGTACTGCGCCCGCCTTCGGTGGCTTGGCTACGCTGGACAGCAGACGTCCGATACGTTATGAAATCGGGCGAAATTTCTAAGGAACCGAAGAATGGGTCTCCGTGGCAGCGTTCCGGCTCTGACGGGCAGGTCCCTCACCCGTGCCGCCGTGGCGGTGTCGGTCGCCGCCGGTGTGGCGCTGGCCGGCGCCTGCGGCGGGGGCGGGTCGGGCGGCGGCGACAGTCCCACCGTCGGCCTGCTGCTCCCGGGCGGCGGGGCCTCGCGCTTCGGGCAGTTCGACAAGCCCCTGATCGAGCGGCGACTGAAGGAGCTGTGCCCGAACTGCCCGGCGGCGACCTTCGCGGCCACGCCCGACCCGGCGGTCCAGCGGCAGCAGCTCGAATCGATGATCACCAGGGGCGTGGACGTCCTGATCATCGCCGCCGTCGACCCCCAGCTGCTGCGCCCGTCGGTCGAGGCCGCGCACCGGGCCGGCATTCCGGTGGTCGCCTACGACCGGCTCGCGCAGGGGCCGATCTCCGGTTACGTCACCTTCGACGGGGCGAAGATCGGCAGGCTTCAGGGGGAGGCGCTGCTGAAGGGCATGGGCGCGAAGGCGCACGGCGGGCAGATCGTCATGATGAACGGCGCGACGACCGACCCCAACGCCGGCTGGTTCAAGCGGGGGGCGCTCTCCGTCCTCAAGGGCAAGGTGAAGATCGGCAAGTCGTACGACACCGTCGGCTGGCGGCCGGAGTACGCCTTCGTCAACATGAAGAGCGCCGTCGCCGCACTGGGCGCGGGCAACATCGACGGCGTCCTGGCCGCCAACGACAGCCTCGCCGGCGCCGTCGTCTCCGCCCTCAACGCCACCGAGGTCAGGCCGCTGCCACCGATCACCGGCCAGGACGCCGACCTCGTGGCCGTGCGGCGCATCGTCCGCGGCGACCAGTATATGACCGTCTACAAGCCGTTCAAGCCCGCCGCCGACGCCGCCGCCGAGATGGCCGTCGCCCTGGGGCGCGGCAAGTCGGTCGCGTCCATCGCCACCGGCACCGTCGACAACGCCACCACCAAGGACATTCCGGCGGTCCTGCTTCCGTCGGTGCCGGTGACGGCCGGCACCGTCAAGGACACTGTGGTGAAGGACGGTATGTACACGATCGAGCAGATCTGCACCCCGCAGCTCAGGGCCGCCTGCGCCAAGGCCGGACTCATCCCATGAGCCCCACCCGAGGAGGTGGCCCCGTGCCGGGTCAGCCGCTGCTGGCATTGCGCGGCGTGTCCAAGCGGTTCGCCGCCGTCCAGGCGCTGGTGGACGTCGAGCTGGAGATCGCGGCCGGGGAGGTGGTCGCCCTGATGGGCGACAACGCCGCCGGCAAGTCCACCCTGGTCAAGGTGATCTCGGGGGTCGGTCCCGCCGACCGGGGCGTCATCGAGTGGCAGGGCAGTCCCGTCCAGATCACCCGCCCGCAGGACGCCCAGGTCCTGGGCATCGCGACCGTCTACCAGGACCTCGCGATGTGCGGCAACCTCGACGTCGTCGCGAACCTCTTCCTCGGCCGGGAGATCCACCGGCTCGGCGTCCTCGACGAGGTGGAGATGGAGCGCCGCACCCGCGAGCTGCTGCACACCCTGTCCGTGCGCATACCCGACGTGCGGGCGCCGCTCGCCACGCTGTCCGGCGGCCAGCGGCAGGTCGTCGCGATCACCCGGCTGTTCCTCGGCTCGCCCCGCCTGCTCCTGCTCGACGAGCCCACCGCCTCCCTCGGCGTCGAACAGACCGGTCAGCTCCTCGACCTCATCGAGGAACTGCGCGACCAGGGCATCGGGGTGCTCCTCATCAGCCACAACATGGGGGACATCAAGGCCGTCGCCGACCGCGTCGCCGTGCTGCGCCTCGGCCGCAACAACGGTCAGTTCGACGTGAACACCACCTCTCAGGAGCAGATCATCGCCTCCATCACCGGAGCGGCCGACAACGCCGCCTCCCACCGCCCGACACGCCCGGAGGAAGCATGGCCATGAGGGGGAGGCGGACGGGGGCGCGCGCCGGCGGACGCCGGTGGGACGCCGGACGGCTCGGGGCGTACGCCGGTGCGGTGCGCCGCAGGCTGCCCGAAGGGGCGCTCGGCCCGGTCCCGGCCCTGCTCGCCCTCGCCGTGACCTGGATCGTCTTCCAGGGCCTCAACGACAACTTCCTCTCGCCGCGCAACCTGTCCGTCCTCAGCGTGGACATCGTCGGGACGGGCATGATCGCCGTCGGCATCGTCTTCGTGCTGCTGATCGGCGAGATCGACCTGTCGGTGGGCTCGCTCGCCGGCCTGGGCGGCGCCGTGTTCGCCTCGCTGAACGTGAACCTCGGGATGCCGGAATGGCTCGCCGTGATCATCGCGGTGCTCTGCGGTACGGCCGCGGGCGCCGTGCACGGGTTCTCCTTCGCCAGGATCGGCGTGCCCGCGTTCGTCGTCACGCTGGCCGGCCTGCTGGCCTGGAACGGCCTGATGCTGATCCTGCTGGGGACGGAGACCTCCATCAACTTCAGCGAGAACGGCCTGGTCGCCACGCTGACCAGCCGGTACTTCGGCGCGCCCGCGGTCACCTACGGCCTGGCGGCGCTCGCCACGGCCGCCTACCTCCTCGTCTCCTACCGGGAGCGCAGGCGTCGCGGCGCCGCCGGGATGCCGTACCGGCCGGTGGGCGAGATCTGGCCGCGGACGGCCCTCCTGGCGGTGACCGCGTTCGCCGCGGTCCATGTGCTGGACCGGTTCGAGGGCCTGCCCCTGGCGCTGCTGATCTTCCTCGGCGTCCTCGTCGTCTCGGACCTCTTCCTGCGCCGCACGCCCTACGGCCGGCAGGTCCTCGCGCTGGGCGGCGGCGAGGAGGCGGCCAGGCGGGCGGGCGTCGATGTGACGCGCGTACGGATCTGGGTGTTCATGGTGTCCGGGACGCTGGCGGCGGTCGGCGGCCTGTTCGTCGCGTCGCGGCTCACCTCGGCGAGCCAGGTCCCGGGCTCCGGCATGCTGCTGATCAACTCCATCGCCGCCGCCGTCATCGGCGGCACCAGCCTGTTCGGCGGCCGCGGCTCGACCTGGTCCGCGCTGCTGGGGGTGCTGATCATCCAGTCCATCGGCTCGGGCATGGCACTGCTGGGCGTGGACCCGCCGGTCCAGTTCATGATCACGGGCGGGGTGCTGTACACGGCGGTGGTCTTCGACGCCCTGGCCCGCCGCGCGGCGCAGACGCGCGGGCCGGACTGAGGGGGCTCGGCTCCCCGGACCGACGGTGCTCCCGGACCGAGGGTGCTCCCCGGACCGAGGGGTTCCATCGATCGCAGGGGGCACCATCCCCCCATGCCGGACTTGGGATTCCTCGTCGCCGCACTCACCGGGGCCACCGCGATCCTGGCGAGCTGGGTGGGCAACCGGGGCAGCACACGGGCCGCGAAGATCCAGGCCGAGACGGCTCGCGCCGCACAGCAGGCGGAGAACGTACGGGCGTCGCGCCGGTCCGCCTACGTCCAGGTCGTCCACAAGTCGCACCTCGTCGGCGACTCGTTCCTGGGCGTCCTGCCCGCGGTGGAACTGACGGACCCGGCAGCGCGCACGGCAGCGCTGCGCGAGGTCCTCCGTCAGCATCTTCGGCTCCACGCGGAGATGACCCTGGCCATCCACACGGCGAACCTGGAGGGCCCGGACGAGGTCTCCCTGGCGGCCGCCCGGCTGGAGGCAGCCTCCAAGGACGTCTACCTCGCCGTCGAAGCCATGGCGAAAGCCTCGGCCGTGTACAGCCCCGACTACGACACGACCTACCACGCCTTCTGGGACGCCTTGCGAGGTTTCATCGCGGCGGCCAGGGCCAGCATCCGCGACGCACGCCAGTGAGGGGGCGGGGACGCCCTGCCGGGAGCTGAGCTCGTCGGCGGCCCACCCGTGCGACGTCCCGGTCAGCGGCGGCGCAGGGCCGCCTCGAGCAGGGCGGGCGGGGTGTCGTACTTCTCGTGTGCGGCCAGGTCGGTGCCGGGGGCGACGATCGCGTCGATCGCGTCGAGGACGTCGGCGGAGAGCACCGTGTCGGCGGCGGCGAGCTGCGCGTGCAGGTGCTCCAGGGTGCGGGGGCCGATGAGCGCGCTGGTCACCGCGGGGTGCGCGGTGACGAAGCCGAGGGCGAGCTGGATCATCGTCAGGCCGGCCTCGTCGGCGACCTCGGCCAGCTGCTCCACGGCGTCCAGCCGGGCCCGGTTGGCAGGGAGTGCGGTGTCGAAGCGGTCCGGCATGAACGCCGAGCGGCTGGTGGTGACGGGCCGGTCCGCGCGGATCGCGCCGGACAGCCAGCCCGAGGCGAGCGGGCTCCACACCAGCACGCCGAGCCCGTACTCCTCGGTCACGGGCAACACATGGGTTTCGATGCCCCGCTGGAGGATCGAGTAGCTGGGCTGTTCGGTGACGTAACGGCCGAGGCGGTGCTCGCGGGCGGCCCACTGGGCCTGCACGATGCGGTGGGCGGGGAAGGTGGAGGAGCCGAAGTAGCGGATCTTTCCGGCGCGTTGGAGGTCGGTCAGGGCCGAGAGGGTCTCCTCGTCGGCGGTGCTCGGGTCCCAGCGGTGGATCTGGTAGAGGTCGACGTGGTCGACGCCGAGGCGGCGCAGGCTGTTGTCCAGCTCGGTGACCAGCCAGCGGCGCGAGCTGCCGCGGTGGTTGCGCTCGTCGCTCATCGGCAGGCCGGCCTTCGTGGCCAGCACGATGTCGTCGCGACGGCCGGCGATGGCCTTGCCGACCAGCTCCTCCGACTCGCCGCCGCTGTACATGTCGGCGGTGTCGATGAGGTTGATGCCGGCGTCGAGGGCGGCGTCGACGAGCGCGGTGGCCTCGTCCTGGCCGGTGCGCCCGATCGCGCCGAAGTTCATCGCGCCGAGCGCGAGGGCGCTGACCTGCACTCCGGTGCGGCCCAAGGTGCGGTACTGCATGGCTGTCTCTCCTGGCGTACTCGATAAACGGAACGTCGTCCCGTTTGACGATACGGAACACTGTCCCGGTTAGCAAGGCGGCTAAGGTTGTCCCGCTCGGCGGCGGAGGGAGTGACACGGATGAACGGCGGCGGCACGGGAACGGGGCAGGGGGCCCGGCCCAAGCGGGCGGACGCCCGGCGCAACGAGGAGAGCCTGCTCGACGCGGCCGCCACGGTGTTCGTCGCGTCGGGCGTGGAGGCGCCGGTGCGCGACATCGCGGCCGAGGCCGGCGTCGGGACGGCCACCATCTACCGGCACTTCCCCACCCGGGCGGACCTCATCATCGCCGTCTACCGGCACCAGGTTCAGGCGTGCGCCGAGGCCGGTCCGGCCCTGCTGGCGGAGGGCCCGACCCCGCACGCCGCGCTGGCACGCTGGATCGACCTGTTCGTCGACTTCCTCGTCACCAAGCACGGGCTCGCCGCCGTGCTCCAGTCCGACCAGGCCGGCTTCGAGACCCTGCACGCCTATTTCCTCGACCGCCTCGTCCCCGTGTGCGCCGAGTTGCTGGACGCCGCGACCGCCGCCGGCGAGATCCGCTCCGACATCCCCGCCGTCCCCGCCGTCCAGCTCATGCGCGGCGTCGGCAACCTCTGCATCGGCGCGGAGAACCCCCAGTACGACGCACGCCGACTGGTCGGACTCCTGATCGCGGGCCTGCGCCGGCCGTGAGCACAGCCCTCCCGGCCGTCGCAGCCGTCACGGTGCTCCGGAGGGCACGTCCTGTTCCGCCCAGATCGTCTTGCCCCTGGCGGTGGGCCGGGTTCCCCAGCGCTGGGTGAGCTGGGCGACCAGCAGCAGGCCCCGGCCGCCCTCGTCGTAGGTGCGGGCGCGGCGCATGTGGGGTGTGGTGCTGCTGGCGTCCGAGACCTCGCAGATGAGGCTTCTGTCGTGGATGAGACGGAGCTGGACGGGCGGCTCGGCGTGCCGGATGGCGTTGGTGACCAGCTCGCTGACGATCAGCTCGGTGACGAAGGCGGCGTCGGTCAGACCCCAGGTGTCCAGCTGTCCGACGGCGTTCTTGCGGACCTCGGCGACGGCGACGGGATCGGGGTCGACGTCCCAGACCGCGACCCGGGTGGAGTCCAGCGCCCGGGTGCGGGCGACGAGCAGGGCCACGTCGTCGGTGGGCCGGTGCGCGAGCGTGGCGCCGAGAACCGTGTCGCACAGCACGTCGAGGGAGGCCGCGGGGCGGGTGAGCGCCTGGCACAGCCGGGAGACGGCGTCGTCGACGTCCGTGTCCCGCGAGGCGATCAGGCCGTCGGTGTACAGGACGAGCAGGCTGTCCTCCGGCAGGTCGATCTCGGCCGCCTCGAAGGGGAGTCCGCCCAGGCCGAGCGGGGGCCCGCTCGGCAGGTCGAGCAGTTCGACGGTGCCGTCCGGGCTCACCACGACGGGCAGCGGGTGCCCGGCCCGGGCCAGCGTGCAGCGGCGCGAGACGGGGTCGTACACGGCGTACAGGCAGGTCGCGCCGACGCCGCCCGAGGAAAGCGGTATGCCGTTCCCGCCGCCCGTGGTCTCGGCCGCCCATTCGGAGCCATAGCCGTCGCCGCCCAGGCGGGCGACCAGGTCGTCGAGGTGGGTGAGCAGTTCGTCGGGCGGCAGATCGATGTCGGCGAGGGTGCGGACGGCCGTACGCAGCCGTCCCATGGTCGCGGCGGCGTGGATGCCATGGCCCACGACGTCGCCCACGACCAGCGCCACCCGCGCCCCGGACAGCGGGATCACGTCGAACCAGTCCCCGCCCACCCCGGCCCGGGCGCCGGCGGGCAGGTAGCGGGAGGCGACCTCCACCGCGACCTGCTCGGGCAGCCGCTGCGGCAGCAGGCTGCGCTGGAGGGTGACGGCCGTGCCCCGCTCCCGCGTGTACCGCCGGGCGTTCTCGATGCAGACGGCCGCCCGGGCGGCCAGTTCCTCGGCCAGCACGAGGTCGTCCCGCTGGAACACTTCGGGGTGCCGGTGCCGGACGAGGACGACGACGCCCAGGATGGATCCGCGCGCGGTCAGCGGCACGGTCATCACCGAGTGGAAGCCGAAGTCGTGGATCCGGGCGGCCCGCAGCGGATGCCGGTCGGCCCAGGCGACGACCTCGGGATCGGTCATCCGGTACAGCAGGGACCGCCCCGAGCGCACGCTCTCGGCCGGCGGGGACCCCTCCGGGTACTCGTCCGTCCCGCCCGGGGCGACAGCCGCCTCGGGAATCCCCGGCAGCACGGACTGGTGGGCGACGCGGCGCAGCACGAGGGAGCCGCCCGCCCCGGTGTCCGCGTACCCCGCCTCACCCGCGCCGTCGCCGTCGGCACCGCCGGCATCGCAGTCGAGGGAGGCCAGCAGGTCGACGCTGACGAAGTCGGCGAGGTCGGGGACCGCGACGTCCGCCAGCTCCTGGGCCGTCCGTGTCACGTCGAGGGTGGTGCCGATGCGCCTGCCCGCCTCGGCGATCAGTTGGAGGCGCTTACGGGCCCAGAACTGCTCGGTGATGTCGTGCGCGGTGAGACAGACCCCTCGGGTCCGGCCGCCCGCGTCCCTCAACGGCGCCACGACGACCGACCAGGCGTGCTCCCGGAGCTCACCGGCGGTCCGCAGATAGTTCTCGCGGTACTGCGGCCGGCCGGTCGCCAGCGCCTGGATCATGTCCTGCTCGGCCAGCTCGCCCGCCTCCATGTCCACGATCTCCGGCACGCGCAGCCCGCGCATGTCCCCCTCCGTGAGGGCGGTGGACTGTTCCATCTCGGCGTTGGCGCACCGCAGCCGCAGCCCGGTGTCGTACAGCGCCAGCGCACAGGACGGGGACTGGGTGAAGCTCCAGCTCACCAGGTCCTCGTCGGCCGGCTCCGGTTCGCGCCCGGTCAGCGGCGAGAGCACCAGCCACTCCCCGCCGCCGGACTCCGGGGACTGAGGCATCCTGTGGTGGGCCAGCACCCGGGCCCGTACGCGCCGCCCGTCCCGGTGCCTGAGGACGAGCTCCCCGTGCCACCTCGGCAGCTGAGCGAACGGCGGCAGCTCCGGTGCGGCGGGCGCCTCGGCGAGCAGGACGCCGGCCGGGCGGCCCAGAACGTCGCCCGCCCGGTATCCGAGCAGGGCTTCGGCACCGTCGTTCCACCCGGTGACGGCGCCGTGCTCGTCGACGGTGACGCGCGCGGTGAGCGCCTCGTCGACGACGTCCCGGACAGGGCCCGTCTCCTGCATGACCGCTCATCTCGCTCTCGTCGAGCTCTCCACCTCACCGAGGCACAGGTATGTGTGCATCTACCCACTTTCAACCTTATTCCGCCGGGCCGACAGCCGGAGACCTGGGAGTGACACTCGCAACAGAGCCCGGCTGATCAGTTCTCGCGAACTGGCAAGAAGCACGAAATCGACGACGCCCGCGCTGAATATTCCCGGAACGGGAGATCACGCAGAATTATTTTTCCGGGCCGCCCGATCACGGCGTGCTACTGTCGACGCAGTTGCAGTTGTGGTTGCCTAGAGGTTTTCCGACGGGTGAGCACCGACCCGAAGGAGATACACATGGCTACCGGTACCGTGAAGTGGTTCAACGCGGAAAAGGGCTTCGGCTTCATCGAGCAGGACGGCGGCGGCCCCGACGTCTTCGCCCACTACTCGAACATCGCCGCCCAGGGCTTCCGCGAGCTCCAGGAAGGCCAGAAGGTGTCGTTCGACATCGCGCAGGGCCAGAAGGGCCCGACGGCCGAGAACATCGTCAACGCCTGATCATCGGCGCAGACGCGTACTTCGCAGCTGGGGCCCGCACCTTGGGGTGCGGGCCCCAGCTCGCTTCGTTTTCTCTCCCTCTCATCGCAGTCACCACTGTCGATACTCCGTTTCCGGCTCGTTCTCGCGATTCTCTGCGCCGTTCTTCCAGCTGCGGGAATTCCTTGTCACGCGCCCGCAACAAGGAAGGTTCTGCATGAATCGTGCACGAAATAACCGCACATACGACCGTTTCGCGAGTTCGACGGGCAGCCGTTACGGAGGCAGCGCCTCGCGCCGCCCCTCCGGTCACGGACGCCGCCCGGCCGCACTCCAGGGTGAATTCGCGCCGCCGAAGACCATCACCCCCGCACTGCCCGCCGTCGAGGCGTTCGCCGACCTCGGACTGCCCGCGCCGCTGCTGGCCGCGCTGGGCCACGAGGGCGTGAGCGTGCCGTTCCCCATCCAGGCGGCGACCCTGCCGAACTCCCTGGCCGGCCGTGACGTCCTCGGCCGTGGCCGCACCGGTTCGGGCAAGACCCTCGCCTTCGGCCTCGCCGTCCTGGCCCGCACCGAGGGACGGCGCGCCGAGCCCCGCCAGCCGCTCGCCCTCATCCTCGTCCCGACCCGCGAGCTCGCCCAGCAGGTCACCGACGCGCTCACCCCGTACGCCCGCTCCCTGCGGCTGCGACTGGCGACCGTCGTCGGCGGCATGTCGCTCGGCCGGCAGGCCGGCGCCCTGCGCAGCGGCGCCGAGGTCGTCGTCGCCACGCCCGGCCGTCTGAAGGACCTCATCGACCGCGGCGACTGCCGGCTGAGCGACGTCGCCATCACCGTCCTCGACGAGGCCGACCAGATGGCCGACATGGGCTTCATGCCCCAGGTCACCGAACTGCTCGACCAGGTGCGCACCGACGGCCAGCGGATGCTGTTCTCCGCGACCCTCGACCGCAACGTCGACCTGCTCGTCCGCCGCTACCTCAGCGACCCGGTCGTGCACTCCGTCGACCCGTCCGCGGGCGCGGTCACCACGATGGAGCACCATGTGCTCCACGTCCACGACACCGACAAGCACCGCACGACCACCGAGATCGCGGCACGCGACGGCCGGGTGCTGATGTTCCTGGACACCAAGCACGCGGTGGACCGGCTGACCGAGCACCTGCTCAACAGCGGCGTGCGCGCCGCGGCCCTGCACGGCGGCAAGTCCCAGCCGCAGCGCACCCGGACCCTCGCCCAGTTCAAGACCGGCCATGTGACGGTGCTGGTGGCGACCAACGTCGCGGCCCGCGGCATCCACGTCGACAACCTCGACCTCGTCGTCAACGTCGACCCGCCCAGCGACCACAAGGACTACCTGCACCGCGGCGGCCGTACCGCCCGCGCCGGCGAGTCCGGCAGCGTGGTCACCCTGGTGACCCCCGGCCAGCGGCGCGGCATGAGCCGGCTGATGGCCACGGCCGGCATCTCCCCGCAGATCACCCCGATCCGTTCGGGCGAGGCGGAACTGAGCCGTATCACCGGCGCCCAGGCCCCGTCCGGCATCCCGGTCGTCATCACCGCGCCGCCCGCCGAGAAGCGTCCGCGGCGCGCGGGGGCGTCCTACTCGTCCCGGGGCAGCCGTGGCCGCGGCGGCCAGGGCGGCCGGACCTCGGCGGAGGCGGGCACGGGCCGACGCAGGTCGGCACCGCGCCAGCGCCCCGCCGCCGACCCGGCGGCCTGACCCCGCCCGTTCCCTTCTCCGCTCGCCCTTTCCCCCGGGCCGCCCGCTCCCCCGTCCCCTTCTCCTCCCTGGGAGGCATCATGCGCTGTGTCATCGCCCGTTACCCGTTCGATCTGACCAGGGACGGGGTGCTGGACTCGATGAAGGGCATCCCGCCCGAGCCGATCACCGGCGAGTCCGTGACCATCGGCCGCCGCCGCTACCCCGTGAAGCAGGTGGGCGAGGTCATCACCCGGCAGGACCGCCGCGACTTCACCGGCGGCGAGGTCGTCCGGGCCATGACCCGCCTCGGCTTCACCTGCCACGACCACCCCGAAGCGGTGCCGCAGTACGCGCTCACGCCGCTCCAGACCGCCTCGGAACTCCTCGGCAGCCCCGGCCCCCAGAGCGCGTGAGCTCCGGCCGGGCATGAGTCCCGGTCGGGGGCATGAGTCCCGGCCGGGCGTGGACCCGGTAGGGGTCACGACTTCGCGGAGTCGTACTCCTCGCGGGCCCGCTGGATCGCCGTCATCCGCCGCTCCGCCCACAGCGCGACGCTGCGGACCTGGTCGGCCGCCTCACGGCCGAGGTCGGTGAGGGAGTAGTCCACGCGGGGCGGGATGACCGGCTTGGCGTCCCGGTGGACCAGCCCGTCGCGCTCAAGGGTCTGCAGGGTCTGCGTCAGCATCTTCTCGCTGACCCTGCCGATCTCCCGGCGCAGTTCGCCGAAGCGGTACGAGCGCTCCAGCAGCGCGATCAGGACCAGGGTGCCCCAGCGGCTGGTGACGTGCTCCATGACCAGACGCTGCGGGCACATCCCGCCGCCGTCGGCGTTCGCGTCGGCGTCGCGCACACGGTCCGCCAGTGACGTCTCCCTCGCTCCCATGCCCATACCGTACGTCGAGGTCAGTGCAGCGGCTTCGGTCGGGCCAGGCCGGTGTCGTACGCGAGGATCGTGGCCTGGACGCGGTCACGGACGCCGAGCTTGGTCAGCAGGGCGTTGACGTGGGTCTTGACGGTGCCTGTGGCGACACCGAGGCGGTCGGCGATCTCGGCGTTGGCGAGTCCGGCGGCGACGAGCGAGAGGACCTCGCGCTCGCGCGGGGTCAGGGCGTCGAGCAGATCGGCGGTGGCGGCCGGCGGGGCGGGGGCGTCACCGGCGAACACGTCGATCAGACGGCGGGTGACCGCTGGGGCCAGCATCGCCTCGCCCGCGGCGACGACCCGGATGCCGGTGAGGAGTTCGGCGGGCAGGGCGTCTTTCAGCAGGAAGCCGGAGGCGCCGGCGCGCAGGGCCTCGTAGACGTACGAGTCGAGGTCGAACGTGGTCAGCACCAGCACCCGGGGCGGTCGCTCGGACCGCGTCAGGAGACCCGTCGCGGTGAGGCCGTCCATGTCGGGCATGCGGATGTCCATCAGGACGACGTCCGGGGCGAGCCGTCCCGCGAGCACCACCGCCGACGCGCCGTCACCGGCCTCCCCGACGACCGTCAGATCCGGCTCGGCGTCGACGATGGCCGCGAACCCGGCACGGACGACCGGCTGATCGTCGACGACGAGCACGCGAACAGGAGCATCGGCGCCTTCGGAGCCGCCGAAACCTTCGACGTCTTCGAGCTCTTCGACGGCTTCGGTGACTTCGGTGCCATGGGGACCGTGGGGGGAGTCGGGGCGCACAGTAAGCCACCCTAACGGCGGCCGACGGGATGACCCTCCTGGCCTGCGCCGATCGCGTCCTCGCGGGGGTCCCCCGCCGGGGTGCCGTCGCGGAGGCTGCCGAGGAGTTCGCGCATCGCCGCCAGCGCCTCCCGGGCCGCCGGGGCCACCTCTTCGAGACGCCCCTCCTCGGCGACCCGGACCACGTCGGCGGCCCGGTCCAGGACCGCGGAACGCAACCCGGCGGCGACGCGCTGCCGTTCGGCGTGCGCGGCGGCGACCGCGTCGTGGACGGCCTGCCCCAGCTCGGAGTCCTCGCGCCCGGTGACCGTCGTGCGCCGGGACCGTACGGCGAAGCCCGCCAGCCAGGCGGCGCCCAGCGGCGGCAGCAGGAGCAGCGCCAGGGCAAACACGCCGACGCCGATCGCCAGGGGCCCGGCGGGGCGGCCGTCGAGGATCCCGTCCCGTGCCGCAGCCGCCACGGCCGCACCGCCCAGCGACCCGGCGGCCGACGGCACCGAGACCCAACTCGCCCACGCCGTACCGCCGTTGGCGCCCACGGCGTACACCCCGGCCAGCAGTGCGCAGCCACCCGCGACCAGGACCCAGACCGGATCCGCGGCGCCGGGCAGCCACGGCCACCCCCAGACGCCCGCGCCCACCACGGCCAGCGCCGCCCAGGGCATCCGCCGCCGCCACAGCAGCGGCAGCACCTGGACGAGCAGCAGCGCGCCCAGCGACAGCCGGGCCCCCGCGTCGCGGGACTCGCCGAACAGCAGCGCCGCCGGGACGGCGAGCACCGCGAGCAGCGCGGCATGTTCAGCGAACCGCCAGTCGACGCCCACGAGGCCGAAGACTCGCGTGCCGCCGGAGTGCGCCGGGTGGGCGGGAAGCTCGGCCCGTACCGACCAGCCGCCGGCCGGACCGGGCCGCGGCCCTGCCGTCATCGTGCCGCCGACGGCCGCGGCGCGCTCCTTCATCCCGGCCGTCCCCCGCCCGGACCCGAGCCCACGCCCGATGTCCGGACTCCCCGGGACCCCCGAACTCGCAGCAGAATGCGCTTCGTTGACGATGGTCAGGGTCAGCCGTCCGTCGTGCGGGTCCCGCACCTCCACGCGGACGGGCGCTCCCGGGGCGTACCGCAGCGCGTTGGTGAGCGCCTCCCGGGCGATGCCGAACACGGCGTCGGCCACCGCCTGCCCGACCTCGGCCCCGGCCTCGACGTCCACCGCGACCTCGACGGGCTGGCCCAGCCGCACGAAGCCGGCCGCCAGTTCCCCGAGCCGCTCCCCGAGCAGAACGTGACCGCCGTCGTCGTCGTCCTCCTCGGCGGTGCGCAGGGTGTCGACCAGCCGATGCAGGGTGTCCAGGGTCTCGCGGCCGGTGCGGGCGGCGAACTCCAGGGCCTCGGCGGCGAGTTCGGGTCGACTGCCGGCGAGGTGTCCGGCCGCGTTCGCGGTGACGACGACCGAGGTGAGGTGGTGGGCGCTGACATCGTGCAACTCCCGGGCGAGTCTGCGCCGTTCGGCCGTCGCCGCCTCCCGCCGCTCGGCCCGCGCCCGCTCCAGCCGACGGGCCGCCTGCGCCCGCGAGGCCAGCCATCGGGCACGCCCCCGGCCGAGTCCGGCGCCGACCAGGCAGACGGCGGCGGTCAGGACCTGGTCGGCTCGGTGCGCGAGCCCCACCCCGTCCGCCGCGAGGCTCACCAGGACCTCGAACCCGACCAGGACGCCGACGGCCCGTAGCGTCACCGGCAGGGTGGTGCGGGCCGCGACCGAGTACACGGCGACGGCCTCGCCCACGAGGGCGTACACCACGACCGCGTCGGCGGGCACGACGAGCCGGCCGAGTTCGGCCACGACGACGACCCCGGCGAGCGCGATCAGCGGCGCCCGCCGCCGCAGGGCCAGCGCGCCGGTGACGGCCGTCCCCGCCGCCACGGCCACCGTCACGTCGGCGACGACGACCTGATGGCCGTCCCACTCCACCGCGCCGGGCCAGACGAGCAGTTGCCCGGCCATGACGGCCAGCGGCAGCAGCCAGTTCCGTACGCTCTCCACGAGGACAGGAGCATAGGCGGGCGCCCGCAGCCGCACGTCGTCCGCCGGACGCACCCCGCGCCCACCCGTCTCTACCTTCCGATAGAGCGTCACGGCGCCGGGACTCGTACCGCCGCCCGACGCGCCCGCCGTCCGCCGGGGCGAGGCTGGTGGCATGCAGCTGACCTACCTCGTCGTCCCGCTCCTCGTCCTTGCGATCGCCGTCCGGTTCGTCTGGAGCGGCGAGCGCCCCACGCCCCCGATCTGGCTGGCCGTCGCCCTGTGCCTCGCCTCCTACCCGCTCGGCATCATGGCCGCGAACGCCCTCGGGATGGACGTCAACTCCTCGTCCGGCCGCGGGGTCCGCCTGAGCGTGGCCGTGGAAGCCGCCTTCCTGGCGGGCCCGGCGGCAACCGCGGCACGGAAGGCGTTCCGGTCACTGGCCCCGAAGCGGCGGAGCCGTGAGCGGGCCTGAGGCTGATCGGCCGGCCGGGTCACGGACTCGCGTCTGCGTCCGCGTCCTGGTCCGCCGTCACGCGGCGCAGCAGGTTCAGCAGCGTCGTGCGGTCGGTCTCGTCCAGGGGGGCGAAGCAGGCGGCGAGGACCTCGTCGGCGATCCGGTGGCCGGCCGCCAGGACCTGTTCGCCGGACGGGGTGAGGTGGTGCTCGATGCGCCGGCCGCCGCCGGGGCGGCGCTCGATCAGGCCCAGCGCCGTCATGCGCCCGGCGAGCGTGCCGAAGGCCTGCTCGCTCTGGAAGGTGGCCGCCGCCAGCGCGCGGCCCGTGGCCCCGGGTGACTCGCTGATCGCCCGGAGGGCGTCCCACTGGGCGAGCGTGGCGCCGACGGTGGTGAGCCGGCTGTCCAGGGCGCGGTGCTGTCGATACTGCGCCTGCTTGACGGCGCGTCCCAGGAGCTGCAGTTCATCGGGCATGAGTGCAGTCTAATGCACGACTAAGCTAGCTTATATAAACATCCTTAGTTATGCTCGGCACATGCCTATCGACACCTCTGGCGACACCCCTGCCGACCTCACCTTCGCCACGGCCGGCACCGGCCGCCCCGTCCTCGTCCTGCACGGCGGCGGAGGACCGGCCACGGTCGCCGGCCTCGCCGCCCATCTGGCGCGGACCGCCCACACCCTCACCCCCACCCACCCCGGCTGGAACGGCACCCACCGCCCCGACTGGCTGACCGGCGCCGACGACCTCGCCCTGGCCTACCTCCGCCACCTGCACGCCCTCGGCCTGCGCGACGTCCTCGTGGTCGGCTCCTCGTTCGGCGGCTGGACGGCCGCGGAGATGGCCGTGCGCGACACGGCGGGCGTCATCACCGACCTCGTCCTGATCGACGCCGTCGGCGTGCACGTGCCCGACGAGCCGATCCGGGACTTCTTCACCCTGGACGCCCGCGGTGTCGCCGAGTACGCCTGGCACGACTCGGACCGCTACTACCAGGACCCGGCCCTCCTCCCGCCCGAGCGCCTCGCCGCCATGCGGGACAACACCGCCACGCTCCGGGTCCTCGCGGGCGACCCCTACATGCACGACCCGAAACTGCTGCGCCGCCTGCGTCATGTCACCGTCCCCACGCTGCTGCTGTGGGGCGCGAGCGACCGCATCGTCACACCGGCGTACGGCGCGGCCTACGCCGAAGCGTTCGCCGACGGCCGGCTCCAGATCGTCCCCGAAGCCGGCCACCTCCCGCACATCGAACAGCCGGAAGCCACCTTCGCCCTGCTCGACGCCCACCTGCGCACCACGGGCGCCCCGCTCCACAACGACCCCACACAAATGACATGAGCCATTCACATCCGGTCCATACCCGACGGCCCACAGCGACAGGAATCAGCCATTGAATCTCCCCGCGTGGCTCAATCACTGAGCCGCGTAGGGGAGAAACGTTTCCTTTGGGGGCGCAGTGGTGTCCGTACTGGAGGCTTCCGGCGAACCGGAGCCCGAAAGACCCGTTCCTCGGAGGCTGTACGCGGCTCCCGGGCTCGGTGACCGGATCTTCCGGTATCAGCTGACGGCCACGGGAGTCGTCGTCCTTGGCGTCATGGCGGCCGTCGGGCTGTTCCTGCTGCTGAGGGCCGGTCAGGCGCTGCACGCCAGAGGGTGGAGGTTCCTCACCACCGCCGCATGGCAGCCGGACGTCCACAACTTCGGCATCGCGGCCGTACTCACCGGCACCCTGCTGATCGCCGCCGTCGCGGTGACGCTCTCCGTGCCGCTGGCCGTCGCGACCGCGCTGTTCATCTCCGACGTGGCCCCGCGCGGGCTGCGCCGCACCCTGGTCACGATGGTCGACCTGATGGCGGCCGTCCCGTCCGTGGTCTACGGACTCTGGGGCCTGTTCTTCCTCCAGCAGCATGTGATCGGACTGTCGCGCTGGCTGTCCACCTGGTTCGGCTGGATCCCGCTGTTCACGGTCGACGGCACCGCACCCGGTGAGCCCCTCGCCTCCGACAGCGTCTACACCGCGTCCACCTTCGTCGCCGGGATCGTCGTCGCGCTGATGGTCGCGCCGATCCAGTGCTCCGTGATGCGGGAGGTGTTCGCGCAGGCCCCGGCCGGCGAACGGGAGGGCGCGTTCGCGCTGGGCGCGACCCGGTGGGGGATGATCCGCACGGTCGTCCTGCCCTACGGCAAGGGCGGGATCATCGGCGGAACGATGCTCGGGCTCGGGCGGGCGCTCGGCGAGACGATCGCCGTCTACCTGATCATCTCGCCGGTGTTCACCATCCAGCCGCACCTCCTGCAAACCGGCTCGAACTCGGTGTCCTCCCTGATCGCCCTGCACTACGGCGACGCCTCCGACTTCGGCATGTCGGCGCTGATGGCGGCCGGCCTGGCGCTGTTCCTGCTCACCCTGGCGGTCAACTTCACCGCCTCCACCGTCGTGGCCCGTTCGCGGTCCGGCGCGCAGAGCGAGGCATGAGATGACGGTCGTGGACGTGATCGCGCCCGCCCCGCAGGCGGCAGACGCCCCCCTTCCCGACGAGCCGCGCCGGGTCGGCGGGCTCACCCGCAACGGTGTGCTGCGCCTCGGCGGGGCCGCCGCCTCCGGACTGTGCGTCGCGGTACTGCTGTTCGGACAGATCGCGCCGTTCTCCGGCGGGCTGGGCTTCGCCGTCACCGCGTACGCCGCCTTCCTCGCGGTCTACGCGGTGCTGACCGGTCTGGAGGAGGACCGCCAGGCGGTACGCGACCGGGTGATGACGGTCGTCCTGTGGACCGCGGCCGGACTGCTGTTCACCGGGCTCGTCATGGTCGTCGGCTTCACGGCGTGGCGGGGCCGGGAGGCGCTGCCGCACGGCAACTTCTTCACCCAGGACATGCAGGCGGCGGGCCCGCTGGACCCGTTGAGCAACGGCGGCATCGCCCACGCGATGCTCGGCACGCTGATCATGATCGCCATCGCGCTCACGATCACCGTGCCGCTGGGCCTGGCCTGCGCGGTGTATCTGAACCAGCTCCCCGGCCGCTTCTCCCGCTTCGTGCGGACCATCGTCGAGGCGATGACGGCGCTGCCGTCGGTCGTGGCGGGGCTCATGGTGTACGCCACCTGGATCCTCGGCCTCGGCATGCAGAAGTCGGGGCTGGCGGCCGGCTTCGCGATCAGCGTGATGATGCTGCCGATCGTGATCCGGGCGGCGGACGTCGTCCTGCGCCTGGTACCCGGCACGCTGACGGAGGCCGCGGAGGCGTTGGGCGCGCCGCGCTGGCGGACGGTGTGGCACGTGGTCCTGCCGACGGCCCGCTCGGGCCTCGCGACCGCCGTCATCCTCGGCACGGCACGCGGCATCGGCGAGACGTCACCGGTACTGCTGACGGCGGGCTTCACGGCGGCGCTGAACGCCGACCCGACGAGCGGCCCGATGGTCTCGCTCCCCCTGGCCGTCTTCAACTTCGTCAAGTCGCCCGAGCCCACGATGATCGCCCGCGGCTTCGGCGCGGCGGCGGTCCTGATGGCCCTGGTCCTGGTCCTCTTCGCGATCGCCCGGGTCATCGGCGGCAGAGGCCCGGGCCACGAGAGCAGACGCCAGGCGCGCAGGGCGGCCCGGGCTTCCCGACGGGACGTCACGAGATACGCCGAGACCACCCGACTCAGGGGCGCGGGGAACGGCGCGACCAGCCCCCAACCACCCGCACCCGACAACGGAGATCGTCACCGATGATCAACGCCCTACGACGGCTGGGCATCCTGGCCGCACTGCTCACCACCCTCACAGTCGTCGGCGTCCCGCAGGGCGCGTCCGCGGATTCCTACACCCCCATCGCCGGCGCCGGCTCCACCTGGGCCGAGAACGCCGTCGACGAATGGCGCCGGGCGGTCAACCAGTACGGGATGCGGATCTCGTACGCCGGCCAGGGATCGTCCGACGGGCGGCGGCAGTTCCTCAGCGGAACCGTCGACTTCGCGGTGTCCGACATCCCGTTCCAGACGCATCCGACCGACGGCAGCGCCGCCGAGCGGCCGGCCGCCGGGTCGTACGCCTACATGCCGATCGTGGCCGGCGGCACCGTGTTCATGTACCACCTGACGGTCAACGGCAGGCGGGTCACCAACCTGCGCCTCTCCGGAGACGTCGTCACCAAGATCTTCACCGGAGTCGTGAAGACCTGGGACAACCCCGTCATCAAGGCCGACAACCCGGGGCTTCAGCTCCCGCACCGCACGATCGTGCCGGTCGTCCGCTCCGACGGGTCGGGCTCCACCGCCCAGTTCACGATGTGGATGGCCGCCCAGCACGCCGCGCTGTGGCAGGCGTACTGCGGGCGCGTCGGCCGCTCGGGGGCGTGCGGGCAGACCTCGTACTACCCGACGGTCACCGGCATGATCGCCCAGTCCGGCGACCTGGGCGTGGCGGGTTACATCGCGCAGAACTACGGCGAGGGCTCGATCGGCTACGTCAACTACTCGTACGCCATCAACGCGCACTATCCGGTCGCCAAGGTCCTCAACCACGCCGGCTACTACACCGAGCCCACCCCGAAGAACGTCGCGGTCTCCCTGCTCAAGGCGAAGATCAACACCGACAAGAGCTCGGCGGACTACCTCACCCAGCAACTGTCGGGCGTCTACAACGACAGCGACCCGCGCAACTACCCGCTGTCCAGCTACTCGTACATGATCCTGCCGCTGACGGTGCAGGGCACGTTCACCGAGGCCAAGGGCAAGACGCTCGGCGCGTTCTCCTACTACTTCATGTGCCAGGGCCAACAGCGGGCGCCCGACCTCGGCTACTCGCCGCTGCCGATCAACCTGGTGCGGGCGGGCTTCGAACAGATCCGCCGGATCCCGGGCGTGCGGGCGCAGAACATCAACATCAACACCTGCAACAACCCGACCTTCACCTCCGACGGCCGCAACAAGCTCGCCGAGACCGCCCCCTACCCGAAGGCCTGCGACAAGAAGGGCGCCGCGCCCTGCACCAGCGGCAGCGGCGGCGCCAGGTCGACGTCGTCCGACGGAAGTCCGGGCGGCACCGCGGCCGCCGGGGGCGGCAGGTCCGGCACGGCCGGCAGCTCCGCCGACGGGACCGGGGCGGCCGCCACCACCCCCTCCGTCGACCCCGACACCGGTCAGACCCTGGCCCCGGCCGCCGGAGGGGCCGGCGGCGGCACGGGCGCCGCCGCGGCCGCCGCCGACGGCACGATCGCCCTCGCCCAGCCGGTCGCCGTCGCCGGGCACTCCGGCTGGACCGGCACTCAGACGCTGATGGTGCTGGCCGCGTTCCTGGTCCTCGCGCTGATCCTGCTGCCGTCGGTCGTGTCCCGGCTGATCGGCCGCTCCTCCGAGGGGGGCGTGCGATGAACCGCGTACGACGTCTGCTGCTCCGGCTGGTCTGCGGGGCGGCCGCGGGAGCCCTCGCCGGTCTCGCGCTCGCCCAGGCCGCGCCGCCCGCGGCCGCCGCCCCCACCGGGTCCGCGGTGACCGTGTCCGGGCGCGGCGAGTTCAAGGACATGAAGTTCACGGTCGACCAGACCACGCACCTCACCAGCCAGGCCGTCACCGTCTCCTGGACCGGCGGCGCCCCGACCACCTTCGCCGGCACGCTGTTCGACACCGACTTCGTGCAGATCATGCAGTGCTGGGGCGACGACGACGGCACGGTCCCCGCCGACCCCGGCCCGCCGCGCACCCAGTGCCAGTACGGCGCCTCCCCGACCACCGACCGGGGCAGCTGGCCCGGCAACGACTTCGACGACACCCGCAAGGTCTTCTACAGCGCCGACCCCGCCAGCTACGGCCAGGACGACCGCTACGGCGCGACCAACCCCAACGCGCCCGGCGAGGTCCCCTTCAAGCCGGTCAGCGGCGCCACCGTCACCTCCAACACCCAGAACAACCCCTACTTCAACCGCAACACCACCAATGAGGTCGACTTCGCCCGCACCGGCGCCGACGGCACCGGCCAGGAGTTCTTCGAGGTGCAGACCGCCAACGAGGCCCCACACCTGGGCTGCGGCACCCCCGTC
Source organism: Streptomyces sp. NPDC031474 (assembly GCF_055581185.1). NCBI lineage: Bacteria > Bacillati > Actinomycetota > Actinomycetes > Kitasatosporales > Streptomycetaceae > Streptomyces > Streptomyces sp. NPDC031474. The sequence continues at coordinate 75,567 of NZ_JBVIJX010000004.1, forward strand.
AGAACCAACGGCCGGACAACGCCGCGCGGTTGCTGGCTGGTGATCGTCCCGCAGGGCCACCTCGACCTCGACGGCAGGCCGTACGCCGACCACAGCCAGGTCAACGCGGGCTCCCCGGTCTCCGCCACCAACTGGAAGAACCGCGTCGCGATCCCGCTGCGCTTCAACCCGGTCGGCGCCAACTGCGCGCTCGGCGCGAAGGAACGCCCCACCACGGGCAGCGAGCTGGTCGCGAGCGCGATGACCAGCTGGCAGACGGCGCTGTGCCCGGCCGGCCGGGTCTACGGCTACACCGAGCTCGGCGAGCCCGACACCCGCGCCCGGCTGTCCGGCGACGGCGCCTCCGGGCTGGCCTTCACCACCCGGGCGCTGGGCGCCGACGAGGGCACCACGGCGCCTCCCGGTACGACGGCCTACGCGCCCGTGGCGCTCTCCGGAGCCGTCATCGGCTTCACCGTCGAACGCAGACCCAAGGCCGGCGCACCGGACGCGGTGACGAGACTCGCCGGCACGAAGGTCGAGTCGATCGACCTGAACCAGCGCCTGGTGGCCAAGCTGCTCACCGAGTCGTACGCCAACTCCACCTGGGGTTCCGAGCTCGGCGGAAAGGCCGCCAAGGGCTACGGGTGGGTGAAGGACAACCCGGCGGGGCTGGCGAGCGACCCCGAGTTCATCGCCCTCAACCCGCAGTTCGCCGATCTGTCCGTCGCCGAGACCCCGGCCACCGACACCGACCTGATCACCGCCCTCGGGCACAGCGACACCGCCCGCGCGCTGTGGCGGTGGATCCTGTCCGACACGGACGCCCGCCAGTTCCTCGCCGGTGTCTCCGACGACTGGGGCATGCGGGTCAACCCGTACTACGCCACGAACGCGGACGTGAACCCGACCGGCGCCGCCTTCGACCCGTCCCGCACGGACGACTACCCCAAGAGCGACCCCTGGTGCACGATCCCGCCGGGCACCGGCGCCACCGCCCGGCAATGCATGATCGACTTCCATCCGTACGTGGACGACATGCAGTCCGGCGCGCTGCACACCCGCCGCGCCGACGGCCTGTGGAAATCGACCTGGGACGCGCTGGCCAGCCCGCCCGCCTTCAAGAGCCCCGGCCCGCAGACAGTCGGCTCCCGGTTCGTCATCACCGTCACCGACGCGGCCTCGGCCGCCCGCTACGGCCTCCAGACCGCCCGCCTGCGCAACGCCGCCGGCACGTTCGTCGCACCGGGCGCCGCCTCCCTGACGGCCTCCCTGACGGCCGCCGCGGCGACCGCCGCCGGCAAGGGCGTCGCCGAGATCAGCCCCGCCGGGGCTAAGGCGAAGGGCGCCTACCCGCTCGCCCAGCTGGTCTACGCGGCTGTCCGCCCCGCCGGCCTGGACGCGGCCGCCCGCAAGGACTACGCGGCCCTGCTCGAGTACGCGGCCGGCGCCGGCCAGACCGGCGGCGCCGACCCGGGCCGCCTGCCCGCCGGTTACGCCCCGCTGCCGCAGCGGCTGCGCGCCGCCACGACCACCGTCGCACACGCCCTGGCGAGCTACCGGGGCGGCGCCCCCGGCGGCGGATCGACCACGGGCGGCGCCTCCGGCGGTTCGACCGGCGTGAACACCTCGGCCGGAGGCTCGGCCGGCACCGGCACCGCGGGCACGGCGGCCGGGGCCGGGGGCGCCAGTGCCGCACCGGCCGCCCCGGCGTCGTACGGCGGAGGCGACGCCGTACGGACCACCGCGGCGGGCACGACCCCGGCGGACCCCGCGAACGCCCTGCGGTACGCCGTCCCGGTGGGCGCCGCCCTCGGGGCCGTGGCCGGGGTGGGCGCGCCCCTCGCGGGCGGCAGCCGGCCACGGCTGCCCCTGCGGGTGCCGCTCCCGGGCGGCCGCACGATCACCGTCGTGCCGCGGTTCACCCTGCCCGGGCGGCTGCGGAAACCGCTGCGGCCCTGAGCGCCGCCCCCTCGGGCGGCACTCCCCACGAGCGGCCGCCCGCCCCGCGGATCAGTCGGGGCGGACGGCCCGTACCACCCTGCCAGACCGCTTCTCCTCGTACCTTCCCAAGCTCTCAGGAGACTTCCGATGCGCACAACGCGCTCCACGGCCGCACTCGTCGCCGCCGCAGTGGTGGCCGGCGGCGTGGCTCTCGCGAGCCCCGCCCACGCCGACCCCACCCCCGCCGGGACCTTCCGCAAGCTGGTCGGCGTGGGTTCCGACACCACCCAGGACGTGCTCAACGCCCTGGCCGGCGACACCGTCAACGCCAAGAGCTACGCCGCCACGGCCGTCAAGTCGGCGTCCGGCGCGGGCATCGCCTCCTACGACGCGATCGAGCCCGGCAGCGGCTCCACCACGTCCAGCATCACCACCCGTCCCGGCGGCCCGGCCTTTCTTCGCCCGAACGGCTCCGGCAAGGGCCGACTCGCCCTGAGCGAGTCGCTGACCGGCGACAAGTTCCCCGACGGCAACGGTGTCGCCGTCAAGGGCCAGGTCGACTTCGCCCGCTCCTCCAGCGGCCCGTCCACCTCCGGCACCGCGCTCACCTACATCCCGTTCGCCCGGGACGCGCTCGGCGTGGCCGTGCGGGGTTCGGGCCTGGACAGCCTGACGGTGGCCCAGCTGCACGACATCTACTCCACCGCCAACCCGACGGTGAACGGCGTGCCCGTGCACCCGAGGATCCCGCAGACCGACTCCGGCACCCGCAAGTTCTTCCTCGCCGCGATCGGGCTCGACAACAGCACGATCAACAAGGACATCCCGGTCGTCCAGGAGAACCAGGGCAACGCGGCCCTCACCGAGGACGGCGACCTCGTACCGTTCTCCGTGGGCAGCTGGATCGCCCAGAACAACGGCGTCGCCCCCGACTACAGCAAGAAGGCGGCCGGCGACGGCGGCCACCTGGCGGGCGTGCAGCTGCCCGGCGACGTCAACGGCGCCACCAGCCCGGTCACCACGGTCGACGGCGCCCTCGCACCGGTCCCGCACTACTACGAGAACTCCACGTTCGGCCGCGACGTCTACAACGTCGTCCCGACCCGGGCGGTCGACCCGGCGAGCATCTTCTTCGACAAGGACCTGTACGACGTCTTCGTCACCAGCGGCAGCCACACCGCCGCCCTGGCCTCCGACGACGCCGAGCAGGTCATCGCCGGCTTCGGCTTCCTGAACGAGTCCTACAACGGCTCGGTCAACCTGGCCAGGCACGCCAGGCAGGGCGGCCTCGAGGAGTCGGGCGTCGACCTCTCCCGGCCGGCCGCGCCCACCCTGAAGGCAGCCCTCGGCGACGCGAGCCTGAAGCTGTCCTGGACCGCCCCGGCCGCGACCGCCCTCCCCCTCACCGACTACCAGGTCACGCTGACCGGTGCGGACGGCGCCGTCGTCGCGACCAAGGACGTCCCGGCGACCACCACCTCGTACACCTTCTCCGGTCTGGCCGTCGGCGCCTACACCGCCACCGTCACCGGCAACAACCTCAACGGCGCCGGCGCCCCGGCCGCCTGGACCGGCAAGGTCGGATACCTCAGCACCACCAGGGCGACGGCCGCGGCGACCCCGTACGGGAAGATCCCGAAGGTCGCCGTCACCGTCACCGGCTCGCACGCGGTGCTCCCCGCCGGCAAGGTCACCGTGAAGGAGGGCGCCACCCTGCTGGGCACCGGCACCCTGGACGCCGCCGGCAAGGTCACCCTCGGCCTGTCGAACCACCTCAAGGTCGCCACGCACACCCTGACGGTTCTCTACGGCGGCAGCGCCAAGCTGAACGCCTCCTCGACCACGGCCGTCCTGAAGATCACCAAGGCCACGCCGTCCGTCGCGACCACCGCGCCCGCTTCCGTGAGTCACACGGCCCGCGCCAGGGTCACCGTCAAGGTCGCCGCGCCCGGCACCACGCCCACCGGCATCGTGCGGATCTACAACGGCACCCGGCTGATCGCCACCGGCACCCTGAGCGCCGGCAAGGTGACCGTCACCCTGCCGAAGCTGGCCAAGGGCCGCCACACGCTGCACGCCTCCTACCTGGGCTCCACGACGGTGAGCGCCAGGAACGGCGCGAACTTCACGATCAAGTCCGTCTGATCCCGTCCGTCTGATCCCGGCGGCCGGGGAGACCCGTCGAGCCATCGAGGGAGTCTCCCCGGCCGACCGGCGCCCATCCCCACCCCCACCCCCGTCCCCATCCCCATCCCCACCCACGTCTGTGAAGGAGGCGGGCCGCCGTGACGGTCGCCGTATCCCTGACGCTCCCCCGCGTCCGCAGCGTCACCGCCGTCCGCCACCTCGCACGCGGCGGCCTGCTCGCCCTCGCCGCCCTGCTGCTCGGCATCACCGCGCAACTGCTGCTGGTCAGCGGCGCGCAGGAACACTCCGCGCAACACGCGGCGTTCGACGAGCTGCGCGGCCAACTCGCCCTCGGCACCGCCCCGGTGGCCCAGACCGACCAGCAGGGCCGGCTGCTCGCGCCGGGCACGCCCGTCGCGCTCGTCGCCGTCCCCAGGCTGGGGATGAGCCAGGTGGTGCTCGAAGGCACGGACTCGACCGTCCTCACCGACGGCCCCGGTCACCGCCGGGACACCCCGCTGCCCGGCCAGGCCGGCACCAGCGTGCTGATGGGCCGCGCCGCCGCCTACGGCGGTCCCTTCGGCCGACTCGCCTCCCTCACGGAGGGCGACCGGTTCACCGTCACCACCGGCCAGGGCAGGGCCACGTACCAGGTCCTCGACCTGCGACGGGCCGGTGACCCGGCGCCCGCACCGCCGACCGCCGGCCGGGGCCGACTGGTCCTGGTGACCGCGACCGGCCCGCGTTTCATGCCGGCCGGTGTCCTGCGCGTGGACGCCGATCTGGTCTCCGCGCCCTTCCAGACCCCGGCCGCGGTCATCCGCTCCGGCACGCTCCCCGACTCCGAGGAGCCCCTGGCCCGCCCCGCCGGAGTCCCGTGGCCGCTGGTGATGTGGCTGCAGGCGCTCCTCCTCGCCTCCGTGGCCGCCGTCTGGGCCTGGCACCGGTGGGGCCGTCACCAGACCTGGATCGTGTTCGCCCCGGTCGTCGCCGTCCTGGGCCTCCAGGTCGCCACCCGCACCACCGAACTCCTGCCCAACCTGCTGTGACCTTCCGTGAGGTGTCTGACGTGACCGAAGTAGCCGAGCCCCTGACCGACACGGTCGTCCTGACGCCCGTGACCTCCGCCGCCGCCCCCGCCACCCTCGAAGCCCGGGCCGTCTCCGCCTGGTTCGGCGCCCATCAGGTGCTCAGCCGGGTCTCGCTGACGATGCCCGCGGGTGAGGTCACCGCCCTCATCGGCCCCTCGGGCTGCGGCAAGTCGACGTTCCTGCGCACCCTGAACCGCATGCACGAGCTGATCCCGGCCGCCCGCTTCGGCGGCGAGGTGCTCTTCGACGGCGAGGACGTCTACGACCCGTCGTGGCGGCTGACGGACGCCCGCCGCCGTATCGGCATGGTCTTCCAGAAGCCGAACCCGTTCCCCGCCATGTCGATCTACGACAACGTCGTCGCGGGACTGCGCCTGACGGGAGCGCGCGCGAACCGGCACGAGAAGGACGCCCTGGTGGAGGAGTCCCTGTCCCGGGCCGGCCTGTGGAACGAGGTCAAGGACCGCCTCCGCCGGCCCGGCGGCGCCCTGTCCGGCGGCCAGCAGCAGCGCCTGTGCATCGCGCGGGCGCTGGCCGTCCGCCCCCGGGTGCTGCTGATGGACGAACCCTGCTCGGCTCTCGACCCCACCTCGACGCGCCGCGTCGAGGAGACCGTCCAGGAGCTGGCCGGGCAGGTGACGGTCGTGATCGTCACCCACAACATGCAGCAGGCCGCCCGCGTCTCCCAGCAGTGCGCCTTCTTCCTCGCCGAACAGGGCACCCCCGGAGGCATCGTCGAGGCGGGCCCCACGGCCGACGTCTTCGGCGCCCCGCACGACCCGCGGACCGCGGACTACGTGGCAGGCCGCTTCGGCTGACGGCCCCGACGATCGTCGAGCTTGCCGCTGACGACCGTGTCGGCCGTGTCAGCCGTGTCAGCCGTGGGCGCGTTCGGCGGTGGTCTTCAGGTCGTGGAGCCAGGCTTCGAGGCCCGCGCCGAGGGCCGCGCTCGCGGTGGGGACGTCCGCCTCGATCTGGGCGCCGGTCCAGGTCTCCTCGGTGTGGACGCGCACGCCCCCCTTCACCTGGTTCTTGCGAGGAGGCTCCGGCGTTCACGCCGGGGAGGAATCGCATCCGGATGTTGCGACGCGGAGCGTCGCCGCATCCGGTTCAGGGCGCGGAGCGCCCGTACCGCTGTCGGTGTCGCCGAGGTGATGCGAACGTGTGTGCCGGTGATCGCTGGTCGGGGTGGTGGCTGCGGATCGAGGGACGTGTGTGCGGCGGTCGTACGTATGGTCCTTCGCAGGGTTCGGGACGGCACAGTGTCCTGGCCGGGCTGTGAGGGGGCGAGATGGCACGCGTGGGGGTGGCTGTGGAGGGCGGGCATGCCCGGTACACGTACCGGCTGCGCGTGTCGTCCACCGCTTGCTCTGGCCTGGCGGCGGAGTGGGACCGGTGCCGCTGGGTGTGGAACGAATGCGTCGCGAAGTCCAGGGCCGTGCATCTGCACGACCGGGCGAGCGGCGGGCGGGCCACGTGCGGGCCGGCGCAGCTCGACAGGATGCTGACCGAGGCCCGGAAGACGACGCCGTGGCTGCGTGAGGGCTCGTCGGTTGTCCAACAGCAGGTCATCCGCGACTTCGGCCGCTCCCGTGCCAAGGCGCACAGGGATATCAAAGAGCGCCTGCCCATGGCGCGCCGGGCCGGGATGCCGAAGTGGAAGACCAAGCGCGAGGCACTGCCGTCCCTCAACTACACCCGGCGTGGGTTCCGGTTGGAGGAGGGCCGTCTGCACCTGGCCGGGGGCATCGTGGTGAGGGTGGTGTGGTCGCGGGAGCTGCCGGCTGAGCCGTCCTCGGTACGTGTCTACCAGGACAGCCTGGGACACTGGTACTGCTCCTTCGTCGTGCCCGCCCAGGTCCAGCTCCTGCCCGAGACCGGACACGCGCTCGGCGTCGATTGGGGCGTGAAGGAGACCGCGACCACCACATCCGACGCGCACGACCTGCCGCACGCCGAGTACGGCAGGAAGGCTGAGGCGAAGCTGACCCGGTACGACCGGATGATGGCCCGGCGTAAGCCGAAGAGGGGACAGCCCGGATCGAAGGGCTATCGCGAAGCGAAGAAACTGCGGGCGAAGGTGCACAAGGAGGTCGCGAGGCAGCGTGCGGACACCGCTCGCAAGTGGGCCAAGAAGGTGGTCCGCGATCACGACGCCATCGCGGTCGAGGACTTCCGCCCGAAGTTCCTCGCCAAGACCACCATGGCCCGCAAGGCCGCTGACGCCGCCATCGGCGCCACCAAAGCGGCCCTGTTGGAGATGGGCCGCAAGCATGGGCGGGACATCCGCCTTGTCCACCCCGCGCACACCACGATGGACTGCGCGCACTGCGATGCGAGAGCCAAGCACGCACTGCCGCTGGGTGAGCGCACCTACACCTGCGCCGCGTGCGGAGCGGTGTCCCCACGGGACAAGAACTCCGCACGCATGATGCTCGTCCGGGCTGGTCTCAACCCGGCTGGTGCCGATGGCGGAAGACCTCCTGGAGCGCTGCTCCAGGAGGCAGCCTGAGCCAGGAATCCCCTCCCTTCAGGGAGGGGAGGATTCAACACGTCGGACCGGTAGCGGATGCGGGCGGAGGCGTCACCACGCCGGGCAGCCGACAGGACCAGGCCACGTTCGTGTGCAAGAACCCCGACTGCGGATGGTCCGGCAACGCGGCCCGCAACGTCTTGCATCTGTACCGGATGGGCCAGGCGCTCATCCCGGCTGCCGGGAGGGCAGTCGTCAGGCGTCCCCGTGGCGTCAAGCCCGCCACCGCAAGGTAGGCAGGAATCTCCCTCGCTCACGAGGGAGAGCACTTCAAGGGTTGAGGACGACCTTGCCCGTGACCGTGCCGGACTCGGCCAGGCGCACGGCGTCGGCGACGTCGGTGAGCGGGAGGCGGGCGGCGATCCGGGGAGTGACCTCGCCGCGCTGGAGGGCCGCGAAGAGTTCGGTGAGGTCGGTGCGCAGACGGGCCCGGAAGCGGTTCGGGGCCAGAGCGCGACCTGCCCAGACGTTGAAGAAGTACGCGCGGCGGCGGTTGGGCAGCGCGTTCCACAGCCACAGCCGGCCGAGCATCTTCAGCACGGGCCACTTCTTGGAGCCCTCGTCGTCCCGCGTGGAGGCGGTGCCGTACGAGACGAGCGTGCCGCCGGGGGCGAGGAGCTGCCAGGAGTCGACGATGCTCCGGCCGCCGACATGGTCGAAGACGGCGTCCACACCGGCGGGGGCGAGTGCTCGGATGTGTGCGGCCAGGTCGGCGGTGCGGTAGTCGACGGGGGTGACTCCCTGGTGCCGTAGGGCGTCGTGGTGGCGGGTGGACGCCGTGCCGATCACCCGCACGCCGGCGGCCAGCGCCAGTTGGACCAGGACCGAGCCGACGCCGCCGTTCGCGCCGTGCACGACGATGGTCTGCCCGGCTCGGATCCGCGCCTTGCGGTGCAGCATCTGCCAGGCGGTGATGCCGTTGAGGACCAGGGTCTCCGCCTCCGCCGGGTCGATCCCGTCGGGCACCGGCACGGCGTCGGCGGCGTCGACGAGCACATGGCTGGCCCAGCCGCCGACCTTGACCAGCGCGGCCACCCGGGCGCCGGTCAGGCCCGGCTCGACGCCCTCGCCGGTCGCCTGCACGGTGCCGACCAGGTCGTAGCCGGGCACGAAGGGGAACGGCGGCTGGTCGTAGTACCGGCCGCGGCGCATCTGCTGCTCGGCGAAGGAGACCCCGGTCGCCTCCATCCGGATCAGCACCTGTCCGGGGCCCGGCGCGGGGACTGCTCCGTGCCTGATCCGCAGCCCTTCCGGCTCGACCTTGCCCGGCAGGACGACCTCGACCAGTCCCTCGGCGTTCATGACCATGACCACTTCCCCATCTCTGAGTTACGGGCTTTCCCGTTCGTTAGAAGTTATAAATAGAAGGGAGCGCAACTGTCAATAACTCCAGTGATAGCCTCTAACCATGACGAGCGTGACCGGGCCAGGAGCAGGCGACGACGACACGAAGACCCCGCGCGAGCGCTACCGCGCCCAGGTGCGTGCGGAGATCAAGCAGCACGCCTGGGAGCAGATCGCCACGGCGGGGGCGTCCGCGCTGTCCCTCAACGCGATCGCCAAGCAGATGGGCATGAGCGGCCCCGCGCTGTACCGCTACTTCGCCGGCCGCGACGAGCTGATCACCGAGCTCATCAGGGACGCGTACCGCAGCCTCGCCGACACCTTCCGCGCGGCCGCGGACTCCGGCGCGGGCGTGTCAGGCCTGGCGCACGCCCTGCGCGCCTGGGCCCTGGCCGACCCCCACCGCTACTTCCTCATCTACGGCACGCCCGTCCCCGGCTACCACGCGCCGGACGACATCACCGTGATCGCGTCCGAGCTCATGAGGTCCCTGCTCGACGCCTGCGGCGACGCCCCGTCCGACGCCCCGGAGTCCCCGTTCGCCGCGCGCCTGGAAGGCCTCGGCCGCCAATGGGCTGACGGCCACCCCGCCCCGCCCGCCACCCTCCACCGCGCCCTGACCCTCTGGACCCGCCTGCACGGCGTCCTGTCCCTCGAACTCGCCGGCCACTTCACCCACATGGGCTTCGACCCGGCAGACCTCTTCACCGCCGAACTGACCGCCCCGACCACCCCCACACCAAACTGACCACCAGCCCACCACAAGCCCCTACAGCCCTACGCCCCTACGCCTCGGCACGGACGACCAGCGTGCCGATATGTCCGGCCCTGGGCGCATCGACAACGCCCGCCTCGGCGACCGCGAACCCAGCACGGGTGAGCAGCCGCTCCCAGACGGCGGGGCGATAGCTGTACCGGTAGGCGAACAGGGCCTTCCCCGCGAACCCGCCCTTGTACATGCCCTGAGGGCCGTACGCGCCGGGAATCGCAGGCGGCTGCGAGAACACGAACACCCCGCCAGGACTGAGGCACTCGCGCACCAGAGGGAAGAGCCGCCCGGGGTCCGTGAACCAGGCCGCGCCGAAAACCGAGTAGACGGCGTCGAAGCTGCCGTAGGCGCCGGTGCCGTCGCGTGCGGCCAGCCACTCCAGGATCTCGCCGCACTCGAACGTCGCCCCGCTGCCGGCCCACCGTCCAGCGGCCTTCTGCACCATCACCGGGGAGAGGTCCACGCCGTGGGCCTCGATTCCCCGCTGTGCCAGCCAAGCGAGGGCGCGGCCGGTCCCGCAGCCGATCTCCAGAACCCGGCGCGGGCTGCCCAACAGTTCCGGTCCGGGCCCGTGTCCGGCGTACTGGGTCCAGCAGAACGTGGGCTCGGCGTCGTCCTTGAAGGCGGATTCGGCGTAGGCGTCCCACAGTTCGGTCTCGGCGGCGATGTCATGCGGCACGGCCACAGCTGTACCTCCAGCAGTCGGAATGCAGAGCCCCCGCCCTCGGAAAGCCGCGCGGGCGCGGGCGGCTGTAGCGGGGCCGGCTCAGTGGCTGTCGGGGCCCTCACTACGGTCCCCGAGCCGCTGCTGCCGGTGGCAGGCACAACGGCAGCGGCACACCAACAGCACGCCCGTGGAGTGCGGCAACGGCACGTCGGTGTCTCTCCCGCTCAGCGTCGGTCTGTGGCTCGCGGGTGTCCGGCGCCTGCGAAGGTGATCCAGCACGTCTCCCGGACGACGTCCAGGAGGTACCAGATGCGGCCGCCGCCGGTCACCTCGATCTGCCACTGCTCGCAGGTCTGCCCGCGGTGGATGCCATGAGCCAGACAGCCCTTGAGGCGGTGGTGCCGAGGCGTCTCGATGGTCGGCCTGGGGCGGTACGCATAGTGATCCAGGCACGGTAGGTGTTCTCGCGCGCCTGTTGGGCGAGGCTTTCCCAGCCCTTGGCCGAGGCTGCGTCGGCGAAGCGGACTTCCCAGTGGCCGTCCGGTGCCGGAGGTGCGGCGCGGTCGCCGCGGCTCGGGGTCATGCGAGGTCCCGGGGGTCCGGCACCGGGCCGTAGTCCTCGCTGTGGTCCCGGGTCAGTGCGGCCAGCAGTTCGGGATCGGAGTGGACCTCGGCGGTGTGCTGCCAGGCGATGAGCAACTGGGCGACGGACGCGCTGTTGCCGAGCGAGTCGGCGGCGCGCATGGTGTCGACCAGTTCGACGGCGAAGGCGTGCAGATCGGGCTCGGGCAGGAAACGGACCCACGGGAAGGCGTCCGGCAGTATGTCGAGGAGCAGCTCCGTGCTGCCGGGCTCCCGCCGTGCCATCGCGGCCAGCATCCGGGTGGCGGCCGACACCACGGTCTGGTCCTGCTCGGCCCGCGCAGCGGTGGTGAGGACCAGGTCCTCGCCGTCTCTGCGGTGCAGCAACAGCCGCGACGATTCCTTGAGCCGGGCAAGCGTCTGCTTGTTCTTGTTGACCAGCTCGGAGAAGTTCACGGCGGCGCTCTCACTGCTCATGACTTTGAAACTACTTCGAAACTCCCCAGGATGCCATCACCCGGACGAGGGACACGCACGCACCGCCCCTACTAGCATCGGCGCATGCCTTTACGACGGAGCCATGACAATGGGCGCGGCCATGACCTCGCGGGCTCGCCTCCCGGGCGGGATCCGCGAGCCGATGCGTATCCGATGCCGTCCGTCCCGTGCGGGTGGTACGCCGTGCTCCGTAGTCGCGAGTTGCGGCCCGGGCGGGTCGTCAGCCTGCACTACTTCGGGCGGGCGCTCATCGCCTTCCGCGGGGCCGACGGGCGGGCGGCCGTGCGGGACGCGCACTGTCCGCACTACGGCGCGCATCTGGGCGTCGGCGGGAAGGTCGTGGACGGGACGGTGGAGTGCCCGTTCCACGGGTGGCGGTTCGGGGCCGACGGGCAGTGCGTGCACGCCCCCTTCGCGGTCCGGACCCCCAAGGTGGGCCTCGGCGGCTTCCCGGTCCGCGAGCACAGCGGACTCGTCTTCGTCCACGCCGGCTCCGACGAGCCCTCCTGGGAGGTTCCCGACATCCCGGAGACCACGTCCAAGGAGTTCGCCGCCCCCGTCGACGACACCTGCCGGGCCCGCATCCACATCCAGGAGATGCGGGAGAACATCGTCGACGAGTCCCACTTCCACCACATCCACGGCCAGAGCGAACCCCCCGTCCAGGACTGGAAGGTCGACGGTCCGTTCGCCGAGGTCCGCGGCCGGATCCGGCGGCGCGTGCTCGGGTGGGACATCGACAACACCTTCGACGCCTTCATGTACGGCCCGGGCGTCATGGTGGTCCGCACCCACGGCCCGGCGCTCTCCGTGACCGCCGTCGCCCTCTCCACCCCCGTCGACGACCGGACCAGCGAGTTGCGGATGCTGTACTACCTCCGCAAACCGGCACGGGCCCCCTTCCTGACGCCCGCGCTCAAGCTCGTCTTCCGCGCGGAGGCCCTCGGCGAGGTGCGCGAGGAGGTCAGGATCTGGGACCACAAGATCCACCAGCCGCGGCCCGTCCTGCTCCCGCACGAGAAGGGCATCAGAGAACTCCGGCGCTGGTACGCGCAGTTCTATCCCGCCGAGTGACGAGGAAGAGCCCGGGTCGACTGCCCGACCCGGGCCCTCACGTGCGTCCCCTGTCCTTTACAGCGTCACCTGCTTGCCCCCCAACGTCACCACGAGCTTCCCGTTCGAGGCGAAGGACCAGCCCAGGGCGCCCGAGTACGAGGCGCAGCGGGAGCCGTTGGCGCCGGTCCAGAACTGGTTGGTGCTGTCGGCGTCGCCGATGGTCTTGTCGTTGGAGCCGCTCACGCCGAACCGGCACGAGGTGTTGCTGCGGAACACCGAAGTCCCGGCGTCCCAGGAGTAGTTGCGCTGGGTGTTGTCGATGCTCAGGTTGTTGGAGACGGTCATGGAGCCCGGGTTGCTGTTGTACGTGAACCCGTGCTTGCCGTTGTGGTAGGCGATGCTGCGTCGCACGACGTGGTTGACGGCGATGTCGTCGCCGCCGAGCTTGTAGCCGTTGCGGTCGCCGTTGGAGTTCACGGTGCCGTCGCTGAGCGTGCCGTTGTTGTAGGACAGCGAGTCCTCGATGGTCACCGGGCCGATCGCACCGGTGTCCGTCTTGGTGAAGAGGTCCCAGCCGTCGTCGATGTTGTTGTGGGAGACGTCGTAGCGGAAGACGTTCCCGGTGCCGGTGGTGAGCTTCGCGGCGAAGCCGTCGGCGTCCTCGCCGTCGGAGTCGGCGTTGTCGTGCGACTCGGCGGAGAGGATGAGGTTGTCGGACGGCCACTGGGCGGCGGGGGTGCTGGAGGCGATCCGGCCGAGCTGGAGCCCGGTGTCACGGTTGAAGCGGGTGATCGTCCGCTCGACGACGTTGTGGCTGCCGCCGACGTAGATCCCGTTGTCGCCGGCGCGTTCGACGACGAGGCCGTAGACATGCCAGTACGAGCCGAAGAGCTGGAGCCCGCGGTTGGACGAACTCTCGGTCTGCGCCGAGAAGTTGAGCACCGGCGTCTCGCCCGGGTAGGCGGACAGCGTGGTCAGGGCGCTCGCCGTGCCGCTGCTGGTCGCCGGGATGGTGACCGTCGACGAGTAGGCGTACGTCCCGCCGCGCAGGTAGATCGTTCCGCCCGCGCCGACGCGGCTGATCGCCGAGGTGAGGGTGGTCGGCGCGGACTGGGTGCCGGCCGCGCCGTCGGTGCCGGTCGGCGAGACGTAGAGGGCCCCGCCGGCCGGGGGCGTGGTGCTGTCGGCCGTCGTCGCCTCGGCGTAGTCGACGTTGGGCAGGCCGTCCGCGGTGGTGGGGTTGAGGCGGACGGTGTTGCTGCCCGCGTTGAGGGACACGGTGAGCGTCTTGGTGGCCCACGTCGTCCAGGCGCCGGTGGCCTCGAAGGACGGCGTCTGCACCGTCGTCCCGTTGACGACGAGCGAGGCGGGGCGGGCGGCGGCGCCGCCGTTGGCGAAGCGGACGCTCAGCGTCGCCGTGCCGGCGGTGGCCGCGTTCACGGTGAACTGGGCGTATCCGCCGGTCGAGTTGGTGCCGTTGCAGAATCCGCTGCCGGAGTAGCCGGTCCAGTCGGAGTCGATGGTGCCGGTGCAGACCGCGGGGGAGGCCTCGGCCTCGTAGCGGGTGGTGGTGGCTGCCTGCGCGGGCGCGGTGCCGGCGAGCGCGACGAGCGTGCCTGCCACCAGGCTGACGCAGGCCATGACGGATCTCAGCTGCATGGGTTCATCTCCAGGAACGGGACGAGTGCGGTCGGCCGAACTGGAAAGCGCTTTCTCCCGGAAGTTAGGGGCGTGGCCTGAGCACGTCAAGAGTCGCGTATTTGTTTTCTGTTCACATAGGTGGACGCGGAGGGGGGTGCGAGACGGCGCCGACGGCCGCGGACCGCGCGCGTCCACCGCTGGGCGCGCCGACGCGTACGCCATCCCCTCAAGGGATCCGTGCAGGAGCATCACACAGGCTGCACACAGTCCTTCGAACGACTCGTTAACGTGTGCGGCCATCGGATCCCTGTGTACCGACGGATCCCCGCGTAGGAAGAACACAGATGGACTACTGCTCCACGTGTCGTCGGCATCTCAACGGCGCCCTGGTGTGCCCGGGATGCGGCGCCTACGCCCCGGACATCGCGCCCCAGATCATCGCCACCCCCTCCCCCGCGCCCGCCCCACTGGCCTCACCCCGCTCACCGGACTCAGCGGCCTCACCCGCCTCGCCCGGCCCGGAGAGCGTGACGCCGCCCGTGCCGCTGCCCGCGCCGCAGGGACGGGCCGCGCGACGGCGGCAGTTGGCCCGCTGGAAGAAGAACCAGCGCCGGGCCGTGGTCGCGACGGCCGTCGCACTCGTCGGAGGCGGGCTGACCGTCGCCTCGCTGGACCGGGGGACCGGCGACCAGACCCAGGCGGCCACCGCACCGGAGCTCCCGACCACGTCGAACGACGAGCAGCCCACGTCGGACCACACCCGCCCGACGGTGACCCGCTCCACCACCCACCGGTCGACTCCGTCCTCCACCCTCCCGTCACAGGCCCAGTCCCGGGCGAACACCCGCCCGGACTCCCTGGCCTCCACCCCCACGCCCCCCGCGACGCCCCCGAGGGCGGCATCGGTCCCCCACCAGCGAACCGGAACCTCGTCCTACGGCGGAACGGTCACCACCACGACCACGTCCACCGACACGGCAGGCACCACGAACACGACCGGCACGACGGGCACGGCGGGCACGACCGCGCAGCAGTCACCCGCGCCCGCCACGACCGGCGGCACGGGGTCGTCGACGTCGACGGGATCGACGTCCACGGGATCGACGTCCACCGGATCGACGAACCCCGCCCCCGCCGCGACCTCACCGTCGAACATCTGCGTGCTGGGCCTGATCTGCCTCTGATCCGGCGTTCCCGAGGGGCGAGTCGCTCTGTCCGTACGTGTCCGGGACGGACATCGGCGCAACAGGCTTTGTTCAACGGAACTTATCGGGACGGCTGTTAGTTTCTACGGTGCTGTAGACGACCCGAACCGACCTCTGGAGTTCTCATGGCCCTGTGGGACCGCGTCAAGGAGTCCGCGTCGACGATGCAGACCCAGCTCATGGCGAAGAAGAACGACCTCAAGAGCGGCGCCTTCCGCGACGCGAGCATGGCGATGTGCGCCCTGGTCGCCGCCGCCGACGGCACCATCGACCCCGCCGAGCGGCAGCGGGTGGCTCAACTCATCGCCACCAACGAGGTGTTGCAGAACTTCGACGCCATGGACCTGCAGCGGCGCTTCGACGAGAACCTCAACAAGCTGACGACCGACTTCGCCTTCGGCAAGGTCAGCGTGCTGCAGGAGATCGCCAAGGCGAAGAAGAAGCCGGCCGAGGCCCGTGCCGTCATCCAGATCGGCATCGTCATCGGCGGCGCCGACGGCGACTTCGACAAGACCGAGCAGGCCGTCGTGCGCGAGGCGTGCTTCACGCTCGAGCTGCCGCCGCACGAGTTCGACCTCTGACCGGTGACCGGTGACCGGCCGGGGTGGCGGTGCGTGAGGGCTCGGCCGTTCTCTCGGCTGTTCTCACGCACCGCGATCGTCCTCAGGTGACGGTGTCCGTCAGCCCCGTCGCCCGGCCGGCCTCGTCCCAGCGGACCTCCAGGACGCGGGTCACGGCGTCGCGGTTGACCGGGCCGAACACGTGCGGGAACAGGGTGCTCTCGGCGACTCCGGGCGGCGGAGCGGGGGCGGCCGCCTCCCACTCGCACCTCGCGGTGAGCCGCTCCTCGTCGAGGACCAGCGCCAGCAGCGGCCGGGGGCCGTCTCGGTAGAACGCGTTGACGACGGTGAGCGTGGTCTCCTCGTCGGGCGAGCAGTGCACGAAGCCGTCCTCGGCGAGGGAGGCGGGCGCGTAGGGCCGGTCGGCGCCGGCGTTCCACTCGTCGAGCGGTACGACGTGATAAATCATGATCCGGTTATACAACAGACGTTCGACGCCCTCCCCTGGACCTACCCCTCCCCAGGGACCTTCCCCTCCGGGCAGCGGGCCCGGCGGCCCGGCTCCGGGGAAGTGGCGGAGCGCTTCGCGGGCCTTTCGCTCCGACCTGTGCTACCGTGATAAAAGTGGCAGTTTCGGTTACCAGAGACTTGTGAGTGCTCTTCGACCTTCCGTCGACGGGCACTCTTTTTGTTTCCGGGGCTTATCTCTGATCCTGCGACGCCGGTTCCGCAAGGTGCGGACACCGGGCACTGCCCCAAGGGAGATTCAATATGGCATCTGGCACCGTGAAGTGGTTCAACGCGGAAAAGGGCTTCGGCTTCATCGAGCAGGAGGGTGGCGGCCCCGACGTCTTCGCCCACTACTCGAACATCGCCACCCAGGGCTTCCGCGAGCTTCAGGAAGGCCAGAAGGTTACCTTCGACGTCACGCAGGGCCAGAAGGGCCCGCAGGCCGAGAACATCGTTCCCGCCTGACGCTGACGCGACCTACGCGTATCACGTGGCCGGGGCTCGCACTCTTGTAGTGCGAGCCCCGGCTCATGGCGTTCTACCGCGCATTTGAGCTCCACCGCGCATTTGTATGTATTTTTTCGGCTCATTCTTGTGAATCCTCATGTCGGGAGGAATTCCTCGATACGTGCCGCATCGAGGAAGGTTCCGAATGAACCGCAACAGCTCCGTCCGCTCCCGCCGGGGCGGCGCCGCTCCCTCCCGTTCGGCCAAGCCCGCCGGCCGCAACGGACGTACGAGTCGTCCCGCCGCGTCCGGCGGTGAGTTCGCTGTGCCCGTGACCCTCACGCCGGGGCTGCCGCCGGTCGAGGCGTTCACGGAACTCGACATGCCCGAGCGGCTGTTGACCGCCCTCGGCGCCGAAGGCGTCACCACGCCGTTCCCGATCCAAGCGGCGACGCTGCCGAACTCGCTGGCCGGCCGGGACGTCCTGGGCCGCGGCCGGACGGGTTCCGGCAAGACCCTCGCGTTCGGCCTCGCCATGCTCGCCCGGATCGACGGGCAGCGGGCCGAGCCCCGGCAGCCGCTGGCCCTGGTCCTCGTCCCCACCCGGGAACTGGCCCAGCAGGTCACCGACGCCCTCACCCCCTACGCCCGTGCGCTGCGGCTGCGGCTCGCCACGGTGGTCGGCGGTCTGTCGATCGGCCGGCAGGCGAGCGCGCTGCGCGGCGGCGCGGAGGTGGTCGTGGCCACGCCCGGCCGGCTCAAGGACCTCATCGACCGGGACGACTGCCGGCTGGACCGGGTCGCCATCACCGTCCTCGACGAGGCCGACCAGATGGCCGACATGGGCTTCATGCCGCAGGTGACGCAGCTGCTCGACCAGGTGCGCCCGGACGGCCAGCGGATGCTGTTCTCGGCGACGCTGGACCGTAACGTCGACCGGCTGGTGCGGAACTACCTGCACGACCCGGTCGTCCACTCCGTCGACCCGTCCGCGGGCGCGGTGACGACGATGGAGCACCACGTGCTGCACGTCGAGGACGAGGACAAGCACGCCACGACGACGGAGATCGCCGCCCGCGACGGACGCGTGATCATGTTCCTGGACACCAAGCACGCGGCGGACCGGCTGGCCAAGAAGCTGCTGGCGGTCGGGGTGCGCGCGGCGTCACTGCACGGCGGCAAGTCGCAGAACCAGCGCACGCGCACGCTCGCCCAGTTCAAGGACGGGCATGTCACGGTGCTGGTGGCGACCAACGTCGCGGCCCGTGGCATCCACGTCGACAACCTCGACCTCGTCGTCAACGTCGACCCGCCCGGCGACCACAAGGACTACCTGCACCGCGGCGGCCGTACGGCCCGCGCCGGCGAGTCCGGCACCGTCGTCACGCTGGTCCTGCCCCACCAGCGGCGGGAGATGACGCGACTGATGGCCGACGCCGGCATCACCCCGCAGACCACGCGGGTCCGCTCGGGTGGGACCGAACTGAGCCGTATCACCGGCGCGCAGGCGCCCTCGGGCGTGCCCGTCGTCCTCACCCCGCCGCCCACCGCGGAGAAGCGCCCCGAGCGCACGGCTTCCGCCTCGCGCGCCCGACGCGGCCGTCCCGCCGCCCAGGGCGGACGTGCCGCCGCCCAGGGGGGCCGACCCGCGTCGCAGGGCGGGCGTCCGGCCTCCCAGGGTCGTCGCCGCGCACCCGCCAAGGGCAACGGGAACGGCGGCGGAAACAGCGCCGGAAACGGAACCGGAAACGGAAACCGTCCCGGCGCGAACGGCCGCTGAGGCCCGCTGCCGGTAAGGCCCACTGCCGGTAAGGCCTGCTGCCGCTGAAGCCCACGCGGCAGTGGCCCGCGCCGGGGTGGCTCACCCGCTGGTGTCCTCCACCGGCGCGTGGGCCACCAGCGCGTGGGCGTGGCCGTGTCCCAGACCGTGCTCGGCCTTCAGCCAGGAAGTAACCGGCGGGGCCTTTCACGGGTGTCGTCGTGTCCGGAGGACCGGCGGTGCGTTCCCGCCGGGATGGGGTGTCAGACCACGGCGAGGCGGTCCACCAGCAGCTCCACCCTCGACTCGGTGTGCTCCGGCGGCAGCCGTCCCGCACGGGTCAGGGTCGCCACCCCGTGCAGGGACGCCCAGAACAGCTCGGTGAACAGCCCCGGGTCGACGCCGTCCCCGGCGACCTCGCCGAGGCTCTCCAGCAGTGCGGCGAAGGCGTCCTTGAGAGGTGCCGGGGTGTCCTCCTGTGCGTACGGCAGACCGCCGTCGAGCTGGAAGATGGCGTCGTAGACCGCCGGGTTGCGTGCGGCGAAGTCGAGGTAGGCGCGGGCGAGGGCGGCGACCCGCGCGCGCGGGCCGTCCACGGCGGCGGTCGCGGCCCGCACCGCCGTGGCCAGCTCGGTGGCGCCCTGGAGGGCGACGGCGCCGATGATCTCGCGTTTGCCGCGGAAGTGGCTGTAGAGGACGGGCTGGCTGTATTCGATGCGCTCGGCGAGCCGGCGGGTGGTGACCGCGTCCCAGCCCTGCTGCTCGGCGAGTTCACGGGCTGTCGCCACGATGAGGCGCTCGCGCTCCGCCCGTTCCCGCTGCTTGCGTTCCTGTACCGACATGATTCGATCCTAGCACTGCTAGACAAGAGAGCGGCAGCAGTACTAGCGTTGCCTCATCAGCTAGCAGCGCTAGATACAGGGGGTCGTCATGCTCAACGCACTCGAGGTCGTCACCACCGTTGTCGTCGGCTTGATGGTGGGGGTGGAGTTCGCCGTCGCCTTCGTCATGAACCCGATCCTCAACGCCCTCCCGGAGGACAGCGGCCAACTCGGTCACGCCCACGGGGGCCGGATGCTCGGCGCCGTGATGCCGGTCTGGTACATCGGCTCGCTCGTCCTCGTCGCGGTCTGGGCCGTCGCCGGGTGGCACCACCACGGCACCGGCCTCGTCGTCACCGCAGGCGCGCTGCTGATCGTCAGCGTGGTCATGTCGATCCTGCTGCTCGTGCCGATCAACAACCGGAACAAGACGTGGACGCCTGACAACCGGCCCGCCGACTGGCAGCAGCAGCTGAACCGCTGGGGCCGCTTCCACTACGTCCGCGTCGCCGTCATCATCGCCGCCTTCGCCCTGCTGGTCGCCGCCCTCGTCTGAGCCCGCGGGCCGACACCGCGCCGGTGGCGCACAAGCCCACCCGGCTTACCCGGCTTACCCGGCTCATGAAGACTCGCAAGGAGAAGAACCTTGTCGCTGAAGAAGATCAACACCGTCCTGGTCACCGCCTTCGTCCTCTTCATCCTCTGGTTCGGGCTGGAGTTCATCCTGAGCCCGGAGACGACGGCGCCGAGCTTCGGCCTGCCGAGCTGGCCGTCCGGCGACGGCGGCGGCTTCCTGATCATCAAGGGAATCCGCGACGTCGTCCTGGCCCTGGTCCTGGGCGTCCTGCTGGTGACGGGCCACCGCCGAGCGCTGGGGTGGGTGCTGCTGGTGGAGGCCCTCGCCGCGTACGGCGACATGGCCACGGTGCTGGCCCACCACGGCTCCGTGGCCACCGCGCTCGGCGTCCACTGCCTGACCGCGACACTGATGGTGGTCAACGGCCTGCTGATCATGCGCGAGACCCACAAGGCCGCGGCCGTACCGGCAGCGCAGCGGGAGCGCGTGGCGGTCGGGTCGATCAGGAGAAGCGACGGATGAAAACGTCCGACCTGCCGTTGGTGTCGCCCGTCACCCGCTGCTCGCCGCGTACACGGCGTACACGGCGTACGGCAGCAGGACCGCGGGGAGGGTCAGCAGCCGTGGGCGGAGCGAGCGGCCCGTCTTCAGGGGGCGGAGGCCGTCGAAGAGGACGAGCAGCAGACCGACGAACGCGGTAAGGACGATGAGGGCGGTCAGCACGAACCCGCCGTTCTCGATCTGGTCGTACGTGCAGTTGTCCAGGTCGCGGCGGTCGAGGTCGCCGTAGTCGCAGTGGCCGTGGGCGAGGTACCAGCGCGCGCACAGCACGACGACGGCCGTGGGGAGGCCGATCAGCAGGTGCACCAGAAGCGGGGGCAGACAGCTCCGCAGAGCGGAGAGGGCGGAGCGCATCCGCTCACCCCACCAGGTGCTGGACCCCCCGGCTGTGACGGAAGCCACTCCTCCGGCCACAGGCCTGTCACAGGGCATCACTCGCCTTCACAGGGCTCAGCGGGCCGGGAAGAGCGCCCGCACCACCCAGCCGTGATCGTCCGTCATCGGGCCGGTGTGCAGCTCGCCGCCCAGGGCCGTGACCCGTTCGCGCAGGCCGACGAGGCCGAAGCCGCCGCCGTGGGCCTCGGCGGGGAGTGCGGAGCCGCCACGGCCGTCGTCCGAGACGGTCACCTCCAGGCCATCCCCGTCGGGACGCGGGCGGAGCCGGACGGTGACCGTGGTGGCGTCGGCCGCGTGGCGGCGGACGTTGGTCAGGGCCTCCTGGACGACGCGGAAGGCGGCGGCCTGCACCTCGTGGGGGAGGTCGTCGGGGAGGGCGGGGTCGCGGTGGAGGCCGACCTGCTGGCCCGGTCCGGCGAAGCCCTCGACGAGGTCGGCGACGGCGGCGAGGTCACCGACGGGCCGCCGGTCGGCGTCCGCCGTGTCCCGCAGGACGCCGACCGTGCGCCGCATGGAGGCGAGTGCCTCGGTGGCCGCGCGTTCGATGCCGGCGAGGACGGGGTCGAGGCCGGCGTCGCCGTGCGACGGAACAGCCGAGGGGAGGGCGGGTCCGGCGGCCGCCATCATGCGGGCCATCTGCGTCTGCACGAGGATCCCGGTGACGTGGTGGGCGACGAAGTCGTGCAGGTCGGCGGCGATGGCGAGGCGCTCCTCGCGGCGGGTCTCGTCCACGGCGACGGTACGGCGGTAGTCCAGCGACCGCAGATACGCGGCGAGCCCGCCGACGAGCAGCACGAACACCAGTGCGACGGCGAGGTAGAGGAGCCCCGCCTCGTCCCACGCCCACGGCGGCCGGAAGTACCGGGCCGGTGCCACGAGCAGCGCGCCCGCGTCCAGCACCGAGCAGACGAGGACCCATCGGGGCGGACAGTGCCGTACCGCGACGAAGAGCAGGCAGAGCAGGACGACGACCTCACCGGGACCGAAGTCGGCGTCGCGGTCGAGGACGGCCGACGAGGCCGTGTACAGGACGGACATCAGCGCGGGGACCGCGGTGCGCAGCTGCGGGGTGAGCCATGCGGGGCGCCGCGCGGCCGGCCACAGCACGGCGGCAAGGCCGACGGCGAGGACGGCCGCGGCCCACCACGGGCCGTAGCCCGCGGTGTGCGCGATCACCAGATCGAGAGCGGACGCGGCGAGCAGCGCGCCGACGGCGGCGCCTCGTGCGACACCCCGTAGCCAGGCGGATCTCATGCAGCTCACGGTAGGCGCAGGTGGGGGCGACGGTATCGGCCGAATGGTCGAGGCGGCCCGCTCGCGGCGGCTGATACGTTCGCCGCATGCCGGACAGCAAGTTCCTCGTCGGGCTCGTGGGCGGGGCGGCCGCCGTACTCGTCCTGGGCGGTCTGGCCACGCAGCTCATCGTCCGCGAGGAGTCGACGACCACGCTCGACGCCCACGACACCGTCCTGGTCGACGGCCACAAGGCCCTCGCCCCGAACATCGTGGCCGGCCGCGTCCAGAACCTCTACCACCCGCTCCCCTGGGTCGGCATGGACGTCGACGTCACCTGCCCGACCGGCCTGAAGGCCGTCCCGGACGCCCGGCTCACCTGCACGGGCGAGCGGAACGACGGGACGACGGTCGACATCCCGGTGCGGGTGGTGCGGGTGTCGGGGGCACGGCTGACATGGCGGTTCGAGCGGTAGGCGCCCATCGTGGTCCCGGCGGCTCTGGTCGTCGGTGCGTCCCTGGAACGCGCCGTCGTTCCGCGTCCTCGACAGGCTCGGTTTCCAGCGCGACCACATGACGACGGACGACCGTGGCGAACTGGTGTGGCTCACCCGCTCCCTGCCGTAGGAGCTCCGCCGAAGCCGATCTCGTTGCCGTCCGGGTCGTGGTAGGTGATCTTTCGGACGCCGTTGGCGTAGGTCTCGCGGCGGGTGGGGGTCAGGCCGCGGGCCGTGATGGCCGCGATGCGGGCGTCGAGGTCGTCGACGAAGAGCGTGTGCAGGGCGTGGCCGGCGTGGTGGCCGGTGCGCTGCTCGATGTAGACGTACCGGTGCTCCGCCAGCTCCCAGACGGCTTCCCTGTCGTTCGGGAAGAACACCGGCGGGTTGCCGAACAGCCGCTCGTACCAGGCGAGGGCCGCTGAGAACTCGTTGACGGGGATGCCCGCGAAGAGGTCGACTGTCATGCCTCCTCATCGTAGGTCCGAGGGTTTCGTCCCCTCCTCCGGTCCGAAGACCGTGGGCACGTCGTCACCTCCCACCGGCCGGGACATCGTCAGGATCACGCCCACCGCAAGGGGGTGCAACTCGGCGATCCGCCGCCCGGGACGTGCGTCCATGCGGCAGTCCTTCAGCGCGTCGTCACTCCGTCAGCGCGTCGTCAGTCCTTCAGCGCGCCCCGCAGTTCTCCCCTCCTTCGAATTCCGAGTTTCTTGTATGTGCTCGTCAGATGGGTTTCGACCGTGCGGCGGGCCACGTGCAGAAGTGCGGCTATCTCCGTGTTCGTGCGGCCCTCCGCCGCGAGTTCCGCGATGCGGCGCTCACTGCCGGTGAGCGCCGCGGAGCCGGTGTGCGCGGGGGTGGTGCGTCGCGCGCCCGCGGTGCGCAACGCGTCGTCGGCGTACCGCAACAGTCGTGCGCTGCCGAGGCGTTCGGCTCGCTCCGCGCCCTCGCGGAGGTGGTCGCGGCCCCGCGTGCGTTCGCCGGCGGCGATCAGCTGATGCCCCTGGGCGAGCAGGGAGGCGACCAGTTCCGCTTCGGCCGGTGAGCCGCGCAGGACCGCCACCGCCTCCTCGCCCAGTTCCAGGCCCCGCCTGCCACGGGTCGCACGGCTCAGGACGCGCAACGCCCGTCCCACCGTGCGCGGGGTGTCCCACACCCGGGCCAGCCGGAGTTCCTCCGTGGCCAGGGCCAGGGCCTCCTGTGGGTTGCCGAGCGCCAGCCGGCACTCCGCGGCCGCCGTCCGCCACGGCGTGACGACCGGGCTGAGGACGGTGCGGGCGGACTGTCTGCGGCCGCACTCCAGGAAGTCGTGGAGGGCGCCCGCGACATCCCCCTCGGTGAACCGCAGCACGCCCCGCGCGTACAGGAAGCGGTTCAGCTCCCAGGAGTCGGGAGTGGCACGGAGGTCGAAGGCATCCACGAGACGGCGGGCGTCCTGCGTACGGCCCGTCTCCACCAGGGCCAGCACCGTGTGCGCGTCGGCGTTGGCGGGGCCGCCGCCGGTGTGCCGGCGGACGGGAGCCGCGGGATGCGCGGCGAGCAGCGCGCCGTAGGCGCCTCGCGCCGCCGCGATGTCCGCTCTGGTGTCCAGCAGGGCCTGTTCCATCGGGTGCAGCAGGGACGGGTGCTGGCCGGCCAAACCTCGTTCCACCAGGCGTTCCGCCTCGTCGAGCTCGTCGGCCCACTGGGCGACCGCCGCGGCCGTGCCCAGCAGGAACGGTTCGGTGAGGGGGTCGGCGGGTTCCGTCAGGAGGGTGCGCAGGCGTCGCATCGCCTCCCGCGCCGCGATCTCCCCGGCCGTCGCCGCGTACCGCACGAGGAGCGCCCGGCCGGAGGCGCCGGCGAGCTCCGGGGAGCGTTCGACGGTGTCGGCGAGCCAGCGGTAGGCCTCCGCGCGGACCGTCTGGTCCTGGTCGGACAGGAGCGTGGACGCCGTCTGAAGGGTCCGGGCCAGGTCGGCGTGGCCGGCCGCCAGCCGGGACTCCAGACGCCGTAACGCCTCCACGGCCGTACGGACCTCCCCGCGGCCCGCGAGGGCGGTGCCCAGGGCGATCGCCGTACGGACCTGGTCGCGGGGGTCGGCGGGCAGGTCCAGCGCCTCCGTCAGCCGCGGGATGCCCGCCGGGGCGTCGGCGCAGACGTACTCCAGCGAGCCGAGTTCGGTGAGCAGGCGTTGACGGAGGTCGTCGGGGAGGGGTTCGCGCAGGGCCCGGCGCAGATAGCGGACGGCGTCGTCGGGGCGGCCCTCGCGCGCGGCGACCGTGCCGGCCTCGCGCAGCACGCGCAGCGCCCACGGCAGACCGGCCGGCGCGCTGCCCAGCAACTGCCGGGCCACGGCGTCGACATGGTCGCCCCGGCGCAGCATCGCCTGCGCGACGGCCCGGTGCGCGTCCTGACGGCGGGCGGCGGACCAGCCGCCGAGGACGGCGTCCCGCAGGAGGGGGTGCGCGTAGCGGGGGCGGCCGGCCGTGTCCGGGCGCAGCACTCCGAGCCGCGTCATCGCCGTCAGCCAACCGGACACCCGGGCGTGGTCGGCGCCGGAAGCGTCGGCGAGGAGGAAGGAGAACGCCGCCAGGGACTCCGTCCTCGGCGGCTGGTCCTTCTGCACCTCCGTCCTCGGCGGCTGGTCCTTCTGCACCTCCGGCTTCTGCGCCTCCTCCGCCTGTTCCAGGGCTGCCAGCGTGCGGGCCGTCTCCGCCGTGGTCGGGCCCGCGTTGTCCAGCCACCAGGAGACGGCCGCCGGGTACGAACCCGGGTACAGCGCGGCGCACGTCAGCGGGACGGCCGTCGGGGGCGGGGCGCCGTCGAGGTCGTCGAGGAGGGCGTGCAGGAACAGCGGATTGCCTGCGCCGGCGCGCACACAGTCCGCGATCCACCGGTCGGAGGCGGCCGGGAAGGCGGCGCGGACCAGGTCGGCCGAGGCGTCGTCGGTGAGGGGGGCGAGGGTGTGGGTGCGGACGAGGGACGGGGACAGGGCGTGGGTGAGGCCGGCGGGCTGTGCGTCGATGTCGTACTGGCTGCGCTCGGTGACCACCAGCAGTACCGGTAATCGGTCGATCCGGCGGGCCGCCTCCACGAACCAGCGGCGCGAGGCCTCGTCGGCGAGGTGGACGTCGTCGATGGCCACCATGAGCGGCGCCTCGTCGGCGTACGAACGCAGCAGCCGCCAGAGCCGGGCCGCGCTGGCCCGGTCGTCGATGCCGGGCGCGACATCCGCGAACTCCGGTACGGGGCCGAGGAGATGCAGGACGGAGGAGAACGGCAGCGCGGTGTCCTCGGGGGAGCAGCGGGCGCGCAGGACGCGCAGGCCGAGGTGGGTCGCGTGCGTGGCGGCGGCCTCCAGGAGGGCGGAGCGGCCGGTGCCGGTGGCCCCGCGCAGCAGGACGAGACGGCCGCCGCCGGCGCGGGCGTTCTTCGCCTCCGCCGCGAGCAGTGCGTGCGCGTCGTCGCGTTCCCGCAAGGGTCCGGTCATCGGTGCCTCCTGCTGTCGGGGACGTCGTCAGAAACGCCGTCAGAAACGTCGTCAGAAACGCCGTGAGAAGCGTGCTCGGCAAAGTGTTCGAAATCGTCGGGCGTGTACGTGTAGAGGCGGTTCGGTGGGGTAAAGGTCCACGCGATCGTTGTGGCGAGGCTCACGACGGGTCGGACGGCGGCGAAGGAACCGCGCCTGACCTGCGGAGATACTGTCGAACCGTGGTCGTGGACGGCTTGCTCTCGTGGTCCGCCTCGTGGTGCTCCACGATTGCGCGCGCCGCAGGAGGCGCAGAAGTCTGGGCCCGACCCACCCGTCACCGGTCCCCGCCGGACGACGGGCCCGTGAACTTGGGGGATACGGTTGCTCAGCTCACCCCGGACACCAGAGACCGGCGCCGCCAGCGCTGCCCGGCGGCGGGTTCCCGTGGCCGTCCAGGCGCCGGATCCCCTCTCCCGCGAGGGCGCCGTCAGCCAGTTACGCGTCCGCCCTGAGGTCGAGGTCCGCGAAGAGCTCCCGGCCGTCGCCGGCACGGTGGTGCTGCTGATCGAGGACACCCTCGACGAGGCGGCGCTGGCCCGGCTGCGGCGGGTCGTGCGCAGCGAGGGGGCGCGGGCGGTGCTCGTCGTGGGCACGATCCGCGAGACCGAGCTGCTGGACGTCATCGAGTGCGGGGTCGGGGCCATCGTCTGGCGTCGTGAGGCCACCGCGCACCGGCTGGTGCAGGCGGTGCTGGCCGCCCACCGGGGCGACGGCGACCTGCCCGCCGACCTGCTGGGCAGACTCATCAGCCAGGTGGGCACGATGCACCGCGGTGCGGCGGGCCGACCCGGCGCCCCCTCCCTGGGGCTCGCGCCACGGGAGGTGGACGTCCTGCGGCTGGTCGCCGAGGGCCTGGACACCGGAGAGATCGCCAGCAAGCTGTCCTACTCCGAACGAACCGTCAAGAACGTCATGCACGGACTCACGACGCGGCTGCATCTGCGCAACCGGGCGCACGCGGTGGCATATGCCCTGCGGGAAGGCTACATCTGACCGAACGGGCAATCGAAGGCGGACACGCGGGCAGCGTGCCGTGCCCGGCCGCCGACCCCGCAGCGCCTGCCCAAACGCGCCCGGAAACGGCACGATGGGCAAGGGGCTGCCGCTGACAGGTCGCCGCTGTACGGCAATTGAGGAGCACGACGGTGATCCACGAGGCACGACGGTGATCCACGAGGTGGACGACGTCCTCAAAGGCCTGCTCGAGGGCGGCGCGCTCGCGGGCTCCGGCATCGACGTCTCCTTCGAGGCCCCGACCCGCGACTGGGCCGCGCGACGCAACGCCCCTGTGATCAACACCTACTTGTACGACATCCGTGAGGACGTGTCCCGGCGCCAGCGCGGCCAGATGGCGGTGCGCGACGAACGGGACATCGTCGTGAAACGCCGTCAACCGCCGCGCTGGTTCCGCCTGTCGTACCTCATCACCGCGTGGACGCGGACCCCGCAGGACGAACACAGGTTGCTGTCGGCTGTGTTGGCGACTCTGCTCCCGCGCGAGCTGCTCACCGCCGACGAACTTCCCGGCTCGCTGGGCGCGTTGGGGATGGCGGTGCCGGTGACGGTGGCCAGCGTCCAGAGCGAGTCCCGGTCCCTCGCCGAGATCTGGTCCGCGCTGGGCGGCGAGCTCAAGCCGTCCCTGGACCTGGTGGTGACGGCGCCCTTCCCCGCGTACCCCGAGTACGACGCCGGTCCGCCGGTCACCGAGGGCGCGGCGGTCCGCCTGCGCGGCATGGACGGCGACCCTCCGGAGTCCGGCGAACGCGCCCACCGCCCCCACCAGGTGGCAGCGGCCCGCGCCGCCCGCGAGGCCGTGACCCGACGCCCTGGCCAGCGGTGAGCGAGCCGGCCGCGAACGGGGCGTACGCCGGAGAACAGCAGGACGTGGTCGTGGTCGCCGCCCCCGTCCCGGAGGGTGAGGACGGGGGGCTGCTCTCCCGCCTCTTCGTGCTGCGCGAGCGGGTCGCCGTACTGGTCGACCGGCGGGCCGCCGGCGATCCCACCGCCACCGATCCGCTCCGTGGGCTGTACCTCTCCGAGGAGGCCGTGCGTCAGCTGCTCGCCGGCGGGACGGCCGTCCCCGGCGACGACCTCACCGCAGCCGTCCCGCCCGCCGCCACCCCGGCCCCCGCCGACCCGCTCACCGCCCTCGCCGCCCGTCTCCGTCTCACCGACCTCGACGCCGCGATCCTCCTCATCGCGCTCGCGCCCGATCTGGACCGTGCCTTCGAGCCGCTCTACGGCTACCTCAACGACGACGTGAGCAGACGGCGCGCCACGGTCGGCCTCGCCCTCGAACTGTGCGGAGCGCCCGCGCACCGGGCCACCGCCCGCGCCCGCTTCCACTCCTCGGCCCCCCTGCGCGCGTACGGGCTGCTGGACGTCGAAGAACCCGAACGGCCCTTCCTGTCCCGCTCGTTGCGCGTCCCGGACCGGGTGCTCGCCCACCTCCTCGGCGACGACACCCCGGACGCCGCCCTGCACGGCAGCCTGCACCCGCTTCCCCCGCCGCTGCCCCTGTCCGCCGACGACGAGGACTTCGTCCACCGGCTGACCCGCCGACTGCGGGAGGGCGGCCCGCTCATCGCCTACCTGCGCGAACACCGCGAGGGCGACGGCCTCGCCGCGATCACCTCGGCCCTGCACGCCG
This sequence comes from Streptomyces sp. NPDC031474, assembly GCF_055581185.1. NCBI lineage: Bacteria > Bacillati > Actinomycetota > Actinomycetes > Kitasatosporales > Streptomycetaceae > Streptomyces > Streptomyces sp. NPDC031474. The sequence continues at coordinate 104,531 of NZ_JBVIJX010000004.1, forward strand.
CAGCCGTCGACGCCCTCCGCTTCACCGGGTCCGACGACCGCCTCCCCGGCCTGCTGCGCGAGGCGCGCCTCGGCGGCCGGGCGGTCGTCCTGTCGGGCCTGCCGGACCACCCGGCGGCGCTGATCGGCGCGTTGGCCGACGCCTCGGACGTCACCGTCCTCCTCACGGACCCGCGCCCCTACGACCCGCACTGGTCCACCCACGACCCCCTCGTCCTGGAGGCCCCCCGCCGCCGAGCAGGAGGGACGGCCACCTGGGCAACAGCCCTGGCCGCAACCGCCCCCACCCCCGGCTTCGACCTCGCCGCCACCGTCGCCCCCTACCGCCTCGGCGGCGAGCGGGTGGCGCGGGCCGCGCGCGCCGCCGCCGCCCTGGCCGCCTTCGAGGGCCGGCCGCTCACCGCCGACCATGTTCGCCTGGCCGCCCGCCAGCAGTCGGCCTCCGGCCTGGAACGACATGCGCGACGGATCCGGCCCGACGTCGGCTGGGAAGACCTGGTCCTGCCCGAGCGGCCGCTGACCCAACTGCACGAACTCGCCCTGCGCGCCCGGCACCGCGACCGCGTCCTCGGCGACTGGCGGCTCAGCGCCGGCGGCGGGCGCGGCCGAGGGGTGCTCGGGCTGTTCGCGGGCGAGTCAGGCACCGGCAAGACGCTCTCCGCCGAGGTCGTAGCCGCCGAACTCGGCCTCGACCTCTACGTCGTCCAGCTGTCCTCCGTCGTCGACAAGTACGTCGGCGAGACTGAGAAGAACCTGGAGCGCATCTTCACCGAGGCCGACCGCACCGACGCCGTGCTGCTCTTCGACGAGGCGGACGCGGTCTTCGGAAAGCGGTCGGAGGTGAAGGACGCGCACGACAAGTACGCCAACATGGAGAGCGCCTACCTGCTCCAGCGGCTGGAGTCCTTCGACGGCATCGCGCTGCTCACCACCAACCTGCGCGCCAACATCGACGAGGCGTTCACCCGGCGGCTCGACCTGGTGGTCGACTTCCCGTTCCCCGACGCCGGTCAGCGCCTCGCGCTGTGGCGGCACGGGCTGGTCCACGTCCCCTGCGCCGACGACATCGACCTCGAGCCACTGGCCAAGGACTTCGAACTCGCCGGCGGCTCCATCCGCAGCGCGGTCGTCACCGCCGCCTACCTCGCCGCCGCCCGCGACGAGCCGGTCGCCGACCCCGACCTCCTGGAGGGCGCCCGCCGCGAATACCGCAAGGCAGGCCGCCTGGTCCCGGGCGAGGCCAACTGGTAACTGCCGTATAGGGGACGGGAGTCGGCCCGGGTCAGGCCGTCGCCCTCACTGGGCGCGCCACTTCTGGTTCGGGGTGCCCGAGCAGGTCCACAGCTGAAGCTTCGTGCCGTTGCCGGTGCCGTTGTCCTTGGCGTCCACGCACTTGTTGGCCTGCGGGTTGACCAGGTCGAGGTCCTTGCTCAGGATGAACTGCTGGGCGGGGTTGCCGCTGCAGTTGGCCAGCTGGATGACCGCGCCGTCGTCCCGCGAGCCCCAGGCGACGTCCATGCACAGGCCGAGCGCGCGTACGGTGCCGTCCTTGCCGAAGATCCACTTCTGGTTGGCCGAGCCGGCGCAGTCCCACAGCTGGAGCGGGGTGCCGTCCTTGCCCTTGCCGTTCTGTGCGTCGGTGACGTCGATGCACCGGTTCGAGGCCTGGCCGATGATGATGGCGCCGGGCACCGGTGTCGTCTTGCCGGAGCCGCCCGAACCGCCGGTGTCCTTCTTGCCGCCGCCGCCCGACCCCGAGGAGCCGCCGGAACCGCCGGCCCCGGAGCCGCTGTCGTCCTTCTTCGGCGGGGCGGCCGGCGGCTGCTGCTCGGGCAGCGGATCGGCGGAGGCGTCCGCCTTGGGCGCGGACGGCGCGGAGACGGACGGGCTGGGCAGCGCGGTCGCGCCGGCCTCCGCGAGTTTCTCCCTGGTGTTGGTGCCGACCTGCGGCTTGTACGCCAGCCAGATCATCACGAACGCGATCGCCAGCGCCACGCTCAGACTGAGAGCCGTCGCCAGCCAACGCGGCAGGAAACCACGCTGCACGAACGTACCGTCCACCGACAACGGCACCGCACCCGACCGCTGCACGTTCAACGCATACGGCCGCTGCTCCTTCGACCCGAACCAGATGATCTGACGCGGACGAAGCGTCGTGTCCACGAACGCCGCCCGCCCCGGCTCGATCTGCACACTCCCCGGACTGAACTCGTACCCCAGATGATCACCCGTGTCCGCGCCCGCGACCGACGCCGTCACCCGCGTATTGCCGAGATTGTCGATCGCCAACCGCGGACGCCCCCGGAACCGCCCCTTCACCGTCGGCGGCACCAACTCCGCCCGCACCTCCGTGAACGGCGTGACCGTCAGATTCCCCTCCGGCACGGTCACCGCCTCCGGATGCTCCGTCGGCGTAATACGCACCGCATACGGGTTCGGCCCCGCTTTCGCGTCGGGGGTGCGCGGCGGGGCGAAGGTCAGCTCCACCGTGCCCGTCGTCCCCGGGAAGAGACGCAACGTCTGCGGCTCCACCGTCGTCCACGGCGCCACCGCGCCCACGGGCTCGAAACGGTACTCGTCGACGACGTCACCGGTATTGCGCACGCGCAGCCGTACGGTCGTGCTGCCGCCGGGGTCCACCGTCGCCGCGGCCGGTTCCAGAGAAGTCCACAGAGTCACCTGGCGACGCTACGACGCGGGGCGAGGACCCGTCAGGAAGCCGCAGGGCACGACCGCTGCCCGAAAGGGACGGCAGGTCGTGCCCCCACATACGGTTTCAGAGCGTCTCCGAGCGCCTCCGAGCGTCCGACCTGCCTTCCGATCGGCTCAGACCGTGAAGCGGACCGCCTCCAGCTGGAGCTTCTGCTCCATGGGGCTGCCGCCGTAGATCCAGTCTCCGTCCTTGGTGCAGCCGTTGCCCAGCCAGCCCCGGTCCTTGATGTGCGGGTTCTGGCAGACGGAGCCCTCGAACGTCTTGATCGTGTAGCCCTCCATCGCCGCGACCGCCGGCTTGCTGGAGCCCATGTACATGTTGACGCCGTCGCCGGCCTTCGACCACTTGTCGCCGGTCAGCCAGCCCCCGACCACATGGGCGGCGTTGCCCGTGACACCGCCGGTCCTCGCCGTGGCGATGTTGAGGGCCTTGATGGGCAGCTTCTTGCCGGTCGTACCGGCGATCGCGCCGTCGCATACCGGGGCCTGCCAGCCCTGGTCCGCCACATACGCGCGGTAGCAGATGTGCCGCCCGTCGCTGCGCGCCGCGAGCTTGTTCACGGCGTCGGCCGCCGTCTCCTGCTTGGGCTTCGCGGGAGCCTTCGCCTCACCGCCTCCGCCCCCGCCCCCGCCGTCGGCCGGGGCCTGGCTGGTGGCGGGCGCCTCGACCACGGCGGGGGCCGTCGGGGTGGGTACCAGGGCCGGGGCGCTGGGCGCCGCCGAGGGGCTGGGCGCCAGGGTGCTGACCCCGGCCGCGAGCTTCTCCCTGGTGTTGGTGCCGACCTGCGGCTTGTACGCCAGCCAGATCATCACGAACGCGATGGCGAGAGCCACGCTCAGACTGAGAGCCGTCGCCAGCCAACGCGGCAGGAAACCACGCTGCACGAACGTACCGTCCACCGACAACGGCACCGCACCCGACCGCTGCACGTTCAACGCATACGGCCGCTGCTCCTTCGACCCGAACCAGATGATCTGACGCGGACGAAGCGTCGTGTCCACGAACGCCGCCCGCCCCGGCTCGATCTGCACACTCCCCGGACTGAACTCGTACCCCAGATGATCACCCGTGTCCGCGCCCGCGACCGACGCCGTCACCCGCGTATTGCCGAGATTGTCGATCGCCAACCGCGGACGCCCCCGGAACCGCCCCTTCACCGTCGGCGGGACGAGCTCCGCCCGCACCTCCGTGAACGGCGTGACCGTCAGATTCCCCTCCGGGACAGTCACCGCCTCCGGATGCTCCGTCGGCGTAATACGCACCGCATACGGGTTCGGCCCCGCCGTCGCATCCGAAGTACGCGGCGGGGCGAAGGTCAGCTCCACCGTGCCCGTCGTCCCCGGGTAGAGACGCAGCGTCTGCGGCTCCACCGTCGTCCACGGCGCCACCGCGCCCACGGGCTCGAAACGGTACTCATCCACCACGTCACCGGTATTGCGCACGCGCAGCCGCACGGTCGCCCGGCTACCGGGGTCGACGGTGACGGAGGAGGGTTCGAGAGAAGTCCACAGGCTCACACACCGACGCTACGGCGAGGCCGGGGGGCGGGGTCAGAGGCCGGGGGGCAGGGTGCGTGCCCGACCGGACCCGACCGACTGCCCAACGGGACCCCGACGGACCGGCGGAGCGGGGCGCGCACTCCGGCAGGGACCGGGAAGCACGGGCGGGCACCCCCGAAGGGGCCGGTGGGCATCTCCGGGTTACCGCTGCGGACGAGGCGGCGCAGTGGGTTCGCGCGGGCCCCGCCTGCCCCCGAGGGCAACAGCTGTGCCCCGACCCGTGCACCGGGGGCCGTTTCGACGGACGCGCTTCGCGCGTGACGGTGAAAGACGTCCTGACGCGTACCCCGAGGAGAGCACAGCATGCCGTCCTACCTGTCGCCCGGCGTATACGTCGAGGAGGTGGCCAGCGGCTCCCGCCCGATCGAGGGGGTGGGCACCTCGGTGGCGGCCTTCGTCGGGCTCGCCCCGACCGGCCCGCTCAACGAGCCGACCCTGGTGACCAACTGGACCCAGTACGTGGCGGCGTTCGGTGACTTCACCGACGGCTACTACTTGGCGCACTCCGTCTACGGGTTCTTCAACAACGGCGGTTCCGCCGCCTACGTCGTCCGTGTCGGCGGTTCCCCGGCGGGCGCGGGCGGGGACGCCAAGTCCCCGGCGGCCGTGACCGGTTCCGCCGCCCCCGCCGCGCTGCCGGCCGGCGAGCCCCGGCAGCTCGGCACGTTCGCCGTGACGGCCGTGGCGCCCGGCAACCTGAGCGTCGAGGTCGCGGACGCGGAGGGCGAGGGCCCCGCCGAGCGCTTCAAGCTGATCGTCAAGGACGGCGACAAGGCCGTCGAGACGTTCGACGTGTCGGCGAAGAAGGGCAACCGCTCCTACGTCGTCACGCAGGTCAAGGAGCGCTCCAAGCTCATCACGGTGACCGAGGCCGCGCCGGCGGCACAGCTGGCCCGCCCGGACAACCAGACGGTCGCGCTGCCTTCCGCCCCGGCGTCCGCCGCGCCCGCCGTGCCGTCGGAGGAAGCGGGCACGGCCGGCCCGGCCCAGTACCTGGGCGACAGCTCCGACCGCACCGGCTTCGGCGGCCTGGAGGCCGTCGACGAGGTGTCGATGGTCGCGGTGCCCGACCTGATGGCCGCCTACCAGCGCGGCGCGATCGACCTGGAGCAGGTCAAGGCCGTCCAGCTCGGCCTGATCGCGCACTGCGAGCTGATGGGCGACCGCGTGGCGATCATCGACCCGCCGCCGGGCCTGAATGCCCGTCAGATCCGGGTCTGGCGCCAGGAGACGGCCGGCTACGACTCCAAGTACGCGGCCCTGTACTACCCGTGGATCAAGTCCTTCGACCCGGCCTCCGGCCAGGCCCGGCTGATCCCGCCGAGCGGTCACGTGGCCGGCGTGTGGGCCCGCAACGACTCCGAGCGCGGCGTCCACAAGGCTCCCGCCAACGAGGTCGTGCGCGGCGCGGTGGATCTGGAGATCCAGATCACGCGCGGCGAGCAGGACCTCCTCAACCCGATCGGCGTGAACTGCATCCGGGCGTTCCCGGGCCGCGGCATCCGCATCTGGGGCGCCCGCACCCTGTCCTCCGACCCGGCCTGGCGCTACCTGAACGTCCGCCGGTACTTCAACTACCTGGAGGAGTCGATCCTGATCGGCACCCAGTGGGTGGTGTTCGAGCCGAACGACCACGCCCTGTGGGCCAGGATCCGCCGCAACGTCTCCGCGTTCCTCGTGAACGAGTGGCGTTCGGGCGCCCTGTTCGGCGCCCGCCCGGAGGAGGCGTACTACGTCAAGTGCGACGAGGAGTCCAACCCGCCGGAGTCGGTCGACCTCGGTCGGGTGGTCTGCGAGATCGGCATCGCGCCGGTCAAACCGGCCGAGTTCGTGATCTTCCGGCTGGCCCAGTTCCAGAGCGGAAGCGGCGAGCTGGAGGAGTAGGCGCGCGGAGGGGCGCGCCGCGGCGCGCCGCGCCCCTCCGCTTCCGCAGACCGTTCAAACCGCAGACCTCAGACCGCGGACCGCAGACCGCAGACCGCAGACCGCGATCAACTCCCTTAGAAGGAACCGAAGATGAGTCTCCAGCCGGGTGACGCCCTTACTTCACACAATTTCGGCCTGCAGATCGACGGCGTCATGGTCGAGTACCTCGCCGAGGTCAGCGGCCTCAGCCTCGAACAGGACGTCATCGAGTACCAGCAGGTCTCCGCGCAGGGCAAGCCGGTCACCAAGAAGCTGCCCGGCGTGAAGAAGGCGGGCACCTGCACGGTCGTGCGCGGCATGACCCAGTCCGCGGCGTTCAACCAGTGGATCAGCGAGTCGATCAACGGCGTCATGGGCACCGCCCGCAAGAACGCCACGATCATGGTGATGGACTACCAGAACAACCCGGTCAAGCGGTACAACATGCGCAACGCCTGGTGCAGCAAGATCGACACCAGCTCGGTGAAGGCGGGCGAGGCCTCCGCGCTGACCGAGACCGTGACGATCACGTTCGAAGAACTGGTCATCGAGTAATGCGGCGTACGGCTGTACGGGGGCCGGTGGCGGGAGCGGATGCGGGAGCGCAGACGGTCGTCGGGGAGCAGCCTCAGGAGGCCGCCGCCCTGCTCCCGCCGGCGGCGCCCACACACGCGCCGATGCCGGCCCCGGTGCAGCAGCAGCGACTGCAGACGGAGTTCCCCTTCGAGCTGCCGCGCGGCTACGTCGACGAGGCGGGCACCGTCCACCGCGACGGCGTGATGCGCCTCGCGACGGCGCGGGACGAACTCGTCCCGCTGCGGGACATCCGCGTCCAGGAGAATCCCGCGTATCTGTCGGTGGTCCTGCTCGGCCGGGTCATCACCCGCCTCGGCACGCTCCCGCTCGTCCACGACGGGGTGGTGGAGAACATGTTCGCCTCCGACCTGGCGTTCCTTCAGGACTTCTACCGCCAGGTCAACGCCGAGGGGCACACCCGCGCCTCGGTGCAGTGCCCCCACTGCTCGGAGCCCTTCGAGGTGGAACTCGGCGGGAGCCGCCTGGGGGAATCGTGACGTACGCGACCGACCGGCTGCACGAGGAGATCGCGTACGTCGCCTACCACTTCCACTGGAGCCAGGACGACATCCTGGACCTGGAACACCACGACCGGCGCCGTTACGCCGACCAGATCGCGTCCCTGGTGACCAGGGGCCGGGCGGAGGGCTGAGGCATGGGGTTCCTACAACGGTTGCGGGGCGGCAGCGGACGCGGAAGCGGGACCGGGGGCGGTGGCGCCTCTGCCGCCGGCGGAAACGCGGGGACGTCCTCGGCGGGCGGTGCTGCGAGTACGTCTTCGGCGGGCGGTGAGACGGGTACGCAGGCGGCGGGGATCGGCGGTTCGGCTTCCGCTTCGGCTTCTGCTTCCGCTTCGGCGGGTGGGAGCGGTGCGGCGCCGCGAGTCGTGCCCGCCGCCTGGCCCTCGCTTCCGCCCATCCAGCGGACGGCGGCCGGGGGTACGGCGGGTGTCGCCGACGCCGGGTTCGGCGGTCGGCTGGCCACCTGGCAGAACCCCTCCTTCATCGGCACCCGTTCCCACTCGGTGCTGGACGCGGGCCCGGGCGGCCTGATGAGCAACCTGTCGGCTACCCCGCAGACCGCGGCAGAACCCGAGCGAGCACCTGCGCCCCCTCGCCCGGCACGACTCCAGCGCACGGTACCTACGACGCCGGGGGCGGGGCTTGGACCGGGGGCGGGGTTGGCACCGGGTGCGGGGCTTGGACCGGGTGGAGGACTGGCTCCGGGTGCGGGGTTGGCGCCGGGGCGGGGTCCCGGCCTGGCGCCGGGTCAGGGTCCGGGGCCGGCAGCCGGGACGCGTCCGACTCCGGGACGGGGTACGGCTCTTGCTCCAGGCGCGGGCCTGACGTCGGGTCCGCGCCCGCCCCAGGGACCGGGCCCCGGCCTGCCTCCGGGAGCGGGGCTGGCACCCAGTCCGCGCCTGCCCCAGGCACCGGGTTCCGGCATGCCTCCGGGTCCAGGCCTGACAGCCAGGCCGCGCCTGACTCCGGGGCCGGGTCCCGGTCTGACCCCGGGGCCGGGTCCCGGTCTGACCCCGGGAGCGGGGCCGGCACCCAGTCCGCGCCTGCCCCAGGGGCCGGGTCCCGGCCTGACTCCGGGGCCGGGTTCCGGTCTGACCCCGGGCCCAGGCCCGACAGCCGGGCCGGGGCTGCCTCCAGGACCGGGTGCGGTTCTGCCTGCCCGGTCGGGGCTGGCTCCGACCTCGACATCGGCTTCGGTTCCGATTCCGGTTCCGGCTGTCACTCCGAGGACAGCTCCGGCTCCGGCTTCGACTCCGCGGGCGGCTTCAACTCCCGTCTTGCGTTCGACTTCGACTTCGACTTCGGCTCCAACTCCGACGTCGGCGGCGGCTTCCGCTCCGAGGTCGGCCTCGGCTGCGCCTACGGCTTCGGCGCTCACTTCCGCGTCGGCTCTGGCTCCAACTCCGCGTTCGACTCCGGCATCGGCGGCAGCCCCGGCTTCCGCGCCGACCACGGCTTCGACGCTGCCCGCTCCCGCACGGGCTTCAATTCCCGTTCTGCGTTCGACTTCGACTTCGACTCCGACATCGGCGGCGGCTCCAACTCCCGCTCCGTCCACGGCTTCGACGCCCGCTCCCCCGCGGGCTGCGGCCCCCGCTCCGCGTTCCGCTTCGGCACCGCCCCCGGCAGCAGCCCCGCGTTCGGCACCAGCGTCGGGTCCGGTCCAGCGTTCGGCACCAGCGTCGGGTCCGGTCCAGCGTTCGGCAGCAGGGTCGGGTCCGGTCCAGCGTTCGGCACCAGCGTCGGCTCCGGTCCCGCGTTCGGCCCCGGATCCGACGTCGGCTTCCGCTTCGAACCAGGCCACCGCGCCTGCGTTGCCGCGGCCGTTCGAGTCCGCCGTCGCGTCCACGTACTCGGCGGCTTCCCCGGGTCCGGCGGCTCCGGTTGCCCCGGCTGTGCCTGTGGTGCCTGTGGTGCCTGTGGTGCCGACGCGATCGGCGGAGCCGGCCCCTTCCGCTGCCGCGGCCGTCCTCCCGGTGCGGGGCATCCGGGTCTCACCGGCGAGTCCTGCCCCGGCGACGGGCTCCGCTCCGTTGACGAGGTCGGTGTCCGCACCGGTTCAGCGGCGTACCCTGCCTGCCCGTCCCGCACCCGCACCCGCACCCGCACCCGCGTCGACTTCGTCGTCTGCGGCCGGCGGATCCCGCCAGGCCTCGGGGCGGAGTACGGGTACGGACACCGACGGCGGAGGCGCGGCGACCGGCAAGGAACCCGCTCCGGGACCGCGACAGGGCCAGAGCGCCGCTGCGGCTCCCGCGACGGCGCGGGCAAGCACGGACGGTACGACGTCTCCTGTCCCCGCCTCCGGCGGACAGCCCGTGGGGATCCAGCGAGCGGTACCCCGGCGCCAGAGCACCGCCTCGTCCAACTCCACCACTGCAACAGGCATTACGCCGCCCGTGCCCGGGCAAGCAGACGCCCTCTCGACGAGCACCCCGACCGCAGCCGACAGCACGCCGGCCTCCCAGCCGGTGCGGGTCCAGCGGGCGGTGCCTCAGCACGAGAGCACCATCTCGCCCAACACGCCGACCGCAAAGGGCGGTACGCCGCCCGCACCCGGCTCGGCCGGCACCGTCCCGATCAGCACGCCGGCCTCCCAGCCGATGCGCGTCCAACGGGCCGTACCTCAGCACGAGAGCACCGTCTCGCCCAACACCCCGACCGCAGCCGGCAGCACACAACCTCCCCAGCCCGTCGGGATCCAGCGCGCAGTGCGCGGGCACGAAGGCTCGACCCCGACCGAGACGCCCACGGCGACAGGCAGCACGCCCGCCCAGCAACCCGTCGGGCTCCAGCGGGCCGTTCCCCGGGGCGAGGGCGCCGACGTTCCCGGCACTTCCCCGTCCGCGAGGGTCGGTGCCGCGCCCGCGCCCGCCTCCCTCGGCGTGCCCCGTGCGGCAACGCCTCCCGAGTCGCGCCCTTCCCTGTCGAAGCCGAGCGTTCAGCGCACCGCCTCCGACGCACCCGCACCCACACCCGCACCCGCGCGTAGGGCGGGCCTCGGCACCCCCACGAGCCTCCCCCCGAGCCGACCGCGCCCCGCGGCAGCCCCCCACGCACCCTCGGTGACACCTCCGCCCCTCGGCGCCCCCATCCAGCGCACCGCCATACCCACACCTCCCGCACCTCCCACGCCCCCCACTCCGCCCTCCCGCCCCCTAGTGGGCGCCCCTCTCCCCACGCGCCCTTCCGACGCCAAGCCCCTCGACGCACCGAGCGGCATTCCCGTCGCGCCCCAGAGCGCCACCCCCCGGACGGCGACGGCCCCCGAAGGCCCACGCCCCGTCGTGCAGCGCACCACCACGACCGCCACCGCCACCGCGACCGCCACCGCCACCGCCACCGCGACCACGCCTCCGGTCGCCCCCCAACTCCCGTTCCCCACCCGCACGGTCCGCCCCACGCTGCCCCAGACGACGACCGCGCCCCCCGTCTCCCCGATGCCCCCGTCGCCCCCGATGCCCCCGTCGCCCCTCCAGCGTCGAACGGTCACGGCCCCCGTACCCCTGCGCCGCACCACGCCCGGCACCACCACGACCCACCCCGTGGCGCACCCCATAGCCCGCCCGTACCTCCCCCCGGTCGCCCCCCGCCCGGCCACACCCCCCGGCGTCCAGCGCAGCCCCCTGCCCGCCCAGGCCGCGCCCACCCCGACGCCCCCCGCACCACCCACACCCGCCCCCACCCCCACAGTCCAGCGCCGCACCACCACAGCCACCACCAAGAACACCCCCTCGAAGCAGGCATCCCCCCGCCCCTCCCTCGGCCCCCCTTCCGGCGCCGACCGGAACTCGGCCTGTCCCGCGCCCGAGGAGGCGTACCCCGGCTTCGATCCCCGCGCGCTCACCGACTTCCAGCTCGACGAGCTGACGCACCGTCTGACCGGCCGCATCACCCGCCTCCTGCGCACCGAGCTCCGCCTCGACCGCGAACGAATCGGCCGACTACGAGACCCCCGCCGCTGACCACAGCCCCCACCACTCAGACCTCACCACTCAAATCCCACCACCCACCACTCACCGCTCCCAGAAAAGGCCAGGCCCCGATGCCCTCCGATCTCGACCCGGGCTCCACGATCTTCTTCACCCTGACCATCGACGGCGAGAGCCTCGGTTACTTCAACGGGTGTGAGGGGCTGTCGTCCCAGGTGGAGATCGAGCACCGTCAGGAGGGCGGTAACAACGGGTTCGTCTGGGCGCTGCCCTCCCGGGTCACGTTCTCCACGATCCGGCTGACCCGCCCCCTCACCCCGGACACCACCAAGGTCGCGAAGTGGATCTCCTCGGTCACCACCGGCGTGACCCGGCCGACCGCGCAGATCGCGGCGTTGCGCGCGGACGGCTCCGAGGTCGCCCGGTGGGGCCTGATCGACGTGCTGCCGGTCAGCTGGCAGGGGCCGTCGCTCAGCCCGGACAGTCCGGGCGTGGCCACGGAGGTCCTGGAGATCACCCACCACGGCTTCACGGACTAGGCCGGAACGGACCGGAACGAAACAGGTCGCATCCGGACAAGACCGAACGAGGCCGAACAAGGCCAAAACAAGGCGAACAAAGCCTGACGAAGCCGAACGGGACGGAAAGGGCACAGAACATGGCCAAGGGAAGCAAAGGCGGCGCCGGCAAGAGCCTGGTCCGTGCCACTCTCGCGATCCACGAACCGCCGGTCGGCACCAGCACCACCCCCGGCGGGCTGATCAAGTCCTTCGGGTTCGACTTCAACCCGGCGCAGCTCCAGCTCGGCCGCCGGGCCCAGTGGAAGGTCACGCCGACGGCGGCCGTCCGCGACGGCTCCGTACCGGAGTTCATGGGACCCGAGCCGCGCGAGATGACCGTCGAGATCTTCCTCGACTCCTCCGACCAGCCCGGCAGCAACACCGTCCTGAAGAAGGTGGAGTCGCTGCTGGAGTGCTGCGAGGTGACCACCAAGAGCATCGCGGCCAAGCAGCCGTCGCCGCCCTGGGTGGTGTTCCAGTGGGGTTCGTTCTCCACGGCCCGCTTCACCGCCTACGTCAGCAGCATCGACGTCACGTACTCGCTGTTCGGCACGACCGGCGTCCCCATCCGGGCCACCTGCCAGGTGCACCTGCACGAGATCCCCAGCAAGACGAAGGGCCAGAACCCGACCTCCGGCGCGCTGACCGCGCAACGCGTGCACCGGGTCGTCGCCGGGGACTCGCTCCAGTCGCTGGCCTGGCGCGAGTACGGGGACGCCTCCGCGTGGCGGTCGATCGCCGAGGTCAACGGCATCGACGACCCGTCCCGCCTGCCGACGGGCATCGAGCTCGTGCTGCCCGCCGTAGAGGAGGTGCGCTACTAGTGGTCCAGTCCGCGTTCTCCAGCGTCATCCAGGTGACCCTCGGAGGCCGTCCGCTGCCCGTCGACTTCGCGCCGCTGCTGGTGGAAGGCTGGGTGGACCAGGGGCTCGGCGTCCCCGCCGCGTTCCGGCTCACCTTCCGCGACCCCTACCGTCAGGTCCTGGGCAAACTGGGCGTCAAGTTCGGCACGCCCGTCGTCCTCGCGCCGATCGCCGACGGCAAGGGCGCCTCGGACCCGCTCCTCACCGGCGAGGTGTGCGGTCTGGAGGCCGACTACGACGGCACCGGCACCTTCACCGTCATCCGCGGCTACGACTTCGGCCACCGTCTGATGCGCCAGCGCCGGGTCGCCGCGTACCGCAACCAGAGCGCCTCCGACATCGCCCGCAAGCTGGCCGCGCAGGACGGCGTCCCCATCGGGAAGATCCAGTCGACGAAGACGGTCTACGAGTTCATCAGCCAGGCCAACGTCACCGACTGGGACTTCCTCGCCCGGCTCGCCGACGAGAACGAGATGGTCATGTCGGTCGACGCGAAGGGGAAGTTCCAGTTCCTCAAGCCCGACCCGGCGTCCGGCGCGCCGCCCACCTCCACGCCCGGCGACAAGAGCCCGTTCGTCCTGGAGGCGGGCACCGACATCCTGCGCCTGCGTGCCGCCGTCACCGCCGCCGAGCAGGTCGGCACGGTCGAGGCACGCGGCTGGGACGTGACGACGAAGAAGAAGCTCACCGCCACCGCGCCCGCGAAGACCAACCCCGGCATCAGCATCGGCACGACGCCCGGCGAGGCCGCCGCCAAGTTCAAGGCGGCCAAGCTGGTCGACGCGCAGACGCCGTACGACCGGCAGTCGGAGGTGAAGTTCGCCGCCGAGGCCCTCGCCGACGACGTCACCGGCTCGTTCGCCGAGCTGGAGGTCATCGCGCGCGGCACCCCCAAGCTGCGCCCCGGCCTGCCCGTCGCCCTCGCCGACGTCGGCGACCCCTTCGAGGGCAAGTACACGGCCACGTCCGTACGGCACGTCTTCGGCGACGGCAAGCACTACGAAGCCTGGGTCACCGTCAGCGGACGGCAGTGGCGGTCCCTGTACGGGCTGTCCTCCGGCGGCGGGAACGCCTCCAACGGCCTGAACCTCCCCGGCACCACCAACGCCCTGGTCACAGACGTCCAGGACCCCCTCAAGCAGGGCCGGGTGAAGCTCCAGTTCCCCTGGCTCGACGACGCCTACATCAGCGACTGGACGCGGGTCGTGCAGTGGGGCGGCAAGGACGGCGGGTCGATCTTCCCGCTCGACGTCGGCGACGAGGTGCTGGTCGCCTTCGACCGGGGGGCCCTCGACCACCCGTACGTCATCGGCGGCCTCTACAACGGCAAGGACAAGCCGACCCCCGTGAAGGACGTGCCGCTGCACGACGGCGCCCGCCGCCGCGCCGCCCGGCACACCCTGTCCGACCGGGACGGCAACCGCGTCGACCTGCTCAGCCAGAAGACCGGCGGCCGTAAGCAGGGGGTGCGGGTGACGTCCGGCGACGACCGGCTCGTCATCAACCTGGACCGGACGAAGACCGAGATCACCGTCGACAGCAAGGGCACCGTCAGCATCACCGGCAGCCGGTCGGTGTCCATCGAGGCCGGCACCGACCTCACGCTCAGCGCGCGCCGCAAGCTCACCATCAAGAGCGGCGGGCTGCTCGACATCCGCGGCACCGGCATGGTCAACGTCAAGTCGCTGACCAGCGTGGTGAACGTGGACGCGATGGGCGCGCTCAGCCTCAAGGCGGGCGGCGCCGCGACCGTCAGCGCGGGCGGCACCATCCAGGTCAACGCCACCGCCAACGTGGGCATCCGGGCCGCCACCCTCCTGCTGCAAGGCGTCGTCATGGTCAACAACAAGCCGTATCCGATCCCGTGAGGACGGCCGAGCGGTACCGGAAGAGGAGAAGGCAGGTGGCCGTCTGATGGCCGAGCAATTCGTCGGATCGGGCTGGGCGTTCCCGCTCCGCATCGGCCCCACCGGGGGCATCGCCCTGGTCAGCGGGGAGCGCGAGATCGAGGAGGCGATCCGGCTCATCCTCGCCACCGCCCCGGGCGAGCGCCCCATGCGCCCGGAGTACGGCTGCGCCATCCACGACCTGGTCTTCGCCCCGGTCAACGAGGCGACGGCCGGCCGTATCCAGCACGAGGTGTACGCCAGCCTGGACCGCTGGGAGCCGCGCATCGAGGTCACCGACGTCGAGGTCACCGCGGGCGCCGAGCAGGGCGTGCTCTTCATCGACGTCCGCTACGCGATCCGCGGCACCAACAACCCGCGCAGCCTCGTCTTCCCCTTCTACGTCATTCCGTCCCACGACGAGCCGGACCTGCCCGGCTCCGGTACGGCTTCCGAAAGCGACCGCTGATGGCCCTGCCCTCCCCCAACCTGGACGACCGCCGCTTCCAGCAGTTCGTCGACGACGCCAAGCGCTACATCCAGCAGCGTGCGCCGGAGTGGACCGACCACAACGTGTCCGACCCGGGCGTGACCCTCGTCGAGACGGTCGCCCACATGGCGGACCAGATCGTCTACCGCCTGAACCGCGTCCCCGAGAAGAACCACCTCGCCTTCCTCGACCTGGTCGGCATCCGCCTCTTCCCGCCGTCCGCCGCCCGCACGGAGGTGACGTTCTGGCTGTCGGCGCCCCAGGAGGAGCCGGTGCTCCTGCCGGTCGGCACGGAGGTGGCGACGGTCCGCACGGAGAGCGAGGACGCCGTCGTCTTCGCGACGGAACGCGAACTGACCGTCGTACCCTGCCAGTTGCGCCATCTCGTGGTGCAGCACCGGGGCGAGCCGGTCACCGACCGGACCACCGACCTCACCGAGGGCAAGGACCTGCTCTGCTTCGCCGAGGCGCCGCAGCCCGGCGACTGCATGCTGTTCGGCCTGAGCGCCGCCGTCCCGCACTGCGCGGTGGTCCTGGAACTCGACAGCCGCGTCGACGGCGTCGGCGTCGACCCCCGTCAGCCCCCGCTCGTCTGGGAGGCCTGGACGGAGGACGGCTGGCAGGAGTGCGAGGTCGACCGCGACGGCACGGGCGGCCTCAACCGCCCCGGCGAGGTGGTCCTGCACATCCCCGGCGGCCATGTCCTGTCCCGCTCCGGCGGCCAGGAGGCCGGCTGGCTGCGCTGCCGCGTCACCGAGCCCCTGGCCGGCCAGCCCTTCTACACCACCTCGCCGACCGTGCGCTCCGCCGAGGTCTTCACGATCGGCGGCACCGCCCCCACCGTCCACGCGGAGACCGTCCACGACGAGGCCCTCGGCGAGTCGACGGGCCTGCCGGGCCAGCGCCTGACCCTCACCCACGCCCCGGTCGTGGGCGACGACCCGCCGCTTCTGCTCCAGACCGCGGAACACGAGGGCTGGACCGACTGGCAGGTGGTCCCGCACTTCGCCGCGTCCGGCCCGCACGACCGCCATGTCACCCTCGACGCGGCGACCGGCGAGATCGCCTTCGGCCCGTCCGTCCGCGAACCCGACGGCAGGCTGCGCCAGTACGGCGCCGTCGCCCCCAAGGGCTCGGTCATCCGCGCCCGCCGCTACCGCACGGGCGGCGGCCGGTCCGGCAACGTCGCCCGAGGCGCGGTCCAGGTCCTGCGTACGTCCGTCCCGTACGTCTCGGAGGTCGTCAACCGCGAGGCCGCACGCGGCGGGGTGGACGGCGAGACCGTCGAGGAGGCGAAGCTGCGCGCCCCGATCACCCTGCGCGCCCAGGAGCGGGCGGTGACCCTGCGCGACTACGAGGAACTCGCCCGCCGGGCGGCCCCGGAGACCGCCCGCATCACCTGCCTGGAGGGCGAGCCCGACGAGCACGGCTCCTACGCCGTACGGGTGTTGGTGGTCCCGCAGGCCGTACCGGACCCCGGCGGCCGCCTCCGCTTCGAGCAACTCGTGCCCGGCGACTCCCTGTTGGACCGCATCACCCGGCACCTCGACGAACGCCGCCTGATCGGGACGCGGTTGGCGGTCGGCCCGCCGTACTACCAGGGCGTGACGGTGGTGGCGACGGTGCACGCCTTCCGTGGCGTCGACACCGACCGCGTCCGCCGCCAGGCCCACGACGCCCTCTACCGCCACCTCGACCCGCTGACCGGCGGCGCCGACGGCAAGGGCTGGCCGTTCGGCCGTCCGGTCCAGTCGGGCGAGGTCTTCGCGGTGCTCCAGCGGGTCCCCGGAGTGGAGCTGGTCGACCAGGTCACCCTCCACCCCGCCGACCCCCTGACGGGCAAGCGCGGCGAGGCCACCGACCGCATCGACCTGGCCGCCCCGGCCCTCGTCTTCTCCTACGACCATCGAGTCCGCGTGATCGGAGACGGCTCGTGAGGGGCTCGGTCGACGGGCTGGGCTCGTCCGTCCCGATCGGCGCGATGCTGCCGGCCGTCTTCGCGGACGACGACCTGGCGCAACGCTTCGTCGCGGGCCTCGACGAGGTCATGGCGCCCATCCTCAACGCCTTGGACTGCCTGCCCGCCTACTTCGACCCGGCCCTCGCCCCGATCGACTTCACCCGCTGGCTGACGGGCTGGGTCGGCGCGGAGACCGACGGCACGGAACCGGAGCCGAGGCTGCGGTCAGCGGTCGCGGCGGCCGCGTATCTGCACCGGGTGCGCGGCACACGCCGCGGTCTGTCGGAGGCCATCCGGCTGGCGTTCGGCGTGGAACCGGAGATCGACGAGAGCGGCGGATCGGCCTGGAGCGCCCGCCCCCTCGGCCCGTTCCCGGGCGACCACCGCCCCCACCTCCACGTCACGCTCCGCCTGCCCGCCCCCTCCCCGGCGGACGAGCACCGCCTGGACACCCTGGTGGCCGCCGCCCGCCCCGCCCACATGCCGTACACGGTCAAGGTGACCGCCGCTGAAAGGACCCCGGAGAGATGACCACCCAGAACTGCGCCGAGTGCGGCACGCGCGCCGAGCCCGGCCAGTCCTTCTGCGACGCCTGCGGCGCCGTACTGAGCTGGACAGACCGAGCGACGGCACGGGCGGGCGCGGCGGCTGGGTCGGCAGCGGCGGCCGACACGGGCTCGGGCTCGGGCTCGGCAGCCGGTGCGAGCGCCGGTACGGGTCCAGGTACGGGTGCGGGTCCGAGGGCAGGAGCGGGCTCGGGCGGCACCGGCTCGGCCAACGGGTCGGCGCCCGAGGAGGCCCCGCAGCCACCGTCGGCTGCGCCCGGCCCGGAGGCCACCGCGGGTACCAGTGCCGACGCCGGTTCCGGTTCCGATGCCGTATCCCGTACGACCCCCACGGCTGCCGCCACAGCCACCGCCCCGGCGGACGACGACCACGACTCGGACGACGACGAGGACACCACGGAGACTCCCCTCCCGGCCATCCCGCCGGAGGACGGCACCGCCGCCCCATCGACCCCCGCCCCGACCCCGGCTCCGCATCCCGGCGAAACCGCGCCGACCACCCCCACCCCCACCCCGACTCCCGCCCCCGCGCTGGGCGACACGATGGCCGCGCGGGCCCGTTCCCTCCTCGTCCCCGTCACCGACGCGGAGCCCCGCCCCGCCGCACCCCCGTCCGTCGCGCCGGTCCTGCCGGGCCGGCCGGTCGCGGACCGGCCGCAGGTCCGCGCGCCCGGCCCGGTCCAGGGCGAGCAGCACGGCGTCGCGTGCCCCTGGTGCGCCACGCCCAACAACCCCGACCGGCATTTCTGCGTCCGCTGCGCGATGCCCATGACCCTCGAGGACCGCTCCTCGATCCGCCTGCCCTGGTGGCGTCGCCTGTTCAACCGCAACGGCGAGACCCCCTGGGCCGGCGACCGCCCGCGCCTGCGCCGTACGTTCGACCGCATCGTCAGCTGGCTGGTGGCCGCGGTCGTCCTCACGCTCGTGATCATCGCGGGGGTGAACACCCCGGACGCGATCCAGGCCACCCGCGACCACTTCGCCAAGCGTGCGCCGGTCACCCCGGACTCGTTCGCGGCGTCGCGCTCCTACCCGGGGCACAAGCCGGAGCTGGCCTTCGACAAGCTCAACAACACCTGGTGGGGTCCCGGTGTCTCGCAGTCCGGCGAGGGCGAGTGGATCGAGGCGAGCTTCGACCAGCCGACGCGACTGCTGGACCTGATCATCACCTCGGGCACGTCGATCCGGCCCGACCAGCTCGACGACTCCGCCCTCCCCCACCGCATCAAGGCGACGATCACCTTGAAGGACGGCAAGACCACGACCCGGGAGCTCACCCTGGACCAGAGCGCGGGCGGTCAGCGGCGCGCGTTCCGCGTCGGCGAGGTCACCAAGGTCCGCTTCACGATCGAGTCGTCGTACTCGGTGTCCGGGAGCAAGCAGGTGTCGATAGCCGAGATCGAGTTCTTCGGCCCGTCGAGCGCGAACGCGTCCTGAGCATGGCCTGACGGCCGAAGAGAAGGGCCGCGGCGGACGGGAGAACCCCTCCCCACGTCAGCCGCGGCCCTTCCTCCTGCTCGACGCGGCGACCTCCATGGCGGTCATCGCCCTCTACGACTCCCCACCCCCACCACCCTCACGGCCTGAGGCAGCTCAGTAAGCCGGCGCGGAGGCGCAAACGAACGAGTCCCACCCCGCCTGACACGGGATGGGACTCGTTCTCGATGGAGCGCCGGGCAGGCCTTGCACCTGCATTTCCCCGCAGGAAGCGGGGCGTCTTTCCTTGGACCACCAACGCAGAGGTCGTTCACCGTTTTTCTTTCCGGTGACCGGCTCAAGATCAAGCTTACCCCATTCGGCGGGTGCGTTTGACCATGTACATCGCCAGGCCTCGATCGTCAGGCCTCGATCGTCAGGCGACGTCGTCGATCTTCAAGTCCTGCCCGACGACGAGGGTGACGACCCCTGCGGCGGCCGAACTGTCCGCCGTGGGCGTCAGGTTGGGCAGCCTGGAGGCGATGACGGCGGCCTTGCCGTCGAGCCCGGCCGGGTAGGTCAGGGTCGACTTGGCCACCGTCTGAGGCGCGTTGCCCGTGCCGGTGACCGTGTAGCCGGCTTCCTTCAGCTTCTCCGCGACGGCGGCGGCGCGCCCCGAGACGCCCGTGCCGTTGAGGACTTGGACGCGCACGCTGGAGGCGTACACCACGTTCTTCTTCGCCGCCTCCAACTGCGGCTTGGTGACCTCCTTGTCCTTGGCCAGGGAGGTGAACAGGTCCGCCGCCTGCGGGTACTGCCACACGACGTTGGCCTTGTCGGCCGGGTTGTCGGCGACGCGCCCGTAGTTGGGCACGGTGAGGAAGCTGAGGCGGTCGCTCGGGATGCCCTTGAGCTCGTCGGCGAGTCCGTACAGCGGCTGGATGCCGGCGATGTCGGGGTCGGTCGTGAGGGACTTGGTGATCGACTGCAGGAAGCCGTACATCGCGTTCGGGCTCGTGAGCTTCGACTTGGCCTTCTTCGCCAGGGCGTCCATGAACTCCTGCTGGCGTCCGATGCGCCCGATGTCGGAGTTGTCGCCGACGCCGTAGCGGGCGCGGACGTAGCCGAGCGCCTTCTCGCCCTTGACGGTCTGGCAGCCGGCCTCCATGTCCAGGCGGGCCTTCTCGGAGTGGATGGCCTGCTTCGGGCAGACCTCGATGCCGTCCAGCGCGTCGACCATGCCCTTGAAGCCGGAGAAGTCGACCGACATGAAGTGGTCGATGCGCAGACCGGTGTTGGACTCGATGGTCTTTATCGTGCAGGCGGCGGCCTCGCCGACCTTGCCGTTGCTGCCGCCGATCGCGAACGCCTCGTTGATCTTGAAGTGGTGCGGGGAGGACGGCTTGCCGTCGCCCTTCTCGCAACTGGGTATCTCCACATACGAGTCACGCGGGAAGGACACGACCGAGGCCCACTTACGGTCGGCCGGTATGTGCAGCACCATCAGCGTGTCCGACTGCATGGTGGTCAGATCCTTGCCGTACTTGGCGTTCGCGCCGTCACGGCTGTCGGAACCGACGATCATGATGTTCTTGGAGCCAGGACTCAGGTTGACCGGCCGGTTGCCGCCCAACTTGTCGTCCACAGCAGCCGAGTTGATGTTGTTGTTGAGGTCGTTGTAGATCCACGCGCCGACCCCGCCGATGCCGAGGACGACGACGGCCGTCACACCGGCCCCCCACGCGAGGATCCGCCCGCGCCGGGTCAGCCGGGTCCCGCCGGACCTGCCCGGTCCGGCCCCCCTGCCCCTGCCCCTGCCCGAGGGACCGTTCCCCTGGATGTTCCCGCGGCCGGTCGCCTCCACTGGAGTACGTCCACGCCTTCTCGTTCCGCTCACCGGCGCTCGCCCTCCGCCTCGGCCGTTGTCACCCCGTACACCGTGCTCGGATCGTCGGCGTGGTCACCGCCGAACGTCGGAACCCTACACGCGTGTAGGAATACGTCCGAAAAGCACAGGCGACTCAGGAGACGAGCGAAGCCACACAAGGGTTGCCCCGGCGAGGCACCCAAGGGGTGCCCCCGTGCGCCCCCGGACCGCACTCGCACGCCCACCGTTCGCCCCGCGCCGCAGCGCAGGTCAGGCAGACGGGACGGCCACGATCGGCCACGACACAACCCCGTCGCTCGTCGAAAGGCCCACGCCCGTCCCCGGCCCCGCTTCCCCCGCTTCCGCCACGCCTCCGACTCCCCCCACACCCCTCGACCACTCGGCCTCCGGCTACTCCGTCATCCACGCCTACTGGCTCGCCCGGGCCGCCCGCGCCGGGCCTGCTCGCCGACCAGGTCAAGGGCGCCACGGCCGACCCCTTCGCCCCCGCCTCGGACGGCATGCGTCACCACTTCATGGACACATACGTCGCACTGCTGGAGAAGAACCTCTGTTCATGAGTCCGGGAGAATCTTGATCAGCGGATCGGGCAGACCGATGGTCCGCCGTCCGGCCCTGAGCCCGGTCCACGGGCGGGGGCGCCCTGCGGCGGGCGCAACCCCGCGGGCACGACTCACTGCCTGCTCCGGGCGGTGTCCGGTCGACGGGAGCCCTCCTCGAGGAGGCTCAACTCGTCGAGGAACCTCTCTGCCAGGAGTACGGCGTCCTGACTGCCCGAGTTGGTGGCGACGCTCAGGGTGTGGCCCTGGGTGCAGCCGCCGAGGGCGAAGGTGGCCGTGTCGGCGGGGGGCACCATGGGGACGATGGTGAGGCGGCGAAGGGGACGTCCGGCCAGGGTCCGGCCACGCTCGCGCAGATGGACGTAGGAGCAGGCCGCCGGCGCGTACGCGGGCGCGAAGATCTTTCCGCCGGCCAGGGCGAGGGTCGCCGCGGGAAGCGCCGCGAGGGTGCCCTCGACCAGCTTCTCGGAGGTGCGCCGGGGCCGGGTGACCGTGGTGAGCAGACCGGTGCAGGCCGACAGGCGGGCCGCCGGGTCGGACAGGGTCACCGGGGCGGGGACCCGGACGTTGGCGAACGCGTTGCCCAGGAACTCCCCGCAGTCGTCGGGGCGTTCGTCGACCGGGACGGACAGCCACACCTGCCGTGCTCCCGAATCCGCGTAGCCGTCACCGCCATCACGGCCGTCACCATCATCGGAGGCGGCGTCCCAAGCGGCGCCGGCGGACAGGCAGGCGCGCAGGACTCCGGAGACCGTCGCCAGGAACACCTCGTTGGTGGTCGCCGGCCGGACCGAGTCGGCTCTTTCCGTGCGAACGGCTTCCCGCGCGGCCCGCAGGACCTCGGCGCTCAGCGCCACGACCGTGTACGCGGGCTCCCGCGCACCCCGGTGCGGCAGCGGCACCGCGCGGCCCGTGGACAGCAGGCCGGGCGGGCCGCCGGCGGTCGTGCCGGGGCTGACCACGCGTCTGCGGGGGCCGGGGATCGCGAGGGAGGCGGCGCCGTCCAGCGGCTCGCCGTCGTCGAGGAGGGCGCGCAGGAGGGTGGTCAGGGAGCGGCCGTCGAGCAGGCTGTGGTGCATCCGGAAGAGGAGGGAGAACTCCCCCTCCGTCGCGCCCCGCAGGAGGTGCAGGCTCCACGGCGGGCGCTCGGCGGGGAACGGGGTGTGGAACCACTGGCGTACCGCGTCCCGCAGGGTGGCGTCGGCGCAGTCGACCTGCTGGGCCAGATCGTGGCCGTCCCCGCTCGCCCAGCGGTGGCGGCCGGTCCACCGGGCGAGGCCCGTGCGGGAGGCCGCGCCCGGGGCGACCAGGGTCTGGGTGAGCCTGGGCAGTGCCTTCCAGCGTTCCTCCACCAGCGCGCGCAGTTCGTCCAGCGCGGGCGGGGCGCCCACGAAGTCCAGGGCGATCCCGGCGTTGGGCGGGCCGAACGGCCAGCGGGCCATCCCCTCTTCCATCAAGGGCAGATGCGATCCGGGCATGAGGCTGCTCCTGTCATGGGCCGAGGACGACGTCCTGTACCCCCCGCGTCCTGTACTCCCAACGGCCGATCCGACCGGCGGTCACGTGCCTTGGCCGTCCCAGGGCTCCCCCAGGGCTTCCCCAGGGCTCCCCCAGGGGTCAACGCACGGCCGTGAAGGCTCCCTGATGGGGTGACACTGCCGCAGGTTTGCGGTCACGAACCGTGTCGGAGCGCCTTTAATCGGGACTCCGCGTCTGCCGTTCGGACGCCGTCCTCAAGTCCCCGCCCCGGCCCGGTGCCGGTCAGGAGTTGCGTGTCGTGCCTGGTACTCGTCGCACTCGTCCGAATCCCGCGCACATCGCCGTGTTCAACGTTCCGATGCACGGGCACGTGAATCCCACGCTGGGGGTCGTCGAAGAGCTCGTACGGCGCGGTCACCGCGTGACGTACACCGTCACCGACGACTTCGTGCACCAGGTGAAGGCGGCCGGCGCCGAGCCGGTGCTCCATCCGGACCCCGTGGACGACTCGGAGGCGCCGGAGGACATGGGCGAGGGGTTCGCGCGGGTCGTCCGGGGGGCGCTGGAGTCCCTGCCCACGCTGCGCCGGGCGTACGACGGGGACCGTCCGGACCTGGTGCTGTGCGACGTGTACGCCTTCGCGGGGCTGCTGCTGGCCGCGCGCTGGGAGGTGCCGACCGTCCTGGCGTCGCCCACCCATCTCGCCTACGACGGCATCATCCCCGAGTTCTTCGGCGTGCCCGGCCTCGCCCAGGTCCCGGGCTTCGCCGAGCTGGTGGGCGCCTTCGCGGAACAGGGCGTCGACATCGCGCGGGTGCACGAGCTGGTGCGGCCGGAACACGCCGTCGCGTTCTTCCCCCGCGCCTTCCAGCGCAGGGCGGACACCGTCGAGGCCCGGCGCGTCGCCTACGTCGGACCCGCGCTCGGGGACCGCTCCTACCAGGGGACCTGGCAGCCCCCACGGCCGAACCTGCCGGGCCAGGCGGGTCAGACGGGCCTGCCGGGCCTGCCGGGCCAGGCGGAACTGCCGGTGCTGCTGGTGTCGCTGGGCTCGCAGTTCACCCGGCGGCCGGAGTTCTACCGGTCCTGTGTCCGGGCGTTCGCGGAGCTGCCCTGGCATGTCGTCATGTCCGTCGGGCCCGCAGTGCCGCCGGACCTACTGGGGCCGCTCCCCGCCAATGTCGAGGTGCACCCGCACGTGCCCCAACTGGCCGTGCTGGCCCAGGCGGACGCTTTCGTCACGCACGCCGGCATGGGCGGCACGATGGAGGCCCTGCATCACGGGGTGCCGCTGGTGGCGGTCCCGCAGATGGCCGAACAGCGGGTCAACGCCGCGCAGATCGAACGCCTGCGGCTCGGGGTCCATCTGCCGCGCGAGAGCGTCACTCCCGAGGCGCTGCGCGAGGCCGTCCTGCGGGTGTCGTCCGACCGGGACATCCGCGCGGGAGTGTCCGCCATGCGCGAAGAGCTGGCGGCGGCGGGAGGGGCGGGGGCCGCGGCCGACCTGATCGAGCAGGCCCTTCCCCAGCCCGTGATCCCGGCACCGACCACCGGCCCGGGAGACCGGACCTCCTGCCGTTCCTAGGAGTTGCTGACACATGTTGACCCAGGCCCTGGCGTCCGACATCCGCCCCACGAACTGTCGACCGCACCTCTATCTCCGCCAGGTACGCATGAGCGACCTGGACTCCATGCAGCACGTGAACAACGCCCGGCTGCTGGAGATGATCCAGGACGCCCACATCGACATGTTCTACGTCCGCCCCGGGCTGCCCGGCCAGGAGATCCGCCCCCGGTTCGTCTACGCACGCCACGAGCTCGACTACACGCAGCCGCTGCTTCTCCAGCCCGAGCCGGTCACCATCACCACCACCGTCGGCGACCTGCGCCGCACGTCCTTCCGGCTCACCAGCCGCGTCACGCGCGACGCACGGGTGTTCTGCACCTGCGTGAGCACGGCCGTCGCCTACGACCCGGACGCCCGCTGCGCCCGCCGGCTCGAGGAGGAGGAGCGGGCTCTCGCCGCCCGCCACGCCACTCCGCCTGCCGCCGGCCCCGCACACTGACCGGTCCTGATCGGTCCCGATCGGTTCGCTGTGCCTCAGCGTTCGATCCGTACCGGCTTCGTCTCGCTCACCTGGTCGATGTCCGACACCCGCACCGTCGCCTTCATCTCCCAGGTGCCGGGGATGGGGAGGTTGACGGCGTCGGCGCCCCAGTAGCCGCCCTTGTCGGTGACCTTGGCGTCGATGGGGCCGATGTCCTGGTCGGGCAAGCTGAAGGACAGACGCAGCTCGGGGACGCTCACGAAGCCGCCGTCGGGGCCGTAGACCACGGCCTGCAACCCGTTGTCGCCGACCCGGCCCGGGTCGAGGGTGACCTGCACCTTGCCGCTGACGGTGCCGACGCGGGGGGTGTCGATCTCGAAGGGGATGTTGGTCACCGAGGCCACCGGGAGTCCGGCCGACTGCTCCGCCGTAGCCGCCTCGGCCGCCGCCCGGCCCGGAAGAGTGCCCGTCAGCACGGTGGTGAGGACGAGTACGACGACGGAGACCGCGACCTCCGCCAGCACGGAACGACGCAGCGCCCGGCGATGGGCGTCCTCGGCGGGGGTGAGGGCCGACCGCTTGGCGGGGGGCTTCTCAACGGCAGGTACCTCGTCGGACGGCACCTCGGCTGAAGGCACCTCGGCGGAAGGCTTCTCAGCGGAAAGCCCGTCAGGGGATGGCTTCTCGGGCAGCACCAGACCTTCCGCCCGTCCGGTGGACGATTCAGCGGCCGATACGGCCGCCCGTCCCCCCACCGGCTCCGGAACCCGCGCTTCCTTCTGCTCGTCAGCCGTCTCGACCGCCACGCTCCCCGCCGTCCTTTCCGTTGCCTCCGTTGCCTCCGTTGCCTCCGTTGCCTCCGTCGCCCCCGTTGACTCCCTGGCCTCCGTCGTCTCCGTTGCTCTCCTCGCCCCTCTTGTCGCCGTGGTCACCGTCTGACGTGAGCGCGCACCCGCCGCCAACAGCAGCGTCACCACCGCCAGTTTGGCGAGCAGGACCCGGCCGTACGTCGTGTCCGTGAGCGCGGACACCGAGCCGAGGCCGCGCCAGGACTGGTAGACGCCCGTCACCACCAGGACCGTCACCGACCAGCCCGCCAGCCGGGAGAAGCCGTTGACGACGCGCCCCGGGACGGACGCGCGGTAGAGCAGGGTGAGCAGGGCCGTCAGACCGCCCAGCCACACCGCCATGGACAGCAGGTGCAGGACGGAGGACGTCATCGCCGCCGGGACCTGGATGCCGGCCGAGGCATGTTCGGCGGCGGCCCAGGTCAGGGCGAGGCCCACCGCCAGCGCGGCGCCGGTCAGGAGCACCGGACGCGACGGCTGCTCCCCCCTCCGCTCCTTCAGAAGCCCCCGCTGCCGCAGCAGGAGGACCGCGGCCGCCGCCAGCAGCGCGAGGCGCGCCACCAGGGCCAGGCCCGGACGGGTGCCCAGCGTGCGGGTCAGGCCGGACGGGTCGAGCACCTCCGCGGGGCCGGCCCCCGTCTCGTAGGGGCCGCGGAGCAGCAGCAGGAACACCGTCGACACGGTGAGCGCCCACCAGCCGGCCAGCAGCAGTCTGCGCAGCGGCCGGATGTCCGGCGGCCGGCAGACGGCGACGAAGGCGGCCGTGCCGATGAGCAGGGCGGCGGCCAGGTAGGCGACATAGCGACCGATGTTGAAGAGGCCGCTGGTGGCCGGGTTCTCCACAGAGGTGCTGGGCAGGGCCGGCGGGATCGCGGAGGGTTCGCCCACGGAGAAGGTGAAGGCGCCCGCGATCGGGTGGCTGTCGGCCGACACGACCCGCCACGCCACGGTGAACGTGCCGGTGCCCAGCTTGCCGGGCAGGGTGATGCGCGCGGTGTCGGCGCGGCCGTCGGCGTGCCCCGTCCTGCCGGTCTTCACCCGCTGGTTGTCGGGGTCGAAGACGCGGAAGGAGTCGTCGAGCAGGCCTACCGCCTCGGTGAAGGTGAGGGTGATGGAGCCGGGGGCCGTCTTGACGACGCTGCCGTCGGCGGGGTCGGCGCCCCGGAGCGCCGCGTGCGCCGAGGCCGGTCCGCCGCCCAGGAGGAGCAGGCCCAGCACGGTGCCGAGCAGCACCAGCCCCTGAAGTCTCCTTCGTCCGCGCGGGCGCCACTCACCCCCGTGCCGACCGGCGCCGCCTCGGCCGCCACCGCCGTGCCGTCGTCCGCCATCGCGCCCTTCGCTCACGTCAACCGCTCCGTACTGCTTGAGACTCGAGACTCGCGTGCTCGGGGATACGTACGCATGCACACCGCATCCGGTTCACCCGGGTCACCACGGCGGGCGCGCCGACACCCGTCCGTCCGGTCACTTCGGGAACGCTGTCTCCCGGCGCAGGAAGGCGAGTTGGGCCTGCTTCTCGGGCAGGTACACGTCCGGGAGGTCGATCTCCGGGAGCGTGACGAGCGGTCCGGCCTCGAATCCCTGCCGCAGGAAGCGGGCGATCGCCTTCTCGTTGCGCACGTCCGGGTCCACCACGATCCGCCGCCGGTCCAGGCCCAGCAGCACATACGACGCGAAGGTCCCCATCAGCGCCGCCGACCAGCCGGGCCGTGCGCCCCGCTCGTGCGCCGGCGCGATGAGCACATGCACGCCGATGTCGCCGGGCTCGACGTCGTAGACCTCGCCGACCCGGTCCTCTGCGGGCTCGTAGGTCTGGAGGAGGGCGACCGGGACGCCGTCCAGCTCGGCCAGGAAGGCGTGATGGGTGTCCAGTGTGTCCATGTGGGCGTAGATCTCGGCGACCTGGTCCCGCGTCAGGCCGTTCATGCCCCAGAACACGGCCCGCTCCTGGCTCACCCAGCCGTGGACGACGTCCGCGTCGCGCTCGGCGTCGAGGGGCCGCAGGCGGACGGTGCCGAAGCCGTCGGCCATCTGCTCGTGCACCGTGGCGTGGGGAAGGCGGGGGTCAGGCATGGTCGCTCTCCTTCGTCAGCTGCGCCCAGTCCGTGACGACCGGGGCCAGTTCGCCCCTGAGCCACAGGGGGAGCTGGTCGTGGTGGTGGGGGTGGTCGGGCAGGCCGGACGCGCCGTACGGGACGACCCACAGGCTGTCCTCGCGGCGGGCCAGGTCCCACACGTAACGGGCGGCCGGGCCGCGTGCGGCGAGGTCGGTCCAGCCGGGCACGGCCGAGGTGCACAGCACGCAGTCGTGGTCGCCGGAGAGGGCGGGGGCCTGGTCCGAGGGGTCGGGGAGCGCCCGCCAGGGGGCGAGGCGGTGGGTGTCGCCCCAGCGGGCGGCCGGCTCCGGCTGCTGCCCGGCGACCTCCTCCAGGGCCTGCCGAACCAGTGCCGGGCGGTCGACGCCGTACAACTTCTCGGCGCGCAGGAGGTGTTCCAGGGCGAAGCCGATGCGCGGCAGGAGGGCCAGCCAGGGGAGGAAGACCTCCGGGTAGGCGGGCGGGGTGGTCAGGGCGGCGAAGGCCGGGTGCGCGGCGAGGCGGCGGACGAGGGCGCTGCGCAGCGCCGCGAACCGGGCCGCTTCCCGGCTGTCGGCGTCCATGCGACGGTTCCAGCGCAGGAGACGGTCGCGGAGTTCGGCGGCGGGTGCGGTCAGGTCGTCGAGGGCTGCCAGGTGGTCCAACAGGGGTGCGGCGGAGGCCAGATACGTGTCCGTGTGCAGGGCCGGCATGTCGGACGCGGACCAGGCGCGCTTCTCGCCCAGCAGCGCCCGGATGCGGTCGGCGCGGTGCGGGGGCGCGAACTCGACGCCCAACCCGGCTGCCGGCCCTCGCTGGTTGGCCATCACGGCGACCCCGTCGACGAGTCCCGCGCGGGGCATCTCGTGCCAGCCGGTCCACTCGTGGCCGGGTTCCCAGGCGGGCACCAGCCGGGTGCCGTTGACCTCGGCGCGCCGAGGCACCCGGCCCGCGACCCGGTGCAGCACTCCGCCTTCGGTGTCGGCGGCCTGGACGACGTTGACCGGCTCGACCCAGAGGTCGACGGCCCGGTCCACGTCGGCGACCCGGCGGGCCCGTAGCAGCGACAGCAGGGCGCTGAACCCCAGGTCGGAGGTGACGCGGGGCGGGTGACGCAGGCTCAGCGCGAGCGGGGTGCCGTCGTCGAGGCCCTCCGGCCCGCCGGCGACGACCGGGCCGCGTTCCGTCTCCAGGACCTCGACCTCGACGGTCTCCTCCCCGGCGACGCGCACGAGTTCGGTGTGCCGGGCGACCCGCCGCCAGGCGCCGTCCGGGCCGAGCGCCTCCACTCCCACTCCCGTGCGGCGCAGCCGTTCGCGGTAGAGGTCCTGGTAGTCGGCCATGGCGTTGGTGATGGCCCAGGCGACCGTGCCGGTGTGGCCGAAGTGCGCGATGCCGGGGACGCCGGGGACGGCGAGGCCGACGACGTCGAACTCGTCGCAGGCGAGGCGTATCTGCTGGTAGACGCCGGGGTCCTCGATGAAACGGTGCGGATCGCCGGCGATGACCGGCTGCCCGGTGACGGTCCGGGAGCCGCTCAGCAGCCAGCCGTTGCTGCCGGAGGTGCCGGGTCCGTCGGCGGCGAACAGGCCGACGGCGTCGGGGCCGAGACGGCGGGCGGCCTCCTCGCGCCACAGCTTGGCGGGGAAACCGGCGAAGAGGATGTGGGTGGACAGCCAGACGGCGAGCGGGGTCCAGGGCTTCCAACGGCCGGCGGCGAGACCGACCCGCTCGAACTCGGGAGCCACGGTCGCCGCCGCCCCCTCGCCGACGCCGCCCTCGCCGACGCCTCCCTCACTGTCGGCTTCCTCCCCGACGAGCCCCTCGTTGACGCCGTCGACGTACGCCCGTACCCAGTCCGCCGTCTCCCGGTCCCGTCTCTCCAGCTCGTCGAAGCAGCGTCTCGCCGTGTCGTCGAGGCGGACGCGGCGCGCGAATCGGTCCCAGGGGAGGGCCTCGGAGCCGAGGAAGGAGGCCGAGGTGCCCTGCGCACGGTGCCGTTCGACCTCCAGCTGCCAGGCGCGGTCCCGGGCGGTGACCAGCCCCTGGAGACGGGCGAGCGCGCGGGCGTCGGCGGCGCGCAGATGCGGGACGCCCCAGGCGTCGCGGTAGATCTCGGCGGTCACCTGGGACCCCTCTTCGCTTTAGGTTAGCCTTGCCTAATTAGCTCTGCCGGAATCGTACGCGAGGCGTGGGGACGCGGAGGACGCGGCTGCACACGCCGGAGCACCGGCGCGCAAGCCGAGCGCACAAGCGGGATCATCGACGCATGGACGTCACCCTGCACCTCTCCCAGGACCCCGAGGCCGACGAGCTCCTCGGCCGCTCCCCGCTCGCCGCGCTGGTCGGGATGCTGCTGGACCAGCAGGTTCCGATGGAGTGGGCGTTCAAGGGCCCCCGGACGATCGCCGACCGGCTCGGCGCCGACGACCTCGACGCCCACGACATCGCCGCCCAGGACCCGGAGGCCTTCGCCGCGCTGCTCTCCGACAAGCCGGCCGTGCACCGCTACCCCGGCTCCATGGCCAAGCGCATCCAGCAGCTCTGCCAGTACCTCGTCGAGCACTACGACGGCGACGCCGGCGCCGTCTGGGACGGCGTGGCCACCGGCACGGAACTCCTCAAGCGCCTCCAGGACCTGCCCGGCTTCGGCAGGCAGAAGGCGCAGATCTTCCTGGCCCTGCTCGGCAAGCAGCTCGGCGTGCAGCCGACGGGCTGGCGGGAGGCGGCCGGCGCGTACGGCGAGGCGAAGTCCTTCCGGTCCGTCGCCGACATCACCGGCCCGGAGTCGCTGGCGAAGGTGCGGGCGCACAAGCAGGAGATGAAGGCGGCGGCGAAGGCGGCGAAGGCGGCGAAGGGCTAGACCCCCAAGGGGTAAGTCGTGTGGCCCGCCCGGGTGGCGGGCCGTCGCCGCCGGGTCTGAGCTGGGGACATGACCGAGCCACCGACCGGCCCCTCCTGGAGCCGGGAGTACGACGACCGCAAGGTCCACACCCAGCGGCACGGCCACGAGCCGGAACCGCCCTTCGAAGGCCCGCTGCACGCCCTGTCCCGCGCCGCCTGGCAGATCGTGCTGCTCACCGGCATCGCCTCGCTGATCCTGGGCGTTCTGGTGCTGGTCTGGCCGGGCGCCTCGCTCTTCGCGGCCGGCGTCCTCTTCGGCCTCTACCTCGTGATCAGCGGCGTCTTCCAACTGGTGTCCGCCTTCGGCACGCACAAGACCACCTCGCTGCGCGTTCTCGGCTTCATCAGCGGCGCGCTGTCCCTTCTGCTGGGCCTGTTCTGCTTCCGCGGCCCGATGCAGTCGATCCTGCTGCTCGCCCTGTGGATCGGCATCGGCTGGCTGATCCGCGGGATCACCCAGACCCTGGCCGCCGTCTCCGACACGTCCATGCCGGCGCGCGGCTGGCAGGTCTTCCTCGGGATCGTCACGTTCGTCGGCGGGATCGTCCTGATCGACTCCCCCTTCGAGTCGGTCGCCGTGCTCACCCTCGTCGGCGGCATCTGGCTGGCGGTCGTCGGCGTCGTCGAGATCGTCACCGCGCTCAGCATCCGCGGCCGGGCCCGCCAGGTCCCGCGCGCCCTCTGAACACGCCCCCCTGCTTCCCGCGCCCCCCTCCTCCGAAGGGGTGATTCTCACGTCCGGCGTGCTGAACGCCGGGCGTGTCACGGGGAGATGACCTGCCATGAGGACCGTACGCAGCCACTCCCGCAGCCACGCCTGGCTACGGGTGCTCGTCGTGCTCCTCGCCCTGCTGATGCCGGGCGCGCCCACGGAGCTCTCCGCGCCGCCGACCGCGGCCGCCGGGACCGTCGAGTACGACGTCCTCGACACGGTGCTGCGACCCGCCCCCTGCGCCCCTCGTCCCGCCGCACCCCTGCGCCCCGCCCCGCTCCCGGCGCCGGCGCCCGGTGACCCGGCCGACCGGCCGCTCCCCGCGCCGCCGAGGCCGTCGTACACCCTGCACACGCTGCGCACCGTGGTCCTGCGCTGCTGACCGGTCCCCTGTCCCGAGGCCAGTCAGCACGACGTGTACGACGCAAGACGTGTACGACGCAAGGAGCACAGCCATGCCCACCGACCCGTACGCGGTCCTGCGCGCCCTGCTGCGCGCGGAGGCCGTCCGCAACACGCCGAAACCGCAGGTGAAGGAACCGATCCCGCAGCCGCCCCAGGAGAAACGGGACCGCTGACCGCTCGGCGGAGGCGGCACCCGGCGAGCAACCGCCCGCCCTGCCGCCTCCGCCCTGCCTACCGCCCCCGCCGGGCCGCGCCGAACGCCGATTCTCTGTCCACAGCCTGTGCATACCGAGCCCGGCGAGGAGTTCCTCCAGGTCGTAGGCGGAGTCCGGGAACGTCCCTGGGTGTTTGAGTGAAGCTGGAGCGTCTTGGTCTTCCCGGTGCCGGTGACGCCCCGGCAGCGCGCCCAGGTCGAGGGCGGGGCCGGTGAAGGCGTATCCGGCGGCGATGTCACCGGCGCTCGTCGACTCGCGTATCGGCACACCTCGATCCGTTTTACCCCTGTTCATCACGTCTTTTCCAGCGTTGCACTCCGTCTCCATGGCTGCGCCCGGAACGTCTGGACCGGTAGGCTTTCCGTGTGATCTTCAAGCGCATCGGAAACGGCCGGCCGTACCCCGACCACGGCCGGGAAAGCACCCGGCAGTGGGCGGACGTCGCGCCGCGCCCGGTCCGCCTCGATCAGCTGGTGACCACCAAGCAGCAGCTCGACCTGGAAACCCTGCTCGCGGAGGACTCGACGTTCTACGGCGACCTCTTCGCGCATGTCGTGAAGTGGCAGGGCGACCTGTACCTGGAGGACGGGCTGCACCGCGCGGTGCGGGCGGCGCTCCAGCAGCGACAGGTGCTGCACGCGCGCGTCCTTGAGCTGGACTGACCTACGCCGCGCACCCCGCTGAACTCTCGGGTTGACCCGTTCGGGTGCTTTCCCGTGCCGCCGCACGGTGTCGGATGATCGTTTATTAGTCACGGCCGCCCGGGCGCACTACGCTGCGGCCATGAGCATGCTGACTCCCCCCGGCATGGGCGGTAAATACCGGATCACGGGGGACAAGTACCCCCGCATGCGACCCCACCGGCGACGCGGCAGGCTGGTCGTCGTGGTCGTCGCCTGCGGTGCCGTGCTCGGCGTCGCCGGCTGGGGCACCCTGCAGCTCATCGACGTCTTCACGGGCGGCGGAGGGACGGCCACGGCGGCCGGCGCCGGCTGCTCCGACACCACCAAGGCGAGCCCCGCGGCGGGCAAGGGCACAGGCAAGGGCTCGGGTACTGGTTCGGGTACTGGTTCGGGCGTCGGCGCGGTGCCCAAGCCCGCGCAGATCACCGTGAACGTCTTCAACGCCACCACCCGCAGCGGCCTCGCCAAGACCACCGCGGACGAGCTGAAGAAGCGCGGCTTCAAGATCGGCGACGTGGGCAACGCCGGCAAGCAGTACGACAAGAAGGTCGCGGGCACCGGGATACTGCTCGGCCCCGCGTCCTCCCTGAACACCTCGCTGCCGGTCCTCGCCACCCAGCTCAGCACCGCCGAGCGCCGCACCGACGCCGCCCGCACGGGCCCGACCCTCGACCTGATCATCGGCAACGGCTTCAAGGCGCTCACCAGCCAGGCGGACGCGGCCAAGGCCCTCACAGCCCTGTCCGCGCCACAGCCGACAGCGGGCGCCGGCACGAAGAAGGCCTGCTAGCAGCCCCCTGCCCAGCCGCTCGGCTGCCCGCTCCCTCAGCCGGTCAGCCGGTCAGCCGGTCAGTGACAGGGTTACTCCGCCGCGCCGTACAGCCGGTCGCCCGCGTCTCCGAGGCCCGGGACGATGTAGCCGTGCTCGTTGAGGTGGTCGTCGACGGCCGCCGTGACCACGGTGACCGGAGTCCCCGCGAGCTCGCGCTCCATGATCTCCACGCCCTCCGGGGCGGCGAGCAACACCACGGCC
Source organism: Streptomyces sp. NPDC031474 (assembly GCF_055581185.1). Classification (NCBI taxonomy): domain Bacteria; kingdom Bacillati; phylum Actinomycetota; class Actinomycetes; order Kitasatosporales; family Streptomycetaceae; genus Streptomyces; species Streptomyces sp. NPDC031474. The sequence goes on from NZ_JBVIJX010000004.1 coordinate 138,327, forward strand.
GTCACGTCGTCGGCGCCGCGCCGGATCAGCTCACGGATCGCGGCGACCAGCGTGCCGCCGGTGGCGAGCATCGGGTCCAGGACGTACACCTGACGGCCCGAGAGGTCCTCCGGCATGCGCGTGGCGTACGTGGACGCCTCCAGCGTCTTCTCGTTGCGGATCATGCCCAGGAAGCCCACCTCGGCGGTCGGCAACAGCCGGACCATGCCGTCCAGCATGCCGAGGCCCGCGCGCAGGATCGGCACCACGAGCGGGCGCGGGTAGGAGAGCTTGACGCCGGTGGTCGGGGCGACCGGCGTCTTGATGTCGACCTGCTCGGTGCGCACGTCACGCGTGGCCTCGTAGGCGAGCAGGGTGACCAGTTCGTCGGCCAGCCGGCGGAAGGTCGCGGAGTCCGTGCGCTGGTCGCGCAGCGTGGTGAGCTTGTGGGCGACCAGAGGGTGGTCGACGACGTGGAGACGCATGTCCACAACAGTAACCGGGCCGAACCCGCCCGGCGTCCCCACACACGGTGAGCCTCTCCCCCCGGCTTCGGCCGTTCGCTGGCATCAAACCGCCCGTCGGAGGGAATGCGAGGGAAAGTTATGGAGACGGACCGGGGTACCCGGGGTGGTGTGCTGATGCCTGAAGTGCCCGACCTGCCCGACTCGCCGGACCGCGACGCGCCGGAGACGCAGCCGCCCGAGTCCGACGCCGAGCGCCGCCGGCGCCGCGCCCGGTTCCTGCGCGACCTGGCCGAGGCCCGCGAACTGCGCGACCGGGTCCAGCCCCGCCGCGCGAAGACCGCCCGCCTGCGCCACGCGATGCGCATGCGCACGTTCCGCTGGTAGCCGCGCGGCAGCCGTTGCCGTACGGGACTTGGGGCATACGGGGAAGATCTCCACCGTCATGGGTGTCCCATGGGGTGGGCGTGCGTGGGCCCGCGGGAAAGCCGCGTACGATCCGCTGGTGGCGGCAACGAGTGTGCTGGTGAGTCGCGCACGGACGACCTCACGTACGTGCGATCAAAACCACCGGACACAGGGAGCCGAAGACGTCCCCTGAACGCCTTGTTTCTGCCACGATTCCGAGTGGGTGGGGCTCGGAGCCTGAGCTCTCTCTCCGCCCGTAACCTCCGCCGGGGGGACCCCCAACCGGCACGCCTATGACCAGTGGGAGAGTCACGGTGTACTTCGCCGCACTGCTCGCGCGCACCGAAGACGGGTGGGAAGCGAGCGACACAGAGCTCGACGATGTGGAGACCCTGTCGGATCTGGCCGACCTGGCCCGGGAAGCCTCTCCCGACGAGGACACGGTGCTCGTGCTGATCGAGCAGGAGGACTCCTGGTTCGGGGTCGTCCGCATCGACGGCGAGGAGGACCCTCGCATCTTCGTCTCCGACGCCGCTGCCGCCGCCCGCAGCTCGTACGGCGAGATCCTGCTCACCGACGAACTGCTCGGAAGGGATCCGGATGACAACGACACAGATCTGGACGCCCTCGACCTCGACGGCACCGAAGACGGTGAGGACGGGGACGAGGACGAGGACTCCGACGACCCCCAGGGCGGCGGCTCCGCCGAGGCCGTGCCGCACGGCCCGGTCGGCGACGCCGCCATCCTCGACGACCTCGGCGTCGGCGAGAAGGAACTGAAGTCGCTGTCCGAGGACGCGCTCACCGAGATCGCCGACGCCCTCGGCGCCTCGGAGGTCCTGGAGACCGTCCGCTGACCGCACCACAGGCCCCGCCGGACCCCGTACGCGATCCCTGGCGGGCCGCGATGCGGCTCGCCCTGGACGAGGCCCGGCTGGCCGCCCGGGGCGGGGACGTCCCGGTCGGCGCCGTCGTGCTGGCTCCGGACGGCACGACGGTCCTCGCCACCGGCCGCAACGAACGCGAGGCGGGCGGCGATCCGACGGCCCACGCGGAGGTGCTCGCCATCCGGCGGGCGGCCGCGAACCTGAAGGATGCTGCGGCACACACCGCCCCCGGCGACGGTGGTGGTGGGCGACGGGCGGGCGAGTGGCGGCTGTCCGGGTGCACGCTCGTCGTGACGCTCGAACCGTGCACCATGTGCGCGGGCGCGGCCGTGCAGTCCCGGGTGGACCGGGTCGTCTACGGCGCCCGGGACGACAAGGCGGGCGCGGTCGGCTCCCTCTGGGACGTCGTCCGCGACCGGCGCCTCAATCACCGCCCGGAGGTCGTCGAAGGCGTCCTCGCGCAGGAGTGCGCGGGGCTCCTCACGGACTTCTTCCGCGATCGCTGATCCCCCTCCCGAATACCGATTTCAAACCGGGGCTCACCTTGTTGTAGGGTCTCTCTCGGTAGCGTGTCCGAGCGGCCGAAGGAGCTCGCCTCGAAAGCGAGTGTGGCGCAAGTCACCGAGGGTTCAAATCCCTCCGCTACCGCTGTGGACGAAGGGTCCGGTTCGATGAACCGGGCCCTTCGTCGTGTCGGCTATGTGCGTGCTCTGCTCGCTCGGCGCACTCCGCCCGCTCGGCTCGGGCCGCTTGCCCAGGTAGGTCCAGGCGAGGCCGCCGACGATCGGGGCGCTGAACATGAACAGCAGCCACAGCAGCTTGGGCACGTGACGAACGCGCTCCTCGGGGGTGCGGACGCAGTCGAGCAACGCCCCCACGCACAGCACGGTCACGATGACCATCGGGACGGCCGACAGCAGTTGCAGCGTCATGCGTCTCTCCTTCTCACCCTCTTCGCCCGCCTCCGCCGGCGGCCTTCAACCCTTCATCGGATGAGGCCCCCCGAACGGTTCACGAACGGGCCGCCGTTCATGAACGCGCCGCACATGCTCAAAAGCAGTGTGAAAATCGGACGGGCGGTTACACTCGCCGCCGGCAACAGGGGCCCAAGTGGGCGCATACAGGGGAGGCCAGGTGGCGGTGAACGCCAAGAAGATCGCCGTCTACGTGCTTGTGGTCTTCGTGCTCTACGTGATCATCACGGACCCGGCGAAGGCGGCGGACTACGTCCAGATAGGCTTCGAGGGCATATCGGACGCCGCCAAGGCCATCGGAGACTTCTTCACCTGGCTCGCCGACGGGGCGCGGTAGCCGGGGCCGTCATACGCACTGGGAGTGCCCATGATCCGCCACCTGGTCCTGTTCAAGCTCAACGAGGGCGTCCGGCGCGACGATCCCCGGGTCGCGCGCGGCGAGGCGGCCTTCCGGGCGCTGGGCGAGCAGATCGAGGAACTGCGCTTCTGGGAGCTGGGCTGGAACATCAGCGAGCGCCCCATCGCCTATGACTTCGCGATCAACTCGGCGGTCCAGGACGCGGACGCCCTGAAGCGGTACATCGAGCACCCGGACCATCAGGCGGGCGTCGCCCTGTGGCGGGAGTTCGCCACCTGGGTGGTCGCCGACTACGAGTTCTGAGCCGCCTCCGCCGGCAGTACTCGGCAGTACGAAGCCCTCCGCCCGAACGGCGGGGGGCTTTTGCGCGTCCTGGATCACCAACAAAGCCCCAACTTCTCCCTCAACACGGAGTTATGGGGTGCTTGCACACAGTGCACATGTCTTGTGATGCTATGACCGCTTTTGACGGATGAGTTGACCGATGTTGACCTGACGAAGAGGTGGCGTTGACCGTGTCGGCCAGTACTGCGCCGCCTCAGCAAGAGGCACCCCCGGCACCCGCTCCGGCACCCACCCTGGAAGCCGTCGCCGTCCCGGAGGCCGCCACGGAGGCCGCCGCGACGCCCGAGCGGCGCCGCGGCGCCGACACCCGGGCACTGACCCAGGTCCTCTTCGCCGAGCTCAAGGAGCTCCAGCCGGGCACGCCGGAGCACAATCGGGTGCGCGGGGCGCTCATCGAGGCGAATCTGCCGCTCGTGCGCTACGCGGCCGGCCGCTTCCGCTCCCGCAACGAGCCGATGGAGGACGTCGTCCAGGTCGGCACCATCGGGCTCATCAACGCCATCGACCGCTTCGACCCGGACCGGGGCGTGCAGTTCCCGACGTTCGCGATGCCGACGGTCGTCGGCGAGATCAAGCGGTACTTCCGCGACAACGTCCGCACGGTCCACGTGCCGCGCCGGCTGCACGAGTTGTGGGTGCAGGTCAACAGCGCGACGGAGGACCTGACGACCGCCTTCGGGCGCACCCCGACGACGGCCGAGATCGCCGAACGGCTGCGCATCGGCGAGGACGAGGTGCTCTCCTGCATCGAGGCGGGCCGCTCGTACCACGCCACCTCCCTGGAGGCGGCCCAGGAGGGCGACGGCCTCCCGGGCCTGCTGGACCGCCTCGGCTACGAGGACCCGGCGCTGGACGGCGTGGAGCACCGCGACCTCGTCCGCCACCTCCTGGTCCAACTCCCGGAGCGCGAACAGCGCATCCTGCTGCTGCGCTACTACAGCAACCTCACCCAGTCCCAGATCAGCGCGGAACTCGGCGTGTCCCAGATGCACGTCTCCCGGCTACTGGCGCGTAGCTTCCAGCGGCTGCGCTCGGCGAACCGCATCGAGGCGTGAACAGGGACCCGGCTTCAGTCGTCCCTCGATCGGGGATCGCAAGCGCGACCGAGACGTCACCGTTGGGAGCGAATCGCTCATCAGGGCTGTTCCCGACAGATCTGCGCTGAAAAACCGTCACACCCCCTGTTTCCAGGGCCGATTCGTTACTCACATGTCGACATGTCACTACAGCGTGTTGCCGACATGTGACATTCTGCCGGAAGCGCGTTTGCCGGGGCTTCGGCGCCGGTATTCAGGTGAAGGCTGACGTTCCTCAAGCGGGAATGTTCGCCGCGACCGTCCCGCGACCCAAAGGGGGTGGCATGTCCGCAGATCAGGGCAGCTCGAAGGTGCTCACGCTCACGAAGAGCGAGACCGCGCCCGTCGTGCCTGTCGAGCCCGACGTGCTCGACGACGTCACAGCCCCCGAGGCCCCCCAGGCCCCGGCCCTCACCACGGCCACGGGGGCCATCGACACCCGCACCCTGTCCCGCTCCCTGTTCCTGCGACTGGCAACGCTCGCCGAGGACAGCCCCGAGCGCGTGTACGTCCGGGACACCCTCATCGAGCTCAACCTCCCCCTCGTGCGCTACGCGGCGGCTCGCTTCCGCTCGCGCAACGAGCCGATGGAGGACATCGTCCAGGTCGGCACCATCGGCCTGATCAAGGCGATCGACCGCTTCGACTGCGAACGGGGCGTCGAGTTCCCGACGTTCGCGATGCCGACGGTCGTGGGCGAGATCAAGCGCTTCTTCCGCGACACGTCGTGGTCGGTGCGTGTGCCGCGCCGCCTCCAGGAGCTGCGCCTGGCCCTCACCAAGGCCAGCGACGAGCTCTCCCAGAAGCTGGACCGCTCCCCGACGGTCGCTGAACTGGCCGCGGTCCTGGGCGTGTCCGAGGAGGACGTCGTCGACGGCCTGGCGGTCGGCAACGCGTACACGGCCTCCTCGCTGGACTCCCCGGCGCCCGAGGACGACGGCGGCGAGGGCTCCCTGGCCGACCGCCTCGGCTACGAGGACACTGCGCTGGAGGGCGTGGAGTACCGCGAGTCCCTCAAGCCGCTGCTGGCCAAGCTGCCGCCGCGCGAGCGCCGCATCATCATGCTGCGCTTCTTCGCCAACATGACCCAGTCCCAGATCGGCGAGGAGGTCGGCATCTCCCAGATGCACGTCTCGCGCCTGCTCACCCGCACCCTGGCCCAGCTGCGCGACGGCCTGATCTCCGACTAGGGCGTGTTTCGAAAGTAGCGAGTAGCGTCGCCTGCCCGACGGGCAGGCCCGGCGGCGCCTGGTGCGTGCGATCCCCGACAACTCGGGAGGGTCCCCCTCTGGGGGGAGCGTGCAGGCGCCGCCGAGCAGACGGGACTTTCGAAACACGCCCCAGGGCCTGCCCGGCCGATCAGGTCGCAGGAAAGCGGACGGCACCGCATCAGCACCGGTGAACGGGGCGATGGGGATCCCCGGATCCCCCGCTCAAGCCCAGCCGAGGCGGGGGCGCGGGCAGCCGCAAGGCGGAGAAGGGCATCGACACGATCGGCGCCCCTCCCCGCTCCAGCGAAGTCGAGAGCGGAGGAGTCGGCAACCGCCGACAACACCGCTGAAGACCCCTGCCAGGGAAGCGCGTGCCACACCCCGCGTCCACCGCATGCCCCGCTGGACAGCTCCGAGGGCCCGGCCTGAGGTTCCCCCGGCGGATCAGGTCGCGGAAAGGCCGCGGGGCCGGGCGTTCCCGGTGAGCCTGGGGATGGGGGCCCTCCCGCCCCCCGGACCGAGACGCCCCCGGACCAAGGTGCCCCTCCTGGGGAGCGGGTGCCACACCAGCGTCTGCGGCGTGACCCCGCTCGACAGCTCCGAGGGCCCGGCCCGGCGAAACAGGTCGTGGGAAGGCCCCCGCGCCTGGGCAGATCCGGTGAGCCGGGGGACGGGATCCCCCCTCCCGGACGAAGGCGCGCCCCCCAGACCGAGGTGACCCAGCCGGGAGTGCATGCCACGCCCGCCTCCACCGCATGACCCGCTCGACAGCTTCGAGGACCCGGCCCGGCGAAACAGGTCGCGGGAAGTCTGCGGGGCCTGGGCGGTCCCAGTGAGCCGGGGGATGGGGGTCCTCCCCCGACCCGACGGTGCACCCGACCCGACGGTGCACCCGACCCGACAGCGCACCCGACCCGACAGCGCACCCGGACCAAGGCGCCCCCTGGCCGAGGTGCGCCTGTCGGGAGCGCGTGCCACGCCCGCCTCCACCGCGTGATCCACCGGGCTGGCGCCTGGGCGGGTTTCTCCTGGGGCTTCCTTCCTGACGGGGTGTCAGAGACACTGGCGCGGTGCGAAGTCCGACGTGGGCAGGTGGCCGCCGGGGCGCTGTATGGGGCGCGTCGGCACTCGCCGTCGTGCTGGTGGGGGCGGCCGGGTTGCTGGCCGGGTGCGGGAGCGACGGGCACGGTGGCGACTACGTGGCGATCGGCGCGGCAGGCGGTCCAGCGCCGCCGGGCACGGGTGCGGGAGGATCGGCGAAGCCGACGGGCGGGGTGCGGCTCGTGCCGCTGGACGGGGAGAGCGAATCCCCTACGGCGCAGCCCGATCCGGGGGCGGGAGTGCAGGACACGGCTGGGGCGAGGGCGAAGGCCCCTTCGGCGGCCGGAGTCCCGGAGCCCGGCTCACCGCAGGACGCCTCGCCGGCCGGGGGCGGCTCGTCCACTTGGGGCGGCTCGTCCACTTGGGGCGGCTCGTCCGCCGAGGGTGGCTCGGGTGGGCGTACGACGCCGGGGTCGGCCTCGCCTTCGCCCTCACCGGCCCCGTCCGGTAGCGCGTCCGCCGGGCCGGCGATGCTCGTCGTGAGCGACACCGTCCGCGCGGGCACGGATCAGCGGTGGTGCGAGGACGTGACCCTCACACTCCACAACTCCGGTGGCACAGCGGTGCGTTCCGGCACGGTCACGTTCGAAACCCATGTCATCGACGCGCTCGGCATCGACTGGGCGACCCGCGAGTCGACGGCCCCGCTCCCGACGCCGATCGCCGCAGGAGCGCGCGAGAAGAGGACCTGGACGGTCTGCGTCGACGCGTGGAGGGTCCCGCTGGGGATGCACATCGAGACGCGGGACGTGTCGGTGCGGTGGGAGTGAGGAGAGGTCGAGGGGCGCGGTGACGCCGTGGCGCCACCCGGCGTCCCCGTGCGGACGCTACTTCAGCGCCAGCCAGGCGACCGCGGCGACGATCACGACGGCGGCGATGACGCCGACGATCAGGCCGATGCGGGAGCCGGTCGGTGCGGGCGCCGGCTGGGCGGCCCGGGGGGCGCCCTCGTCGACGAACGCGCGGAACATCTGGGTGCTGCCGGCGGGGTCGTGGTTGCCCTGGGGGCCCTGGGTGTTAGCCATGGGCCGAGACACTAGCGAAAACGGGCGGGGCGCCCCAAGTGGGGGTCGCCACACGGGACCTGAAGAGGCCCCTGCGACCCGGTGACTCGGTCGACCGCCGTCCCGCCCCCGCCCCGCCCTCACTCTCACCCCATCCCCGCCCCCACCTGCACATTTACCCTCGCAATACTTGCCTTTGCCAACTTTTTGCGGCCCTCACGCCTGTTTTATTTGCCTGTAGCAACCAACCGCTCCTATGGTTGCCCCAAGCAACAAAAACAGGAGGTGTGAGATGGCCGGGCAGGCGCAGTACGAGGAGTTGGCGCGTCAGCTCAGTGCCGTCGGGGCCGTGAAGCGGGACCTCGGGCGGATCCTGCCGCACGACTGCTCCGCCGGCTCGGCCGCCGTACTGGCGCTGCTGGGCCGTCACGGCGACATGCGCATGAGCAATCTCTCCGAGCTGCTCGCCGTCGACATGTCCGTGACCAGCCGGCACGCCGCGCATCTCGCCGACCGCGGTTGGATCGAGCGCAGCCCCGACCCGGCGGACAAACGCTCCCGCATCCTGCGCCTCACCCCCGAGGGGCACGCGATGCTCGCCGAGCTGTCCCGTCGGAGCACCGAGCTGCTGGCGCAGCGGCTGGGCGACTGGACCGACGCCGAGGTCGGCCGGCTCATCGCACTGCTGACCCGGCTGCGCGCCAGCTTCGGCGACTGCCGGACGGTCCCGCACCGGCCGCCGCCCCCGCCCGCGCCCCCTCCCCCCGCACCCCCTCCCGTTTCATCCGTTTCAGCCCCCGGTTCCACCCCCGGTCCCGTGGGCGAACGGACGCAGACCACCCGTACACCCGCATAAGCAACGTAAGAGAAGGAAGCCCATGGCAACGACCACACCAGCCGGTGTGCGGGCTCACGCGAAGCACGGCGGAGGGTCCCACGGCTCCGCCGCGGACGCTCCGATGACGCACCGGCAGATCATGGAGGCGCTCTCCGGGCTGCTGCTCGGCATGTTCGTCGCGATCCTGTCCTCCACGATCGTCTCGAACGCCCTCCCGGAGATCATCGGCGACCTCGGCGGCGGCCAGTCCGCCTACACCTGGGTCGTGACCGCCACCCTGCTGGCGATGACGGCGACCACCCCCCTGTGGGGCAAGCTCGCCGACCTCTACGACAAGAAGGCGCTCGTCCAGATAGCGCTCGTCATCTATGTGCTGGGGTCGGCCGCGGCCGGGCTCTCGCAGAACTCCGGCATGCTGATCGCCTGCCGTGTCGTCCAGGGCGTCGGCGTGGGCGGGCTCTCCGCCCTCGCGCAGATCGTGATGGCCGCGATGATCTCCCCGCGTGAGCGCGGGCGCTACTCCGGTTACCTCGGCGCGACCTTCGCCGTCGCCACCGTCGGCGGTCCGCTGCTCGGCGGTGTCATCACCGACACGAGCTGGCTCGGCTGGCGCTGGTGCTTCTACGTCGGCGTGCCCTTCGCCGTCATCGCGCTGATCGTGCTGCAGAAGACCCTGCACCTGCCGGTCGTGAAGCGGGACGTCAAGGTCGACTGGGCCGGCGCGTTCTTCATCTCCGCCGCGGTCTCCCTGCTGCTGGTCTGGGTCACCTTCGCCGGTGACAAGTACGACTGGCTGTCCTGGCAGACGTACGCGATGGTCGCGGGGTCGGTCCTGCTCGGGCTTGTCTTCGTGTTCGTCGAGTCGAAGGCCAAGGAACCGATCATCCCGCTGCGCCTCTTCCGCAACCGCACCATCACGCTGTCGTCGATGGCGTCGATGTTCGTGGGCGTGGCGATGTTCTCCGGGACCGTCTTCTTCGCGCAGTACTTCCAGCTGGCCCGGGACAAGTCCCCGACCATGTCAGGCGTCATGACGATCCCGATGATCGGCGGTCTGTTCGTCTCCTCCACCGTCTCCGGGCAGTTCATCACCCGTACCGGCAAGTGGAAGGCCTGGCTGGTCAGCGGCGGTGTGCTCATCACGGCCGGCCTCGGACTGCTGGGCACGATCCGCTACGACACGGACTACTGGAAGACCGCGATCTTCATGGCGCTGCTGGGTCTCGGCGTCGGCATGATGATGCAGAACCTGGTGCTGTCCACGCAGAACCAGGTGGACCCGAGCGACCTCGGCTCGGCCAGCTCGACCGTGACCTTCTTCCGGTCCCTCGGCGGTGCGATGGGCGTCTCGGCGCTGGGCGCCGTCATGGCCAACCGCATCACCGACTACGCCAAGGACGGCATCGCCGGCCTCGGTCCCAAGTACGCCTCCCTCGCGTCCGGTTCGAGCTCCAGCGACTCCATCCCGGACATGGACAAGCTGCCCGCGCCGCTGCGCACGGTCATGGAGAGCGCGTACGGCCACGGCATCGCGGACGTCTTCCTGATCGCCTCCGCGCTGGCCCTGCTGGCCTTCCTGATCACCCTGTTCATCAAGGAGGTCCCGCTGAGGACCAAGGGCGCGCTGGCGCAGGCCGCTTATGAGGACGCCCCGGCCGACACCACGCAGGCCGCGGTCGCCACCACGGACGCCCCGGCCGCCGTCGAGGCCCCCGTGACGGCCGAGGAGAACGTCCCGAGCTGGGCCGTCGCCGCCTCCACCACCGAGGCCGACGGCGCCGAGGGCAGGCAGCGGCACGCCGCCGTCGCCACCCTCGACGCTCCCGCCGCGCAGTCTTACTCGGGCGGCATCCCGGTGCACGGCTTCGTGCGCGGCGCGGAGAGCGCGCCCGTGCCGCAGGCCGCCGTCACGCTGATCTCGCTCGGCGGACGTCAGCTCGGCCGGTCGGTCGCGCAGGCCGACGGCGCCTACGCGCTGGACGCGCCGGGTACGGGTTCGTACGTCCTGATCGCCTCCGCGGACGGCTTCCAGCCGCAGGCCTCGACGGTCGTCGTGAACGGCGAGCCGGTCGCGTACGACATCCTGCTCAGCGGGACCAGCGGGCTCAGCGGTGTCGTGCGCGCCGCCGACTCGGGAGACGGCGTCAAGGACGCGATGGTGATCGTCACCGATGTGCGGGGCGATCTGCTGGCCGCCGCGGCCACCGGCGAGCAGGGCGAGTTCTCCTTCACGGAGCTGGTTCCGGGCGCCGTGACCGTCGCGGTGAACGCCGTCGGGTTCCGGCCGCGCGCCCTGCCCGTCGAGATCGGCGCGACGGGCGTGACCCGCGCGGAGGTCGTCCTCGACGCGGGCGCCCAGCTCCAGGGCGTCGTCCGGGCGCCGCACGGTCCGCTGGCCGACGCGCGGGTGACGCTCGTGGACGCGGCGGGCAACGTGGTCGGCACGGCCACCACCGGCGCGGACGGCGCGTACGCCTTCGCCGACCTCGACGGCGGCGACTACACGGTCATCGCGACCGGCTACCCGCCGGTTGCCACCGCGCTGACCGTCGCGGGCGCCGGCGTCGACGGCCACGACATCGAACTCGCCCACCCCGGCGAGTAGTTCGGTTCGCTATAGGCTCCGGCCCGGTGCGGGGGTTCACCCCACGCACCGGGCCGGTTGCAGTTGAGGAGCAAGTGAGATGGGACTGACCGCGAAGATCCGCACGCGGGACGGGTGGGCCGTGTCGCACGCGGTCGTCACGGTGACCGACATGACGGGCGGCCAGGTGCTGCGCGCCGAGGCGGACGCGGAAGGAGCCGTACGGGACACGACCGAGCTCGCCCCGGGGGCGTACACGGTGATCGTCACGGCCGTCGGGTACGCGCCCACGGCGTCCAGCGCGATCGTGACGGCGAGCGGGCGGGCGGAGGTCGGCACCGTGACCCTGGCCCGGCAGGGCGGCACGGAACTGCCCCCGCCCGGCCCCTGGACCGTCGACCCGGCGCACTCGACCGTCGCCGCGGTCGCCCAGCACCTGGGCATCTCCAGCGTGCGCGGCCGGTTCACGGACTTCACGGCGTCCGTGGAGATCGCCCCGGACGACGTCGCCAAGTCCCGTGTGGAGGCGGTGATCCGAGCAGCGTCCATCGACACCGGCAACGCCATGCGCGACACGCATCTGCGCTCGGCGGACTTCCTGGACGTCGAGACGTACCCCGAGCTCACCTACCGCTCGACCGGTCTGACCCCGGCCGGCCCGGACCGCTGGACCGTCCACGGCGAGCTGACCATGCGCGGGGTGTCCCGTCCGGTGGACCTGGACCTGGCCTACCTCGGCACGGGCTCGGACCCGTGGGGCGGTACCCGCGCGGCGTTCCGGGCGACCACGGACCTGCGGCGCGAGGACTTCGCCATGGACTACAACCAGGTCGTCCAGGCGGGCATCGCGGCCATCGGCACCACCCTGAAGGTCGAACTCGACGTCCAGGCGGTGCAGGGAGACGCCCTGCCGCAGCAATAGCCGGACCGGAGGTCACCGACAGTGGCCACCGCCAGTGGCCACCGGCGCAGAGGCAGGCACAGCAGGGTCAGCCGAAAGGAGGGCCCCGCGGCCTAGGGTGGGCCCATGGCACCGAACATCGCGACGAACACCAAGGTCTCCCTGGACGAGCTGCTGGACTTCGTCCGCCCCCGGCACCGCGCGATCCTGCTGACCCGGCGCGCCGACGGCAGCGCCCAGGCCTCGCCGCTGACCTGCGGGGTCGACGACTCGGGGCGGATCGTCGTCTCCACCTACCCCGAGCGGGCCAAGACCCGCAACGCCAAGCGGGACGAGCGGGTCAGCGTCCTCGTGCTGAGCGACGACTGGAACGGACCCTGGGTCCAGATCGACGGCACCGCCGAGGTCGTCGACACGCCGGACTCCGTGGAGCCGCTCGTGGAGTACTACCGCAACATCGCCGGCGAGCACCCCGACTGGGACGAGTATCGCGAGGCCATGCGGAAGCAGGGCAAGTCGATCATCCGGGTCACGCCCGAGCGATGGGGACCGGTGGCGACGGGCGGCTTCCCCGCGCGACTGGTCCAGGAGGACTAGGGCCTGCCCTGGGCCGGAGGCCTGGTCAGCCGCGTTTCACCATCGCCTCGATGCCCGCGACCAGCAGGTCCAGGGCGAAGGTGAAGTCGCGGTCCATCATCTCCTCGACCGTGTCGCCGCCGCGGGCCGCCATGAGGCCCTTGAACTGCTCGACGATCTCCGCGGTCTGCGGAGCCTCGGCGCTCGCGCTCAGGGCGTGCCGGAAGTACTCGTCCGGGCTCAGACCGGTGTCCGCGGCGCGCGCGATGAAGTGGCCCTCGATCGTGCCGTAGCCGTACACGAACTGGAAGACGGCCGAGATCGCGCCGGTGATGCCGTGCGCGGGCAGGCCGGTGCGCAGCACGACCTGCTGGACCGTGCGGGAGAAGCGCAGGGAGTTCGGGCCGAGGTTGAGGTAGCGGCCGGCGAGCGGGGACAGCCAGGAGTGGCGGACCAGCAGCCCGCGGTACACCGTGGCCAGCGTGCGCAGTTGCTCGCGCCAGTCCGCGTTCTCGTCCTGCGGGTCGGGCAGTTCCTCCAGCTCGCCGTAGACGCTGTCCAGGGCGAGTTCGAGGAGGTCGTCCTTGGTGTCGACGTACCAGTACACGGACATCGCGGTCACGTTGAGGTCGGCCGCCAGCCGCCGCATGGAGAACCCGGTCAGCCCCTCGGCGTCCAGCAGCCGCACGGTGGTCTGGATGATCCGGTCCAGGTCGAGCCCGGACGGCTGCCCCCCGCCCCGCCCACGCCGACGCGCCTTTCCTTCCAGCCACACGCTGTGCCGGGCGGCGTCCTTGGCGGTCTCGGCCATGGCAGGGCCCTTCCGGGAAAAAGCAGAGGCAAGGAGGTTTCCCACTCCTTGCCACTCTCAACTTATAGCGCACCGGGGGGCTTGCGGCAAGGCCCCCGTCGTGCCGCAGAATCTCCGGCCTGGGCCGGAATCCACGGACCCGGAATCTACGAAAACGGGGTCGCGAAATGCGCGTGCTGTTGACGACATGGGGATCGCGTGGGGACGTCGAACCGCTGGCGGGACTGGCGGTGGCGTTGCGGGAGCTCGGCGCGGAGGCGCGGGTGTGCGCGCCTCCGGACGAGGAGTTCGCCGCGCTGCTGGCGCGGGTCGGCGTGCCGCTGGTGCCGCTCGGCCCGACGGTGAAGTCGGTGGTCGCCGGGCCGAAGCCGCCGACGCGGGAGGACGCGTTCCGGCTCGCTCCCGAGCTGGTCGCCGCCCGGTTCGACACGCTCACCGCGGCGGCCGAGGGATGCGACGCGCTGCTGGCGACCGGCCTGATGCCGGCCGGCGCACGGGACGTGGCCGAGAAACTGGGCATCCCCTACGTCCTCGCGTGCTTCCACACCTTGGGCCTGCCGTCGCGGCACTTCCCGCCGGGGCGGCGGCCGGGCACACCGTCCCCGCAGGACGAGACCGACAACCGGGTGCTGTGGGAGCAGGACGCCCAGCGGGTGAACGCGCTGTACGGCGAGGCGCTCAACAGTCACCGGGCGGCGATCGGCCTGCCGCCGGTGGACAACGTCCGCGACCATGTCCTCACCCGCCGGCCGTGGCTGGCGGCGGACCCGACGCTGTGGCCGTCGCAGGGCAGGACGGACCTCGACGTGGTGCAGACCGGGGCGTGGATCCTGCCCGACGACCGTCCGCTCCCCGCGGAGCTGGAGGCGTTCCTGGAGGCCGGCGCACCACCGGTGTACGTCGGCTTCGGCAGCATGGCCGCGTACGCCCCGACGGACATCGCCCGGGTGGCCATCGAAGCGATCCGTGCGCGAGGCCGGCGCGTGCTCCTCGCCCGCGGCTGGGCGGGCCTGGCCCCGGTCGACGACGGCGACGACTGCTTCGTCGTCGGCGAGGTCAACCAGCAGGCGCTGTTCCCGCGGGTGGCCGCCGTCGTGCACCACGGCGGCGCGGGCACCACGACGACGGCCGCCCGGGCCGGCGCGCCCCAGCTGGTGGTCCCCCGGGTCGCCGACCAGCCGTACTGGGCGAAGCGGGTGGCCGAGCTGGGCATCGGCGCGGCGCACCTCGACCCGACGCCGACCGTCGAGTCCCTGTCGGCCGCGCTCGAGACGGCCCTGGACCCCGAGACCCGCGTACGCGCGAGCGCCCTGGCCGCCACGATCCGCGTCGACGGGGCGACGGTGGCCGCGAAGCTGCTGCTCGACGCGGCCGGCCGGGACAGCGGGGACGGCCGGGGCCGGCCGCCCGCGACCGCGTGAGGTCGGTCACGCCCGTTAGGACGCCCTCTTCCCGCGTGCCATGGTCGTATGCGACCTCTTATCGGAGCTGATCAAGTGAACCCCCTGACCACCAGCGCGTTCGACCTTCCCGACCGTCTTTCCGCCAAGGCCGACCCGGCGCTGATCTCCGACGACGAGCGGCACTTCGCGGCCATCGCGCAGTGCCTCGACGAGGCGATCGCCGAGCTGTCCGACCGCCTCGACGCCGAGCGCCGGGCACCCGGCGGCATGGGCCGGCACGCGATGGACCGGGACACGGAGATCCACCGGCTGACCGGCCGGCTGCGCGCCCTGCGCCGCTTCGGCCTGGACCTGTGCCTCGGACACATGGTCGACGCCGACAGCGCCGAGCCCCTGTACGTCGGACGGCTCGGCCTCACCGACAGCGAGGGCCGCCGGCTGCTCGTCGACTGGCGTTCCCCGGCGGCCGAGCCGTTCTTCGGGGCCACCCACGCCAACCCGATGGGGCTCGCGAGCCGCCGCCGGTACCGCTGGACCCGCGGCCGGATCAGCGACTACTGGGACGAGGTCTTCACCTCGGACGGGTTCGCCGGGCACGCCGCGCTCGACGACCAGTCCGCCTTCATCGCCAGCCTGGGCACCAACCGGTCGGAGCGGATGCGCGACGTGCTCGGCACCATCCAGGCCGACCAGGACGCCGTCATCCGCGCGGGATCCCGCGGCGCGCTCGTCGTGGACGGCGGTCCGGGCACCGGCAAGACCGTCGTCGCCCTGCACCGCTCCGCCTACCTCCTGTACTCCGACCCGCGCCTCGGACACCGCCGGGGCGGCGTGCTGTTCGTCGGCCCGAGCCGGCCCTACCTGGGGTACGTCGCCGACGTCCTGCCCAGCCTCGGCGAGGAGGGCGTGCAGACCTGCACCCTGCGGGATCTCGTCGCCGAGGGAGCCACGGCCGCGGTCGAGGCCGACCCGGAGGCAGCCCGTCTGAAGTCGTCCGCGCAGCTGGTGAAGGCGATCGAGAAGGCCGTCAGGTTCTACGAGGAGCCGCCCGCCGAGGGGATGACGGTCACGACCCACTGGTCCGACGTCCAGCTGACCGCCGGCGACTGGGCCGTGGCCTTCGAAGCGGCGGAACCGGGCACTCCGCACAACGAAGCACGCGAGCAGGTCCGGGAGGAGCTGCTCACGATCCTGATGGACAAGCACGAAGCCGGGCACGACGGCGAGGACGTCCCGCCCGCTCTGCTGCGCAAGTCGCTGCTGCAGAACAGGGAGCTGCTCACCGCCTTCAACCGCGCGTGGCCGCTGCTCGAAGCGGCCGACCTCGTCTCCGACCTGTGGACCGTGCCCGCCTACCTGCGGATGTGCGCGCCTTGGCTCGACCGGGACGACGTCCAGCGGCTCCAGCGCGCGAACGCCCAGGCCTGGACGGTGTCCGACCTGCCGCTGCTGGACGCGGCACGGCAGCGGCTCGGCGACCCGGAGACGGCACGGCAGAAGCGTCGGCACGCGGCGATCCTCGCCGCCCAGCGCGAGCGCATGACGCAGGTCGTCGACAACCTGATCGAGGCCACCGCCAACTCCGGCGCCGACGGTGACGACGGCGAGGGTCTGGTGTCGATGTTGCGCGGCGAGGACGCCCAGGTCAGCCTGGTCGACGAGACCGAACTGCCCACGCTCGAGCCGGATCTGCTCGTCGGGCCGTTCGCGCACGTCGTCGTCGACGAGGCCCAGGAACTCACCGACGCGGAGTGGCAGATGCTGCTGCTGCGGTGCCCGTCGCGGAGCTTCACCATCGTCGGGGACCGCGCGCAGGCCCGGCACGGGTTCACGGAGTCGTGGCGGGAGCGGCTGGAGCGGCTCGGCTTCGACCGGATCGAGCTGGCCTCCCTGAGCATCAACTACCGGACGCCGGAGGAGATCATGGCGGAGGCCGAGCCGGTCATCCGGGCCGCGCTGCCGGACGCCAACGTGCCGACGTCCGTGCGCAGCGGCGGTGTCCCCGTCGTCCATGGATCCGTCACGGAGCTGGATTCGGTCCTCGACGCGTGGCTCGCCGCGCACGACGACGGGATCGCCTGCGTCATCGGCGATCCGTCCTTCCGGCCGACGTCGTCCCGGGTCCGGTCGCTGACCCCGGAACTGTCCAAGGGGCTCGAGTTCGACCTGGTCGTCCTCGTCGACCCGGAGGAGTTCGGCGAGGGCATCGAAGGGGCGGTGGACCGCTATGTCGCGATGACGCGGGCGACCCAGAGGCTCGTCGTTCTCACCAGCTCGTGAGCATCCCGGGGCATTGAAGGGGCATTGAAGAAGGGCGGTGGCATCGAGCCACCGCCCTTCCTTCAACCCGCCTCGCGGCGGGTCAGCTGCCGGCCTTCTGCGTCAGGTCGTAGAAGGTGGCCGAACCGACCGTCACCTTCTTGAAGTTGGCCTCGACCCAGGAGCTGATCTGCGAGGACGTGCCGCTGCTGCTGGCGCCCATGCGGCCGCCGCCCGAGCCGCTGCCGATGAAGTAGTGGATCTTGCCGTCGGCCACGTACTGCTTGAACTGCGCCAGCGTCGGGGACGGGTCGGTGCCGTTGAAGCCGCCGATCGCCATCACCGCGTCGCCCGTGGCGAGCTGGTAGCTCGCGGCGTTCTGGGCGCCGATCGCGGCCGCGGCCCACGTGTAGGCGCCGGAGTCGGTCTCCAGCAGCTTCTTGGCCTCGTCGGTGACCGACGCGCCGTTGAGCAGACCGCCGACACCGCCACCGCCGCGCATGCCTCCGCCGCCGTCACCGGTCTGGCCGCCGGGCATACCGCCCTGCCGGCCCTGGCCCTGGCCCTGGCCCTGGTTCTGGCCCTGGCCCGGGGTGTTGCCGTTGCCCTTCTGCCGGCCCTGCTGACCCTGCCGGCCCTGCTGGTTCTGGCCGCCGCCCATGCCGCCGCCGAAGCCGCCCCAGCCGCCGCCCGGACCGCCACCGCCCATCATGCTCGCGCCGGCCGGACCCGCCGTCACGATGGAGCCGGTGTGGCCTTCCTGCAGCGTGCTGAGGGTGTACGCCGTCGGTCCGGCCAGCGCGGCCACCAGGCCCACGGAGGCCGCCGCGAGGGCGAGCCGACGGTTGATCCGGTTCGCGAAGGTCAGGCCGAGCGCGGCGACCAGGCCGCCGATCAGGACCAGCCACTTCAGCCAGGGCAGGTAGTCGGGGGTGCGGTTGAGCAGGACGTACGACCAGGAAGCCGCCGCGACGACCGAGGCCGCGAGGGTGATCGAGGCCCAGATCTCGGACCGCTTCTCCCACAGCAGAGCCGCGCCCATGCCGATCACGGCCGCCAGGTAGGGGGCGAGGGCCACCGTGTAGTACTGGTGGAAGATGCCCGCCATATAGCTGAAGACGACCATGGTGATCAGCAGCGAGCCGCCCCAGACCAGGAACAGACCGCGGGTGACCGAGGTGCGGCGGAACCTCCGGGTGGCCACCAGACCGCCGACCAGGAGGATCAGCGCGGCCGGCAGCAGCCAGGAGATCTGGCCGCCGATCTCGGAGTTGAACATCCGGTCCCAGCCGGTCTCGCCCCACTGGCCGGTGTTGCCGCCGCCACCGCCGCCGCCGACGCTGCCGGTCTCCTCGCCGTTGAGACGGCCGAGACCGTTGTAGCCGAACGTCAGCTCCAGGAAGGAGTTGTTCTGCGAGCCGCCGATGTACGGGCGGGAGGAGGCAGGCCACAGCTCGACGATCGCGACCCACCAGCCGCCGGAGACGACCAGCGCGGCGGTGGCCGCGGCCAGCTGTCCGCACCGCTTCTTCACCGACACCGGCGCGCAGACCGCGTAGACGATCGCGAGCGGCGGGAGGATGAGGAAGGCCTGGAGCGTCTTGGCGAGGAAGGCGAAGCCGATCGCGGCACCGGCCCACACCAGCCACTTCGTCCGGCCGTCCTCCAGCGCGCGGGCCACGAAGTAGCAGGCCACGGCCATCAGCAGGGCCAGCATCGCGTCCGGGTTGTTGAACCGGAACATCAGCGCGGCGACCGGGGTCAGCGCGAGCACCGCGCCGGCGATCAGACCGGCCGCGGGGCTGAACCGGCGGCGCACGGAGGCGTAGACGACGGCGACCGTGCCGACGCCCATCAGCACCTCGGGAGCGAGGATCGCCCACGAGTTCAGGCCGAAGATCCGGACCGACAGGGCCATCGGCCACAGCGAGGCCGGGGGCTTGTCGACGGTGATGGCGTTGCCCGCGTCCAGCGAGCCGAAGAAGAAGGCCTTCCAGCTCTGGCTGCCGGCCTGGACTGCCGCCGAGTAGAACGAGTTGGCGTAGCCGGAGGCGCTCAGGTTGTAGAGGTAGAGGAGGAGGGTGGCGGCCAGCAGGCCGAGGAAGGCCGGGCGGGCCCAGCGGGGGTCCTCGGGGCGGCCGCGCCACAGTCTGCGGTGCAGGGGCTGCTTCGGCTCACCCGACTCGGGGGCCGGGACGGCCGGGTGCCGCGGGGTGACCGGCACGGTGGCCGGCGGCGTATCCCAGGCGGTCGTCTGTTCGAGGTGGGTGGTCATCGGGCGTCCCCCGGGTCGGTTTCGTGGGGGCGCACCGGCTGCGGGTTGACCGGGCGCTGCGGCAGCGGCACGAAGGGGCCGCCGGCCTGCGCGGACGCGGGCGCGGACGCGCTCGGGTACGACGAGGCAGTCGGGTACGTCGCAGCTGAGGGGGCGTGCGAGGGGGCGTGCGGGACGACCGGGGTGGTCGGGGTGGTCGGGGTCGTCGGGGTCGTCGGGGTCGTCGAGGTGGTCGCCGGGTCCGCGGGGCCCGCCTGGTCCGCCGGGTCGTCGCCGTCCCGGCGGTCGGAGAAGACCCACACGCGGAAGAGCAGGAAGCGCAGCACCGTCGCCGCGAGGTTGGCGGCGATGAGGACCGCCAGTTCGGTGGAGTGCGCGGGGTGGGACGTCGCCGCGTTCAGTGCGGCGAGCGAGCCGCTGGTCAGCGCGAGTCCGATGCCGAAGACGACCAGGCCCTGCGCCTGGTGCTTGACGGCCCCGCCGCCGCCCCGCACCCCGAAGGTCAGGCGCCGGTTGGCGGCGGTGTTGGCGACCGCGGACACCAGCAGGGCGAGCGCGTTGGCGACCTGCGACCCGCTGAACTGGCGGAAGCCGCTGTAGAGAAGCAGGTAGAAGAGGGTGGACAGGCCGCCGACGACACAGAAGCCGACGAGCTGGCGGGCCAGGCCCTTGGGGACGTCCTGGATGTCGCGGTCGCGCGGATCGTCGCCGAACGGGCGGGTGAGCCGGTCGAGGGACAGCGAACCGGTGGCCAGGGCCTTGCCCACGCGCCACACCCCTTTCAGGTCGTCGGTCGCCGTCTTCACGATGTGCACCGTGGAGTTCGGGTCGTCGACCCAGTCGACCGGCACCTCGTGGATACGGAGGCCGGCACGCTCGGCGAGCACCAGCATCTCAGTGTCGAAGAACCAGCCGGTGTCTTCCACCAAGGGAAGGAGAACTTGTGCGACGTCACGCCGGATCGCCTTGAACCCGCACTGCGCGTCCGAGAAGCGGGCCTGGAGCGAGCCGCGCAGGATCAGGTTGTAGGCGCGGCTGATGAGCTCCCGCTTCGGCCCGCGCACCACCCGGGAACTACGGGCGAGCCGGGAGCCGATCGCCAGGTCGGAGTGGCCGGAGATCAGCGGCGCCACCAGCGGCAGCAGCGCGTTGAGGTCGGTGGACAGGTCCACGTCCATGTACGCGAGGATCGGGGCCTCCGACGCCGACCAGACGGTCCGCAGCGCTCGGCCGCGGCCCTTCTGCTCAAGCCGGACGTTCCTCACCTCCGGGAGCCGTTCCGCCAGCCGCCGCGCCACCAGGGCAGTGGTGTCGGTCGACGCGTTGTCCGCGATCGTGATGCGGAAGGAGTAGGGGAACGTACGCGTCAGGTGGTCGTGCAGTCTCCGGACGCACGGCTGGAGGTCCGTCTCCTCGTTGTAGACGGGGATCACTACGTCCAGGACAGGCGTACCGGCTGTGGCGGCCGGGAGGTGCTCCCGCGCCGGCAGGGTGCCGGGAGAAGAGTCGGTTCGCATGTCGTCGACTCTCGTCAGGCGTCCTGTTGCACCCATGTGGTGGCACTGTGCTCGACCTGTGAGTCGAGTTGCCAGTTCGTTTCGGGGGCGGGCCGGGGCACGGCGGGGCCGAGTGCCGGCAGGTGCACGGTGAACACGGTCCGTCCGGGCACGCTGTCGACGGTGACGGCGCCGCCGTGCGCGGTCGCGACGGCCTGCACGATGGCGAGGCCGAGACCGGTCGAGCCGGAGGCCCGGGAGCGCGAGGAGTCGCCGCGCGCGAACCGTTCGAAGACATGCGGAAGCAGGTCGGCGGGGATGCCCTGACCGTTGTCCTGGACGTCCACGCACAGCCACGGCCCGCGCCGTTGCACGCGCGCGGTGACCGTCGTCCCGGGCGGGGTGTGCGTACGGGCGTTGGCGAGCACGTTGACGAGGACCTGCTGCAGCCGGGCCGCGTCCGCGGACACCAGGGCGGGCTCGTCGGGCAGTTCGAGCCGCCAGACGTGGTCGCGTCCGGCGGCGCGGGCGTCGCTGACGGTGTCGATGACGAGGGGGACGAGGTCGGTCTGCTCGAACTGCAGCGGCCGTCCGGCGTCGAGACGGGCGAGCAGGAGGAGGTCCTCGACGAGGAAGGTCATCCGGCCGGCCTCGGACTCGATCCGCCCGAGGGCGTGCCGGGTGTCGGGCCCGACCTCCTCCCGTCCGCGCCGGGTCAGCTCGGCATATCCGCGGATGGACGCCAGCGGCGTACGGAGTTCATGACTGGCGTCCGCGACGAACTGCCGTACCCGCATCTCGCTCTCCTGGCGGGCGTGCAGCGCGCCGTGGACGTGGTTCAGCATCCGGTTGAGCGCGGCGCCGACCTGCCCGACCTCGGTGTGCGGGTCGGTCTCGGTCTCGGGCACCCGCTCGCTGAGGTTGACCTCGCCGGTGTGCAGGGGCAGTTCGGAGACGCGGGTGGCGGTGGCGGCGACCTTGCGGAGGGGGCGGGTGGCGACACCGACCATCACGGTGCCCGCGAGAGAGGCCGCGATGAGGCCGGCGACGGTGAGGCTGACCTCGACGAGGATCAGGGTGTTGACGGTGTTGTCGACCTCCGTCGTGGGGATGGCCACGTAGTAGCTGGAGGTGTCGTTGCTGGCGTACTTGACGCGGTAGTCGCCCAGACCGGGGAGCTCCACGGTGTGCGTCTTCTCGTCCTTGGAGACGGAGTTGAGCACCTTCTTCTGGGCCTCGGTGAGCGACTTGCTGCCCATCGAGAAGTCGTTCGTGGACTTCACACCCCGCTTGGCCTCGGTGATGACGCCGTTCACGACCTTGGCCGCGACGGTGCTGTCCGACTGGGGGCCTTTGACCAGCTGCGCGAGGTCGGGCAGCTGCGCCTTGCCCTGTTGCCGGCCGGGCACGACGGCGTCGTTCTTCGCCTGGTCCGGCGGCCCTGCGAAGCCGCCGCGAGGCGCCGCACGCGCCGCGACCTCACCCAGTCGCCCGTCGAGCTGGCCGTACAGGTGATCCCGCAGCACCAGGGTGGTGACGGTTCCGATCAGCGCGCAGATCACGGCGATCAGGGTCACGGAAACGACGACGAGCCGCGTCCGCAGGGTGCGCGGTTTTCCCGCTCGTCTCTTCTGCGCACGCGGCCGTCGTCGCCCGCTCATGACACAGCGGGCTTGATCAGGTATCCGGCGCCACGCCGGGTGTGGATCATCGGGTCCCGCCCCGCGTCTATCTTGCGCCGCAGGTAGGAGATGTACAGCTCGACGACGTTGGCCTGGCCGCCGAAGTCGTACGACCACACGCGGTCGAGTATCTGCGCCTTGCTGAGCACGCGCCGCGGGTTACGCATCAGGTAGCGCAGCAGTTCGAACTCGGTGGCGGTCAGATGGATGTTGTCCCCGCCTCGCGAGACCTCGTGGCTGTCCTCGTCGAGGGTGAGGTCCCCGACGACGAGCACGGACTCGGAGCGCCGGTCGGCCGCGCCGGAACGGCGGATGAGCCCCCGCAGCCGGGCCACGACCTCTTCCAGGCTGAACGGCTTGGTGACGTAGTCGTCGCCGCCGGCGGTGAGCCCGGCGATACGGTCCTCGACGGCGTCCTTGGCCGTGAGGAACAGCACCGGAACGTCCGGCAGGTCACGCCGCAGCCGCCCCAGGACCGTCAGCCCGTCCATGTCCGGCAGCATCATGTCCAGGACGACGGCGTCGGGCCGGAACTCACGGGCGGTCTGAAGCGCGCCCGTGCCGTCACCGGCGCTCCGGATCTGCCATCCCTCATAGCGCAGGGCCATGGACAGCAGCTCGGTGATCGACATCTCGTCGTCCACCACAAGCACTCGGACGGGGCTCCCGTCCGGCCTCAGCAGTTCGGTGCGCCCCTGGGGCGAGGTCGTGGTCATGGTGGACACCTTGTCGGGGTCCCCTGAGAGCACTCTTTCACTTATCTGTGATTTCGCTGAGAAACGCACAGGGACCTCTCAGGCAACACCTGGGAACCCCACGCCCCACCCCGACCCGGCCCTCACACCACCGGGACGGTATGCCCTCCGGCCCCGCGGTCTTCCGCAACCCGCGCGCCCGCACTTCCGCGCGCCCGCACTCCGCTCGCCCTCAGAACAGTCCGTCCTGAAGGTGTCCCGTGCCGATGTCGAAGTGGCGTACGGGAAAGGTGACTTCACCGCTGCCCACCGGAACCAGCTCCCACCCCCGCAACAACCGCGTGTCCAGAACGACCACCCCGCCCGGGGCGGCCAGGTGCAGATCGGGCCCGGCGGCCGCCACCAGTTCCCCGCTCACCGAGCCCCCGGCGACGAGCTCGCTCACTTCGCCGAGAGCGGCCGGCGCCCCGGCGAGCCCGAACGCCCGCACATGATCCACGGGTTGGCACGGCGCAGGTTCCAACGACTCTGGCCAGCCGACCAGTTCCATTGCCTGCTCATACACCTCCCGTATCTCACCCGCCCGTTCCTCCTCCGTGTCGGGCAGCGCGGCACGCACCGCCCGCTTCTGCGCGTACGGAATCCGGTCCGGCACCCGCAGCGCCGCCCGCAGCAGCTCCTCGGTGCGCCGGGCGGCCATCAACGGTCCGGCGCCGAGCCATGTGAAGCAGACCGCCCCCTGCTCCAGCAGCCGCACCGACCCCCGCTCCACGCCCGTGATCCCGACCTTGACGAGCCCTGGACCGAACCAGGCCAGGTACACCCGGTACGGCCGCGGATCGTCGGCGACCCGGTCCGCCGCGACGGAGTGCGCCCGGTCCAGCCGCCCGCACTCCTCGCACCGGCCGCCCGTGCTCCGCCCCGACACGACCACTCCCCGGGGACACGCATGCCCACGGGCCCCGACACACTGCCGTACACCCCCCTCCGCGACCCCGAAGGCCACCTGTTTCCCCCAGGACAGCGGGCTACGACGCCCCCCGTCCCACATCAGGACGGGCCCCTGCGCCGACCACCACAGCCCCGCGCACTTCCATGCCTGTGCCATCACCAGCAACGGTAGGCCCCGGCACTGACAACGCGCCCTCGCCCGGCCTCTCGCCCTTGGGCGCGCGCCCGGCGAGCCGGCACCCGACACACCCCGGATGACCGCCCCGAGCGCCCGGGTCCCGCACCCGCATCCCCCACTCCGCCCGGGGCCGCGCCCCCGGCGGCTTGCCCCACCCGGTGAGATGCAGCCCCCAGGTGACCAGCGCGCTCACGCCCACGACAGCGAGCCCACCGGCGATCAGCACGGGGGCCACGGCACACACCCCGACCCCCGCCACGCCGGTCCCGACGGCCGCGATCCCGACACCCGTCCAGCCGGCGACGGTGTGCCCTTCGTCGTACTGATGTCCCTCGTGCTGCTGCCCCGACCCCATTTACCTCACGATCTAAGAAGTCGCGAACCTAAACTTCTTACAAGGTAAGACAAACCGAAAGCGGATAACAAGGACCCAGCAAGAACCCACCACGAAAGGGCCCGGGCCCCCGCGATGACCACCACGCCACCCCCTCCTCGCCCCGCCGCGACCCCCGCCCAAGCCCTCTCGGCGATGGACGACCTCATCGCGGCGAGCATGATCGGCCAACAGGAGATGGCCCAGCGCCTGGGCCTGAACGTCTCCGACCTGACCTGCTTCGCCTACGTCATCCAGGCCGGCGAGAACCTCCTCACCGCCGGCGACCTCGCCACCCGCGTCCACGTCACCACGGGCGCGGTCACCGGCATCCTCAACCGCCTGGAACGGGCCGGCTACGTCACCCGCCGCGCCGACCCCGAGGACCGCCGCCGCGTGCGCGTGGCCGCCGTACCGTCGGCGGTCGCCCGGGTCTACGAGCTCTACGCACCGCACTACGACCGCCTGAACGCGCTCTTCGCCGACTACTCACCCGCCGAGATCGCAGTCCTGACGGACTGGTTCACCCGCGCGACGACCCTGGCGAACGCCTACCGGGAGGAACTCCGCAAGCACTAGCCGCCGACCCTCGTTGCCGTCAGAGCTGCCGTCAAACTCCCATGACTACGCCGCCGTGAATGATCTTCAGGCCCAGCGTCCTCAGCAACTCTGACAGCACACCAACAGCCGCCCCCAACCTCTTCACTCTTAGGGCGTCCACTCATGAGCGAGGAGGCCGAGGATCACCTGGTCGACGAATGCTCCATATACCCAGGCCGAGCGCCGCAACGTGCCCTCGATCGTGAACCCGGCCCGCTTCGCTGCCGCGATCATCGGCGCGTTGTCCGCCATGGTCTCCACCTGAAGTCGCTGCAGTCCGCGTACCACGAACCCGTACTCGCACAGCACACGGACGATGTCCGAGCTGAACCCACGGCCGCGGAAGTCAGGGAGCACGGAGATCCCCAGATGCGCCGACCTGTTGTGCGCGTCGATGCCCCACAGCGAGGCGGCGCCGACGAGTTCCTGCGAATCGAGTTCCACCACCGAAAAGGGTGCTGCCTCGTCCGACGGTTCGGCGACCACATAGGGAGAGTAGGCAGACCCCGGCGGTATCGGATGCCAGGGCCGAGGATCCTGGTGTGACCGGGTTGCCACGTCGTTGTAAAGCACCGCATGGAGCACTGGAATATCAGCCTCGTGCCGGGCCCGCAGTCCGACCTTGTCGCCACGTATCATCCGGCATTGCTACCGCAGGACGACGGAACGATCAATCGTGCCTGTGGCCGTGGCGCTTACCCCCTCCCCGGAGTGCAAGTCCTCAGCTGCATATCTCGTCATTGTGACGCGAAAACAGCCGAACTTGAACCTGTGCTTGGTGGACGTCCAGCAGCCCGACGGGCGGAGGTGGGAGTACCACGTCGTTCGCCTGCGGCACCTGGCCGTGGCCGCTGTGGTCAACGACCGGCAAGAGGTGCTGATGATGTGGCGGCATCGCTTCATCACGGACTCCTGGGCCTGGGAGTTGCCCATGGGCCTGGTCGAGGAGGGCGAGTCTCCCGAGGAAGCTGCGGCCCGTGAAGTGCTGGAAGAGACCGGCTGGCGGCCTGGTCCCAACAAGCCCCTGATCTACGCCGAGCCGGCCAACGGCATCACCGACTCGCAGCACCATGTCTTCCGCGCGGACGGCGCAACGTACGTCGGGGCGCCTACGGAGAAAAACGAGTCCGGCCGCATCGAGTGGATACCCCTCAGCGAGATCCGCGGCATGACCGACCGCCGCGAGATCGTGAGCAGTGGGTCCCTCGTCGGTCTCCTGTACGTGTGGGGCCAACTGGTCGTAGAACTCCTTGAGGTGACCTGACACACGCTCTGAAGCCACTACCGATGCGGGCACCAGAGCTTGTGTGGCGGTGTGGCATGTCTGGTCGAGCTTGCCTTGGTCCAGTTGTGTGCGAGCCGGCCAGAACGCGTGGAACGCGCGGCCGCGCTGATTGCGACCGCAAGGGCAAGTACGTGTACGGCAAGACCCGCGAGGAGACCCACGAGAAGTGGATCAAGCTTCACGGCGAGGCCGGCAAGGGCACGGTGCGGACTCGGCATCGCACGGTCGCGGCGTTCCTCAACTACTGGCTTGAGTCCGTGAAGCCGAATCTGGCCCCCCTCTCCTACGTCTCGTACGAGGGATCCGTCCGGCTCTGCATCGACCCACACCTGGGCACGAAGCGCCTCGACAAGCTGACCGTCCGGGATGTGCGCGAGTGGCTGACCAACGGCAGGACACCCGCGGCCTGGTCTTCACGACGAAGTACGGGACGCCCATCGAGCCGGGAACCTCACCCGCATGTTCGCCCCTGCGCGCCCGCGCGCCGGCCTCCGCGTGATCCCACTCCGGAACACCCGGCACACGTGCAACTCGCTGCTCGTCACCCTCAAGGTCCACCCGAAGGTGGCACAGCGCATACTGCGGCACTCGCAGATCGCCATGCCGATGGAGGTGTACGCGGAGGCGAGCGAAGAGGAGGTGCGCGCCGCGCTCGGCAAGCTGTCCGCAGCGATGGACGGCGGCGACGCAGGCTGACATCAGCCTCTGACATCAACCGTTGCTGTACGCCCTCGAAACAACAAAGACCCCGGATTGATCCGGGGTCTTTGACCTGTGTGCACTCGGCAGGATTCGAACCTGCAACCTTCTGATCCGTAGGATCGGGCAGGCCGTTGCGCGACGGCTCCGCCTTTCTCCCGGCTGATCGCTGACAGTCGTGATCAACGGCCTTTGTGTGCCGTCGTTGCCGTCAGGGTTGCCGTCAGCGCTGAACGGTGGCGTCGGCCAATGCCGACTCGCAGCACGGACAAGACTTCAGGCCGAGGCTGGTTGAGAGTTAGGCGGCCCGCTCCGCTCATCGCGCGCGGTACGGCGCGACCGGACCTGCGTTCTGGCCCCGCTCCACTCCAGCCCTGCCACGCCCGTGCCGCGCACACAGCAGTCAGCCGCTTGCCTGAAACTACGATGCCCAACGAGAGAAAACGGCTAGAATCCGCACACCTCGATCACCTAGGAAAAATCCAGCCCGAGCACAGGGAAGATGGTGTATAAAGTTGACCGCTATTCCTCATTCGGCGGCGCGCCTCTGGAAGTCCATGCAGACATTTCAGCCCGTCGACCAAGTGATCGATATCGAATTTTCCGACGAATCTGCATTCCCGAATCAGAAAGTTACATTCCCACCTTTTGCCGTCATCTGCGGTTTGCATGGATCAGGAAAGAGTTCGCTGCTCGGATACATTGCAGAGTCCCTGAGGAGAGGATCAAGACACTCCGACGATCCGCCTTTTTTTGGGATTGAGCCCCTTTCGAGCGAGGCCCGTCCCGCACTCAAGGGACGCTGCAAGGTGTCACTACGAAGGGGCGATCGAACCGTAAGTTTCACCGCCAACCTAAATGAATATACCGAAGAAAGGAGAGTACCCCAGGAGATCCTGGAATCCGGCGATCCGATTTTCCCGAATCTCCTAACGCCGCACACCCTGTCCAGTGAAATCAACATGTTCTTTCAGGATTTCAGAATCAAGAATCTGGAAAGGCATTCCGCCGGGGAACCTGAGATTCAGAATCGCTCCGATAGGGAGGCGCTCAGAGATATCCTTGGGGTAACTTACGACGAAGTTCTCTATATCCCAGTCGAGACTGATCCCAAGTTCTCGCCGATCTGGCCCTATGTGAGAGCGCGCCGGGGCGCAAATTGGATCGACTCTTACTCAATGAGTTACGGAGAGTTGCGCGTTCATTTTCTGAGATGGGCACTTAAGGCATGGGGAGGAATCGCCCTCCTTGATGAGCCAGAAGCGAACATCGCCCCCCGCGGGCAGGCGGCTCTGCTTGATGAGCTTGCAAGGCTAGCCCGCACTTCCAAGGCACAAGTTATCTTGACGACACATTCGACAGCGTTCCTGAATCGAGTTCCATTGGATTGGGTGCGAATGTGTGTACGTCCCACCTCGGGGCCGGTCGTGGTTGCTCCGTCACGGGCGTCAGACTTGCGCGACACATTGGGCATAGAAAACCCGCTCCGGTCAATTCTCATAGTCGAAGACGGTGTGGCAGAAAATACCCTAAGGCTGATTCTTTCGGCGCACAAGTTTACAGCGATGAGCGAGTGCGATGTGATCACCGCCGGATCATGGCAAGATGTCATCACAACCGCAAAAGCACTGTCCGCGTCCAGGCGGTTGAAGTCCGTGGCAATTCTAGACGGAGACCAGCGTAATAAGCGCCCTCGGGATCTCGCAGTTCTAAGCCTGCCGGGAAATGAACCTCCGGAGAAGGTCTTCTTCAAATATGCAGCGACTCAACCCGGCAAGCTGGCGGAGAGACTTGACTGCTCTGTAGCATCAATTAACGTCTATCTAGCGGAAATGCTCGGACTCGAGCATCATCGATGGCTCAAAATGCTTTCGTATCGAACTGGACAGGACCAAAACTACTGCCTTCGAGTAGTTTTTGATATTTGGCGCGATGATCCCGCAAATCGAAATGAATGCGAGATGCTTACGCGTCAAATAGAAGAGCTAATCCAGTGATTCCACCTCTTTAATCACGGGCGCTCATAGGGGATGATGGTTTTCAACTACAGGTCAACAGTGGCGACTGTCCCTGGACACACCCCGGGTCTGAGGACCACTATCCGACTGAAGTCAGCCGATGTACGGCCGCTCGCGGTGCTCCAGAAAGTGCCGAAGCCGTAGCCACTGCGTGTGGTGCATGGGCAGCCTGGTCAGCTCCTCCTCCGAGACAAAGCGCAGCTCCGTGGATTCGTGAGAGATCTCAAGTCGTCCGCCGACCACTCGGGCGGTGAAGCAGACATTGAACTGTCGACGCACCTCACCGTCCGTGTAGGCGATGACGTGGCGCGGGTCGGTGTAGGTCCCGACGAGCCCGGTGATCTCCACGTCCAGGCCTGTTTCCTCTTTCACCTCACGGACGGCGGTCCCGGGCAGCGAGTCTGTCATCTCCATGCCGCCGCCTGGCAGCGCCCAGAGATCGTTGTCTCGTCGACGCTGGAGAAGAATGCGCCCTTCGTCGTCAGTGACCACCGCAGACGCCGCGACGACCAGACTGTTGGGCTTCGGGGCGTCCGGATCGTCGTAGTACTCGGTCCGTGCCATGGTCACCCTTCTCGGACTGGCGTCGCTGTCGCCCACACCGCGTCGAAACTGTGGGCGTACGTGTCGAACATGCTGCCTGCCCTACTCCGGCGCACGTGCCAGACAGGGGCGCTGTAGGCGTTCACGCCCCAGACATGAGCGTTGACCAGCGCCTGATCATCGGCACGGTAGATCGAGTTGTAGAGCGTGGTGGCGTGGGTCCGCACCTCGATGCCGGGTACCCCGACGAGGGGGTGGTAGTGCATCAGCGCGAGGCGGCAACGTGACTGGATGCCGTGGCCGAACTTTTCCTCCTCGCCCCGCTGTTGGACGTTGGGGCTGTCCGCGTCGCCGACTGCGATGCGGACTGCGCAGCCCTCGGCCGCTCGCTCCTTCAAGAGCTCGTTGAGTCTCGGGTACGCCTCGTGCAAGAAGACGGCGGCGTACACCAGGACGTCAATCTGCTCGCGGGCCTGGGTCAGCATGTCCACGAAGGTGGAGACGGGGATGTCCGCCCGCTGGTCGTAGAGGGCCACAAGTTCCGGGCTGACGGCGCGGGCGGGGCGTGCCTGCCTGAGCGATGGCCATAGAGCGTGCACGTCTTCTCCTAGCGTTTCTGCTGCCAACATGGCCGTGGCACGGCGCGGCGTACGCCCCAGGTTGACCCATCGTTCGACGGACTTGGGATCGACTTCGACCTTGTCCGCGAGGGCGTTGTACGTCCAGCCGCCGGCCGCCATAGCAGCACGTAACCTCTCGTTCGGCATCTCAATCTCTCCTAACATCCCGGGACGGCACTAGGGACGTTCTACCCGACTCGGGACGTCCCAAAGTGGGGTTTGTCGGTGGTTCCAGCGTCCCGATGGGCGGCAGGAACCTCCTGTATATGGCGAGCAATCAGCAAAACAGGCCAGGTGTCGGCGAGTTGGCGAAGGACAGTGCCAACGGTCGCATCGGCGTCGTCATGGGTCAGGTCGGCGGCCGTGTGCAGATGCGGCCGATCGCCGGGGGCAGAGAGTGGGACGCCCTGCCGGACGACGTCGTAAAGCCCAGTGCTCGGGAGGAACTGAGCGCGCGGCTGGCCGTGAGAAACGGCAACAGCCGAGTTGGCCTGTGATGGATCGGCCTCGCCAGTAGACCGGCCGCCCCGGACGGGTGCCGACATTCCGGCTCCCCACCCCGTCCGGGACTGGCCTCCAAGCCCCCGCTAGATCGTCTTCGAGCAGAACTCGGCGATCACGACGGCGGGAAAACGCCCTGCACCACCTCACACGAGGAGACTGCACATGACGGCAACAGCGAACGTTCAGAAAACCGGTCGCGTGGTGGCAGGTGAGGAGTTGTTCGAGAGCCTCACCCACTTCGTGGTCACGCACGACGGGCAGTCGCCCGAGCGGGCCGAGCGCATCGCGGACCAGGCGCTCGCGTTCGCGGTCACGGCGGCGTCCGCCACCGTCCCCATGGTCCCGTCCGACGACGTGGACCTCGGCCTGCACGCGCTCATCCTCCACACGAAGGACTACGCGGAGCTGTGCGAGCGGTACGCGGGCCGGTTCCTGCACCACAACCCGAAGCCCGGTGCGGGCCGACGTGACCCCGAGATGGTCTCGGCCTCGGCTCGCGCCATGAAGGCGGCCGGGTTCGTGGTCTTCGACGATCTGTGGACCGTCAACGGCACCAACCTCGCCCAGTGCGACTCGGACTGCGGTCGCCCCTACGGTCAGTAGCACCCCCAACAAGCGCAACGCGGCCGGCCTTGGCTCACGGTCGGCCGCGTACGTCCGGAAGAAAGAGGGAGCACGTTGTCCGGCTCGTCCCCTGAACTGCCGATCGTGGTGCTCGACGCGCTCATGCCTACGACGCAGCGCCTGGTCATCAACCGCCGGGGCTCCACCGTCTGGGAAGTGGAGAGCGGCCGGGGCCACTACGCCGTGAAGCTCGGCTATCCAATCGAGGCCACGGCCGAGTGGCCCGCCCAGCCCTGGACCGCGCTTGCGCCCGCACGTGAGGGCGCCGTTCTGCATCGCCTGGGACTTGCGGAGATCGCGTACGGCGAGTGGGAGCACGGCACTTGGAACTTCCAGCCGTGGCACGAAGGGCCTGACCTGTACACGCTGTGGGAGCCGTGTCGTAAGAAAGGCTCGGCCATCAAGCCGCACACCAGCGTGGCCCGACGATGCGCCGAAGCGCTCGCTGACCTTCACGTAAGGGGCTGGGCTCACGGTGATGTGCAGCCCGCCCACTTCATCATCGGGCCGGAACGAACGCATCTCATCGACCTCGCCTTGGCTCGGGGCGGGCAGGTACCCAAGGGGTACGACTTCCCGTTCCGCGGATGTCTCGTCCACTACGAGGCACCCGAGATCGCCCGGAGCGTGCTCGACACGGGGGAAGCGGAGCCGACGCAGGAAGCCGACATCTACGCCCTCGGGGCCTCACTGCTCATTTCTGCCACGGGCTGGCGGGCTGTCGAGTACCCGGACGACGCTCCGCGCCCCGTACAGCGAGAGGCAGTGGCCAACGGCCGACGCCGGCCCGTGAAGGTGCCCGGTGAGCTGTGCGAACTGGTCGACGCGATGCTCAGCCATGCTCCGGAGGATCGGCCCACCGTCTACGAGGTGGTCAAAGCCCTGATCTAATCCCGAAGCCCCGACTCGTCTCGCGTCACCCGTGCGCGGACGCCAACAACAAAAGACCGGACCACCCCTCAGCCTGGACAGCATTCCGGGTGGTCCGGTCGTGGAAGCCCTGATCAGGACCCCGGTGCCGATGGTACCGGGGCGGTCGGCGTGTGCGGATTCGGGTGCGGCGTCAACCCCTGCTTGCTGTTGTCGAGTTAGAGAGGAGGGCTGTTGAACTTCGGTCATCGGAGACGCAGTTCTGACCTGAGCCACCGAAAGTCAGCCACGGCGGCGGGAGCGCCGAACGCTGTCCATTCGGGCCGGCGTCCGCAAGGTCCGCTTTCACGACCTGCGGCACACCTGCGCGTCGCTACTCCACGAACAGGGCGCCGACGCCCGCATGATCATGGAGGTACTCGGCCACAGCTCGATCCGCGTGACCATGGACATCTACACCTTCGTCCGGCTCGACTCGCAGCGCTCGGCTTTCGATCGTGTCGGGGATGCCCTGAGGGGTGACGGCAACGACGGGGACGATGACGACGGCTCGGCCGGTGTCCTGGCGGCCGTCTGATCGACCTCGAAAGACGGTTGCCGTCAATCACTGCCGTCAACGCAAAAGCCAGAGGCCCTAAGGAGTGATCCTTAGGGCCTCTGGTTTGCTGTGCACTCGGCAGGATTCGAACCTGCAACCTTCTGATCCGTAGTCAGATGCTCTATCCGTTAAGCTACGAGTGCTTGTTATTCGGTTTTTCTGTCTTTGCTTCTGGCCCTTCCGGGCCGCTCGCGGCGACAGGAAGAACATTACATGACTGCCGCCGCCATGTGAAATCCGTTCGCCATACCCCTTGTGACCTGGGGAAACGACTCCAGAGGGTCCTGTGGGGGACACGACGAAGCCCCGGTCCGAGGACCGGGGCTTCGATGATCGAGCGGAGGCGGAGGGATTTGAACCCTCGATGGGCTTGAAGGCCCAAACCGCATTAGCAGTGCGGCGCCATAGACCGGACTAGGCGACGCCTCCAGCACAACCGCTCGCGTGCGTGCGAGTGGTGCGTGCAGATGATGACACAGTCGAGCGGCGTGTCACCAATCGGCATCCACGGTACTAGGCAGGCGGGCCGCAGGGCAAAGCCGTTGTCGGGGCGCAACGTCGTCGGCGGGGCGGCGTTAGTCCGGTCATGTTCCAGGTCACCCCGCTTCGACGGCTCGCCGTCACCGCCTGTGCCGCCGTGATCGCCTCGGTGCTCGTCGGCCCCGCCCCCGCGTCCGGGTATGCCGGCACGGCGGGTGGCCCCCTCGCGCCGCCGCCCGTGCGGGACGAGGACCAGGTCCCCGGCGATCATCTGACGGTCACCGTGCGGCACGCCGGTGGGCGAGCCGACGGGACGTTCGAGGTGTACTGCCACCCCGAGCGCGGCGATCACCCGGACGTGGGACGCGCCTGTCGCGCCGTGGACCGCAACACCCGGTGGGGCCGGGAGGCCTTCGCGCCGGCCCCGGACGGCGGCGTCTGCACCATGCGGTACGGCGGGCCGGCCACCGCCCATGTCACCGGGCGCTGGGCCGGACGCCCGGTCGACGCGACGTACGACCGCAGCGACGGCTGTCAGATCGAGCGGTGGGACCGGCTCGTACCGCTGCTGCCGGGCCTGCGCCCGGCCCCCACCCGCTGACACAGCGACGTGGCGACGTTGGGGCGGTCGGCCCGGTTCCGGTCGGTCGGGGTTCTGGGGCCCTCGGGCGGTTTCTCGCCGATGGCTCACTACGGAAGCGCCCGTTCCGTAAAAGTCGCGCGAAGGTCCCGCAAAGCCTGAGCTGCCGGTCGTGCGCGACGACGCACGGCGACAGGCCAGGACATACGTTCTGTGTCACTTCGTCGTGCGAGCTCCCTCTCATCCGGCGTCGCCGACGGGACCCCAGCCCTTAGACTCCCTCGCGTGACACGCTGCGGGCCGGTTGGCAAGATGGCCCGAACGGTCGGCAAGGTGCGGTAACAGGGAGGAAGCGACTCGTGAGCAGCAGGCCATCCCGAGGCGCTGCTCGCCTCGCAGCCATACTCGATGCGCTTCCCGACGCGTTGGTGCTGGTCAACGCCAATGGGACCGTCGTCAACGCGAACACCATCGCGCTCGAGGCGTTCGAGACGCCGGGCACGGCGCTGGTGGGGCGTGGGCTGCTCGATCTCCTTCCGGAGTTCGACTCCAAGCTCATTCCGGGCTCCATGCGGCGGCCCGACCACATGGACCCGCGGGGCCGGACCAAGCCGACCCGGATGGTCGCCCGGCGGACGGACGGGTCCGAGTTCCCCGTCGAGGTCACCAGCGCCAATCTCGAGAACGGCCAGCAGGCCTACGACGGCTACGGCTACGCCTCCGCCTCCGACGAGCTGCTGATGCTCGTCGTACGCGATCTGTCCGGCACGGTGGACACCGAGGCCGAGCTGGCGCGTTCGCAGCGGCAGACCGAGATGATCCTGCGGGCCGCGGCCGAGGGCGTCGTGGGCACCGACACCGACGGGCGGATCGTGCTCGTCAACCCGGCCGCCGCCCAGATTCTGGGTTACCGGGCGAGTGATCTCGGCGGCAAGGAGCTGCACACCCTCGTGCTGCACTCGCGCGCCGACGGCTCGTCGTTCCCGTACGACGAGTCGCCGCTCGCCGACACCCTGCGCTCCGGGCGCAAGCACCGGGTGCGCGGGCAGGTGCTGTGGTCCAAGGGCGGGGAGAAGGTGTCCGTCGACCTGACCACCGCTCCCGTGCGCGACGGCGACCAACTCGTCGGCGCCGTCATGACCTTCACGGACCGGCGGCCCTATGACGCCCTCGCCGAGGAGAAGGACGCCGTCGAGAAGCGGCACGAGGAGGAGCTGGAGAAGCTCTCCGAGGAGCACGCCTCCGACCTCACCGCGCTGCGCCAGCAGCACGTCACCGAGGTCGAGGAGCTGCGCGAGCGGCACGAGGAGGAGCTCGCGGCGGGCGACGAGCGGTACGCCGCGCTCGGGGAGCGGGAGAAGGACCGGTACGAGGCGCTCGCCGGGCGGCACGACCAGCTGCTCACCCTGCTCGGGGACTCCCTGCGCGGCCCCCTGGACGAGCTGCGCCGCGAGCTGGCCGCGCTCGCCGCGGACGACGCCGGCCAGCTGTGGCCCGAGGCCAACCAGGTGCTCCATCACCTGTCGGCGGGGTACTCGCGGATCACGACGCTCATCGACAACGTGCTCGGCTATCAGCGTCTCGACACCGGCGCGGAGTCGGTCGTCCGGACGAAGGTGATGCTGGACGCCGTCGTCGCCGCCGGTGTCGACGGTGCGGTGGAGCTCATCGGGCCGGGGCGGGTGCAGTTCGCGGTGCACGCGCCGCCCATCGAGGCCGAGGTCGACGCGCGGCTCCTCGCGAC
The DNA here is from genome assembly GCF_055581185.1 of Streptomyces sp. NPDC031474. Classification (NCBI taxonomy): domain Bacteria; kingdom Bacillati; phylum Actinomycetota; class Actinomycetes; order Kitasatosporales; family Streptomycetaceae; genus Streptomyces; species Streptomyces sp. NPDC031474. Next base: position 174,321 of record NZ_JBVIJX010000004.1, read on the forward strand.
CGCGCTCGCGCACCTCGTGGCGGACGTCGCGGGCGTCGACGCCACCGGCAACGCGCCCGTATCGGCGGGCGGCTACATGGACAACACCGTCGTGGTGGCGGCCGCCCAGCGCGGCGAGGTCGTACGCATCGAGGTGCGCGGGCCGTACGCCGGCGGCGACCGCGTGCACGAGCCGATCGTGCGCGGGATCGTGCGGGCGCACGGGGGCGTGCTCCAGACGCACGAGGTGCCGGGCATGAGCGGCAGCGCGTATGTCCTCGAGGTGCCGCTCGGCGGCGGGGCGGGGGCCGTGGCGGCTCCGGCGGCCATGGCGCTGCCCGCCCTCGCGTCCGGCGCAGGCCCGGATGCGGGCATGGCCGCCGGCATGGGCATGGGCATGGGCATGGGCGTGGCTTCGGCGGAGGAGACTCCGGGCGAGCAGGGCGCCGGTGGGCGCCGGCGGGCCCGACGGTCCTCTGTGGACGCCTTCCTGGAGAGTGACAGCCCGGGCGCCGAGGGCGGTGCCGGCGCGGAGGCGGCGGTTCCGACCGGACGGCGGCGCAGGCGTGCCGCCTCCGCCGCCCCGGCCGGGGAGCAGACGGGCGAGCAGACGCCGGGTGAGGTGTCCGCGAACGCGGACGCGGAGGGTGCGGATGGCGCGGACGGTGCGGAGGGTTCCGGCGGTACCGGGCGGCGCCGCGGACGGTCGGCCGAGGTCGCCGTCGTGGGGGCCGAGCCGGGGGTCGACGGCGGTGTCGGCACGGCGTTCGGTGCGGCGGTCGACGGGGGTGTGAGCGAGGGCGCTGTCGTCACGGCCGCCGAGCATGCGGCGGGGACCGCCGCCTCGGGTACGGGGCTCGGCGGCACCGTACCGCCGCAGGGCGTACCGGCTCCGGGCGGACGGCGGGCCCGGCACGCGCCGGAGGGCGGCCAGCAGCCCCAGAACGCGTTGCCGGCCGCGCTGCCGGCGCTCGCGAGCGCAGCACCGCCGGCCGACGCCTCGCCGACGGGCATGGGCACGGGTACCGATACCGATACCGATGCAGTTGCCGATGCCGGTACGCAGGTGGAGAGCGGGCAGCCGACCGGGCGCCGTCGGCGTGCCTTGGCCGCGGCGAACGAGCGCGCCGCCGCGCAGGAGGCGGGGCCGCGTGCGGTGTTCGCCCTGCCGCCCGCGGAGGCCGACCGGACGCCGGACGGCTCCGGCGGCACGAACACGGCCGACCAGTCCCGGGCCGCGGGCCCGATTCCGGCACAGGGACCGACTCCGGCGCAGGGGCCGATCCCGGCACAAGGGCCTGTTCCTACGCAGGGGTCTGTTCCGGCGTCGGGTCCCGCGCCCGGTCAGGGGCCTGTTCCCGCGCAGGGGCCGATCCCCACGCACGGGCCTGTCCCCGCGCAAGGGGCTGTTCCGGCATCGGGTCCCGTGCCCGGTCAGGCACCGATCCCCGCTCACGGGCCCGTCCCGGCGTCGGGTCCCGTGCCTGGTCAGGGGGCTGTTCCCGCCTCGGGTACCGTGCCGGCTCATGGGCCTCTTCCTGCCTCGGGTCCCCTTCCTGTTGCTGGTCCTCTTCCCGCAAGCCCACTTCCGGTTCCGGCTCCTGGAGCGGTTCCGGGGGCGGGAGCGGTTCAGGGGGCGGGAGTGGTTCAGGTGCCCGCCCAGGCCCCGATTCCCGCCCAGGCGCCGATTCCCGCGCAGGCCCCGGTTCCCGGCCAGGTGCCGATTCCCGCGCAGGTCCAGGCCTCTGGTCAGGGCGGCCACGCGCAGGCGCCGGCGCAGGTGCCGGTTCAGGGTTCCTCCGAGGAGGCGGCGGTCGACCATGGGCGGCACGACGCCGTCCCCCACGACCAGGCCGACGACCACACCCCGCCCCAGCCGCACCCCACGAACGCGCCCACGGGTCGCCGCCGCCGGGCCGTCGCCCAGCCCGCGGAGGCTGTCGGCATGGCCGGGGAGGGCGTGGCCGCGGGGGCCCAGGCCGCCGTCCCGGCACAGGGTCTCCCCCAGGCCCAATCCCAGGCCCAGGCCCAGGCCCAGGCGGGGGACGGTGTCCAGCGGGCCGGTGTCGCGCAGGCAGTCGGCAGCCTCAACCCGGCCGTTGCCGTACCCCCCGCGCCCGGTCAGGGGCAGCCGCTCCCGGCCGAAGCGGCGCCCGCCCCCGCGCAGGCCATGCCGGGGGGCCCGGCCGCGCAGACGCCCGGTGGAGGCACCCCGCTTCCGCCCGAGGCCGTCGTAGGGCAGCCGCGGGCGGCGCAGCCGCTGCCCGCCGAGGCCGCGTCGGGTCTGCCCATGGACCCCAACTCGACGCAGGGGCGGGCGATCAGCGTGCGCACCCTGGGGCAGGGCGTGCCCTTCACCCGGCAGGCCGCGCAGGTGCAGCAGCTCCAGCCGCAGCCCCAGCAGGCGCCGGCCACCCCTGCCCCGAACGGCCCCGGTGCTTCCGGGCGGCGCCGCAAGCTGGGGACGCCGCCCGACCCGGCCGCCCGCCCGGAGCAGACGGGCCGACCGGAGCAGACGGCGCGCCCGCACCCGTCGGCCGAGCAGCCCGTCGGACCGCAGGCCCCGCACGCGTCGGTGGCCCCGCAGATGCCGATGCCGTCGCAGGCCGTCGGGGCCCAGGCGCCACAGTCCACCGCGACGCCCACCCGCGCACCTGCCCCGACGTCCGCCTCCTCGCCCCTTCCGCATCCCTCCCTCGCCGGTCAGACGCGGCTCGTGCCCGGGTCGGCGACCGAGGGCGCCGGGCGGTCGTATGCCATAGGGGCGCCGGACGAGAACGCCGCCGAGGGGCCCGAGCCCTTGGACGGGCCCGGTGGGGCCGTCGAGGTGGCGGATCCGCCGCGGTCGCAGCCGCTGGACGACGAGCTGCCGCCGGAGCCGCTGGACAACCCGCGTCGGCTGCTGGTGTGGCCGGCGCCGGACGTCAGCACGCAGCAGGCGCTCAGCGACCGGGGCTACCGGCCGGTGATCGTGCACTCGCGCGAGGAGGTCGACGCGCAGATCGCCGCCTTCCCGGCCGCGCTGTTCGTCGACCCGCTGACCGGGCCGATCACCCGGACCGCTCTGCAGTCGCTGCGTACGGCCGCCGTCGCCGCGGAGGTTCCGGTGCTGGTCACGGCCGGGCTCGGGCAGGCGACGCGCGAGGCGGCATACGGCGCCGACCCCGCCGTTCTGCTGAAGGCGCTCGCGCCGCGCGACAGCGAGCAGCATCCGCCGCGGGTGCTGCTCATCGAGCAGCATGCCGAGATCGCGCTGGCGCTGACCTCGACGCTGGAACGGCGCGGGATGCAGGTCGCGCGGGCGGCGAGCGACGCGGACGCCGTCACGCTCGCCGGGCAGCTGCGGCCGAACCTGGTCGTGATGGACCTGATGCAGGTGCATCGCCGTCAGTCCGGGATCCTGGACTGGCTGCGGGCGAACGGCCAGCTCAACCGCACTCCGCTGGTCGTCTACACGGCCGCGGTCGACCAGGCGGACCTGCCGCGGCTGGCGTCGGGGGAGACGGTTCTCTTCCTCGCCGAGCGGTCGACCAGCCCCGAGGTGCAGGGCAGGATCGTGGACCTGCTGGCGCGCATCGGCACCAACTAGGGTCAGGGCTTCGCGATGAGCCTGCGCGCCGCCTCCTTGACGGAGGCCCGCAGGCGGACGCGGTCGGTGTCCTCGACGCCCGCCAGGATGCGGCTCATCTGGGGGACGACGGTGGTCCAGTTGGCGATCGCGACCAGCAGGAAGAGCAGGTCGGGGGCCGGGATGGCGTCGGTGATCACGCCCCGGTCCTGGCCGTCCCGCACGGCGGCGACCTTGAGCGCGTAGTGCTGCTGGCGTTCCGCCTCGTCGGGCAGCTCGGCCGTGCCGTACTCGATGCCCTCCCAGTAGAGGAGACGCAGGAGTTCGGGGTGGGCGGCGTGGTAGTCCATCAGCCGGTCGATCCAGCCCTCGATGTCGTCCGGGTCGACGGGGACGGCGGCGGCGAGATCGACCATGCAGCGGCCGAGGACCTGGGAGAACAGCTCCGCCTTGTTGCCGAAGTAGGCGTAGATGAGCTGCTTGTTCGCCTTGGCCTCGGCGGCGATGCGGTCGATGCGGGCGCCCGCGATGCCGTAGCGGGCGAACTCCGCGACGGCCGAATCGAAGATCCGCGCCTTGGTGGCCTCGGGGTCCCTGGTCGTTGCCATGGGCACATCGTAGCCACGCGATCAGGTAGGTAACCAACTAGTTGGTTGACAGGGAATGCGCGTCGGCGGCAGGCTGTTGCACCCTCCGTTCCAACCAACTGGTTAGTTACTAGAGTCGGCTCGAAGGAGCATCTCCGCCATGGCGACCTCGCCGTCCCCGGTCACCGCCCCCCAGCACACGAGCACCCCGCCCCGGCAGACACCTACCCACGGTCCGACCGGGGGGCCGACCCGTGGCCCGTCCGCCGGCCCGGCCAACGGTCCGTCCGCCGGCCCGACTGGCGACCCGATTCACGGTCCGAGTCCGACCCCCAGCCCGACCCACGGTCCGTCCGCCGGTCCGTCCGCCAACCCGGCCCACGGCCCGGCCCCTGCCCCGACCGGCGGCCCGGCCCACGGCTCTCGTCCGACCCCCGGCGCCGCCGCCTCCCGGGGTCGGAACCTCCTCCGCGTCCTCATCGCTCTCTGCACCGCCGTCACGGCCGCCAACATCTACCTCGCGGCCCCGCTGCTCCCCCTCATCGCCCACGACTTCGGCTCGACGCCCTCGGCCGTGGCCTGGATCGCCTCGGTCGCCCAGTTCGGGTACGCGGCCGGCCTGCTCTTCTTCGCCCCGCTCGGCGACCGCGTGAACCGGCGCCGACTGGTCGCCGTCCTCTCGCTGGTCACCGCGGCGGCCCTGGTCGCCGGGGCCTTCGCCGCCGGGACCGGCGCCCTCGCGGCGGCCGTGCTCGTCGCCTCGGCCGCGACCGTCGTCCCGCAGCTCCTCGTGCCGCTGGTCGCCGAACGCGCGCCCGCCGACCGGCGCGCCCGGCATGTGGCCGCCGTCATCGCCGGACTGTTCACCGGCATCGTCGCCGCGCGGGTCCTCGGCGGACTCGCCGGACAGGCGTTCGGCTGGCGGGCGGTGTTCCTGGGCGCGGCCGTCCTCACCACGGCCCTGGGCCTGCTGACCGCGGCCGCCCTCCCCGCCGAGCGCCGCCGCGCCCGCGAGGGCCACCTCTTCGCCGGCCTCACCGCGATGCCGGGCCTGGTGCGACGCTCGCCCGACCTGTGGCGGGCCTGCGTACGCCAGGCCGGGATGTACGGCGCCTGGAGCGCGCTGTGGACATCCCTGGCCCTGCTGCTGACGAGCGACGAGTCGTACGGCCTGTCGACGGCCACCGCCGGTCTGTTCGGTCTCTTCGGACTGACCGCCAGCGCCGTCGCGCCCCTCGCGGGCGGGCTGGTCGACCGCTTCGGCGCGGCGAAGGTGGTCCGCAACGCGTACCTGGTCGCGGCCGTCTCCGTCCCGCTGTTCTGGCTGGGCGGGCAGGTGCTCGCGGCGCTGTTCGCGGCCGCGATCCTGATCCACGCGGCGCTCGTCGCCTCCCACGTCGCCAACCAGACCCTCGCTCTGACCACCACTTCGGCCCCGGCCACCGCCAACAGCGCCTACGTCGTCGCAGGCTTCGCCGGCGGCGCCACCGCCTCGGCCCTGGCCGGCCTCGCCTTCACCCACTTCGGCTGGACCGGAGTCGTCGCGGTAGCGGCCACATGGCTGCTCCTGGGCTGGACATCCACGACCACTCGCCGCCCCATCACCCCCACGCGCCGCTGACCACACACCGCTGACCACGCCCCACCCCGCCAACCCCGACGCCCGCCGAGCAGGAACGGGCGCACGTGGAGGGCCGGGGCGCCGAGAGGGCAGGGCCGGGGGCCCGAGCCGAACACACCCCGGGCCCCGGGCCCCGGGCCCCGGTCAGCGGGGCCGCGTAAGGCGACCAGCCCCGGGCCGGGATTCGGGACCGGCCCCGGAGGCCGAGCCAAGAGGCAGACGCCAAGGACCGGACCGAAGGCCAAAGCCAAGGGACCGAGACCGGGCTCCGGGCCCGGACGCCGGCCCCAAGAGGCCAACGCCAGGAACCGGGATCGGAGGCCAGGGAGTCCGGCCCCAGGGGCCGCAGGCCAGGAAATCCGGACCCGGAGACCACCGGCCAGGGAGCAGCGCAGGGCCGGGGACCACAGTCCAGGAAACCCGGCCCCCAGGACCGCAGCCCAGAAAGTCCGGACCCGGAGACCACCGGCCAGGGCCCGGAGCCGGGGACCACAGCCCAGAAACCGCAGCCCAGGAACTACAGACCCGGAGACCGCAGGCCAGGGCCCGGAGCCGGGGACCACAGCCCAGGAAGCCCAGACCCCGAGACCGCAGGCCAGGGCCCAGAGCTAGGGATCAGAGGCCGGACAGCCGGATCTGGGGCCCTGATCCGGTGGCTGGGCTCCGAGGCCGAGGCTGTGGCCTGGGCCCGGGCCGGAACCGAGGTCGGGCCCGGGGCCCGGGTCGTGGGTCAGAGGCCCGGGTCGTGGCCGGGGCCCGGGGCGGGGCGGGGCCCGG
>NZ_JBVIJX010000004.1:180948-555956 GCF_055581185.1 Streptomyces sp. NPDC031474
ACGGGTCAGAGGCCCGGCCCGAGGCCCGGGTCAGAGGCCCGGCCCGAGGCCCGGGTCAGAGGCCCGGCCCGAGGCCCGGGTCAGAGGCCCGGCCCGAGGCCCGGGTCAGAGGCCCGGCCCGGGGCCCGGGTCAGAGCTGGGTGATGGTCAGTTCGCCCGCCGCGTACTGCCTGCGCAGCACCTTCTTGTCGAACTTGCCCACACTCGTCTTCGGGACCGCCTCGATGATCGTCCAGCGCTCCGGGAGCTGCCACTTGGCGATCTTCCCCTCCTCGGCGAGGAAGGCGCGCAGGGTCTCGAAGTCGGCGGTGGCTCCCTGCTTCAGGACGACCGTGGCCAGCGGGCGTTCGCCCCACTTCGCGTCCGGGACGGCGACGACGGCGGCCTCGGCGACGTCGGGGTGGGACATCAGCGCGTTCTCCAGATCCACCGACGAGATCCACTCGCCGCCGGACTTGATGACGTCCTTGGCGCGGTCGGTGAGGGTGAGGAAGCCGTCGGGGGAGATGGTGCCGACGTCGCCCGTCTTCAGCCAGCCGTCCTCGCTGAACTTGTCGGCGGGGCGCAGGGGTTCAGCGTCGGGCCCGTTGTAGTAGGCGCCCGCGATCCACGTGCCGCGCACTTCCAACTCGCCCGCGGACTCGCCGTCCCAGGGCAGACGCTCGCCGCCGGGACCGGTGAGGCGGGCCTCGACGCCGGCCGGGAAACGCCCCTGGGTGAGGCGGTAGCCGAACTCCTCGTCGGTGCCGACCGCGTAGGCCGGCGGGCGGGCGATCGTGCCGAGGGGGGACGTCTCCGTCATGCCCCAGGCGTGGCAGACCCGCATGCCGAGCTCGTCGAAGGCGGACATGAGGGAGGGCGGACAGGCCGAGCCGCCGATGGTGACCTGCGTGAGGGTGGAGACGTCCCGCGGCTTCGCGGTGAGCTCGGCCAGCAGGCCCTGCCAGATGGTGGGGACGGCGGCCGCGTGGGTCGGCTTCTCGCTCTCGATCATCTCGGCGAGCGGCGCGGGCTGCAGGAAGCGGTCCGGCATCAGCATGTTCACGCCGGTCATGAAGGTGGCGTGCGGCAGTCCCCAGGCGTTGACGTGGAACTGCGGGACGACGATGAGCGAGGTGTCCCGGTCGGTCAGGCCCATCGACTCGGCCATGTTGACCTGCATGGAGTGCAGGTAGATCGAGCGGTGGCTGTAGACGACGCCCTTGGGGTCACCCGTGGTGCCGGAGGTGTAGCACATGGCGGCGGCCTGGCGTTCGTCCAGCTCCGGCCAGTCGAACGTCGTCGGCTTGTCCGCGATCAGCTCCTCGTACTCGTGCACGCGCGCGTGGACGCCGTCGAGGAGGGAGCGGTCACCGGGACCGGACACGACGACGTGCTCGACCGTGGGCAGCTTCGGCAGCAGCGGCGCGAGCAGCGGGAGCAGGGAGCCGTTGACTATGACGACCTTGTCGGCGGCGTGGTTGACGATCCACACCAGCTGCTCGGCCGGAAGACGCAGGTTCAGGGTGTGCAGCACCGCGCCCATGGAGGGGATCGCGAAGTACGCCTCGACGTGCTCGGCGTTGTTCCACATCAGGGTGGCCACCCGGTCGTCGCCGTGGACGCCGAGGTCGTCGCGCAGGGCGTTCGCCAGCTGCACCGCGCGCGTGCCCGCCTCGGCGAAGCTGCGCCGCTGTGGTTCGCCCTCACCGGTCCACGTGGTGATCCGGGACCGGCCGTGCACCAGCACACCGTGCTCGAGGATGCGGGTGACGGTCAGCGGTACGTCCTGCATGGTGCTCAGCACGGCGTCCTCCCAGGGCGGCGACATTGCCTACGCGGTGGTAACGGTTGTGCTGATTCTGCTCACATACCGCTCGGTATGTCACTAGGAAGCGGTGAACGATCGGGTCACGCCGTCAGGCCAAAACCCCACGTCGCCCCATGTATGCCCCATGCATTCCCCCGGTGTCACGCCCCGCGTCACGCCCCACGCCACCCCGCGTCACGCCCCGCGTCACACCCCACGCCGCGCCGCTATCGGACAAGCACCAGCTCAGGGTCCTCGCGCAGCTTGCCGAGCGCCCGCGACACCGCCGACTTCACCGTGCCCACCGAGACGCCGAGCACCTCCGCCGTCTGGGCCTCGCTGAGGTCCTCGTAATACCTGAGGACGACCATCGCGCGCTGCCGCGCGGGCAGCTTCGTGATCGCCCGCCACATGGCGTCGTGCAGCGCCTGCTGCTCGGCCGGGTCGTCCCCGCCGGGAGCCGGTTCCGGTTCCGGCAGCTCGTCGCACACGTACTCGTCGACCTTGCGCTTGCGCCACTGCGACGTACGGGTGTTCAGCAGGGCCCGGCGGACGTAGCCGTCGAGCGCCCGATGGTCCTCGATCCGCTCCCACGCGACGTACGTCTTGGTGAGCGCGGTCTGCAGCAGGTCCTCCGCGTCGCTCGGGTTCGCGGTCAGCGACCGTGCGGTGCGCAGCAGCACCGGCTGACGGGCCCTGACGTACGACGCGAAGGACGGGTACGGAGCAGGCCGCGTCATGCCGTTCGAAGCGCTGGTGCAGACGGGTGTGGTCATGTCTCCACGCTAGGTTCGACTGCCGCTCGGGCGGATCGGCCGCAGGTCCCGAAGGGAAGTCCGTCTCAGGTTGTAGGGGTGGTGCCTGCCCCACCTCCTGAAGGTGGACGAACAGGCGTCGACTACTACGGGATGACCCCTGGGGTGACCCCCGACGGGCCCGGACCGGACTCGGGCTCGCAGCCCGGTCCGGGCCCGTGCCCGCCCGTCCAGTCCGGGTGCCCGCCCGTCCAGTCCGGGTGCTCACCCGTCCGAGGTCAGGACCAGGCCCGAGGTCGGCACGCCGGTCCCCGCCGTCACCAGGGTCCGGCTCGCGTCGGGTATCTGGTTCACGGACGTGCCGCGCAGCTGTCGTACGGCCTCCGCGATGCCGTTCATCCCGTGGAGGTACGCCTCGCCGAGCTGGCCGCCGTGCGTGTTCAGCGGCAGCCGGTCCGCCGCCACGAAGGCCGCGGCCTCGCCGGGCGCGCAGAAGCCGAACTCCTCCAGCTGCATCAGCACGAACGGCGTGAAGTGGTCGTACAGGATCCCGACGTCGATGTCGGCCGGCGCCAGCCCGGAGCTCCGCCACAGCTGGCGGGCGACCACGGACATCTCCGCCAGGCCCGTCAGATCGTCGCGGTAGAAGCTGGTCATCTGCTCCTGGGCCCGCCCGGCGCCCTGGGCCGCCGCGGCGACCACGGCGGGCGGATGCGGCAGGTCGCGGGCCCGTTCCACCGAGGTGACGACCAGCGCCTGGCCGCCGTCCGTCTCCTGACAGCAGTCCAGCAGCCTGAGCGGTTCGGCTATCCAGCGGGAGGCCGCATGGTCGGCGAGGGTGATCGGACGGCCGTGGAAGTACGCCGCGGGGTTCGCCGCCGCGTGGCGACGGGCCGTGACCGCGACCGGCCCGAAGGCCTCCTCAGGGGTCAGCCCGTAGGTGTACAGGTACCGCTGCGCCGCCATCGCCACCCAGGACGCGGGCGTGAGCAGCCCGAACGGCAGCGTCCAGCCGAGCGCCGTCCCCTCCGCCGAGGGCTCGCGATGCCGTACGCCCGAGCCGAAACGGCGCCCGGAGCGCTCGTTGAAGGCGCGGTAGCAGACGACGACCTCGGCGACGCCCGTCGCGACGGCGAGCGCCGCCTGCTGGACGGTCGCGCAGGCCGCCCCGCCCCCGTAGTGGACCCGGGAGAAGAACGACAGCTCGCCCATCCCACAGGCCTGCGCCACGGTGATCTCGGGGCTCGTGTCCATCGTGAACGTGACCAGACCGTCCACGTCGGCGGGCGCGAGCCCCGCGTCGGCGAGCGCGGCCCGGACCGACTCCACCGCCAGCCGCAGCTCGCTGCGCCCCGAGTCCTTGGAGAACTCCGTGGCCCCGACACCGACGATCGCCGCCCGCCCGCCCAGGGCGTCCCGCGTCCTGACACTCATCGCCCGGCCCCTTCCGGCCCTACAAGCCCATCAGGCGCTTCAGACGTTTCAGACGCTTCAGGCCCATCAGGCCCATCAGGCCCTTCCGGGATGGTGACCGTCACGGTTCCGATGCCGCTCGTCGGGTCCGTCGCGCGCCACCCCGGGATCGTGGCCGTCACGGTCCCGCTGACGTGCCGGCCGATGCCGTTGTCGCCGGTGATCCGTACGACGATCAGGTCCGGGTCGCGTAAGTCCTCGACCGTGCCCCGCAACACCATCGTGTCCCCGGGGTAGTTGGGCGCCCCGAGCCGGATGGCGACCTTGTGCAGGACCGTGCCGGGGCCGAAGAGGTCGGTGATGTAGCGGCCGACCAGGCCGTTGGTGGTGAGGATGTTCATGAAGACGTCCGGGGAGCCCTTGGCGCGGGCCGCCTCGGGGTCGTGGTGGACGTCCTGGTAGTCGCGCGAGGCGAGCGCGCCGGCGACGATCAGGGTGCGGGTGACCTCGATCTCCAGCGGCGGCAGTTCGTCCCCGGGTTTCACGCGGCCACCTCCCGCGCGCGGAAGACGGGCAGCACCAGTTCGTCGTCGTAGGCCCGGAACTCCAGCTCCACCGGCATCCCGATGCGCACCTTGTCGTACGGCACGTCGACCACGTCACTGATGATCCGGACGCCCTCGGCCAGCTCGATGAGCCCGATCGCGAAGGGCGGGGAGAAGGCCGGGAAGGGCGGGTGATGCATCACGACGTACGAGTAGACCGTGCCCTCGCCGCCCGCTTGGACGGTGTCCCACCGCACCGCGCCACAGGCGTTGCAGCCGGGGAGCCACGGGAAGCGGAGGGTGTCGCAGGCGGTGCAGCGCTGGATGAGGAGGCGGTGCTGCCGGACTCCCTCCCAGAAACCGGCGTTGTCACGGTTGACGACGGGGCGGGGGCGCAGCTCCTGGGGTTGTGCGCGCTGCTCTCGTGCGGCCGGGGCGTACTTCAGGATGCGGAAACGGTGGGTGCCGACAAGGGTCTCACCGACGCGGACGTCCGTTCGAGTCGTGACGAAGTACCCGGTGCCCAGCTTGGTCGTCTTGCGCGGCGAGACCGACTCGATCACCGTGTCGAACGCGACCTCGTCCCCCGGTCGCAGCGGGCGCAGGTACTCCTGCTCGCAGTCGGTCGCGACGACCGAGGTGCAGCCCGCCTCGTCGAGGAGGGAGAGCAGTTCGTCGTAGGCCTGCGCGCGCCCCTGGTGACCGCTCAGGCCGCCCATGATCCACGCCTGGAGCATGGTGGGCGGGGCGATCGCGCGAGGTCCGGTGTACGCCGGGTTGAGGTCGCCCATCGCCTCGCACCAGTGCCGGATCATAGGTACGTTGACAGGGTCCCGGCCGGTGCCGGCGACCGCGGCGGGGCGGCCCACGTGGGCTTTCAGCCGTGGGTACAGCGGGTCCTCGTCCACCGGTGCACTCCCTTCAGGTCCCTTGCCGGAGCAGGTTTCTGACTGTCCGTCAGATATGACGGCCTGTCAATAAAGGCTTCAGCGACGTTCGGAAACGCGTCTGCGCGGCGGCGCCGAAGCACCGCCGCGCAGACGTACTGCACCCCACGTACTGCACCCCACGTACTACGAGCTACGAGCTACGACCCGCGAACCCCACCCCCGAACGACCTCCCCGCAGGACCGGCGCGCGGCGCCGACCCCCTCGGATCACCACCACAGCGGGGCGAAGGACACCGCCACGTTGCTGTTGCCCTGATTGACGGCCGTGAACGCGGACCCGTTGACCTGCGCGGTATTGCTCTGATTCGAGGCGCCCGATCCGACGGCGTTCTGCTGTGTGGTGGACGAGTTGCCCTTGTTGTCATGCCCGACGCCGCTGCCGACGATGCTCGCGACACCCGCGTTCGATCCGTCGTCCGCGAAGCCGCCGTTGTCCGCCGTCGCGACGCCGGTGAAGAGGGCGGCTGCCAGCGGGAGGGCGGAGACGGCGGCGATGACGCGGGCGGTACGGATGCTTGCCATGTTGTTCCTCCAGAGCGCGAAGTATGGGTTCCACCAGGCCGGTTGGCCGACCGTCCCGGCGTTTGTGACGACGTCGCGAGACCAGAGTTGCCCACCGAATCCCCGGCGAACCACCCCGGAAGCCTCGATTAGCACTCAAGCGTGATGACAAGTCGATAAACCCCTAGCACCACTTTTCCTGCCCGTGCCCCCATAATCCCCGGCAACTCAGACACCAGCCCCTCAGGCCCCACAAGGGACGAACCGTTCCGGCATTTTTCCCGCCCGATCGACCGCCCCCGGGCGCGTCACCGCCTACCCCTCTTTCCTTTTTCGAACATTCGTACGAACATGGATTCATGGCCACCACCGACCGGTACCCCCGGCAGGCCACCACGCTGGCCCTCGCCCACGCCTTGTCGGCCGCAGAACGCGGCCTGGCCGTCATCCCCCTGTCCCGAACCAAACTCCCGGCCCTGCGCTCCCCCCACCGCAACACCCCGGAACCGACGGAACGGGCGGGACCCGCGGGACCCCCAGGACCGACGGGACCCACAGGACCGACGGGGCCGCCCTGCCGCGGCGAGTGCGGCCGCTTCGGCCACGGCGTGTACGACGCCTCCGCCGACCCCGCCCGCATCCGCGAGATGTTCGCCGCCACGCCCTGGGCCACCGGCTACGGCATCGCCTGCGGCCTGCCCCCGCACCACCTCATCGGCGTGGACCTGGACATCAAGTCGGACACGGACTCCACCGCCGCCCTGCGCGAGCTCGCCCTGCGGCACCTCTTCACGATCCCGCCCACGATCGTCGTCCTCACCCCGTCCGGGGGCCGCCACCTCTGGCTCACCGGCCCGCCGGACGTCGTCGTCCCCAACTCGGCCGGCCGCCTCGCCCCCGGCATCGACATCCGGGGCGCCGGCGGCTACCTGGTCGGCCCCGGCTCCCGCACCGCCCACGGCGCCTACGCCACGGCCCCCGGCACCGCCCACCTCACCCCGGCACCGTGCCCCCGCTCACTCCTGCGCCTCCTCCTCCCGCCGCCCCGCACACCCCACCGCGGACCGGCGGGTGCGGACTCGACGGCGGGCGGCGCACACGGCCGCGGCCTGGTCCAGTTCGTCCTGGCCGCCCACGAGGGCCAGCGCAACACCCGCCTGTTCTGGGCGGCCTGCCGGGCCTACGAGGACGGGATCGGCCCGGAGCTGTCCGAGGACCTCGTCGACGCGGCCGTACGAACCGGCCTGACGCCACGAGAGGCACGGGCGACGGTCGCCTCGGCGGCCCGCATGACTTGGAACACCACGCCTGGAGCCACCTAGGGCGCGAAGACCTGCTCCAGCCGGTGGATGGCCCCGTCGTCGCCGGTCTCGTACCGGAACACGAGACCGGAGTCGGGGTGCGCGTCGATCCAGTCGATCAGCTCCTGCACGCCGATGCGCTGGTTCCCGGCGCCGGCGGTGATGGGGTTGGTGGCGGTGACATACGCGGCCTGGTCCAGGGCCCACCGACTCTCCTCCCCGGTGACGACGAACGGCGCACCGTCCGTGTCCTTCCCGGGGCACCCCCAGGCCCCGTGCTGGATGACGAGGTTCACCTTGCCGGTACTCCCGTCCAGCTCCTCGACCCGGTAGACGGCGAACTCGTCGGGGTCGACGTCGTCGGGGCTGGGGGTCGCGTCGGAGCAACCACCGGCAGGCGAGGCGGCGACGGCCGCCCCGGAGACGACGGACCCAGCGCGCGCGGCGGGAGCGGCGGAAGCAGCGGGCGCAGCGGGAGCGGCGGGCGCGGCGGCGGCCGGTGAAGCGGCAGCGGGGGTGGCACCGGAGTGGGCGTCTGCGGCGCCCCCGGCCGCCGGACCGGACGACGACCCCGCAACCGCGGCACCCGCCTTCGCCCCGCCGCCGGCCCCACTCCCCTGACACCCGACGAGCACAGTGCTCAACGTGACGGCGGCCAGCACACCGACGACGGATCTCAGCCGGTTGACCTTCATTGGGACGTCCCCCCTGTTCACAGGCGGCCACTCGACCGGCCGCTCCCGAGGCGGGACGGTAACAACGCCCCTGGTCACAGGGCAGCACAGCAAGCCCTTACGTCACACAGCCGGGACAAAGCCGTCACGGAGCCCGGACGGGCGAGACGGAAGAAGCGGTCAACGAGAGCACGGTGCTGCCCAGCAGCGCGACACGTCCCCTGAGCCACTGCCCACGGCAACGGACGACTGGCGGGACTCGTAGTCGCCGAACAGTCGTGCATGAAAACGGCCCCCGACCGATTCACCCGGTCAGGGGCCGTTCACCTGCGGTGGGTGTGGGATTTGAACCCACGGTGACATCGCTGCCACGACGGTTTTCAAGACCGTTCCCTTAGGCCGCTCGGGCAACCCACCTGTGCCCCTGCCCACCTGGGACGGAGCGGGTACAGCGTACCGGGCGCGGCCGGTTCACGGGGGGCATGGTCCACACGGGGTCCACTGGCCGCTGCCACCCGCCCCTGGCGGTGTCCACCCCCGCTCATCCTCCATGGGGGGGGATGCGAGTGCCGCCGCAGCTTACCCAACACGCTTTCAACTGGGGTGGTAGGGCGGCGGGCCGCGTGCGGGGCCATTCACCTGGGTTCATGGACGGCTGGTCGTCGACGTCGGGACGGCTTCGGGTTCCGCCTCAACGGTCGTGAACGGCGCTGCATGAGACGGAAACCGAGACGGAGCCCGGTGAGCAAGAGGGGTACCTCGACCTGGCTGACCTCGGCCGACAGCCGGCGTTCACTTGGATCAGTCCGGGAGGTGGCGCTGTCGGGCTCCATTGGGACGAGGGACAAGTGACTCTGTCCGGCGCCCATGCCCCTGATGTTGACAGGACTGCCCTGGCCGACCTCACCGCAGAACTGGCGGCGAATCTTGTCGGTGATGACGGCGAGCAGTACACGGGGACTTGGGGCGGGCCGACGTAGATCACTGAGCTTGGGAAGCTGCGGTCACTTGAGGCCGGTTCAGGCGCTGACCTGGGTGAACTGTGGGCGAGCAGCCTTGTCGGGCTCGGCTGCTTTCACCGTGGTTCCCCGCTGTTCCCCGTTTGTTCTGGTGCGCCATGGTGCACGGGTTCGTCCCCGTCCGGTCTGCTCGGTTCGGTCCTCCTCGCCGGGCGGGCGCACCTGAGCGGGGAACACCTCGTCAACAGCTCGGCGCAGTGTTTCGCGGACCACCGCCGGGTCACCGAGTTCGGCGGCCTGGAACGCGCCGTCGTGCAGCAGGACGCGTACGCGTGCGGCGTGCTCGGGGTCCGGGTGGCCCAGGTCGGCAGAGAGATCACGGAGCACCTCGAACAGCCACGTGCGCTGGTCGTCGATGACCGCGCGCACCGGGTGAGTGCAGTGCCTTGAGTGAGATCCCGCGCTTGGTCAGTTTGGACCGGAAGACGTCGAGGGCGGCGTTCACCCGGTCCTGCGTCCGGCGTCGTTCCGGCAGAGGTCGCACGCAGGGCAGGCCACGGCATCGCAGTCCTGTTCCGCTTCCTCCCCGGCATGGTCCAAGCTGCGAAACGACCTACTGGTCGCGCTTGGGCCAGCTGAGGCCCTGATCGGTCCAGATGACACCCTTGTTGCGGCAGAGGCAGAAGGGGTGGCCGATGGGGTCGGCGTAGACGCGGAAACCGTAGCCGTCGGGGCCGATGCAGTCCCGCTGCAGGGTCGCGCCGAGGGCCAGGACGCGGCGCTGTTCAGCCTCGATGTCGTCGACTTCGAAGTCGAGGTGGAACTGCTTGGGGTGCTCGCTGTCGGGCCACTGCGGGGCGCGGTAGTCCTCCACCTGGATGAAGGCCAGTTCGATCTCGCCGAACTGGATACCGGCCCAGTTCTCGTTGCTGTCCTCCTTGACCGGGAGCCCCGTCACCTCGGAGTAGAAGGCTGCCAGCTTCATCGTGTCCGGGCAGTCGATGATGAAGTCGGTTAGTCGTAGCATTCCGCGATCTTTCCACAAGATCAAATGAGCCGGACTGTGAGACAAGTCCTGGCTCAGCCAGACGGCGTCACCGAGGAACGCACACCGAACCACTGCTCGGTGCCCCACCGTCGGCGAACCAGCCGAGCACCGCCGCGCACGCCTCGGCGGCGTACCCGCGTCCCCCTCATCCTCATCACGCGGTCGAGGGCCACCGAGGTAGGTATGCACCTCCGGTGAGGCGAGCAGCTCGATGAACGCCGCGCGATCCCGGGCCTCGGACTCGCGGAGCACGAGCCGTTCGGTCCTGATCGGGGCAGGTGGCCAGGCGACGGGTCCTGACTCAGCCATGGCGGGCGAGCTATCCCACGCCCATGAGAGTGATCCGAAAGGGAATGGCTGGGCCAGGCCGCTGACCAGCAAGTTCCCGGGTCACGTCCACCCATAGACAGGCCCCATACAGAAGGGGTGCCCCTCAGTGAGAGGCACCCCTTCTGACCAGTACGTCTATGAACTGCCGAGTAGGCGAGATCCGGGCATGGGCCCCTACGGTCAGCTGTCGCCCTTGCGGGAGGCGAGGGTGAGGTCGACGGTGTGGGACTTGCCGCCGCGCTCGTAGGTGATCGTGACCTTGTCGCCGGGCTTGTGGGTCCAGATCTCGCCGATGAGGGTGGGGCCGCTGTCGATCACCATGTCGTCGAGCTTGGTGATGACGTCGCCGGGCTTGAGGCCGGCCTGGTCCGCCGGGCCGCCCGACTCGATGGCGGGGGCGTTGTTCGCACCCTTGTCGGTGATCGTCGCGCCGCCCGTGGACTCCTGAAGGGAGACGGACGCGCCGATCTTGGCGTACACAGGCTGGCCCGTCTTGATCAGCTGCTGGGCGACGTACTTGGCCTGGTTGATCGGGATGGCGAAGCCGAGGCCGATCGAGCCGGACTGGGTGGTGCCGCCCAGGCCTCCGCCGCCGGTGGACTGGATCGCGGAGTTGATGCCGATGACGTTGCCCGAGGCGTCCAGCAGCGGGCCGCCGGAGTTGCCCGGGTTGATCGAGGCGTCCGTCTGCAGGGCGCTCATGTAGGACGAGGTGCTGTTGGTGCCGTCGGAGGACGCCACCGGGCGGTTCTTCGCGCTGATGATGCCCGTCGTGACCGTGTTGGACAGGCCGAAGGGGGCGCCGATGGCGATCGTCGAGTCGCCGACCGCCACCTTGTCGGAGTCGCCGAGGGCGAGGGGCTTCAGGTCCGACGGAGCGTTCTTGAGCTTGATGACGGCGACGTCGTAGCCCTGGGCGTGTCCGACGACCTCGGCGTTGTACTTCTTGCCGTCGGGGAAGGTCGCCGTCACCTTGCCGCCGTCGACCGCGTCCGCGACGACGTGGTTGTTGGTGACGATGTGACCCTGGGTGTCGAAGACGAAGCCGGTGCCGGTGCCGCCCTCGCCGTTGCTGGACTCGGCCTCGATGGTGACCGTGCTGGGCAGCGCCCTGGCGGCGACCCCGGCGACCGTGCTCGGGTCCCGCTTGACGTCACCGCCGCTGGTGGAGGCGGAGACGGTGGTCGAGCCACTGCTGTCGTCGTTCTTGGCGAGCGTGTAACCGAGGCCGCCGCCCAGGCCGCCCGCGACCAGCGCGGCGACCAGGATCGCGGCGACGAGTCCGCCGCGGCCACGGTTCGGCTTGGGTGCGGGCTGCTGGTAGGCGGCGCCCCAGCCGGTCCCGTCCGCCCCACCGGCGCCACCTGCTCCGGGCTCTCCGGCGCCGGCGGTGCCGTACGCGTGCGTGCCCGCGCCGGGGTCGGCGTACAGCGGTGTGGCCGGAGGCGGCGTCGGCCAGTCGTCGCCGGGGGTGGCCGGGGGCCCCTGCGGGGCCGGGGAGGGCGCCTGTGCGGCGGTCGGCGGCGGCCAGTCGCCGTCGGCCGGGGCCGGTGCTCCCTGGGGCGCGGTGGGCGGCGGCCAGCCGGCCTCGGGCGGGCCCGCCGGGGTGGCCGGGGCGGCTTCCGGCGCCTGCGGGGAGGCCGCGGGAGATTCCACCGGCACGGGGGGTGCGGACGGGGCTGGGGGTACCTGGGTGCCCTCGTTCTTGCCCTCGTTCTCGGTGCTCACAGCTCTTCTCCTCGATCCACGGCTGTTGTCGTCGGTCGCACTGGGTCACGCTCGTCGGCGCTCGTCGCGCTTCGTCGCACGCATTGTCGTCGACCCGGCGCGCTGAAGCTGTGCATGTGCTTTTGTACGTCTCAGCATTTCCCACGGGCCGTCAGAGCACCATAAGCGGTGGCTGTGGGTCCATGGCCATTCTTTATAAGGGTCATTACGTACAATAAGTGCGCATCCTCGAAACATCTCAGAGGGTTCTCAGACGGCGGCGCGCCGGTGGCACGATGACGCGGTGACTCACGCACGGCAGCACCATATTCAAGTCGTCGCTCACCGCGGCGCCTCCGAGGAGGCCCCCGAGCACACCCTGGCCGCGTACAAGAAGGCGATCGAGGACGGTGCGGACGCCCTCGAGTGCGATGTACGGCTGACCGCCGACGGCCATCTCGTCTGTGTACACGACCGTCGCGTCAACCGTACGTCCAACGGCCGCGGCGCGGTCTCCGCCCTGGAACTCGCCGATCTCGCGGCGCTGGACTTCGGCTCCTGGAAGACGCGGGAGGCGCGCGAGGCCTGGCACGCGCGCGTGGAGGATCCCGACTGGGAGGTGCGGCCCGAGGACCGCGAGGAGACGTCGGTGCTGACACTGGAGCGGCTGCTGGAGCTCGTCTCCGACGCGGGGCGCCGGGTGGAACTCGCCGTCGAGACCAAGCACCCGACACGCTGGGCCGGACAGGTGGAGGAGCGGCTGCTGGTGCTGCTGAAGCGGTTCGGTCTGGACGCGCCGGCCTCGGCGGCCGAGTCCCCGGTGCGGATCATGAGCTTCTCGGCGCGTTCGCTGCATCGCGTGCGAGCCGCCGCGCCGACGATGCCGACGGTCTACCTGATGCAGTTCGTCTCGCCACGGCTGCGCGACGGGCGGCTGCCTGCGGGCGTGGAGATCGCCGGTCCGTCGATCCGGATCGTGCGCAATCACCCGGCGTACATCGAGCGTCTGAAGCGGGCCGGTCACCGGGTGCACGTGTGGACGGTGAACGAACCCGAGGACGTCGATCTCTGTGTCGAGCTGGGCGTCGACGCCATCATCACCAACCGCCCGCGCGCGGTGCTGCGACGGCTGGGCCGCTGATCCCGCCCACCCCTCGACTTCACAAGAATCTCGACTTCACAGAAGCCCCAAGATCGTCCCAGTGGCATCAGAAGTACTAATCAGC
Organism: Streptomyces sp. NPDC031474; assembly: GCF_055581185.1. Classification (NCBI taxonomy): domain Bacteria; kingdom Bacillati; phylum Actinomycetota; class Actinomycetes; order Kitasatosporales; family Streptomycetaceae; genus Streptomyces; species Streptomyces sp. NPDC031474. The sequence continues at coordinate 194,147 of NZ_JBVIJX010000004.1, forward strand.
ATCAACAGCACCAGAAGTCCCAACAACACCTCAAGTCCCATCCGCACCTCTTGACCTCACAGCGCGCCTACAGCATCCTCCTTTCTCGGCCATATCATCCAAATCAAGCCACTCCTGACAGGCCCCTCACAGGGAGTGCACCGGCGCGTTCGGTCCGTGTCCGACCATTTCGAATGCGTCACGGGACCCGCATTGGCCGGTTTCCGGTACAGGCCAATGGGGCATCCACACCGTGGCGTGGGGCGAAGGAGGTCTCGGGGGTGGCGTTGGTGGTGGCACAGGAGGTGCCCGCGTCGTCGAGCATGGCCGTACCCCATGGTCCTGCGGGCGTGGGGAACGCGAGACACCGTATGCGCGATCAGTTGCGCAGCGGCGGGGTGTCGGAATCGGTCATCGACGACGCCGTACTGATCCTTTCCGAACTTTTGAGCAACGCGTGCAAGCACGGCAGGCCATTGGGCGATGCCCTGGCCGGGGACGGCGACGTCCGGGCCGCGTGGCGTGTCGATCAGGGTGGCCGGCTGGTGGTCGAGGTGACCGACGGCGGCGGCCCGACCCGTCCGGCCCCGGCGACACCCTCCGTCACCGCGCACGGCGGCCGCGGGCTCAACATCATCACGGCCCTGGCCGACGACTGGGGCGTCCGGGACGACGCGCGCGGCGAGGTCACGGTGTGGGTAGTCGTCCACGCCGACGTGTACGACCCCGACGCCGGCTGTCGTCGTGACGACTTCGCGTCCCGGGTCGCCGCCCCGTCGGTGGCGTCGATGCCCGACCTGGAGTTCGCGGACGCGTTCGACGAGCTGGACTAGATGTACTGCCCAGCCAGGTTGCGGCCCGCTGGTTGTCCACAGGCTCCGGGCCGTCCCCGAACACCGGGTTGTCCACAGGTCCCGGTGACGGAGCGTACGAGCGGCTAGGCTCCCGCCCGTACAGACGAGCCGTACCCGGGAGACAGCCAGATGGCCAAGAAGCGACCCCAGACGAAGGCCGGACGGCCGCAGCTCACCGACGGCGAGGTCCCGGTCGTCGGCGCGCGGGAGCCCTGCCCGTGCGGCAGTGGCCGCCGCTACAAGGCCTGTCACGGCCGGGCCGCCGCGCATGCCGTGACCGAGTTGGTGCAGCGTCCCTTCGAGGGCCTGCCGGGCGAGGGCGACTGGGTGGCGCTGCGCGAACTGGTGCCGGCCGCCACGGTCGAGCTGACCCTGAAGGCCGGACTGCCCGAGGGCGTCCCGTCGGTCGTGCTGGCCACGGTGCTTCCGATGGCCTGGCCCGCGCTGCGCCGCGACGACGGCTCGGTGCTGCTCGGCCTGCAGAACGACACGCCGTCGGGCGACATCAGCCGCGACCTGGCGGACACTTTGCAGCGGGCCCTGGAGGCGGACCCCGGCACGCCGGTGCAGGCGCGCCGTGCCCCGGCCGACGGTCCGCGGATGCAGGATCTACTCGATCCCGAAGGCGCGTTCGAGCCAGTTGTCCACAGCGGCTTCGAGTTCTGGGTGCCGGACCCGCAGAACGCCGCGCCGGAGGTGGCCGCCTCCCTGGAGCGGGCCAACGCCGCCGCGATCCCGACGGTGAAGCTGACCGGTGTGGACGCCGCGTACTGGTGCGAGACCCCGGACAAGAACCATCTGCGCTGGGTCATGCCGCACCCGGAGGAACAACTTCTGGACGCCCTCGCGCGGCTGCACGCGGCGGGTCGTTCGAGCCTCGGCGAGGGCACGCGTCTGGTGGGTTCCTTCCGGGCGCACGGCCTGACGGTCCCGGTCTGGGACCTGCCGAGCGCGATCACCGCGGACGACGTGGAGAAGCCGGCCGCAGAGTTCGCCGAGCGCCTCGCCACCGCGCTGGCCTCGGACGCTCCGCTCACGGCCGACGAGCGGCGCGCGCGTGGCGGCCTGACCAACCGGCAGGTCACGCTCAGCTGACGCACAGGGAGCGAACCCGGCCGCACTGACCGACCGGTCAGCCGGTCGGGTGTCGGCGGCCGTCGTGACTGGGCTCACAACTACCGTACGGGCAAGGCGAGTCGACGCCAGAAGAGTCGATTCGCCGATGTCCGGAAAGCCGATGAAATCAAGAGATCGAATTTGCGTAACGCCGATCTCTTGTTACCGTTCGAGTAGCCCGGTTGCTGGTGCATCCCCCGTCGCCAGCAACCGGGTTTTTCTGTGCGCGACTCCGTTTACACGGTGCCAGCGCACGTCAACTGCCCGTGTCCGCACGGGAGTTGCTCCCGGAGCGCAGCAGCAGCGGTCCGTCGACGGTCGCTCCGGCAAACTCCGCGACCGCCGTGTAGGCCGCCAGTTCCCCCCGGCTCCGCTCGTGCGGCGTCTCGCAGGATTCCGGCTCGTCCTCGGCGGCCATCGCACAGGTAGTCCGCACCGTGCGCCCCGCGGGCCCCATGAGGCTCAGGAAGGCGTCCAGGGCGCGTCCGGTGGCGTTGCGGTAGTAGGTGCGCGCCCAGGTGTCCTCGCCCTGGGACAGCACACAGGTCTGCGCCTCCACACCGTCGGGGGAGGTGAGTTCGGGGCCGCAGCGGGCGGCGGTGGCCAGGCCCAGGCCGAGCAGCAGCGGAGGCCGGGAGGGTTTGCCGGGAGGCGCCTTGGGGTCCGTACGGGCGGCGGATCGCGCGTCCTCCCCATCCCCCGCGTCGGCCGGCCGGGTGTCGGCCGCGGGGGAACCGGCCGGCTGAGCCGCGCGCCCTTCGTCGCCGACCGGCCCCGCGGACGCCATGGCCAGGGGCAGGGCGATCGCGCCTGCCACGGCGCCCCCGAGGGCGAGGAGACGAAGGTTCATGTAGCGGAAGATAGAGGGCGAACCGGGGCGTCCCGCCCGGCGCGCGCCCGACACCCCTACAACTCGGGTGCGCTCACACCCGTACGAGTGAGGGCGTCGACGACGGCGTCCACCACGGCCTCGACGTCGGGCACCCAGGGCGAGGCCGAGCCGGGCAGCGGCGCGCGCTCCCACCAGATGTCGCCGCGGCCGGTCTCGGACGGGGGCAGGGGGATGTAGCCGCCCTCGCCGTGGAAGCGGAGGGAGCCGGGCACGAAGTCCTTGGCGTAGAGCAGTTCACCCAGCTGCTCCATCGTGTAGGGCCGTACGAGGAGGAACCAGCGGGTGGGCGAGGCGACGACCGGCCCGAGGCGCATGCCCTGCCGGTCGAGCGCCACGAGCGCGCGCGAGGCCGCGAGGGCGGGGAGGCTGACCGCACAGGGGGCCGTGTCCCCGGTGGCCAGGACGATCGGTGCGGCGGGCCGGTTGGTCCACCACCAGCGCACCATGCGCTCGTCGGTGGTGGCCGCGAGCAGGCCGGGGTCGAAGGGGTGAGCACCGGGGACCGTGCACTCCGGGTCGGGGCAGCTGCAGCGGGACGTGCTCCGCTGATCCGCCGCCGCCCCCGGGAGGACGGGCCACTGCCATTCCGTCGCGAAGGTCAGGGCCGAGTCGATCAACTCGGGCCGCCCGTCGCTTCGCTGGGACAGGAGCCTGCGTCGCTTTCCGAGGATCTCGCGCATGAGCGCTCGTTCCTTTCCGTTGCACCGCTGGCAACACCGTGGGTCACATCACACCATGCGTCGATCACTTCACTGTGCGTACCTGTTGGCGCATCACACCCCTGTCCGAGACAGGGGGAACCCCTCAGGGTCGAGCGGTGGCTGCTTCCGCGGCCACTCCGTCCGACTTGCGTCCATCTAATGCCTGGGCGTGGCGTGGGGTGGCGAAGTCTGGCGTTTAACGTCGCGCGTATTTCTCTCCGCCTCCGCCACGGGAGGATGGGGCACGGTCGTCGATGACTATGACGCCCGGACCGGTCACCAGGTTCCGGGAGGCTCCCCATGAGCTCCCAACGACCCCTGGCCCTTACCGAGTACGTACCCATCACGACCGCTGTGACGCTCCGTGGAACAAGGCCAGTCGACCGCAAACACCCGTTACCCGAGTCAGTTTTAAGCCAACTTCGCAATTTCGCAAGGGAGCCGGAAGAACCGTGCGTGATTCTCCCAAAGAGCCCACGGACACCAGTAATCCCAGCAGGACAATGCTGGACATCCCCTCACGAGTGCGTGTACATGTGGAGACACCGCTAGCGGCGCAGAATGACATGGGGGTTTGCGATGCTTTTGAGCAATACGCTCCGGTCCGAGAGCCGGACGCCATGAACGCCCCTCACCCTCCGAAAGTGGCTGGAATCGATTCAACGGTTCCCTCGCCCGCACACACTGTCGCGCCCGCGCCAGTCACCCCGGGGTCCCCGACGGTCCCCTCGGCCGCCCCCGTCCCCCCCGGCTCCCCCGTGCCGGCCGCCCTCCTGACCGACCGGCTCGCCGGCTGGGTCTCGGACCTCACGACCCTCCATGAGCTCACCGAACGCCTCGTCCGCACGGACACGCTGTCCGCGGCCCTGACGGAGTTGCTGCACGCCGGAGCCGCCCTGGTGGGCGCCCGGCGCGGGCTCGTCGTCCTGGAGCCCGCCGACCGGCTCGGACCGGACACCACCATCGGCCTGGGCCTCGGCCGCGCCGACCTCGGCCACATCGAGACCGTCCCGCGCAGCGCCCTGTCGTTCGGGCGGATCCTCGACGGGCTGCCCGGCGGCGAGGGCGAGATCGCCGAACCCGACCTGTTCGCCGAGGCCGGCCTGGACCCCCGCCACCGCGAGGTGGCCGCCCGCCTCGGCTACGCCGCCAGCTATGCGCTGCCCCTGGAGGCGGAGGGCGCGCCGGGCCGCCTCGGCGCGGCCGTATGGCTCTACGACGAGCCCGCCGAACCCGGCGAGCGCCAGCGCCACCTGGTCGGCCTGTACGTCCGCCACGCCGCCGAGCACCTGGCCCGGCTGCTGGAGGTCGAGCGCACGCGCGCGTGCATGAAGACGATGACCGAGGAGCTGCTGCCCTCCCGCCTGCCGCGGGTGCCCGGCGTCCAGCTCGCCGCCCGGCACCGCACCGGCCCGCGCGGGGGCGGCGACTGGTACGACGCGCTGCCGCTGCCGGACGCCGCACTGGGCCTCGCCGTGGGGTCCGTCACCGGGTCCGGGCCGAGCGCCGTCGCCGCGATGGGGCGGCTGCGCGCCTCCCTGCGGGCGTACGCCGTGATGGAGGGCGAGGATCCGGTCGCGGTCCTGTCCGACCTGGAGCTGCTGCTGCGGCTGACCGAGCCGGCCCGTTCCGCCACCGCCCTGTTCGCCTACTGCGAACCCGCCCTGCGCAAGATCACCCTGGCCGGCGCCGGGCACTGCCCGCCGCTGCTGGTCGGCGAGCGGCGCACGGAGTTCGCCGAGACCTCCGTCTCCGCACCGCTGGGCATGCTGGCCTGCTGGGAGGCGCCGAGCGTGGAACTGGAGGCCGACTCCGGCGAGACGGTGCTGCTCTACACCGACGGCCTGCTGCACCGCACCGGCGACCCCGTCGACCGCGCCTTCGCCCGGCTGCACGCGGCCGCCGCCGGGGTGCCCAAGCCGCTGCGCCACGACCCCGGCGCGATCGCCGACCACGTGCTGCGCACGGTCCTGCCGGACGGACTCGCCGAGCAGGACAGCGACGAGGACGTGGTCCTGCTGGCGGCCCGTTTCGAGTAGGCGCCGGTGACAGCGTGCAACGTGCCGGTGGCAGCGGGCAAGAGGCTCGGTGACAGGTCCGGTAACAAGTCCGGTAACAAGTCCGGTAACAGGTCCTTCCCCCCTGGGCCCCCTTACGTACGACCGTACGATGGAGGGGGTCCAGTGCCGTATCTAGGAGGATGACCGTGGCGGAGGAGCTCACCCCGGCAGTATCCGATTCTGCTGCTGACGCAGCGGGCCCGGAAGTTGAGTCTGAGGAGCCCATCAAGCAGCGGAAGAACGGCCTGTACCCGGGCGTGTCCGACGAGCTGGCCGAGAGCATGAAGTCCGGCTGGGCCGACACGGAGCTGCACGACCTGCAGCCGATCGCCCAGGCCGCCGAGACCGCCGCCCGCCGCGCCGCGCTCTCCGCGCGCTTCCCGGGCGAGCGCCTGGTGATCCCCGCGGGCAACCTGAAGACCCGCTCGAACGACACGGAGTACGCCTTCAGGGCCTCCGTCGAGTACGCGTACCTCACCGGCAACCAGACCGAGGACGGCGTGCTCGTCCTGGAGCCGGTCGCCGACGGCCACCGGGCCACGATCTACCTTCTGCCGCGCTCCGACCGGGAGAACGGCGAGTTCTGGCTGTCCGGCCAGGGCGAACTGTGGGTCGGCCGCCGGCACTCGCTCACCGAGGCGGAGCAGCTGCACGGCATCCCCGCCTCCGACGTGCGCGAGCTGGCCGACACGTTGCGCGAGGCCACCGGTCCGGTGCGGGTCGTACGCGGGTACGACGCCGGGATCGAGGCGGCCCTGACCGACAAGGTCACCGCCGAGCGCGACGAGGAGCTGCGCGTCTTCCTCTCCGAGGCCCGCCTGGTCAAGGACGACTTCGAGATCGGCGAACTGCAGAAGGCCGTCGACTCGACGGTCCGCGGCTTCGAGGACGTGGTCAAGGTCCTCGACAAGGCGGAGGCGACCTCCGAGCGCTACATCGAGGGCACGTTCTTCCTCCGCGCGCGCGTGGAGGGCAACGACGTCGGCTACGGCACCATCGCCGCCGCCGGACCGCACGCCTGCACACTGCACTGGGTGCGCAACGACGGCCCGGTCCGCTCCGGCGACCTGCTGCTGCTGGACGCGGGCGTCGAGACGCACACGTACTACACGGCGGACGTCACGCGGACGCTGCCCGTCAACGGGCGCTTCACCGAGATCCAGAAGAAGATCTACGACGCGGTGTACGACGCCCAGGAGGCCGGTATCGAGGCCGTCCGGCCGGGCGGCAAGTACCGCGACTTCCATGACGCTGCGCAGCGCGTGCTGGCCGAGCGGCTCGTCGAGTGGGGACTGGTCGAGGGCCCCGTCGAGCGGGTCCTGGAGCTCGGCCTGCAGCGCCGCTGGACGCTGCACGGCACCGGTCACATGCTCGGCATGGACGTCCACGACTGCGCCGCCGCGCGCGTGGAGTCGTACGTCGACGGCACGCTGGAGCCCGGCATGGTGCTGACGGTCGAGCCGGGGCTGTACTTCCAGGCCGACGACCTGACGGTGCCGCAGGAGTACCGGGGAATCGGCGTCCGCATCGAGGACGACATCCTCGTCACGGAGGACGGCAACCGGAACCTCAGCGGTGCGCTGCCTCGGCAGTCGGACGAGGTCGAAAGGTGGATGGCCGCGCTGAAGGGCTGACGTCGGATCGATGGCCGGGTACCCGAGGGGTGCCCGGCCACATTGCGGTCCAGCGGAGCGGTCCACGGGCGGTCTACGGGCGGTCTACGGGTCGGGGGGCTGGTGTGGACCTGTATGTGGAAGCGGATCCCGGCGAAGGGCGGCGGGCCGGGCTTGAGCGGGCCCTGCGCGACGCCGTGCGGGACGGGCGGCTGTCGCCCGGGACGCGGCTGCCCGCGACGCGCCGGCTCGCGGGCGAGCTCGGAATCTCACGGAACACGGTCAAGGCGGCCTACGACCAGCTCGTCGCCGAGGGCTACCTCACCGCACGCCAGGGGTCCGGCACACAGGTCGCGCCGCTGCCCCCCGTCACCGCCGAACCGCCGGAGGCCGCCGCACGCGCGCGTGCGCCGCGTTTCGACCTGCGGCCCGGCAGCCCGGACGTCGGGGCGTTCCCGGCCGCGGCCTGGCTGCGCGCGCTGCGCCGCGCCATCGCGACGGCGCCCTCACTGGCGTACGACTACGGCGACCCGCGAGGCCGTATCGAGCTGCGCACCGCGCTGTCGGGGTACCTGGGGCGGGCCCGGGGTGTCATCGCGCCGCCGGAGCGGATCGTGATCACCTCCGGGTACGTGCAGGGCCTGGCGCTCCTCACCCGCGTGCTGGACGGCGCCCGGGTCGCGATGGAGGACCCTGGGCTGCCCTTCCACCGCGAGGTCGTACGGCGGGGCGGCGGGCGCGTGACGCCGGCGCCGGTCGACGAGCGGGGGGTGCGGGTCGGGGAACTGGGCGACGTGGCGGCCGTGGTCGTGACGCCGGCCCACCAGTACCCGACCGGCGTGACGCTGCATCCCGGGCGGCGGCGGGCGCTGACGGAGTGGGCACGCGCGCGTGGCGCACTGATCGTCGAGGACGACTACGACGGCGAGTTCCGCTACGACCGCCAACCCGTCGGCGCGCTCCAGGGCATGGCGCCGGGGCAGGTCGTCTATCTGGGCACCGCCTCCAAGACCCTCGGGCCGGCGCTGCGGCTGGGCTGGATGGTGCTGCCGCCGCACCTGGTCGACGCGGTCGCGGACGCCAAGCTGCACAGCGACCACCACACCGAGACCATCGGCCAGCTCGCCCTCGCCGAACTGATCGACAGTCACGCCTACGACCGCCACGTGCGCGCGTGCCGGCTGCGCTATCGGCGGCGCCGCGACCTGCTGCTCGACCGGCTCGGTGCGCGCCGGGGCGTACGCGGGATCGCGGCTGGGCTGCACGCGCTGGTGGAGGTCGGCGACGAGGCGGAGGTGCTGGCGCGCGCGGCCGCGACGGGCCTGGCCGTGGGCCGACTCGGCGAGCACTGGCACGAGCCGTCCGGCGACCACCTCCAGGGCCTCGTGATCGGGTACGGCACGCCCCGGGAGCGGGTGTATCCGCAGGCGTTGGAGGCGCTGGCGAGGGTGCTGGACGGCAGCTGACGGGTGCACCGGCCGGGCTGATCGGGCTCATTGGGCTCATTGGGCTCATTGGGCCAGTCATATGGTGGGTGATTGGCGCTGTTGAGGGGTCCACTGCGCTTCTAACGTCGTCCGTATGACGAACAGTACGAAGAGTTCCCCGCAACGCCTGCTCGCCCTGGCCCAGTTGAGCAACTCGGTCGGGGACGGCGCGTACTACACGACATCGGCCCTCTACTTCACCCAGGTGATCGGACTCGCCCCCGCGCGCGTGGGGCTCGGGCTGACCGTCGGTTGGGCGGTCGGTTCGCTCGCGGGGGTGCCGCTGGGGCGACTGGCCGACCGGCGCGGGGCGCGCGGTACGGCGGTGCTGCTGGCGCTGGCGACGGGGCTCGCGGTGGCGTCGTTCACCCTGGTGCGCGGTTTCGTGCCGTTCGTCCTCGTGGCATGCGGATACGCGGCCGCGCAGTCGGGGCTCGCGGCGGCGCGGCAGGCGCTGCTGGCCGGCCTGGTGCCCGCCGGGGAGCGGACGCGGCTCCTGGCACGCCTCCAGGCGACGCTGAACGCGGGTCTGGCGGTGGGCGCCGGGCTCGGCGGACTCGCACTGCACGCGGGAACGCGGGCGGCGTATCTGGGCGTGTTCGCAGTCGACGCGGTGAGCTTCCTGGTGTGCGCGCTGCTGCTCGTCGGACTGCCCCGGCTCGTGTCCGGCGCAGGGCGCCCGCGCGGGAACGGCCTTGGGGTGCTGCGAGACCGGCCGTACGCGCTGGTGGCGCTCCTCAACACGGTCCTGCTGCTGCGGCTGCCCCTGCTCAGCCTCGTACTGCCGCTGTGGATCACCGAGCGGACCGCGGCGCCCGCCTGGCTGGTCTCCGCCCTGTTCGTGCTCAACACCGCCGCGGTGACGGCGTTCCAGGTACGGGCGGCACGCGGCGTGAGCGGACTGGCGAGCGCCACGCGCGCGGTGCGGCGCTCGGGTTGGGTGATGTGCGCCGCGTGCGCGGTGTTCGCACTGTCGGCGGGCGCCTCACCGTGGACGGCGGCGGGCGCACTGGTGCTGGGGGCGGTGCTTCAAGTGGCGGCGGAGATGGCCCAGTCGGCGGGCTCCTGGCAGCTCTCCTTCGACCTCGCCCCGGCCGACCGGGTCGGGGAGTACCAAGGTCTGTTCGGCACCGGCGTCACCGTGGCCCGCACCCTCGGCCCACTGGCCCTGACCTGGCTGCTCATCGAATGGGGCACACCCGGCTGGCTGCTCCTGGGCGCGGCCATGATCGCGGCATCGCACGCAATGGGCCCAGCGGCCCGAAGGGCCGCGACAAGCCGGGAGCGACAGCAGACGCCGGAGACCCGGCTGATACCGGCGAGTTGACGGCAGCGGGCGTGCGGGCGCGACCGTGCCGCCGGTCACCGCGAGGGCGCGACGCAAAGCTGAAGTGACCGGCGCTCAGACGGCGATGAGGGGCGCGTCCTTGCGCCACTTGAGGATCTTGTCGAAGCTCACCACCGCGCCGCTGAGCCCCGGCTTGTTGCCGATGTGGACGTGGTCGGCGAGTTCCTGGATGAGGTAGAGGCCGCGGCCCTGCTCGGCGTCGGTGCTGGTACGGACCGGGGCGGGGGCCGGGCTCCCGCCCGTGAACCCCGGGCCCGAGTCGGCGACCTCGATGCGGCACTTCTCGCCGTCGAGGTACGCGGTGACGCGGTACGCCTCCGAACAGCCGCCGTGCGCGGTGTCCCCACCGTGCTCGACGGCGTTGGCGCAGGCTTCGCTCAGGGCGACGGACAGGTCGTAGCTGACGTCGGGATCGACGCCTGCCGTCTCCATGGTGCCGATCAGCAGGCGGCGGGCGAGCGGAACGCTCGCGGCTTCGCGCCGGAGATGGAGTGACCACCAGATGCTCATGCTCCAGCCTCCTGGCTGCGGCTCGACATACCGATACGTATTGCCGCCCAACGCCGTATGTAAGCGCGATTTCCGCGTGATGCCGCCCATATGGGGGATGCACGCAAACCAGTAATCGGTGTATGTGGGACCCAACAGCACCAGTCACACCAGTCGGAACCAGAAGGTGATCTTCCATATCGTAGGGAACCTTGTGGACCTGCCGTATGGGCGCGGTAAGGCCAGTGCGATGATGAGCCCGCCATGACTGCCCCCCACGGTGAGCGCTCCGGACGCGATCTACGGCTGCTGCGGGCCGCGGTGTTCGCCGCGGTCTGCGTCGTGCTGTCCGCGGCCGGGCACACCATGGCCTCCTGCGCCACGGTTGCGCCGTGGACGCTGGGCGCGGGATTCCTGGGCGCCCTCGCGGTCGTGCTGCCGCTCGCCGGACGCACGCGCTCGCTGCCCGGCATCGCGGCGCTCCTCGCGCTCGGACAGACCGTGCTGCACACCCTCTTCGGCCTCGGTCAGCACACCGCCACCGCCGCCACGACCGCCACCGCTACCGCCGGCTCCGGCGCGCTGTCCGCGTCCGACGCCACGCTCGTCGAACGCGCGGCACGGCTGGTGTGCGGGGCGTCGGCCGCGGCGATCAGCCCCGCCCAGGCACAGAAGCTGCTCGTCGACGCGCGGCTCTACCGTCCCCAGGGCGCCGTCAGCGGCGCCGGGACGGACATGAGCGGGATGCGCGGCATGAGCGGGATGGGCTCCGCGCACCATCCGGCGGACGCCCTGTCCACCGCCGGGTCGTCGATGTCCCTGCTGCCGTCCGTGCCCATGCTGCTCGGCCACCTCCTGGCGGCCGTCGCCGCCGGATGGCTGCTGCGGCGCGGCGACACGGCCCTGCTGCGACTGCTCGCGCTGTCGGCGCACGGCGTCGCCGAGGGAGCGCTCGTACGGTCCCTGCGCGGGGCGCTGGCGCTGGTGCGCGCCCTGCTCGCGGGGTTGCCCGGCCTGCCCGGCGCAAGGCCGCGCGTCCCGCACACCGCCCTGCTCGCGCCGTCCGCGCCCCGCACCGTCGCGCTCCAGCACTCGGTGATCAGACGAGGACCGCCGGCCGTATCCGTTCTCGTCCTCGCTGCCTGACGCGACACGACCAGCACTCCACCACACCCGGGGGGCGGCCGCCGTCGTGCGGCACGCGCGCGTGCACACCACCGTGTGCGCGCCTCTCCTCACCCGCAGATTCACTCAGAGTGGAGTGCTCCCTGTCATGAAGGCCTCTCGCATCGCCTCCGGCGTCACCTCCCGCGTCACCTCCCGCGTCGCCGCCGCCGCTGCCGTCGCCGGCTGCGCCGTTCTCGCCCTGTCCGCGCCCGCCTTCGCGCACGTCAGCGTCGCCGCCGAGGGCGCCGCCGCCAAGGGCGGCTACGCCGTCGTCGACTTCAAGGTCCCCAACGAGCGGGACGACGCCTCGACCACCAAGCTCGAGGTCACCTTCCCGACCGACCACCCGCTGGCCTCCGCGATGCCGGAGCCGATCAACGGCTGGAAGATCGAGGTCACCAAGGCGAAGCTCGCCAAGCCCCTCACGGTGCACGGCAAGCAGATCTCCGAGGCCGTCTCCAAGATCACCTGGACCGCCACCGGCAAGGGCATCGAGTCCGGCTACTTCCAGAAGTTCCCGGTCTCCGTGGGCGCGCTGCCCGAGGACGCCGAGGAACTCGTCTTCAAGGCGATCCAGACGTACTCCAACAAGGAGGTCGTGCGCTGGATCGAGGTCCAGGAGGACGGCGCGGAGGAGCCGGAGAACCCGGCCCCGGTGCTGGCCCTGTCGGCCGCTTCCGAGGGCGGCCACCACGGCACGAGCGCCGAGGACGCCTCCGACGAGTCCTCCGCCGACGCCAAGGCCTCCGCCGCGAAGACGACCGAGGCCGCCTCCGACTCCGGCGGCAGTGACACGACCGCCCGGGTCCTCGGCGTGGTCGGCATCGTCGTCGGCGCCGCCGGTGTGGCGTACGGCGTGCTCGCCGGCCGCCGCCGGACCACGACCGAGGCCTGAGCCCCACCCCACGTCGGACCGGCGGCCCTGTGGCCCGGCGCCCGACTCCTGCTCGTCCGCGACGTGCACCGGGGACACGCACGCACCCGTGCGTGCGCCCCCGGTGCACGCCGGAGTTCACACATCTGGGACATTTTTCTATGCGCAAGAAGACGTTCGCCGTGGCCGCGCTGCTCACCGCCGCCACCCTCACCCTCTCCGCCTGCGGCAGCGGCAGCGGCGACAGCGGCGACAGTTCCGTCGCCGCCGTCTCCGAGGACGGCGCCTCGAAGCAGGCCGCGACCGTGCTCGACCAGCCCTTCACCAAGCCCGACCTGGTCCTCACCGACACCCAGGGGAAGTCCTACGACCTCCGCAAGGAGACCGCGGGCCGGCCGACGCTGATCTACTTCGGCTACACCAACTGCCCCGACGTCTGTCCGCTGACGATGAGCAATATCGCCGTCGCCAAGAAGCAGCTGCCCAAGGCCGAGCAGGACGCGCTGCGCGTCGTGTTCGTCACCACCGACCCGGACCGGGACACCCCGGCCGCGCTCGGCAAGTGGCTCAAGGGCATCGACCCCCAGGTCGTCGGCCTGAGCGGCAAGTTCGCGACCATCCAGGCCGCCGCCCGCACCCTCGGCATCTCCGTCGAGGCGCCGCACAAGGACAAGAACGGCAAGATCGTCTCCACCCACGGCACCCAGGTCGTCGCCTTCTCCCCGAAGACGAACGGTGGCTACCTCCTGTACGGCGAGGAGGCCACGGTCGACGACTACACCAAGGACCTCCCCAAGATCATCAAGGGCGAGAACCCGTGAGGCGTGTGCGGCCGGCGCGTCGGCCCGCGAGGCTCCTCGCCCTGCCCGCCACCGCCGTCACCGGGGCGCTGCTGCTGGCGGGCTGCGGGTCGGACTCCGACGGACGGGCCGAACTGTCCGTCCGGGCCGCCTACATACCGCAGCCCGTCTCCGACACCATGGCCGCCGGTTTCCTCACCATCGTCAACAAGGGCGGTGCGAAGGACGAACTGACCTCCGTCACCAGTGCCACCGCGGGCAGCGTCACCCTCCACGAGACCGTCGGGTCGTCGATGGAGGAGGTCACGTCCCTCGATGTGCCGGCGCATGGTCAACTCGTGTTCAAGAGCGGCGGTAACCATCTGATGTTCGAGAAGCTGAAGAGCAAGCCGGTGCAGGGCCAGACGGTGGCCGTCGAACTGCACTTCGCCGCATCCGACCCCCTCGAGGTCGAGATTCCGGTCGAGTCCGCCACGTACACCCCGAAGACCGGCCACTGAGGGAGGGACCACCTTGACGCAGACCATCGCCCCCCGCGTCCGCATGTTCGTGCTGCTGTTCCTGGCGGTGACCGGCACGCTTCTCGCCGGCGCCGGACCCGCATCCGCGCACGCCGCGCTGACCGGCAGCGACCCCGCGCAGGGGGTGGTGGTCGACAAGGCGCCCACCCAGGTGACGCTGACCTTCTCCGAGACCGTCTCGATGAACGACGACTCGCTGCGCGTCCTCGACCCCAAGGGCACCCGCGTCGACAGCGGCAAGCCGACCAACACCAGCGGCACGTCGTACGCCGTGCAGCTGCACTCGGGGCTGCCCGACGGCACGTACACGGTGACCTACCAGGTGGTGTCCGCCGACAGCCATCCCGTCGCCGGCGCCTACACCTTCTCCATCGGCGCGCCCTCCAAGACCAGCGTCTCGGTGTCCGACCAGGGGGCCGGCGGCGGAATCGTCGGCGGGCTCTACGGTTTCGGGCGGTACGTGTCGTACGCCGGGTTCATCGTGATGGCCGGCGGGGCCGCCTTCGTGCTGGCCTGCTGGCAGCGCGGCACCGGGGTGCGGGCCGTGCAGCGGCTCATCGTCTCCGGCTGGCTCGCGATGACCGCGGCCACCCTGTTCCTGCTGCTCCTGCGCGGCTCCTACACCAGCTCGGGCAAGCTCGGCGACGTCTTCGACCTCGACCTCCTCGGGGAGGTCCTGCAGACCAAGACCGGCGCCGCCCTGGTCTCCCGGCTGCTGCTGCTCGCCGCGGCCGCCCTGTTCATCGCCGTGCTCTTCGGCGCGTACGACAAGCGAGAGGACGAGGAGAAGCGGGATCTGACCTTCGGGCTCGCCACCGGCGGAACCGTCGTCGCCGCGGGGCTCGCGGCGAGCTGGGCCATGGCCGAGCACGCCTCGACCGGGCTGCAGCCCGGCATCGCGATGCCGGTCGACGTGCTGCACCTGCTGGCGGTCGCGACCTGGCTCGGCGGGCTCACCGCGCTCCTCATGGCGCTGTACCGGGCGCCCGCCGACCGGCCCGTCGAAGCAGCCGTCGTCCGCCGCTTCTCCCAGGTCGCCTTCGGCAGCGTCCTGGCCGTGGTCGCCACCGGCGTCTACCAGTCCTGGCGTCAGCTCGGCTCCTGGTCCGCCTTCACCGACACCCGCTACGGACAACTACTGCTCATCAAGATCGGGCTCGTGGCGCTGCTCGTCGGCATCGCGTGGATCTCCCGACGCTGGACGGCCCAGCTGGCGGACACGACGACGAAGACGACGGCCCGGAACTCCGCAGCCGAAAGGCCCACGGCCGAGACGGCCACGGTCGACGGGTCCACAGCTGAGACGGCGACGGTCGACGGGTCCACGGTCGATGGGTCCACGGTCGAGGAGGCCGCCCCGAAGTCCGCCCTCGACTCCGCGGCCGAGTCTGCGCCCGAGAAGGAGCACGTCACGGCGGCGGCCGGGAGCGGATCCGGGACCGGAACTGGGGCTGGAGCCGGGGCCGGGGCCGCCAAGGCCGGATCCGGTGGAGCGAAGCGGGCCGCGCAGCTCGCCCGGCAGCAGGCCGCCGTCGACGCCACCCGGCAGAAGCGGCTGCGGGACTCCGATCCGGGCCGCTTCGGCCTGCGCCGCTCGGTGCTCGCCGAGGCCGGCGTCGCCGTCGTGCTGCTCGGCGTCACCACGATCCTGACGTCGACGGAACCCGGCCGCACGGAGCAGGACGCCGCCAAGGCCACCCAGTCCTCCTCCTCTTCCTCTTCCTCTTCGTCCTCCTCGGGGGACTCCACCTCCGGCGCCCTGACGCTGGACATGTCGTTCGACACAGGCGGCACGGACGGCAAGGGTGTGGTCAGCGTCGACCTCGACCCCGCACGGGCCGGCGCCAACGAGATGCACGTCTATGTGACCCGGCCCAACGGCCGCGCCTTCGACGTGCCCGAGGTCAAGGTCGCCTTCACCCTCGAAGCCAAGAAGATCGGGCCGCTGCCCGTCTCCCCCGACCACATCACGACCGGCCACTGGTCGGCGACCGGAGTACAGCTCCCCCTGGCCGGCGAGTGGAAGATCGCCGTGACCGTGCGGACCTCCGACATCGACCAGGTGACCGTCTCCAAGAACGCGCAGATCGGCTGAACCGCACCATGCCCGACCAGTCCCTCCCCGAGGCCCGTACGCCCCAGACCGGTACGCCCGAGTCCCGTACGCCCGAGACCCACACCTCCGTGGACGAAGGCGCGCCCTCGAAGTCCCGCTCCCCCGAGGGGCTGACACGGCGCAAGCTGCTCGGCACCGCCGGCACCACCGGGCTCGTGCTCGGCGCGGCCGGCGGCGCCGTGGGCTATGCCGCGGCGCCCTCACAGGTCACGCCGCTGTCCTCGATCGGCGCCGACGAGGCGATGTTCCACGTGAAACATCAGCCCGGCATCACCCAGGGTCTCCAGGCCCGCGGGCATCTCGTCGCCTTCGACCTCGCCGCCGGCGCGGGCCGCAAGGAGGCCGCCGCGCTGCTGCGCCGCTGGTCGGAGACGGCTCGGCGGCTGATGGCGGGCGAGGCGGCGGCGAACGACGACACGGACGTGGCCCGGGACGCAGGCCCCTCCTCGCTGACGGTCACCTTCGGTTTCGGCAACAGCTTCTTCGCCCGCACCGGGTTGGAGAAGCAGCGCCCGGTCGCCCTCGATCCGCTCCCCGACTTCTCCTCCGACCACCTGGACAAGGCCCGTAGCAACGGCGACCTGTGGGTGCAGATCGGCGCGAACGACGCCCTGGTCGCCTTTCACGCCCTGCGCGCCATCCAGAAGGACGCGGGCAGCGCGGCGAAGGTCCGCTGGCAGATGAACGGCTTCAACCGGACGCCGGGTGCCACCGCCCACCCCATGACGGCCCGCAACCTGATGGGTCAGATGGACGGCACCCGCAACCCCAAGCCGACCGACTCCGACTTCGACCAGCGCATCTTCGTCCCGGCGTCCGGCGCCAAGGACCCGGCGTGGATGGCCAACGGCTCCTACGCTGTCGTACGCCGTATCCGCATGCTGCTCGACGACTGGGAGAGGCTGTCGCTCAAGGCCCAGGAGCAGGTCATCGGGCGCAAGAAGTCCGACGGGGCGCCGCTCTCGGGGGGCGGCGAGACGACCGCGATGGACCTGGAGAAGACCGACGCCCGCGGCGATCTGGTCGTCCCGATCAACGCGCACGCCCGTATCACCCGCCCCGACCAGAACGGCGGCGCGGCGATGCTGCGCCGGCCCTTCTCCTACCACGACGGCATCGACCCGGACGGCACTCCGGACGCGGGCCTGCTCTTCGTCTGCTGGCAGGCGGACCCGTTGCGCGGCTTCGTCACCGTGCAGCGCAAGCTGGACCGCGGGGACGCCCTGTCGAAGTACATCCGCCACGAGTCGAGCGGCCTGTTCGCGGTGCCGGGCGGCGCGGCCGAGGGGGAGTACGTGGGCCAGCGACTGCTGGAGTCGTGAAGTTACGGCCCGTCGTGCGGATTCATTCCTGCGAGCGGCTGTCGTGAGACGCATACGTCCGGATAGGCAAGGGCCATTAGGGTGAGGTCATGCCAGCGAGCTATGCGTATCTCGGCCCCGAGGGCACCTTCACGGAGGTCGCCCTGCGCACGCTTCCGGAGGCGGCCACCCGGCAGCTGATCCCCTATGTGTCGGTGCAGTCCGCGCTCGACGCGGTGCGCACCGGCGAGGCCGAGGCCGCGTTCGTGCCCATCGAGAACTCCGTCGAGGGCGGGATCACCACGACCCTGGACGAGCTGGTCGCGGGCGCGCCGCTGATGATCTACCGCGAGGTGCTGCTGTCGATCACCTTCGCGCTGCTGGTGCGGCCGGGCACGAAGCTGGCGGACATCAAGACGGTCTCGGCGCATCCGGCCGCGCAGCCGCAGGTCCGCAACTGGCTGAAGGGGAATCTCCCGGACGCCCTGTGGGAGTCGGCCGCCTCGAACGCGGACGCCGCCCGACTGGTCCAGGAGGGCCGGTACGACGCCGCCTTCGCGGGCGAGTTCGCGGCCGCCCGCTACGGCCTGACGGCCCTGGAGACCGGGATCCACGACGCCGAGAACGCTCAGACCCGGTTCGTGCTGGTGGGCAGGCCCGCCCGGCCCGCCGCGCCGACCGGCGCGGACAAGACGTCCGTCGTGCTGTGGCAGCGCGACGACCATCCCGGCGGCCTGCGCGACCTGCTGGGCGAGTTCGCCACCCGGGGCGTCAACCTCATGCTGCTGCAGTCCCGGCCGACGGGCGCGGGCATCGGCAACTACTGCTTCTGCATCGACGCCGAGGGACACATCTCGGACCGGCGGATGGCAGAGGCGCTCATGGGGCTGAAGCGCATCTGTCGCGAAGTGCGTTTCCTCGGCTCGTACCCGCGCGCGGAGGTGAGCCCGGCGGACGTGCCGACTCCGCTGCCGGGGACCTCCGACGGCGAGTTCGTGGCGGCGTCGGACTGGGTGGCCCGCTGCCAGGACGGCCGGTTCTAGCAGCAGGTCCGCGGCCGGTCCACAGCCAAACGCAATGCGCAGCCGTTCCGGAACCGGTCGGCTGTCGGTCGGCTGTCGGTCCGCTGCCGATCCGGTGCCGGTTGTGGCTGTCGTTCACGCCGTCCTGGCTGTCATTCAAGCCGGTCCTATCTGCGTATCTTCGTTATCCACAGAAGTTATCCACAGGGCGGCATCTCGACCTGGGGACAAGTCGACAACGTCGATCACCGAAGCCCCACCCAGTCGACAAATCGGCCTCCACGACACCAGGGCGACTCGCAACCTGCGCGTCACCCTTCGTCCACCTGTTTCCTTCGATCAATCCTTTGGGGCGACCCATTTCCACCCGAAAGTGGGTCGCCAGACGGTTTGGGCAAGGAATTGACCGCCCCCCACCGCACTATCGGAATGATCAATTCCAATGTCCACAGATCTTTCGCACACCCTGTGGATAACCGTCCCGGGGGTGTGGATACCTGTGGACAACGCCACCCCCAAGTCCCCTCCTCCACAAGGAAATCGAGTCAACGAGACGCCCATCACATGCCCCGTCCCAGGGAGTGAGACACTTTTCATTGACACGTGCGGCAATTCCCTCATAACTGAACGTAAGCCATGAATCGGAACCTTCGGCCTACGGTTCGGAATGGTGAGTCGTGAGCGGCAACCCCGCACGGGTAGCCTTGGCCGCGTGATTGACCTTCGCCTGCTCCGTGAGGACCCCGACCGTGTGCGCGCGTCCCAGCGCGCCCGTGGAGAGGACGTCGCGCTCGTCGACTCTCTCCTGTCCGCCGACGAGCGGCGCAGGTCGTCCGGCGTCCGCTTCGACGAGCTGCGCGCCGAGCAGAAGTCGCTCGGCAAGCTCATCCCCAAGGCCTCCGCGGACGAGAAGGCCGAGCTGCTGAAGAAGGCGAGCCAGCTCGCCGCCGACGTCAAGGCCGCCGACGCCGAGCGTGACGCCGCCGACGCCGAGACCCAGGAGCTCCTGCAGCGGCTCGGCAACCTCGTGCACCCCGACGTGCCCGTGGGCGGCGAGGAGGACTTCGTCACCCTGGAGACGCACGGCACGATCCGCGACTTCGGCGCCGAGGGCTTCGAGCCCAAGGACCACCTGGAGCTCGGTCAGCTCCTCGGCGCGATCGACGTCGAGCGCGGCGCGAAGGTCTCCGGCTCCCGCTTCTACTTCCTCACCGGCGTCGGCGCCCTGCTGGAGCTGGCCCTGGTCAACGCGGCGATCGCGCAGGCCACGGCCGCCGGCTTCACGCCGATGCTCACCCCCGCGCTGGTGCGTCCGCAGTCCATGGCGGGGACCGGCTTCCTCGGCCAGGCCGCCCAGGACGTCTACCACCTCGACAAGGACGACCTGTACCTGGTCGGCACCTCCGAGGTCCCGCTCGCCGCGTACCACATGGACGAGATCATCGACGCGGACAAGCTGCCGCTGCGCTACGCGGGCTTCTCGCCCTGCTTCCGCCGCGAGGCCGGCTCGCACGGCAAGGACACCAAGGGCATCTTCCGCGTCCACCAGTTCGACAAGGTCGAGATGTTCTCGTACGTCAAGCCCGAGGACTCGACGGCCGAGCACCAGCGCCTGCTGGCCTGGGAGAAGCAGTGGCTGTCCTCGCTGGAGCTGCCGTTCCGCGTCATCGACGTCGCCACCGGTGACCTCGGCTCCTCGGCCGCCCGCAAGTTCGACTGCGAGGCCTGGATCCCCACCCAGGGCAAGTACCGCGAGCTGACCTCGACCTCGGACTGCACCGAGTTCCAGTCCCGCCGTCTGTCGATCCGCGTCCGCGAGGGCAAGCAGGTCCGCCCGCTGGCCACGCTGAACGGCACGCTGTGCGCCGTCCCGCGCACGATCGTCGCGATCCTGGAGAACCACCAGCAGGCCGACGGTTCCGTGTACGTGCCCGAGGTGCTGCGCCCCTACCTCGGCGGCCGGGAGGTCCTGGAGCCGGTGGCCAAGTGAGCGCCGCGTCTCCCGCCGGAGGGCTCCCCTACCGTCTGATCGCGACCGACCTCGACGGAACGCTGCTGCGCTCCGACGAGTCGGTCTCGCGGCGCACCCGTGACGCCCTCGCCGCGGCCACCGCGGCGGGCGCCGCACACATCGTGGTGACGGGCCGCGGGGTCCCGTGGACCCGGCACATCCTCGACGATCTCGGCTACGACGGCCTCGCGGTCTGCGGCCAGGGCGCACAGGTGTACGACGCCGGCGAGCATCGTCTGCTGACGTCGGTGACCCTGGACCGACAGCTGGCCGCGGTGGCCCTGGCGAAGATCGAGGCCGAGGTCGGCCCGCTGTACCTGGCGGCCAGCCGGGCCGGCCTGGACGGAGACGTGCTGGTCGGCCCCGGTTACGCGGTCACCGGCGCACTGCCGTCGACGCCGTTCACGGACGCGTCCGACCTCTGGTCCGCACCGCTGAGCAAGATCTACATACAGCATCCCGAGCTGTCCGACGACGCGCTGGCCGAGGCCGCCCGCCGGGCCGCGGGTGGCTTCGTCACGGTCGCGATGGCCGGCCAGGGCATCGTGGAGCTGCTCCCGCTGGGCCTGTCCAAGGCCACGGGCCTCTCCCTGGCGGCCCGCCGCCTGGGCCTGAAGGCCGCCGACACGATCGCCTTCGGCGACATGCCCAACGACATCCCGATGTTCACCTGGTCCGCACACGGCGTAGCCATGGCCAACGCCCACGAGGAACTCAAGGCAGTAGCCGACGAGGTGACGACCTCGAACGAGGACGACGGCATCGCAGCAGTACTGGAACAACTACTCCCCTGACCAGCCCCACCCTGCCAAGCCGACGGGCGAGCCGACGCCCTGCCGGGCTGACACCCTCCCCGAGCTGACGACCTGTCGAGCTTGCAGGCGACCTGCCGGACCGGCGGGCTGGCACCCTCACCGGGCTGCCTAGTGCTGTGACCGGGAAGGTTTGCCGGAAAGCTCGCGGCGTCCGGTGCGGTGCATCGCAAGGCGGAGCATCGCCCGTGTACTGGATGTACTCGGGTGATGCGACAACGCGGCGGTGGGGGCCCCTCCCGCGCGAGCGAAGCCGAGCGTGGGGGAGCCGTGCCGGGCGTCGCGAGCCGGTGAACCTTCCCGGTCACAGCACTAGCTGACGGCTTGGCGGGCTGCCGAGCTGACGGCCTGTCGAGCCCGCTGGCGGCCTGCCGGGCCGGCGGGCGGCCGGGCTGGCACCCTCACTGGGCTGTCGAGCCGGCGTGCGGCCGGGCTGGCACCCTCACTGGGCTGTCGAGCCGGCGTGCGGCCGGGCTGACGCCGTGTCGAGCCAGCGGCCTGACCAGGCTGGCGAGCTGGCGGCCTAACTGGGCTGACGGCCTGGCGTCGGCGGGCGGGCCGGCGGGCGCAACGATCGCCGCAGGCGATCAGGGGCGCGGGGAACTGCGCGACCAGCCCCGACGCTCCCGCACCCGAACGACTTCCGAGCCTGAACGGCTTCCGGGCCCGAACGACTTCCGCACCCGCAGAACCCACCCGAACCCCGCTCCACGTACCCCTGGCCAAAACCCCGGCCAAGTCCCAGTGACAACGTCTCGCGGAGGATGCACGGATCGAACGTGCGCGGGGTGTCACCCCCGACCACGGTTTAGCAAACCGGTGCCTTGCCACTCGGCCAATCCTCCGGGTGGGCGGCCCACGCGAGAGCGACATCGCGTGCTCGAAGCGGCCGCCCCGGGCAGCTCCCCTGTGCGGGACGGGTTCGACGGAGGGGTAACTACTCCGGAACCCGCCCCCGGCTGCCCTGAAGGGAGCTGGACGTACTGCCGTGCATGGGCATTGTCCCGCTCCTCTCCCGGTCGGTGGCGCCGGAACCCTTCCGGCGCTGCGGGGTACAACCACTGTGCCCGGGGGACGAGTTGGACGCCACCGAATAAAACAGCCGTGCGAAAAGCAGGCCGAGCGGCGACTACCGGCGGCGCCACCTGCGGCGCCGCGCCTTGCTGAAGAACCAGCCCGCGGGCGGCTCGTCGGAGCGCCACGGCTGCGGCTCGGGCTCCTCCGTCCGCCAGCGCGCGGCCAGCATCCGGGCCCGGGCGGACGGCTCGGACGTCTCGGCGGCCCGTATGAACTCGTCGTCCAGGACGAAGCCGTCCCAGACCTCGCCCTCGGCCCGCCCGCGACCGCCGCTCACCGCGTTGTCGTCCGCCATCCCCGTCCTCCAAGCCAGGTCCGATTCCGCCCAGTTCCGATGCAGTTCCGATTCCGCCCAGTGTGCCGGGACGCAGGTGAAGCCACCGTCAAGGCCGACCGGCCCGGGCCCCGGCACGGCCGGTCACTCCTCGCCCGCCAGCGTCAGCGACCGCAGCTTCTGTCCCGCGTACCAGGTGGCCAGCACCGTCACCACGACCAGCAGCACCGTCGCCGTCGTCAGTCCGACGTCGGAGGTGACGAGGTCGCCGCCGGCGACCTTGTGGGCGACGGCCAACGACCACTGCTGGACGCTGAGCGTGCGCGCGCCCGCCACCAGGGAGCCGAACAGGGCCTCCCAGACGAGGGCGTAGACGAGGCCGAAGACCACCGCGTGCCGGGACACCGTGCCCAGCAGCAGGAAGACGGCCGCGTAGGCGATGGAGGAGACCAGCGCGGCCACCGTGTAGGCGACGGCGATCTGCTGGCCGTTTCCGTTGAGGATGAAGCCGGCGATGAGCGTGGGCAGCGCGGAGAACACCATCGTCACCGCGATCGCCACGATCAGCTTGGTGAAGATGATCGTCGGCCGCTTCAGCGGCTTGGACAGCAGGTACACCACGGAGCCGTCGTCGATCTCCGGGCCGATCGCGCCCGTGCCGGCGATGACGCCGATGATCGGCACCATCGTGGCGAGCGCGAGCCCGCCGAGCAGGTCGGACGCCGTCTGGTCGTCGGCTCCGGCGAGGCCGCGCACGACCACGGAGATCGCGATCAGCAGCAGGGGCAGGGCGCCCAGGATGAGGGCCCGGCGACGGCCGAGCAGGGCCCGGTAGGTGAGCCGGGCGACTGTGGGGTCGTACATCTGGGGCCTCCTACGCCGCGACGAGATACGAGAAGACGGACTCGAGGGACTCGTCGGACGGCGAGACCGTGAGCAGCCGGATGCCGTGGTCGCGGGCGACCCTCGGCAGCAAGGCCGTGAAGCGTGCGAAGTCGACGGCCTGGATGCGCAACGCGCCCTCGGCGAGGTCCACTTCGATGCCGGCCGTGGACGGGTCGGCGATGAGCGCGGCCGCGAGCGCCCGGTCGTCGCTGGAGCGCACCAGATAGCGGTGCGGTCGGTCGGTCATCAGGCGGCGGATCTTGCGGAAGTCGCCGCTGGCCGCGTGCCGGCCCGCGACGACGACCTCGATGTGCCAGGCGAGCTGCTCGACCTCTTCGAGGATGTGCGACGAGAACAGCACCGTGCGCCCGTCGTCGCCCATGCGCCGCAGCAGGTCCATGAGCTGCATGCGCTGGCGCGGGTCCATGCCGTTGAAGGGCTCGTCGAGCAGGAGCAGCGAGGGGTCGTGGACGAGGGCGCTCGCCATCTTCACGCGCTGGCGCATGCCCTTGGAGTAGGTGGAGATCTTGCGGTCCTGCGCGTACTCCATCTCGACGGTGGCCAGCGCCTTCTGTGCGGCCTTGGCGCCGAGGCCGTGCAACTCGGCGTTGGCGACGACGAATTCGCGGCCGGTGAGGAAGTCGTACATCGCCTCGCGCTCGGGGACGATGCCGATGTGCCGGTAGATCTCCTCGTTGCGCCAGACCGGCTGTCCGTCGAGGGTGACCGTGCCGGTGGAGGGTGCCAGGAAGCCGCCCATCATGTTGATGAGGGTGGACTTTCCGGCGCCGTTGGGGCCGAGCAGGCCGGTGACGCCGGGGCCGATCGTCATGGTGACGTCGTTGACGGCGACCACGTTGCCGAACCAGCGGGAGACGTGGTCGATGCTGAGCGTGGTCACAGGCCCACCTTCCGGTAGCGGCGGATGAGGAGGCCGTAGCTTGCGGCGATCAGGCCGAGGACGACGAGGACGTAGACCGCGCCCTCCGCGTCGGAGGGGCCGATTCCGCCCGGGAAGGCGGAGGTGGCGCCCAGGAAGGCCGACTGCACGCCGTCGATGAGCGTGACCGGCGAGAACAGACCGATCCAGGCGATGGAGCCGGTGCTGTTCTGCGCGTCGGCGATGGCCTGGAGCGTGGAGACGGCGCCGTAGGAGATGGTCAGGACGGCGATGACGGCGGCGATGCCGAAGCCACGTCGCGGGGTCGCCGAGGCGATGACCAGGCCGAGGCCGGCGAAGAGCAGTGAGAGCAGTGCCACGGAGACGAGTCCCTGAGCGAATCCCTTGGTCTGGTCGGCGAAGTCGAGCTTCGCCAGCAGCGCGCCCACGTACAGCACCAGCAGCGGGGCCGCGGTGAGGGCGAAGAGCGCCGAGGCCAGCGCGGCGAACTTCGCGAGCACGTAGTCCGCGGTCTCGATGGGCCGCGAGAAGTACAGCGGCACCGTCTTGAAGCGCAGGTCGCGCGAGACGGACTGCGGTGCCTGCGAGGCGACGTACAGGCTGATGACGGCCTGGAGGACGATCGCGTACCGCGTGTAGTCCAGGGGGAGTTCCTTGGCCTTCGTGGCGACCGCCACGGCGACCATGATGGCCGCGGGCACGCACATCACCACGAACAGCAGCATCGGCAGCACCTTGGACTTCACCGAGCGGCCGAGGCCGTAGGCGCCGCGCAGGGACTGCGAGTAGAGGGAGCGGCGGGCGTAGGCGCGGCCCAGGCGGGGGCCGTCGTAGCTGCGGTAGCCGATGTTGTGGATGCGGGTCTGGTCGCCCGAGGGGGCGGTGACCGGGTGCTCAACTGCCATGGCCGACGGCCTCCTTCCGCTGCTGGTCGTTGGTGGCGTCGCCGTCCGTGAAGACCTCGGAGATGTGGTGCCTGCGCTGTTCCATGCGCACCAGGCCGAGGCCGAGGTCTGCGACCACGTCCCGGACTACGTCGTAGGTGTCCTCGCCCTGTGCGGTCAGCAGCAGGACGTGGCCGGCGCCCGGCAGGCCGCTCTGGCTGTCCAGGATGTCCACCCCGCGCGCGTGGAGCGCCTCGCGGACCGCGCGGGTGCCGTCCGGGTGGTCGTCGTTGTCGGTGACCTCGATCGCGAGGGTGGTCGTGGTCTGGGTGAAGTCGGTGGTGGAGCTGGAGCGCAGGAGCTTGCCGCCGTCGACGACCACGACGTGGTCGCAGGTGCGCTCCAGTTCGCCCAGCAGGTGGGAGGTGACCAGGACCGAGATGCCGAAGTCGGTGTAGATGCGGCGGATGAGGCCCAGCATCTCGTCGCGTCCGACCGGGTCGAGGCCGTTGGTGGGCTCGTCCAGGAAGACCAGCTGCGGGTCGTGGACGAGGGCCTGGGCGAGCTTCACGCGCTGCTTCATGCCGGTCGAGTAGCCCCCGATGGGGCGGTAGCGCTCCTCGTAGAGCCCGACGTGGCGCAGGGTGTCCGCGGTGCGTTCGCGCGCGGCGGTGGGCGGCAGGCCCGACATGCGGGCCATGTGCACGACGAACTCGGTGGCCGAGACGTCGGGCGGCAGGCAGTCGTGCTCCGGCATGTAGCCGACCCGCTCGCGGATGTCGGCGCCCTTGCTCGCGACGTCGAGGCCGAGCACCTCGGCTCGGCCCTCCGTCGCGGGCGACAGACCCAGAAGGATCTTGATCAGTGTGGACTTGCCGGCTCCGTTGGCTCCGACGAGCCCGGTCACACCGGGCCCGACGTCCACGGAGAGCCGGTCAAGCGCGGTCACCCGGGGGAACCGCTTGCTCAGGCTTTCGGTCGCGATCACAGTCACAGCGTCGAATTTAGTGACGCACGCCACGGAAATCGTCAGACCCAAGAGCCGTTTTCGCGTCAGACCTCAGATGTACGGGCCCGTAGGGGATCCCCTGCCTGAGAGTTACGGCCGGGCTTCACCCCGGCGTGCGCCCCTCCCTATTGACGCTTCCTCTAACAAGTGCCAGATTCGGGCGGGGTCACGTTACGGACACGTACCGCAGTCGACGCGAACCGGTGGGACGAGGGGGAAGTGACGATGCTGGAGGGTGCGCGGGAGCGCCGGGTGCGGACCGGTGGGATCGAGTTGTGCGTGGCTGAGCTGGGTGACCCCGGGCGGCCCACGGTCGTCCTGGTGCACGGCTATCCGGACAGCAAGGAGGTGTGGTCGCAGGTCGCGCCCCGGCTGGCGGGCCGCTTCCATGTGGTGCTGTACGACGTGCGGGGTCACGGCCGTTCCGACGCGCCGAGGCCGCTGCGGGGCGGGTTCACGCTGGAGAAGCTGACGGACGACTTCCTGGCGGTCGTGGACGCGGTCAGCCCGGACCGGCCGGTGCACCTGGTGGGGCACGACTGGGGCTCGGTGCAGTCCTGGGAGTTCGTGACCGTGCCGCGCACCCAGGGCAGGATCGCGTCGTTCACGTCGATGTCCGGGCCGTCCCTCGACCACTTCGGCCACTGGCTCAACAAGCGCCTGACCAGGCCGACTCCGCGCCGGGTCGGCCAACTCCTCGGCCAGGGAGCCAAATCCTGGTACGTGTACCTGCTGCACACGCCCGCCCTGCCCGAACTCGCCTGGCGCGGCCCGCTCGGCAAACGCTGGCCGGGCATCATGCGGCGGCTCGAGAAGGTGCCCGGCAGCGACTACCCGACGGCTTCACTGCCCTCGGACGCGGCGCACGGCGCGTGGCTGTACCGGGACAACATCCGCAGCCGGCTGAGCAGTCCGCGTCCCGACGCGCACGCGCACGCGCCCGTGCAGCTCATCACCCCCATGGGGGACAGGTTTCTGTCGGAGCGGCTGTACGACGAACTGGAGCAGTGGGCCCCGCGGTTGACCCGGCGCAGGCTGCCGGGCGGACACTGGATCCCGCGCACCCGTCCCGACCAGGTCACCTCGTGGATCGTCGACTTCGTCACCTCGGTGGAGTCGGAGCACGAACAGCAGGGCGCGGCAGCCGGAAAGGACCTGGAACACGGCGGCGAGCCGGTCCGCAAGACCGCCACCGGACGGTACGCCGAGCGCTTCGGCGGGCAGTTGGTGCTGGTCACCGGGGCGGGCAGTGGCATCGGGCGGGCCACGGCGCTCGCGTTCGCCGAGGCGGGCGCGCGCCTGATCGCCGTCGACCGGGATGCGGAGAGCGCGGCCCGCACCGCCGAACTGTCCCTTCGCAAGGGCGCGTCCGGGGCCTGGGCGGAGGCGGTGGACGTCTCCGACGAGCAGGCGATGGAGAAGCTCGCGGCGAAGGTCCACACGGACCACGGGGTGGTGGACGTGCTGGTGAACAACGCGGGCATCGGTCTGTCGGGCTCCTTCTTCGACACGACGCCCGAGGACTGGCGCAGGGTCTTGGACGTCAACCTGTGGGGCGTGATCCACGGTTGCCGTCTCTTCGGTCGTCAGATGGCGGAGCGCGGACAGGGCGGCCACATCGTCAACACCGCCTCGGCGGCCGCCTATCTGCCCTCCAAGGCGTTGCCCGCGTACAGCACCTCCAAGGCGGCGGTCCTGATGCTGAGTGAATGCCTGCGTGCCGAACTCGCCGGGCAGGACATCGGAGTTACCGCGATCTGCCCAGGCCTGGTGAACACCAGCATCACCTCGACGGCGACCTTCGTGGGAGTGGACGCGGCGGAGGAACGGCGCCGTCAGAAGCGTGCCGCGCGCGCGTACGGGTTGCGCAACTACCCGCCGGAGAAGGTGGCTGAGGCGATCCTGCGGGCGGTCGCACGCAACGAGGCGGTCGTTCCCGTCACTTCGGAGGCGAAGGTCTCATATGCCCTGTCACGGTTCATGCCCAGGGCGTTGAGAGCGCTGGCGCGGGTGAATCCGCCACTCTGAGACACCGCCGAACGGGTGTTGAGGGCCCGAGACTTGGGCCGCTTCGCGTCAAGTCGCCGACTTTCGGGTGAACTTGGCGACCCCCCCTTACCGGGCTGCCAGTTGTCCACAGAATCGCCAATTAGCCTGTGGATAACTACAGTTGGTTGTGGATCAAACCTCCGGCCCAAAATTGCATGCGTGATCCACGTCTCTCCCTTCATGCTGAGCGGATGAACGAAAAGGACAGAGACGAAAGACGCACCGTGAAGGTGTCGAAGTACCTCTCGAAGCATCTGCGGCACCAGCCCGAGCGCATCGGCCTCACCCTCGACGAGGCCGGCTGGGTGGAGATCGACGAGCTGATCGCCGCGTGCGCCGCACACGGCTTCCGCTTCACCCGGGACGAACTGGACCATGTCGTCGCCGCCAACGACAAGAAGCGCTTCGCGATCGAAGGCACCCGGATCCGCGCCAGCCAGGGCCACAGCGTCGAGGTCGACCTCGGGCTGCCCCCGGCCACCCCGCCGGCATACCTCTACCACGGGACCGTGGCCCGCTTTCTGGACGCGATCCGGGCCGAGGGGCTACGGCCCATGAACCGGCACGACGTGCATCTGTCGGCCGACCGCGAGACCGCGACGCGCGTCGGCTCCCGCCGGGGCCGCCCCGTGATCCTCTCCGTGGACGCCGGCGCCATGCATCGCGACGGCCATGTCTTCCACATCAGCGCCAACGGGGTGTGGCTGACGAAGGCGGTGCCGCCGCAGTATCTGCGGTTCCCCGAGTCCCACTGACCCTGCATGATCAGTGATATGGAGCACCTTCCCACCACCGAGGCCGCCGTCACCGCCCTCCGTGGCATCGCCGACGCCTACGCCCTCGAGATCGAGGTTGCCCATGACATCGGCGCCGATCAGACCTCCCGGCGCACCGCCGCGGGCGTCGGCGTCACCACCGACCCCGACGGCTCGCTGCCGCACGAGGCCCATGTCGAGCTCGGCGGTCGGCCGAGTGTGAGCGTGCGGCTGTACCCGGACGACGACGCTCTGATCACCGTCGACGGGGTGGAGTGCCCCGACGTGGACCGCGACGACGTGCCTGCCTTCCTCCGCTCCCTGTACGAGGGCCACGCCTGGGTCAAGGCGCGCCGATTCCCGCCGAGCCACATCCTGATGGTTCCGCTGCCGGGTGACCGGGTGCACAAGGAGTTCATCCCGGTCGGCCTCAGTCCGTGGCTGGCCGGCCGCGTACGGTGACTGTTTCACGTGAAACACGGTCGGCCGCATACGCTCGATGACATGAGTCTGCGCCTGAGCACCGTGATCCTCCCGTACCTCCGCTGGAACGAGGGCGGCCGTTCCGCCTGGACGCGGGCCGAGCAACTCGGCTTCCACACGGCGTACACCTACGACCACCTGTCCTGGCGCAGCTTCCGCGACGGCCCGTGGTTCGGCGCGATCCCGACGCTGACCGCCGCCGCGGCCGCCACCGAGCGCCTGCGTCTGGGCACGCTGGTGACCTCGCCGAACTTCCGGCACCCGGTCACCCTCGCCAAGGAACTGATCTCCCTGGACGACATCTCCGGCGGCCGGGTGACCCTGGGGATCGGCGCGGGCGGCACCGGCTTCGACGCCACCGCCCTCGGCCAGGAACCCTGGACGCCGCGCGAGCGCGCCGACCGGCTCGGCGAGTTCGTACCGCTGCTGGACCGGCTGCTCACCGAGGACTCCGTGTCCTACGAGGGCGACCACTACTCGGCGCACGAGGCGCGCAACATCCCCGGCTGCGTCCAGCGTCCCCGGCTGCCGTTCGCGATCGCCGCGACCGGACCGCGCGGGCTGCGGCTCGCCGCCCAGCACG
The DNA here is from genome assembly GCF_055581185.1 of Streptomyces sp. NPDC031474. Classification (NCBI taxonomy): domain Bacteria; kingdom Bacillati; phylum Actinomycetota; class Actinomycetes; order Kitasatosporales; family Streptomycetaceae; genus Streptomyces; species Streptomyces sp. NPDC031474. The sequence continues at coordinate 224,210 of NZ_JBVIJX010000004.1, forward strand.
GGCAGGCGTGGGTGACCACGGGCGACCCGAAGCTGTACGAGAGCGGCACCCCCGAGCAGTCGGTTCAGGCCATTCGCGGGCAGGCCGAGAAGCTCGCCGACGCCTGTGCCGAGCGCGGACGGGACGTGAAGGAGCTGGACAAGATCCTGCTCACCGGGTTCACCCCGGACCGCGGCCGGCCCCTGGAGTCCCTGGACGCCTTCGTCGATTTCGCGGGCCGGCACCAGGAGCTCGGCTTCACGGAGATCGTGGTCCACTGGCCCATCCCGGACTCCGACTTCGCCGCGGACGAGAAGGTATTCGAGCAGATCGCCATGGGGGCGGCGGCGCAACTGCGCTGACCTCGGCATCAAGTCAGCTGTGCCCTGCCTGTGCCTCATGTGTGCAGGCTCTCGCACGGTCGTGCGGGTGCATACGCGAGAATGGCCCGGTGACCTCAGCGACTCGACAGCCCGAGACCCCGGCCGCCGCCCTCCCGCCCCGGCTGATCGCCACCGATCTCGACGGCACTCTGCTGCGCGACGACAAGTCGGTGTCCCCGCGCACGGTCGCAGCCCTCGCCGCCGCCGAGGAGGCGGGTATCGAGGTCTTCTTCGTCACCGGTCGGCCGGCCCGCTGGATGGACGTCGTCAGCGACCACGTCCACGGGCACGGCCTGGCGATCTGCGGCAACGGCGCCGCCGTGGTCGACCTGCACGGCGGCCCCGGCGCCCACCGGTTCGTGAAGGTGCGCGAGCTGGCGCGGGAGAACGCGCTGGACGCCGTACGGCTGCTGCGCGACGCGGCGCCCGGGACCATGTACGCCATCGAGCAGACGTACGGCTTCTACCAGGAGCCGGAGTATCCGAAGATGCACATGGAGATCCCCGACACCCTCGCGCCGGCCGAGCAACTGCTGGCGCCGGACGCACCGGGGGCCGACGAGCCGGTGCTGAAGATCCTCGCGTTCCATCCCACGATCGACCCCGACGCCTTCCTCACCCTCGCCCGCCTGACCATCGGCGACCGCGCCGACGTCACCCGCTCAAGCCCCAGCGCCCTGCTGGAGATCAGCGGCCCCGGCGTCTCCAAGGCCAGCACACTCGCCCTGTGCTGCGCGGAACGCGGCATCTCCCACGAGGAGGTCGTCGCGTTCGGGGACATGCCGAACGACGTCGAGATGCTCACCTGGGCCGGCCGGTCCTACGCGATGGGCAACGCCCACCCGGACGTGCTCAAGGCGGCCTCCGGACAGACCGTCGCCAACAACGAGGACGGCGTCGCCGTCATCATCGAACAACTGCTCTCCGAGCGGGTGTGACCCCGGGGCGTTCGCCGAGAAGTTCCCCCGGCCGCCGGTCCTGTACCAGTGGGCTCGACGGTCACCGCGCCGCCGCCAGCAGCTCCGCGGCCTCCTCCCGCTCGGCCATCCTCCGCATCGGCCCCTCAACGGCGGTCAGTTCCGCGTACGCGCCGCGCTGCACCACCCGGCCCTCGTCCAGCACGACCACCTCGTCGACCGCGTCGAGACCGGCCAGCCGGTGAGTGATGAGCAGGGTCGTACGGCCCTCGGTGGCGGCCAGCAGGTCCTCGGTGAGCGCGTCGGCGGTCGGCAGGTCCAGATGCTCGGCGGGCTCGTCGAGCACCAGTACCGGGAAGTCGGCCAGCAGCGCCCGCGCCAGCGCGAGTCGCTGCCGCTGCCCGCCGGAGAGACGGGCCCCGTGCTCGCCGACGAGCGTGTCGAGTCCGTCGGGCAGTCCGTCGACCCACTCCAACAGCCGTGCTCGGGCCAGCGCGTCCCGCAACTCCTCCTCGCTCGCCCCCTTCTTGGCGAGCAGCAGGTTCTCCCGAACCGAGCTGTCGAAAAGGTGCGCGTCCTGCGCGCACAGCCCCACGAGCCGCCGTACGTCGTCACCGTCCAGGGCGTGGGCGTCCACGCCGGCGAGCGTGTACGAGCCCGCGTCGGCGTCCAGGAACCGCAGCAGCACCTGCGCGAGCGTGGTCTTGCCTGACCCGGAGGGTCCCACTACGGCGATCCGGCGTCCCCGCGTCAGGGTGAGGTCTACTCCCGCGAGCGCGTCCCGGCCCTGTCCGGCGTGCCGGGCGGCCAGCCCCTTGACGACGAGCGGGAACGGCGACGCGGGCGCCTGGCGGGGCCGCTGCGGCTCGCGCACCGGCTCGGGGGAGTCCAGCACCTCGTACACCCGCTCCGCGCTCCTGCGCACCCGCTGGCGGTACTGCGCGGCCAGCGGCAGCCCCAGGACGGCCTCGAAGGCGGCCAGGGGGGTCAGGACGACCACCGCCATGGTCACACCGGCCAGCCGCCCGTCGGCGACCGCAGAAGCGCCCACGAGCGCGGCGGCCACGACGGTCAGCCCGGAGACGAGCGCGGTCAGTCCATCGCCCAACGCGGTGGCGGTCGCCGCGCGCGAGGCGATCCGGGTGAGCACGGAGTCGGCGGCACGCACCTCCGCGGTACGGGTGGGCAGCGCGCCCGCGACGGTCAGTTCGGCGGTGCCGGTGAGCAGATCGGCCGTGCGGGTGGCCAGCGCTCCTCGGGCCGGGGCGAGCCGCCGCTCGGCGCGGCGCGCCACGGCTCCGGTGATCAGCGGCACCCCCACCCCGGCGGTCAGCAGCCCCGCGGCGAGCACGGCCCCGGCCTCGGGCAGCAGCCACGCCGTGAAGGCCACGGACCCGGCCGAGACGGCAACGGCGGCACCGGCCGGCAGCAGCCAGCGAAGCCAGTAGTCCTGCAGCGCGTCCACATCGGCGACCAGCCGCGTCAGCAGATCGCCCCGCCGGGTCGTCCGCAGGCCGGCGGGCGCCAGCCGCTCCAGTCGCCGGTAGACGGCGACCCGGGTGTCGGCCAGCATCCGCAGCACGGCGTCGTGCGACACGAGCCGCTCCGCGTACCGGAACACCGCCCGCCCGATACCGAACGCGCGAGTCGCCGTCACGGCCACCATCAGGTAGAGCACCGGCGGCTGTTGCGAGGCCCGCGAGATGAGCCAGCCCGAGGTGGCCATGAGCCCCACGGCACTGCCGAGGGCGAGGCTGCCCAGCAGCAGCGCGAGCGCGAGCCGGCCACGCCGGGCACCGGCCGTCGCCCGAACGCGCGCGAGGGCACCGGCACCGCTCGTGGCGATCCCCGTCGCCGGCTCCCCCGCGACGGACACGGCCGCCGCCTCTTCCAGCGGGGCGGGAGCATCGCCGACCGCGGCCTCCGCAGGCCTGTGCGTCTCGGTCTCGGCCAGGCGCACCACGCGGTCCGCCACCGCCAGCAGCGCCGGCCGGTGCACGACCAGCAGGACCGTCCGCCCGGCCGCCAGCCGCCGCACGGCCGCCACTACCTCCGCCTCGGTCTCCCCGTCGAGCGCGGCCGTCGGCTCGTCCAGCAGCAGCACGGGCCGGTCCGCGAGGAACGCCCGGGCCAGCGCGAGCCGCTGACGCTGCCCGGCCGACAGACCGGTCCCGTCCTCGCCGAGCACGGTGCCGACCCCGGCGGGCAAGGCGTCGACGAATTCCAGCGCCCCGGCATCCGCCAGCGCCCTGCGCACGGCCGCGTCGTCGGCGTCGGGACGCGCCAGCCGTACGTTCTCGGCGATCGTCCCGGCGTAGAGGTGCGGTCGCTGCGGCACCCACGCGATCCGCGACCGCCACTGTTCCAGGTCGGCGTCCGCGAGGTCGACTCCCCCGGCCAGCACCCGGCCCTCGCCCGGTCGCACGAACCCCAGCAGCACGTTCAACAACGTCGACTTGCCCGCACCGCTCGGACCGACGAGCGCGACCGTCTCACCGCGTTCGACGGTGAAGGACACGTCCGAGACGGCTTCGCCGGAACGGCCTGGGTAGCGGACGGTCACGCCCTCGAAAGTCACCCCGCCCTCGGCCACCGCGACCGCGCCGGACTCCGGCACCGGCGTCTCCAGCACCTCGAAGATCTCCTCGGCGGCCGCCAGCCCCTCCGCAGCCGCGTGGTACTGCGCCCCCACCTGCCGCAACGGGAGATACGCCTCGGGGGCGAGCACGAGGATCACCAGGCCGATGTACAGGTCCATCTCGCCGTGCACGAGCCGCATGCCGATCGTCACGGCGACCAGGGCCACCGAGAGCGTCGACAGCAACTCCAGCGCGAACGACGAGATGAACGCGATCCGCAGCGTCCGCATGGTCGCCTGCCGGTACTCGCCGGTGATGCGCCGGATCGACTCGGCCTGCGCCTTGGCCCGCCCGAACACCTTCAGCGTGGGCAGCCCCGCGACAACGTCCAGGAAGTGTCCGGAGAGCCGGGACAGCAGCCGCCACTGACGGTCCATCCGCGACTGCGTGGCCCAGCCGATCAGCACCATGAAGACCGGGATCAGCGGCAGGGTGCCGATGATGATCGCGGCGGACACCCAGTCCTCGGTCACGATCCGCGCGAGCACCGCGACCGGCACGACCACCGCCAGCCCCAATTGCGGCAGGTAGCGCGAGAAGTAGTCGTCGAGCGCGTCCACACCCCGCGTGGCGAGGGCGACCAGCGAACCGGTGCGCTGCCCGCTGAGCCAGCCGGGCCCCAGCACGGTGGCCCGCTCCAGCAACCGTCCACGCAGCTCCGACTTCACAGCGGCGCTCGCACGGTGCGCGGCGAGCTCGGTGAGCCAGGAGACCAGGCCACGGCCGACCGCGACGGCCACCAACAACAGCAGGGGAGTGCGCAGCTCGGCAACCGCCATGCCATGTTGGAAGGCACCGACGACCACCTCGGCGATGAGCATCGCCTGAGCGATGACCAGCGCTGCTCCGACGGCGCCCAGACCGACGACCGCCACCAGGAAGAGGCGAGTGGCTCGGGCGTACCGGAGCAGGCGCGGGTCGATCGGTTTCACGTGAAACACCCTCTCCTCAAAGAGCATGTTTCACGTGAAACATGCCCTAAATCGGACTCAGTGCGCGGCGTCGGCGATGTGCTGCGTGCCGATGCGCTTGCGGAACACCCAGTACGTCCAGCTCTGGTACAGCAGCACGATCGGCGTGGCGATCCCCGCGCACCAGGTCATGATCTTCAGGGTGTACGGGCTGGACGAGGCGTTGGTCACCGTCAGGCTCCAGTCCGAGTTGAGCGTGGACGGCATGACGTTCGGAAAGAGCGTCAGGAAGAGCATCGCCACGGCGGCCACAATGGTGACGCCGGAGAGGGCGAACGACCAGCCCTCACGTCCCGCCTGGTTCGCCACGAGCGCCGCGACCAGGGCGCCGACCGCCACGACCAGCGCGACCAGGCTCTTGGCGTCACCGCTGTCGATCTGCGTCCACAGCAGGAAGACCAACGCGAACACGGCGGTCACAAGTCCCACCTTCAGCGCCAGCTGCCGCGCCCGTTCACGGATCTCCCCGACGGTCTTGAGCGCCGTGAAGACCGCACCGTGGAAGGTGAACAGCGTCAGTGTCACCAGACCGCCGAGCAGCGCGTACGGGTTGAGCAGGTCCCAGACGTCGCCCACGTACTCGAAGTTCTGGTCGAGCTTGACGCCTCCCACGATGTTGCCGAAGGCGACGCCCCACATGAACGCGGGCAGCAGCGAGGTCCAGAAGATCGCGGTCTCCCAGTTGCGCTGCCAGTTCTCCTCGGGCCGCTTCGCCCGGTACTCGAAGGCGACGCCCCGCACGATCAGACAGACCAGGATCAGCAGCAGGGGCAGGTAGAAGCCGGAGAAGAGCGTGGCGTACCACTCAGGGAAGGCGGCGAAGGTCGCGCCGCCCGCGGTGAGCAGCCACACCTCGTTGCCGTCCCAGACAGGTCCGATGGTGTTGATCAGCACCCGCTTCTCGACCCGGTTGCGGGCGAGCAGCTTGGTGAGGATCCCGACCCCGAAGTCGAAGCCCTCCAGGAAGAAGTAGCCGGTCCACAGGACGGCGATCAGGACGAACCAGACGTCGTGCAGTTCCATGACTGTGCAGCTCCCTCGGCCTAGTAGGAGAAGGCCATCGGCTTGTCGGCGTCACGGGAGTCGCCGCCGATCTTCGTGGGCGGGTTGAGGTCGGCCTCGGTGAGCTCGGGCGGGCCGGCCTTCACGTACTTCGCCAGCAGCTTGACCTCGACGACGGCGAGCATCGCGTACAGCGTGGTGAAGACGATCATCGAGGTGAGGACCTCGCCCTGGGAGACCCCGGGGGAGACCGCGTCGCGGGTCTGCAGGACGCCGTAGACGACCCAGGGCTGGCGGCCCATCTCCGTGAAGATCCAGCCCCAGGAGTTGGCGATCAGCGGGAAGCCCAGGGTCCAGATCGCCGCCAGCCAGTAGAGCTTGGTGAGCTTGGGGCTGAGCGCCTTGTTCCTGAAGAGCACCACATGCGGCACCTCGTCCTCGCCGACCCTCAAGTGCTGGGGCAGCAGGAACTTCTTGCGGGTCAGCCAGAGTCCGGCCAGGCCGATGGCGAAGGACGACATACCGAAGCCGATCATCCAACGGAAGCCCCAGTAGGCGACGGGGATGTTGGGCCGGTAGTCACCGGGCCCGAACCTCTCCTGTTCGGCCTTGTTGACGTCGTTGATGCCGGGAACGTGCGAGGTGAAGTCGTCGTTCGCGAGGAAGGACAGCAGGCCGGGGATCTCTATGGCGACCTTGTTGTGCCCCTTCTCGACGTCGCCGTAGGCGAAGACCGAGAAGGGCGCGGGTGCCTCGCCGTCCCACAGCGCCTCGGCGGCGGCCATCTTCATCGGCTGCTGCTTGAACATGACCTTGCCGAGGGTGTCGCCGCTGATGGCGGTGAGCAGGCCGGCGATGACCACGGTGACCAGGCCGAGCCGCAGCGAGGTCTTCATCACCGGGATGTGCTTCTTGCGGTACAGGTGGAAGGCGGCGATGCCGACCATGAAGGCGCCGCCGGTGAGGAAGGCCGCGGACATGGTGTGGAAGACCTGGGCGAGCGTGGTGTTCTGGGTCAGCACGGCCCAGATGTCGGTGAGCTCGGCCCGCCCCTTCTCCTTGTTGATCCGGTAGCCGACCGGGTGCTGCATCCACGAGTTGGCCGCGAGGATGAAGTACGCCGACAGGATCGTCCCGATCGAGACCATCCAGATGCAGGCCAGGTGGATCTTCTTCGGCAGCTTGTCCCAGCCGAAGATCCACAGACCGATGAAGGTTGACTCGAAGAAGAACGCGATCAGGGCCTCGAAGGCGAGCGGAGCGCCGAAGACGTCACCGACGAAGCGCGAGTAGTCGGACCAGTTCATGCCGAACTGGAACTCCTGCACGATGCCGGTGACGACCCCCATCGCGATGTTGATCAGGAAGAGCTTGCCCCAGAACTTCGTCGCCCTGAGGTACTTCTCGTTCTCCGTGCGCACCCAGGCGGTCTGCAGCCCGGCGGTGAGGGCCGCGAGGGAGATCGTCAGGGGGACGAAGAGGAAGTGGTAGACGGTGGTGATGCCGAACTGCCAGCGCGCCAGTGTCTCCGGCGCCAAAGCCAGGTCCACGTCCTCACTCCTCTGCTCACAGACTTGCGGATCACGCTTGTGAAAGCGTTCACATTCACAAGCCAGTATGACGCATGGCCGTTCGACACCAAATAGGCGGGGGGTCCCCAGCTCGGACCGGCAGGCCCAGCAGGGTTGGACCGCTCGGCCCCTGGCAAACGAAAGGCGCCTCGGTTCCACGTGAAACCAAGGCGCCCCGCAGCTCGTGGGCGTCGTTTACAGCTCCTTGCGGAACCCCTCCGCCACCTTCAGGAAGATGTCGTTCGCCTCGTTCTCGCCGATCGTCACCCGCACGCCCTCGCCCGGGAACGGCCGCACCACGACGCCGGCCTGCTCGCACGCCGCCGCGAAGGCCACCGTGTGCTCGCCCAGCCGCAGCCAGACGAAGTTGGCCTGCGTCTCGGGCACCGTCCAGCCCTGCCCGCGCAGCCCCTCGACCACGCGCAGGCGCTCGCACACCAGGGACCCGACCCGGCCGAGCAGCGCATCCTCGGCACGCAGCGAGGCGATCGCGGCCTCCTGCGCCAGCTGACTCACGCCGAACGGCACCGCCGTCTTGCGCAGCGCCTCCGCCACCGGCTCGTGGGCGATGGCGAAACCGACGCGCAGACCCGCGAGGCCGTACGCCTTGGAGAAGGTCCGCAGCACACAGACGTTGGGCCGGTTCCGGTACAGCTCCACGCCGTCCGGCACCTCGGGATCGCGGATGAACTCCCGGTAGGCCTCGTCGAGCACGACCAGCACATCACGCGGCACCCGGTCGAGGAATCGTTCCAGCTCGGCCCGCTTCACGACGGTGCCCGTGGGGTTGTTGGGGTTGCAGACGAAGATCAGCCGGGTCCGGTCGGTGATCGCGGCGGCCATCGCGTCCAGGTCGTGCACGTCCCCCGCCGTCAGCGGCACCTGCACGGGAGTCGCGCCGCTGATCCGCGTGATGATCGGGTACGCCTCGAAGGACCGCCAGGCGTAGATCACCTCGTCACCCGGCCCCGAGGTCGCCTGGACGAGCTGCTGGGCGACGCCGACCGAACCGGTGCCCGTGGCCAGGTGAGAGGCGGGGACCCCGAAGCGCTCGGCGAGCTCGTTCACCAGCGCCGTGCAGGCCATGTCCGGGTAGCGGTTGAAGGACGCGGCAGCGGCCGTCAAGGTCTCCATCACGCCCGGCAGCGGCGGATAGGGGTTCTCGTTGGAGGACAGCTTGTAGGCAACGGGACCACCGGCCGCGGCCGGCTTGCCCGGCTTGTAGGTGGGGATCCCCTCCAGCTCGGCGCGCAGCTTGGGGCTCGTCTCGCTCACCGCAGTCCTCCTCTTGACCACCACCGGCTTCAATACTGCTCACCTTATGAGGATTCGCCGCGGGTGCGAAGTGCGTAGGCGACCAGGAGCCTCGGTCCGAAACGCAGGAGCGTGACTTCTGGGGACGAAGGCATACGAAGGCGTACCCGCCAGGGGGCGCGCTGTACATATATCTATGCGCCGGTGGCTCACGCCGTAGCGCGCATCCCTCGTGCAGGTGAGTTGAGACCTCTTCGAAACATCGATGCCTTGGCAGGCTCATCCGTGCCGACACGTCACGTCCTGGCATTTGGACCATCAACTACCTTTATTTCTAAAGCACTTGACCCGTTATGACCTTGCAGAAACGTGCCTGTCAACGCGTGCATATGCGTCCGCCCTACCCCACCGAATGAGCCCTACTATCGGCTCGCCATGACAGCAGCAGGGAAGCACCAGGTGAGCCGCGCGGAAACCTCACGCCGAGGCAGCCGGCCGGGCCGGGCGGGCATCAGGGACGTGGCCGCCGCCGCCGGAGTCTCCATCACGACCGTCTCCGACGCCCTCAACGGCAAGGGCAGGCTCCCCGACGCCACCCGACGCCATGTCCGCGAGGTCGCCGACCGACTGGGCTACCGCCCCTCCGCGGCGGCCCGAACCCTTCGTACCGGCAAGTCAGGACTCATCGGCCTGACCGTCACCACGTACGGGGATGAACCTTTCACCTTCACCGAGTTCGCGTACTTCGCGGAGATGGCGCGCGCCGCGACCTCGGCCGCGCTCGCCCGCGGCTACGCCCTCGTCATCCTCCCCGCGACCTCGCGCCACGACGTGTGGTCGAACGTCGCCCTGGACGGCACGGTCGTCATCGACCCCTCCGACCAGGATCCGGTGGTCAGCGAGCTGGTCCGGCAGGGTTTACCGGTCGTCTCCGACGGCCGCCCGGCCGGCCCGCTCCCGGTCACCGCCTGGGTGGACAACGACCACGAGGCCGCCGTCCTCGACATCCTCGACCACCTGGCCGACGCCGGCGCCCGCCGCATCGGCCTCCTCACCGGCACCACGACGGACACGTACACACACCTGTCGACCAGCGCGTATCTGCAGTGGTGCGAGCGGGTCGGCCAGGACCCGGTCTACGAGGCCTACCCCGCGCACGACCCGTGCGCGGGCGCCGTGGCCGCCGACCGGCTGCTGGCCCGCCCCGACCGCCCCGACGCCGTCTACGGCCTGTTCGACCCCAACGGCACCGACCTCCTCGCCGCCGCCCGCCGCTACGGGCTGCGCGTCCCGGAGGACCTGCTGATCGTCTGCTGCAGCGAGTCCACGGTGTACGCCAACACCGAGCCGCCCGTCACCACCCTCTCGCTGAAACCGCGCCGTATCGGCACGGCGGTCGTCCAACTCCTCATCGACGCCATCGAGGGCGTGGAGTCGGACCGACCGGTCGAGCAGGTGATACCGACCGAACTGATCGTGCGGACATCGTCCCAGCGACGCCCCCCACGAACAACGGTCAGCCCACCCCGAGCACCGGAAGAGAAGTAACCCACCGGCGCCCCCTCCCTGGCCCACGAACCGACGTGGGGTGGGGAGGGGGCGGCGGTTTCTGAGCTGGGCGGCCGGGGCCCCTGGTGCGCGTCAACACAGGTTGGCGAGAGGACACGAACGGGCGGTTTCCAACGGCGTCGGACGCCTAGCGGAAGCCGACGCCCTCCGGGGCGCCTGAGAGGCCCCGGCTTCTCCCCGGAAGCCGAGAGCTCCGGGCGGAGTCTGGCCGCTTCTCCGAGAGGTCCGGGGTGCCCACGCCCCCGGCGGACGCCGCGCCCCTTCCACTCGACTCCGCCGTAGGGAACGCCGTAGACCGGCTCTCCCCCGGTCGCCCGGGACGTCCGCGTCGGCCGTCTCCCGCCACCTGCGACGTCGCGCTTGATCGCGGCTATACGCAGGGTGGGACGCCATCTCCGAGGCGCTCGAGTCAGCACGCAGCGGGGGCGGGGGCAGGGCGCCCCCGCCTCAAGCGGCGGCGAAAAGGCGGCTACCGCCTTCCTGCCGAGCCCTCGAAGGCGCTTCGATATCAGCCGATAACGTCACGGATCCGAAGAAATGCCCCGCGCCTCGGCCGTATCGCCTCGGGCCGCGCTGCCTTGTCCGCATCGCCTGGCGCGGAAGCCGCTCGAATTTCACTCTCCTCAGCCGACACAGTCCACCGCTCAACGCGGCCGAGCCGCCCTTGAGGCGTGGGGTGCGGGTGTGGGCACGGTGAGTGGCGGGTGAGTGTGGGCTGCCGAAGCCCGGCCCAATCGGGGCGAAAGCCGCGATGAACAGGTCCCTTGCTCCGATTCACCACCCCTGGGTCATCACACGGCACGATCCGCATTCCTATGATGGGCGCACGGCACCGCGGGCCGCTGCGACCAGGCAGCCCGAAGAGTGCAGATGCGGCGCGATGGTGGAGGGGTCTGATGACTCAGGGGGCCGGTCAGGGACCCGAGGCGGAGCGGACGGCGACGTTGCGTGACTTCCGGGTGCCCGCGTACGTCCACGAGACCGGTCCGTACGACCACGGCGCGCACCCTGGCAACGCCGCGCCGCCCCTCGAGGAGCCGCTGGAGCATCCGGAGGGCTACACGCCCACCCAGCGCGATCTGCCCGTCATCAACCGTCGCGGCGACACCCTTCAGGTGGCCGTGGACCCGGCGGCCGTCCAGGCTCCGCTGCCCGCGACCGGGCCGGGCCCGCTGTTCGTCGTCGGCGACGTGCACGGCTACCTCGACGAACTGGTGGCCGCACTGCAGGAGAAGGGCCTGATCGACGCCGCAGGCAACTGGTGCGCGGGCACCGCCCGGCTGTGGTTCCTCGGTGACTTCACCGACCGCGGCCCGGACGGCATCGGCGTCATCGACCTCGTCATGCGGCTGTCCGCCGAGGCCGCCGCGGCCGGCGGATACTGCAAGGCCCTGATGGGCAACCACGAGCTGCTGCTGCTCGGCGCCAAACGCTTCGGCGACACCCCCGTCAACTCCGGCGCGGGCACCGCCACCTTCCAGGCGGCCTGGCTGCTCAACGGCGGCCAGAAGTACGACATGGACCGTCTCCAGGACCACCATCTGCAGTGGATGGCCCGCCTCGACGCCGTCGAGGAGGTCGACGGCCACCTGCTCGTCCACTCCGACACCACCGCCTACCTCGACTACGGGGACTCGATCGAGGCGGTCAACGACACCGTCCGCGAGACGATCACCCGCAACGACGCGGACGAGGTGTGGGATCTGTTCCGCAAGTTCACCAAGCGCTTCTCCTTCCGCGACGAGGGCGGCGCGGACGCCGTCCGCTCCCTGCTCGATACGTACGGCGGCACCCGCATCGTTCACGGCCACAGCCCAATTCCCTATCTGCTGGGCGAAGTCGGCTCCGAGGACGGCGAGGACAACGGCGGTCCGCACGTCGAAGGACCGCACCTCTACGCCGACGGGCTGGCCATCGCGATGGACGGTGGCGTGACGATGGCCGGAAAACTGCTGGTCCAGCAACTGCCCCTGAATATCTGAGCGATCCGGGGCCGGCCAGGGCCCCGTTCGGACACCTCGGCGACGCTGCTGGCCAGAGGCCAATTTCGGCAAACCCCCTGTCACCTCATGCCGTCGCCGCTCTACCATCGGTCTATCCGTAGCAGGCTCCCCTCCGTTTCTGCCCGACGGCTCGTTGGCATGCGAGCCCCAAGCCCTACGGAGCATCGGGGGATGCACATGAACAGCGTTCCGCAGCACCTGCACAGCGAGGACCGCCAGGAGTACGAGCGGATCCTCGACGAGGCGCTGCGCTCCGCACCACACCACCCGGAACTGGCCGCTGTGGGACAGCGGCTCAACCCCGAACAGCTGCGCACCATGGCGCTCAACGCCTCCGCGCTCATCACGGTGGCCGCGGCGTCCGAGTACCAGCACTACATAAAGGTCCGCGAGGAACTGCGCCACCCCGCGCCGTCCACCCCGTCGTCCACGTCCGAGACCGGCCCCGCCGAGCCGGGCGCGACCGCGATGGGGCTCGCCACCACCATGGGGGAGGCGGCCCAGGCCGCCGAGGCCGCCGGGGCGGGCGCCGTCGCCGCCGTCCTCACCCCCGTTCTCGCCGGGACCGCCGCGGTGATCTTCCTGCTCGTGGGCTACCTCCTCAGGGCACTGGACCCCGACCAGGCGTTCGCCCGGACCATGCTCACCGCCGGGTGGGCGTTCGGGGCCGTGGCCGTGGCCGCGATCCTCGTCGCCACCGTCGCGCTGCTGCTCGCCGCCCTGCGCAACCGGCCCTCCCTGGAGGCCGAACCGTATGGCGAGCTGAGCGAGGAGGTCGCCGCGGCCAGGGAGGCCTGGCGGGAGGCCCTGCTGGAACGCGGCATCCTGCCGTTCCTCCGGGAGGCACTCGCCGCCCCCGGTGCGGCAACCGCCCTGCACACCGACCCGGTCCCGCCCACGGTCACAGGCCGCCTTCCGAAGATCGGCTACGACCGGCCGGGCTTCACCAGCCCGGACGACGGCCGTTCGACGGGCCCACGCCCGAGCTTCAGCAGCCCGGACTACACGAGCCCGGACTTCGGCGGCCCGGAGAACCGGCCGGAATAGGCACTCGGCTTGCGCCCCCGCCGACCCTTGCCGAGGGGAGCGCAAGCCGTACGCCGGGCAGACAGGCACGGCAGGGTAGGGCAGGCAGGCAGGCAGGCGAATGGTCTGTCAGTCGGCCAGCGGCAGATAGACCCGGTTGCCGCTCGCCGCGAACTCCTTCGACTTCTCCAGCATCCCCTCGGCGATCTCCTCCGCCGAGGCCCCGTCGGCCGCCCCACCGCCGAACCGCTCGGTGATGCTCTGACTGATCTTCATCGAGCAGAACTTCGGCCCGCACATGGAGCAGAAGTGGGCCGTCTTCGCCGGCTCGGCCGGAAGTGTCTCGTCGTGGAACTCCCGTGCCGTGTCCGGGTCGAGGGCGAGGTTGAACTGGTCCTCCCAGCGGAACTCGAAGCGGGCGTCGGACAGCGCGTCGTCCCATTCCTGTGCACCGGGGTGCCCCTTGGCGAGATCGGCTGCGTGGGCGGCGATCTTGTAGGTGATGACGCCGGTCTTGACGTCGTCACGGTTGGGCAGGCCCAGGTGTTCCTTGGGCGTGACATAGCAGAGCATGGCCGTGCCCCACCAGGCGATCATCGCGGCACCGATGCCGGAGGTGATGTGGTCGTACGCCGGCGCGACGTCCGTCGTCAGCGGGCCGAGCGTATAGAACGGAGCTTCATCACAGATCTCCTGCTGAAGGTCGATGTTCTCCTTGATCTTGTGCATCGGGACATGTCCCGGGCCCTCGATCATCGTCTGTACATGGAAACGCTTCGCGATCCGGTTGAGTTCCCCGAGCGTCCTCAACTCGGCGAACTGCGCCTCGTCGTTGGCGTCCGCGATGGAACCCGGCCGCAGCCCGTCGCCCAGCGAGTACGTGACGTCGTAGGCGGCGAGGATCTCGCAGAGTTCCTCGAAGTTCTCGTAGAGGAACGACTCCTTGTGGTGCGCGAGGCACCAGGCCGCCATGATCGAGCCGCCGCGCGAGACGATGCCGGTCTTCCGATTGGCGGTGAGCGGGACATACGGAAGGCGGACGCCGGCGTGGACCGTCATGTAGTCCACACCCTGCTCGGCCTGTTCGATGACCGTGTCCTTGTAGATCTCCCAGGTGAGTTCCTCGGCCCGGCCGTCCACCTTCTCCAATGCCTGGTAGAGCGGAACCGTGCCGATCGGGACGGGGGAGTTGCGCAGCACCCACTCACGGGTGGTGTGGATGTTCCGGCCGGTGGACAGGTCCATGACCGTGTCGGCGCCCCAGCGGGTCGCCCAGGTCATCTTCTCGACCTCCTCCTCGATGGAGGACGTCACCGCCGAGTTGCCGATGTTGGCGTTGACCTTCACCAGGAACCGCTTACCGATGATCATCGGCTCGATCTCCGGGTGGTTGACGTTGGCCGGCAACACCGCGCGGCCCGCCGCGATCTCCTCGCGGACGACCTCCGGAGAAACGTTCTCCCTGATGGCCACGAACTCCATCTCGGGCGTGATCTCCCCCCGGCGCGCATACGCGAGCTGGGTGACCGCCGCGCCGTCCCTGCTGCGACGCGGCAGGCGCGGCCGCCCGGGGAAGACCGCGTCGAGGTTGCGCAGACCGCCGCGCGGCGACGTGTGCTTGAGGCCGTCGTCCTCGGGACGGACCGGACGGCCCGCGTATTCTTCCGTGTCCCCGCGGGCAATGATCCAGTTCTCGCGCAGCGGCGACAGCCCCCTGCGGACATCGGTGTCGGCGAGCGGATCGGTGTACGGGCCGGAGGTGTCGTACAGCGTGACCGACTGCCCGTTCGTGAGGTGCACCTGACGGACCGGCACCCGCAGGTCGGGGCGAGTGCCCTCGACGTACCCCTTGTGCCAGCCGATGGACTTCCCGGCCTCCACGGTGTTCGCGGTGTTCGCGGTGTTCGCGGTGTTCGCGGTGTTCGCGGTGTTCGCGTCGACCTCGTTTTCGCTGGTCGCGTTCTGCGTGAAGGCAGGCGTGCGTACGTCCTTGTTGGTCATGAGACCTACTCCCTACGCCGGCATTACCCGGTAACAGGTTCGGCGGTCGACGCAGCGGCTACCGTCTGCCGACGTTTCATGTGAAACATCACTCGATTCGAGAGACGTTCCACGTGAAACATCGCTAAGACGGAGGTCAGCGCCCTCTCAGCCCGGTGCTCCGAGCTCCCGCGTGTGCAAAGGTGCCTCCACGCTAGCGTCAATTCGGGCGCGGTGAACAGAGGGCCCCTGTCGTTCTTGCGATGATCGGTCGGTGACCACGACACACCAGCCCCCGTATCCGCCCCCCGAGCCGCCCCGTCGGCCGGGCTCCGGAAACGGCCCCGCCAATGGCCCCGGTCCTGGCGGCGGCTCCGGAAGCGGCCCCGGGAACGACCGCGATGTCCACAGCGGTCACGAGGGCGGGCGTGATCACGGGCAGAGCCCCGATCACGGACCGGGGTACGCCGGTGGATTGGGCGGGCTGGGTCGGCTGGGGCGCGGTGGAAATCCCAGAGGCCGGGCACAGGAGCCCGGCGGAGGCCCCGCGCCGGGGAACCAGCAGGGAGACGGTAACGGGCGAGGGTACGGGTACGAACCCGGATACGGTCCTGGATACGACCCTCGCGCCGGTGCCGGCGCGGACACCGGCGCCAGCGCTGGCTACGGTGCCGGCACCGAGTACGGATACGGCCTCGGGCGCGGCGAGCACGGTCATGGACAGAATCCCGACCATGGTCACGGCGGAGACCCCAGCAACGGCCCCGGAATCGGCACCAGGCGCGGCTCTGGCGAGGGACCTGGCGCGGGACCTGGTGACGGCCAGGAACGTGGCCCGGGCGACGAACACGGGCACGGGCACGGGGGGCACGGCCACGGGCAACGTCACGATTCCGGAAACGGGCACGGCCCGGGGCCCGGCGAGGGCCACGGCCACGGCTCCGGGGGTGGACACGGGCACTCGCACAGCCACAGCCATGGCCCTGCGGCCCCCGTCTCCCAGCACCTGCGCAAGGTCATCGCGGCCATCCTCATCCCGTTCGGCGTGGCCGTGGTGGTCGGGCTCGTGGTGCTGTGGCCCGGTGGGGCGCCGGCGCACGAGCGCACGGGGGTCGGCTTCGACCGGCAGACCCAGCAGGCCACGGTCACCAAGGTCGTGAGCGTGAGCTGCGCGTCGGTGAACGCCTCGCGCGAGACACCGACCGGCGACACCTCCACGGCCGAGGGATCCTCCGCACAGCAGCAGGCGAGCGGATCCTGCAAGAAGGCCACGATCCGTGTGGCCACCGGCAAGGACAAGGGCCGGACGTTCACCGAGATCGTCCAGCCGGACCAGTCACGGCAGTTGGAGCAGGGCGAGAAGGTCGTGGTCGCCTACGAGCCTTCCGCGCCGAAGGACCTGCAGTACTCGGTCACCGACGTGAACCGCCGCGTCCCGATGACCGTGCTCGCCCTCGTCTTCGCGGTCGCCGTCGTGGTCGTCGGGCGGCTTCGGGGCGTCATGGCGCTGGTCGCACTGGCCATCAGCTTCCTGCTGCTGAACTTCTTCGTCCTGCCCGCGATCCTGCAAGGCTCGAACCCGTTGGTCGTGGCGGTGGTGGGGGCGAGCGCCATCATGTTGATCGCGCTCTATCTCTGTCATGGTCTCTCGGCCCGCACCTCGGTCGCTGTGCTCGGCACGCTCATCTCGCTGCTGCTGATCGGCGTCCTGGGTTCGCTGTTCATCGACTGGGCCGCGCTGACGGGCAACACGGACGACAGCACGGGCCTGATCCACGGGCTGTACCCGTCGATCGACATGAGTGGTCTGCTGCTCGCCGGCATCATCATCGGCTCGCTCGGTGTCCTGGACGATGTGACGGTCACCCAGACGTCGGCGGTCTGGGAGCTGCACGAGGCGAACCCGTCGATGGGCTGGCGCGGGCTGTACCGGGCAGGCATCCGCATCGGCCGCGACCACATCGCGTCCGTGGTGAACACGCTCGTCCTCGCCTACGCCGGTGCCGCGCTGCCGCTGCTGCTGCTCTTCTCGATCGCCCAGAGCAGTGTGGGCGGCGTCGCCAACAGTGAGTTGGTCGCCGAAGAGATCGTGCGCACGCTGGTGGGATCGATCGGCCTGGTCGCCTCGGTGCCCGTCACGACGGCCCTGGCCGCCCTGGTGGTCTCCGCCGACCGTCCGGGCACCGCGACGGCCCCCATTCCGACCCTGGAGACGTCTCCAGCGGCTGCGGGGGTCACGGCAGTAGCGACGGCCGCGGGTCCCGCCCAGGGCCGTGGCGGCCGAGGCAGGCGACGCAAGCGCTGAGCCGACCGGCACCCGGGAGCCGAACGCACTGGTCGGCTCTCGGGCGGTCGCGCCACTTTCTTCACCGCCCGAGAAGAAGCGTTCCTGCACGGCCCCACCCATGACGAAGTGTTCCGTCACCCCCGTGCCGCCGACGCGTCAGCCGGCACTCTGCTCCTCGGCCAGGATCCGGTCCAGCGCTTCGTCCAAATGCGCGTCGAAGTCGGCGAGTGCACCCTCCTGGCCCAGCGGCACCAGCTTGTCGGTGCGGTCGAGAAACGCAACGAGGGGAGCCGCCGAGGAGCGGAACAACGCCTGGTCACCCCCGACCTGAAGCCGGATCAGAACCTCTCCCAACACGTCGGGATCGACGGGCGAGACACGGACGTCCCCTTCGCCGCACGCCCGACCCACCCCGTCGATGAGCAGTTCACGCCCGAAGGCCCAGGTCACCGGGGCGTCACCGGGCAAATGGAAGGTGAGTCGCACGGCATAGGGATCGCACGACTCGTAACCCAGCTCCACCGGGATGCGGAACGAGAGTTCCTCGGAGACGAGAAAGCTCATCATGACCTCTGCCTGTACTGCCTGTACGGACTCGCGCATCGCGTTACCCCGTCATTTGCTGTCGAATGGCCGGTAATCAACCCCTGACACTGCACCGCATCTTGCTGAAAGTACACAACAGATCACAAGGAGTGAGTTTTCAGATACTGATAGAGATCGCGATTGACCCCAGCGACCGACCGACTTCGCTCTGCAGTTGCCGCGCCGCCGTGAGCAGGCGGTCGCCGTGATGGGAGGGAAGAGAGATCGCCATCGTCGCCGCCGTGGCGCCCACGGTGATCGGGATCGCGGCGCACACCGCGCCCAGCGCGTACTCCTGCCGTTCGACGACCGGTTCCATGCGCCGCGTCCGCTCCAGACGCCGCAGCAGGGTGTGGTTGTCACGCACGGTGTACGGGGTGATCGACTGGGCCGGGTAGCGGTCCAGGTGGTCGCGGCGGGCGTCCTCGTCCAGCTGGGAGAGCAGGCACTGGCCGACGGCGTGCGCGTGTCCGGTCTCGCGGAAGTCGGCCCATTCCTCCACCGCGGGGTTGCCCGGGGTGTCGGAGACGCACATGATCTCGATCTCGCCGTTGCGGTATCGCGCGTAGTACACGGGGACACCGATCGAATCGCGCCATTGGGCGAGGGTGTCGGCGACGGTGCTGCGACGTTTCTGCGCCGCCCCGCTGCTGCCGAGCCGCTCGGCGGCCTCGCCGAGGAAGAACAGCCCCTTGTCCCGGCGCAGATAGCCCTCGTGCACGAGGGTGCGCAGGAGGTGGTAGGCCGTGGGCAGCGCGAGGCCGGTCTCCCGGGCGAGCTGCTTGGCCGGAGCCCCGTACTCGTGCTCGGCGACGGTCTCCAGCAAGCGCATCGCGCGCTGGACGGAGCCGATCAGGGTGGCCGCGGGGTGGGGATGCTCGGGGCTCGGCGGGCGTTGAAGTGGGGGTGTGGAGGAAAGCGGGCGGGTGGGGGGTGCGTACGGCTGTGCGGATGCGGTGTCAACCATGGCCAAGGGTCACTCCCGAAGCGCGAGGGGGCGGTCCGTGCGGGGGAACACGGGAGGGGGGTGTACGCCGCTCGCGGGGTCGTCCCCGCGTCGAATTCCGGACTTTAACCGTCCGCCACCGCTTGCAGACGGGCTGTCAGGAAAACTTCCCCCGGCCGAGGGAACCGGTGATTCCTGTTACCGATCACCGGCCTCCCGGCCCGCTTACCAGTCGCTTCGCGACGACGAACTCGACATGAACTTCCGTACGACGTAAATGAGTCCGCCGACCAGCGCCACAAAGACCAGCAGCTTGAAGAGCAGGCCGATCACGAACCCGACGACGCTGGCTATCAGCCCGCCGAACACGACCAGCGCGATGACCGGCACCGCAACCCACTTCACCCACCACGGCAGTCCCGCGAAGATCTCTCGCATCGCCCTTGTCCTCATCCTCTTCGGTCGATGTCCGGCACCCCTGTCGGGCCGGATCCGTTCGATGTCCTGCCGTCGATGCTAGGTCCGAAGAGGGTGCCTACGGGGGCGTCGCGTCCCTTGTCCTCCCCTGACCGATCCCCTAGGGAACCCCGAGGCCACGGATCGGCTGCGAGGCGGAGACGCTCAGCCCTCGGGCGGCGAGAACACCACCATGACCCGGAGATCCTCACTGATGTGATGGAACTTGTGGGCGACGCCGGCCGGAACGTACACCACGCTGCCGCGTGCCACCTGCGTGGTCTCCATGCCGACGGTGATCGAGGCGCGCCCGCTCACGACGAAGTACACCTCGTCCTGGTTGTGCGGGTTCTGTGGATCATGCGTGCCGGCATCGAGCGCGTACAACCCCACGGACATGTTCCGCTCACGCAGAAACTGCAGGTAGGCGCCGTCGTTGGCGGCTCGCTCCGCCTCCAGTTCATCCAACCGGAATGCCTTCATCGACCTTGTCCGCCCTCGTCCGGTGCTCGTTTGCGATCTCTCTGCCACGATCAGACACATGAAGAATTTCGTAGTCAAGACGATCGCCAACGCGGGCGCCCTGGCGGTCGCCGTCTGGCTGCTCGACAAGATCACTCTGACAGGTGACAGCACGGGCAAGAAGATCGGCACCCTCATCGTCGTCGCACTGCTCTTCGGCCTGGTGAACTTCCTGGTCAAGCCGGTCGTGCAGGTGCTGACCTTTCCCCTGTTCATCCTCACGCTCGGTCTGATAACCCTGGTGGTCAACGCCCTGATGCTGCTGCTGACCTCGTGGCTGGCCGACAAGCTCGACGTCAGTTTCCATGTGGAGGGCTTCTGGACAGCGGTCCTGGGCGGCCTGATCATCTCCGTCGTCTCCTGGGCGCTCAACGTCGTCCTGCCCGACGGGGACTGAGTCCGCGATGACCTACCGTGTCTGTTTCGTCTGCACCGGCAACATCTGCCGCTCGCCGATGGCCGAGTCGGTCTTCCGCGCGCGCGTGGCGGACGCCGGCCTCGACGCACTGGTCGAGGTCGACAGTGCCGGCACGGGCGACTGGCACGAGGGCGAGAACTCCGATCCGCGCACCCTGTCCGTCCTGGAGCAGCACGGATACGCCCTCGACCACACGGCTCGACGGTTCGAGCCGGCCTGGTTCGCCCGCCTCGACCTCGTGATCGCGCTGGACTCGAGCCATCTCAAGGCCCTGCGGCTCCTCGCACCCACCGAGGAGGACGCGGCGAAGGTACGGCTGCTGCGCTCTTTCGACCCCGCGGCCTGCGACGATCTCGACGTCCCCGACCCGTACTACGGTGGCCGGGACGGTTTCGAGGAGTGCCTTGAGATGGTGGAGGAGGCGAGCGCCGGTCTGCTCGCCGCGGTGCGTGACGACGTGGAAGGACAGGTGGCATGAACGATTCCGCTCCGAAGGGAGGGCCTGAGGGAGGCGACGGCGAGGGTACGCGCGCGGTGCGGGCCGGGCTGCCCGAGCCGGTGAAGTACGAGCCGACCCTCCCCGGTCCGGTGTTCGCGGCGCATTTCCACCTGCCCGGCGAGCCCACGGGCCCGTACACCTACGGCCGTGACGAGAACCCGACCTGGACCCATCTGGAGCGCGCCATCGGCGAGCTCGAGGCGCCGGGGCAGGACGGCGTCGAGACGCTCGTCTTCGCCTCCGGCATGGCCGCGATCTCGTCGGTGCTGTTCTCCCAGCTGCGGGCCGGAGACACCGTCGTGCTGCCTGCCGACGGCTACCAGGTACTGCCCCTGGTGCGGGCGCAGTTGGAGGCGTACGGCATCGAGGTGCGTACCGCGCCGACCGGTGACGATGCCCAGCTGCAAGTCCTGGACGGCGCGAAGCTGCTGTGGATCGAGTCACCGTCGAACCCCGGGCTCGATGTGTGCGACATCCGTCGGCTCGTCGAGGCGGCACACGCGCGTGGTGCGCTCGTGGCCGTGGACAACACCCTCGCCACCCCGCTCGGGCAGCGTCCGCTGGAGCTCGGCGCCGACTTCTCGGTGGCCAGCGGCACCAAGCAGCTCACGGGCCACGGCGACGTCCTGCTCGGCTACGTCACCGGCCGGGCCGGCGAGCCGATGAGGGCCGTACGGCGCTGGCGCAAGATCGTCGGAGCCATCCCCGGGCCCATGGAGGCCTGGCTCGCCCATCGGTCGATCGCCACGCTGCAGTTGCGTGTCGACCGGCAGAGCGCCGGTGCCCTGGCCGTGGCCGAGGCGCTACGGGGGAGGCCCGGGGTGAGCGCCCTGAGGTACCCGGGGCTGCCCGACGATCCCTCCCACAAGGTCGCCTCGCAGCAGATGCGGCGCTATGGGTGCGTGGTCTCCTTCACGCTGCCCACGCGCGCGCGTGCCGAGCGTTTCCTCGAGGCGCTGCGCCTCGTGGACGACGCGACCAGCTTCGGCGGGGTGCGCTCCACCGCGGAGCGGCGCGGGCGCTGGGGCGGAGACGCGGTGCCGGAGGGCTTCATCCGGCTCTCCGTCGGCGCCGAGGACCCCGAGGACCTGGTGGCGGATGTGCTGCGCGCGCTTGCGGAGTCGGCACGATGACCGGCTTACGCGCGCCCCTACGCAGTCCCGCTCAGCACAGCGGACGGTCCGAGCCTCCCCCCTCGTGGCTCGGACCGTCCTCGGTTCTGCGCGCGAAGAACCGCGCGAACAAGGCTAATTGACTCTGTGTCAGTGTCCAATCACTGGAGCGACACAGACCTATCGACTTATTTATAGTTGGGCCCTGCCTCGGAGCCGGAGGAAAGAGCTGGGAAGGGGGAGGACACTCCATGGATCTGGCCTTGCTCCGCACCTTCGTGACCGTGCACCGGGCCGGCTCCTTCACCCGCGCCGCCGCTCTGCTGGGTCTGTCCCAGCCGGCCGTCACCTCCCAGATTCGCACGCTGGAACGGCAGCTCGGCCGCCCCCTGTTCCTGCGCCAGGCCCGCGGGGTGACGCCGACGAGCATCGGGGACGAGCTCGCCCACAAGGCCGCCCCCCACCTCGACGCCCTCGTCGAGATCGCCGAGACCGGCCTCGACGACGAATCCGCCTTACGGACGCTGCACCTCGCCGGTCCTCTCGAGTTCACCGCTGAACGGGCTCTTCCCGCGCTCACCGAGCTGTCCGGCGCCGACGGACAGGGGTTCGCCCTGCGCGCCTCCTTCGGAAACGCGGAAGATGTCCTGGAGGGCCTGGCGGCCGGACGCCACGACCTGGCCATCAGTACGGCTCGGCCACGCGGAGCGTTGCTCACAGCCACCCTGCTGTGCGACGAGGAGCATGTCCTGGTCGCCGCCCCGCAGTGGGACGAACGGATCGACACCGGGAAGCTGTGCCGCAAGGGCGCGTCCGCACTGGAGACCCTCCCTGTCGTCGAGGTTCACGAGTCGCTGCCCCTCGTCTCCCGTTACTGGGCCTCCGTCTTCAACTCCCGTCCCGCCGCCTCGGGCACCGTCATCGTGCCCGACCTTCGTGCGGTGCTCGCCTGCACGGTCGCGGGCGCCGGCCTGGCCGTTCTGCCCCGCTATCTGTGTGCGGCCGCTCTCGAACGCGGTGACGTCGTAGCGCTGCACGAGCCGGCGGTGCCGCCGCTGCGGACGTACGTCCTGGTGGTGCGCACCGGAACGCTGGCGATGCCGCATGTCGCACGAGCCCACGCATGGTTGCTGGAGGCAGCCGCCGAGTGGTGCTGAGCCGGCTCCGATACCAGATCACGGCATGAGCTCGACCGGTGACGTTTCGCGATGTTTCACGTGGAACCAGCCGGGCCACATTTCTCCCATGACCGTCCGACCCGTGGTCAAGCGCACCGCACGAGCCGTTCTGCTGGACGGCGACAACCTGATCCTGATCAAGCGCACCAAGCCCGGTGTGGATCCCTACTGGGTCACGCCCGGTGGCGGGGTCGAGCCCGATGACGCAACCGTCGTGGACGCCTTGCACCGTGAGGTCCACGAGGAACTCGGCGCCAAGATCACCGACGTCGTGCCCTGCTTCGTCGACACCGTCGAGCACATCGGCGACGACGGAGGCGCGACCGGCGTCAAAGTGCAGCACTTCTTCGTGTGCCACCTGGAGTCCATGGACCCGTCCCAGCGGCACGGCCCCGAGATCGAGGAACCCGCCGGTGAGTACGAGATCGTCCGCGTGCCGTTCACCCGGGTCGGAATCGCCTCCGTCCACCTCGTCCCGCTGTCCCTACGGCACTATCTCGACGGCAACATCGAGGGCGTCCGCGCCATGCACGCTCCCGACCTCGGCTGACCACAGGGCATCGGGTCAGCTCCCGGCGGCGACGAGTTCCTCGACGGAGTCGTGGCGTATGCGTTCGGCGGGGATGCCGACACCGCGCAGAGCGTCCACGCCGCTGCGGATCATGCCGGGCGGACCGGAGACATAGGCGTCGTATCCGGTCCAGGGACCGAAGGTGCGTATCGCTTCGGGCAGCTGGAGCAGACCGTGCCGGTCCACCACCGGGCGCACCTCCAGCCAGGGGTGGGACCGCTGGAGTCTGAGCATCGTGTCGAGGTCGTACAGGTCGTGGTCGCTGCGGGCGCCGTAGAACACCTCCACCGGACGGCGGGCGCCGTGCTCGGCGACGTCCTCGACGAGTGCCTTGATGGGCGCTATGCCGGTGCCGCCGCCCAGACAGAGCAGTCCGCTGTCCCTGGTGTGATCGACGGTCATGGAACCGGCCGGCGGCCCGAGCCGGATGACGTCGCCCGGCCGTGCGCGGTGCACCAGGGCGTTGGAGACCCATCCCGCGGGGACGGCCTTCACGTGGAACGTCAACAGACCGTCGGAGCGCGGCGCCGAGGCGAAGGAGTAGTGCCGCCAGATCCGCGGCCACCACGGCGTTTCCAGGCTCGTGTACTGCCCGGCGAGGAACGGATAGGGCTGATCGGGGCGGACGGTCAGGATGGCGACATCCGGCGTCCGAAGGTCGTGCGAGACGACCTCCGCGTACCACCACGCCGGTGCGCGCAGTTCGTCGGCGGCCGCCGCGTCGATCATCACCTGGGAGATCGTGGTGTAGGTCCGGACCCAGGCCGCCTCCGTCCCGGCGTCCCACACGGAGTCGGCGTACTTGCTCAGCGCGCCGATGAGGCACTCGCCGACGGCCGGGTAGTGCTCGGCCCGGGTGCCGTACTTGCGGTGGCCACGGCCGAGGTTCTGCAGGTACTCGACGAGGACAGGGGTGTTGTCGATGTGCTCGGCGGCGGTGAGCAGGGCCTTGAGAAGCCGGTCCCGCTGGGCGTCCATCGCGGGCGGGAAGAGCGAGCGCAGGTCGGGGTGGCGGACGAAGAGCATCGCGTAGAAGTACGACGTGACCTTGTCGGCCACTGGGGTCACCTCGGCCATGGTGCGCCGGATGAGGATGGCGTCCGGCGACGCCTCCGTGTCGGGTGCGGACCGTTGGGCGGGCACGAGGGGTTCAAGGGGCGAGGCAGTGAGTTGTTGCGCGGGAGAATGCGAGTCCACGGTCGCTTGCGACTCGTCAGGGGCCTGCGGTTGGACGGGCGCTTGAGGTGGGGAGGGGTCCTCCCGCCGGGCGGGCGTCCAGGGCTCCACGGAGGTGTGTGCCTCGACCGGGTTCGAAGCGTCGAGGAGCGAGGGCGGTTCGGTCAGCGGCTCGGGATGTGCGCCCGCTGGGGCGCCCGTCGCGGCGGGGGGCCTCGGGCCCGGCGGTATTCGGGGCCCGGCGTCCGTGGTGCCCTCCGGGGGTGCGCCGGCGTGGGAGTCGGTCGCGTTCCGGCCCACCGGGCGTAGCGCGGCCAGACGGCGGCCCCCTGAAGCCCCCTGCTCGCCCCCGGCAGCCGGTTCCGGCTGCTTACGCGGCGTGAACCATCCGTCCCCGCCGCCGGACGTGCCGTTGTCGGCCGACCTGGTGGTCGGAGCGTCCATGGTGTGCCTCGCCTCGAACATCATTCGGTCGGTCTGCGCACTTCCTGGATCGGAAGGTGCCTGCTTTCCCCGCAGACGGCTTGCTTTCCCCTTCGGTTCCGCAACCGCGACATCCGCGGTCCACCCGTATTTCCGCCCCGCGAACACGTAAGGCGAGAGCGTGACATGGGGCGCAGCGCTCTCACCGCAGCATCCCATCCTGTGCAGGCGCCTCGGTCACATCACCGGAAATGCGGGTCTTCGATCTCTCCGTCCCGTTAGGCTGCATTGCCCTGCTCTCGGCTCGCACGGAATGTGCATCACGTCAGGCGCGTCTCGTCCCGGAAGCGAACCGGAGTCGACCATACCGGCCGCCGCTCGCGGCACAAGTCCTGCCTTTCCTCGCGGAACAGCGGCTTTGCTCGACCCCTCTGTTTCACGTGAAACATGCCATCGCGGGCGACGTACTGCGCAGTCGCCGCAGCATGGCCAAAAGCACGTATGTCCACGGGGAAACCGGTGGACGCCGACGGTGCCGGTCGTACAGCCTGACCTGCGTGCCGACTCCTCCCCTCACCGCTCTACCCATCCGCCGTCTGACGCACCGGGACCTCACCGCCTGCGCCGACTTGTCCGAGGATCGGGGGTGGCCACGCGAGGAACACAAGTGGGGCCTCCTCCTCTCGGCCGGCAAGGGATACGGCATCGACGACCCCGACGGGGGGCTCGTCTGCGCCTGCGTCGTCACCGAGTACGGCCCGTACGACAGTCCCGCTCTTGGCGCCATTGGCATGGTGCTGGTCGCTGAGCGGCACGCCCGGCAGGGTGTCGGCCGTAGGCTGATGCGTCATGTCGTCTCCGTGATGGGTGCCACCCCTCTGACGCTGCATGCCACACCGAACGGACGTCCGCTCTACGAGGAGCTGGGCTTCAAGTGCACGGGCCGGGCGGAAATGGTGCGAGGTCATTTCACGCCGGACGAACGGGCTCCAGGCGTCGCCACCCGTGCGGCCACTGCCGAGGACCTGTCCTCGATCCTCCGGCTCGACGAGGAGGTCTTCGGCATCGATCGCACGCACATGATCACCCGCTTGCCGGCCTTCGCAGACCAGTTGCGGGTCGCCGAGGACAAGGGCCGGATCATCGGCTACGCGGCCGCCTGGCCCAACATGGACACCCAGGTCGTGGGCCCGCTGATCGCCCGGGACACGGCGACCGCGAAGGCCCTTCTCTCCTCCCTCGCCGCCCACACGGACCGCCCGCTGCGCACCGACATCGACGTACGGCACGAGGAACTGCTGACGTGGGTGAAGGCACGTGGGCTGGAGCCCGTTGCCTTCAACTCCGTGATGACCTACGGGATCACGGAGTTGCCGGGCGACTGGCGCCGCCGCTTCACCCCTCTGACGGTCGCGGCTGCCTGAGGACACGCGACGCCGTTCCCCTGTTGCCCGGGAAGTCGGCGTTCTTCGTGGACTGCCGCTGTCAGACGAGCGTCTCCACGGCGGTCGTGGCGATTTCGTGGTCCTGCTCCGGGGCCCCGCCCCCGACCCCGATCGCGCCGATCAGTCGGCCGTCGCGTCGAACCGGCACCCCACCCGCGATGAACAGCAGCGGCCTGTCGAGCGCCGTCGGGAGGGTGTGGAAGAGACCGCCGGGCTGCACGGCGTCGGCGAGGTCGGCGGTGGGGGTGTTCAGCTGGAGCGCCGTATACGCCTTGCGCGTGCTTGTCTCTCCGGAGATCAGTACGGCCCGGTCGTCCCGCCGGAAGGCCGGCAGATGGCCGCCTGCGTCCAGGACGGTGACACCGACCGCGACCCCCGGCGGCCTCGGCGGCGGTGCGGGCAGCCATGAGGAGGGCTTCAGCGTCGTCGATGGTCAGAGGCGCGACGGCGGCGATGCTCATCAGGGGGTTCTCCTAGTGGTGCGGGAAGGGCGGCCGGGCGAACGGACCGAGTTCAACGCTGGGCAGTCGTCTGCCGCCCGACGGGCGTGCCGCCCGCGACGACGGCGCTGGGAACGCCCGAGGCCCGGTCGCGGCGTTCCAGGGCGGCCGAGACGAAGGCAAGGAGCAGGGCGCTCGCGGCGAGGGCGGCGCCGACCCAGTTCGGCGCGGTGTATCCCAGGCCGGCCGCGATGACGAGTCCGCCAAGCCAGGCGGACAGTGCGTTGCCGAGGTTGAAGGCGCCGATGTTCACCGCCGAGGCCAGGGTCGGGGCTCCGTGCGCCTGGTCCAGGACGCGCTTCTGCAGGGGCGGGACGGCGGCGAAGCCCAGGGCGCCGATCAGAACGATCGTGAGGGCCGCGAGGACCTTGTTGTGGGCGGTCACCGTGAAGAGGGCCAGGACGACCGCCAGGGCACCCAGCGAGGCGTACAGCATGGGCATCAGGGCGCGGTCGGCGAACTTTCCGCCGATGAGGTTGCCGCCCACCATGCCGAGACCGAAGAGAACCAGCAGCCAGGTGACGGAGCCGTCGGTGAAACCGGCAACATGGGTCATCATCGGCGAGATGTAGGTGATGGCCGCGAAGACGCCGCCGAAGCCGAGGACGGTCATCGCCATGGCGAGCAGGACCTGGGCGTTCTTGAGGGCGGCCAACTCGTGCCGCAGGTGGACGCCGTCGACCCGGGGCAGCTCGGGCACGAGCTTGGCGATGCCGACCAGGCCGACGACGCCGAGCGCGGCGACGACGGCGAAGGTGACGCGCCAACCGACGTTCTGGCCGACGAGAGTGCCGAGCGGGACGCCGACGACGTTGGCGACGGTGAGGCCGGTGAACATCATCGCGATGGCCCCCGCCTTCTTGTCGGCGGCGACCAGCTCGGACGCGACGACCGAGCCGATGCCGAAGAAGGCGCCATGGGCGAGGGAGGCGACCACACGGCCGATCAGCATGACGGTGAAGGTGGGGGCGACGGCGGAGAGCAGGTTGCCGGCGATGAACAGAACCATCAGCAGCATCAGCATTCGCTTGCGGGCGACCTTGGTGCCGAGGGCGGTCATGAGCGGGGCTCCGAACATGACCCCGAGCGCGTAGCCGGTCACGAGGAAGCCGGCCGTGGGAATGGAGACGCCGAAGTCACCCGCGACCTCGGGGAGCAGGCCCATGATCACAAATTCGGTCGTTCCGATTCCGAAGGCCCCGATCGCGAGGGCCAGAAGCGCGAGAGGCATAGGGGGTGACACCTTCCGAGAAGATTGCACGTGCGCTTTGCGTGCGTTGACAATAGTTGCACACGCGGGCTAAATGCAACCGCCGTCTATTTCGTATTTGCTCTATCCTGGTGTCAGCCGCTCCGGGACCGAGGAGAAACCCATGACTGCGACGGACCCCGCGCTCACCGCCCTCGCCCAGAGCTGGTGCGCCCTCTCCCTGCTGCACGGGAGGATCGAGGCCCACATCGAGCGCGCACTGCAGGCCCGCCACGACCTGAGCGTGCGCGAGTACTCCCTGCTCGACGTGCTCAGCCGACAGCACGACGGCGACGGCGGGCATCTGCAGATGAAGCAGGTGGCCGACGCGGTCGTCCTCAGCCAGAGCGCCACCACCCGACTGGTGACCAGGCTCGAGGACCGCGGCCTGCTCGAGCGCTATCTGTGTCCCACCGACCGCCGCGGCATCTACACCAACGTCACCGAAGCCGGTCTGAAGCTGCTCGCCGACGCCCGCCCGACCAACGACGCCGCCCTGCGCGAGGCACTCGACGAAGCCGCGAAGAACCCGGAACTGGCCCCGCTGGTACAGGTCGTGGAGTCACTGAAGGCACCCGCCGCCTTGGGTGCATAGGGTCGCGGGCATGGAAGATCTTGAAATACGGGCGGCCGTCGCCGAGGACATCCCCGCAATCGTCGGCATGCTCGCGGACGACCCCCTGGGCGCACAGCGCGAGTCGCCGGACGACCTCAGCCCGTATCTGACCGCGTTGGAACGGCTCACCGCCGACCCGAACCAGCGCCTGGTCGTCGCTGTCCGCAAGGGGCGCGTCGTCGGCACCCTCCAGCTGACGATCGTCCCGGGTCTGTCCCGCCGCGGCTCGACCAGGTCGATCATCGAGGGCGTGCGGGTACACGCCGACGAGCGCGGCAGCGGTCTGGGCACGCGGTTCGTCGAGTGGGCGGTGGAGGAATCCCGGCGGGAGAACTGCCAGTTGGTGCAGCTGACCTCCGACACCACACGCACCGACGCCCATCGCTTCTACGAGCGGCTGGGCTTCGTGGCCTCGCATGTGGGATTCAAGCTGCAGCTCTGAAGGCTCGGTGTGCCGGGAGAACCGTTCCGGGCCGGAAGCGCGCTGTTTCACGTGAAACAGCGCGCTTCCGTGCGTCAGGTGCGGCTAGCCGATAGCCCGCCACCCCTCCGGGTCGACGCCGCCGGGGACAGCCGCCTCCTCGTCGTACGGCTGACGCGTGAACACGAACGACCCGAGGTCCAGGTGGTCCACGCTCCCATCCGGCCGTCGTACGGCCCGCAGGAGCTCTTCGGCGTAGTAGCCCTCCAAACCGGTCCAGGTACCGTCCCCGTTCGGCCGGAACCGGGAGCGCCGACCGCCGCCGGACAGCGGCCCCAGCGAGATGAGCCCGTCGGCCGTCACACGCAGGGCGAAGGGGTTCGTACCCCAGTACCACTGGCCCGCCAGTTCCAAGACGGAAGAGTCGACCTCTCGCAGCGGACGCCACGGTTCGGGAATCCGTGGCTCGGCCTCGGCGACGATGCGTACGAGATCGGCGGCCACCTGGGTCGTCAGAAGGCCGGAGGTGCAGTTGGCGAGCACCACCGCGGCAACGTCGTCCGCCACGCCCACGGTGAGGGTCGCCAGGAATCCGGGAACCGAGCCGGAGTGCCCCACGAGCAGTCGGCCGTCCCGGTGCTGAACCTGCAGTCCGAGTCCGTACGTGGCGCCGTCCGCCACATCCGCCAGCCCGGGCGGAGCCGCGGGCGTCCACATCTCGCGCAGGGTTTGCGCGCTCAGCACCCGGTCGTCACCCCGCATCAGGAAGGCGGCGAATCGCGCGAGATCGCCGGTCGTTGACCAGAGCTGCCCCGCCGGGGCCATCCGCCCGAAGTCCTCGGCCGGCTCCGGCAGCATCACGTCCGCCCACGGGTGCACCGCCCACCCGCCCGCAGCCGGCGCCTGCGATCGGACACTCGTGCGGTTGAGCCCCAGGGGTTCGAGCACTTCACGCCGCAATACCTCTTCCCAGGACGCTCCACGGAGCTCTTCCACAAGAGCGCCCAGGAGGGTGTAACCGGGGTTCGAGTAGTGGTAGCGGCGGCCGGCCTGGTGCGGGGTGGCCTGGTCACCGAGGACGTCGGCGAGTTCGGGCCGTAGCGAGCCCGGGGTCCGCTCCCACCACGGTCCGGGCGCCTCGGCCGGCAGCCCGCTGGTGTGGGCGAGCAGTTCGGCCACCGTGGCCTCCCCCGCGCCGGTGCCGGGCAGGTGTTTCTCCAGGGGGTCCCCGAGGTCGAGCACCCCCTCGTCGCGCAGCCGCAGCACAAGGACTGCGGTGAAGGTCTTGGTGATGGAGCCGATCCGGTACTGCACGTTCCCATCGGGCGCGTGACCGTCGACCGAGGTCCGTGCCCCGTGCCACACGGCCAGCCCGTCCCGTACGACCGCGGCGACCAACGAGGGGGAACGCCCTTCGGTCTGGGCTACGGCGATCCGGTGGAGCAGCGCCCGCCGCGTGCCGGGGAGCAGCTCTTCCTGAGGTGTCGTCATAGGCCCAGTCCACCCGCCCGCGCGGCCGACGTCGAGCTCATTTCACCAGGAAGTCGAGGCCGATCCGGAAGGCGTGGTCGCATCCCGGTGGCGCGCTCAGCACGCCGCTCGGCGATCTCCCGATGCGCCGCGTCGATTATGTACGCCTTGACTGCGGCAACCACCGGCATGATGGCGTCCACGTCGAGGCGTACTGCTTCCGGGGATCAGGTCTGCGCCATGTCCACGAAGCGCGAGTAGTGGCCCTGGAAGGCCACGGTGATCGTGGCCGTGGGGCCGTTACGGTGCTTGCCCACGATGATGTCCGCCTCGCCCGCGCGCGGGGACTCCTTCTCGTACGCGTCCTCACGGTGCAGCAGGATCACCATGTCGGCGTCCTGTTCGATGGAGCCGGACTCACGCAGGTCGGACACCATCGGCTTCTTGTCCGTGCGCTGCTCGGGACCTCGGTTGAGCTGCGAGAGCGCGATCACCGGGACCTCCAGCTCCTTGGCCAGCAGCTTGAGGTTACGGGACATGTCCGAAACCTCCTGCTGACGACTCTCGGAGCGCTTGGAGCCACCGGCCTGCATCAGCTGAAGATAGTCGATGATCACGAGCTTGATGTCGTTGCGCTGCTTCAGTCGGCGGCACTTCGCGCGGATCTCCATCATCGACAGGTTCGGGGAGTCGTCGATGTAGAGCGGCGCGGAGGAGACCTCGGGCATCCGGCGGGCCAGGCGGGTCCAGTCCTCGTCCGTCATGGTGCCGGACCGCATGTGGTGCAGGGCGACGCGGGCCTCGGCGGAGAGCAGACGCATCGCGATCTCGTTGCGCCCCATTTCCAGGGAGAAGATGACGCTTGGCAGGTTGTGCTTGATCGACGCCGCGCGGGCGAAGTCCAGCGCGAGCGTGGACTTGCCCATGGCGGGACGGGCCGCGATCACGATCATCTGGCCCGGGTGCAGACCGTTGGTGAGCGAGTCGAGGTCCGTGAAGCCGGTGGGCACACCCGTCATCTCGCCGCTGCGTGAGCCGATCGCCTCGATCTCGTCGAGGGCGCCCTCCATGATGTCGCCGAGCGGGAGGTAGTCCTCGCTGGTGCGCTGCTCGGTGACCGCATAGATCTCCGCCTGGGCGCGGTTGACGATCTCGTCGACGTCGTCGTCGGCCGCGTATCCCATCTGGGTGATACGCGTGCCGGCCTCGACCAGGCGGCGCAGCACCGCACGCTCGTGAACGATCTCCGCGTAGTACTCGGCGTTGGCGGCCGTGGGCACCGTCTGGACGAGGGTGTGCAGATAGGACGCGCCGCCGACCTTGTTGATCTCGCCGCGTTTGGTGAGCTCGGCGGCGATGGTGATCGGGTCGGCCGGCTCGCCCTTGGCGTAGATGTCGAGGATCGCCTGGTAGATCGTCTCGTGCGCGGGCTTGTAGAAGTCGTGGCCCTTGAGCACCTCGACCACGTCGGCGATGGCGTCCTTGGACAGGAGCATGCCGCCGAGGACGGACTGCTCGGCATCGAGGTCCTGCGGCGGTACCCGCTCGAAGGCGGTGCCTCCGCCTTCCCACTCACCGCTGTCCCGGCCGCGATCATGCTGTTCGTCCCGACCGCGCCCGCCGTCACTGCGCCGGCGGGAAGAGGGCAGACGATCACTGGGACCGCTGTCGGCCCACGGGTCGTCCAAGGGCTCGGAAATGCTCAACCGAGCCACCTCCTCCCGTCCGCCGAGCGGACCTCGCCGTGTCTCTTTTCTACGGCACGGCACTGACAACTGAGAGGCCCAACTCCGGTTGTGGCGCGTCGGTTTTGTAAGGGTTTTCTCGACCGACGGACGGAGCGGGCGCCGGACCACGGTAGGCCCGCGGGCACCGTCAGCCAATCTGGTTATCCACAGGCCATGTGGACGACGGCCCCTATGCTGTGGAGAACTCCGCAAAACCTGTGCACGACTCGGTGGACAGTGCTGTGAACAAGCCCTCGTCTTTTCCTGCCAAGCGCCCCTGACCTGCACGTTCCCCATCCACTGGCTGTGCAGAAGAAAAAGTTGCCCAGTCGGGCCGAGATCCCTTCGAACGGCGCGCCGGAGGACACGGAGTGCCACATAAGGTAAGGGTCATTATGCGATTGCATCTCTTACCTGTGGACGATTAGATTGGTGGCCATGACACAGGCTCCAGCGCCCCCCAGGGCCACTCGGCGACAGCACGATCGAGAGATCGTCGCACTGGCCGTGCCGGCCTTCGGCGCACTCGTCGCCGAGCCCCTCTTCGTCATGGCCGACAGCGCGATCGTGGGCCACCTGGGCACCGCCCAACTGGCTGGGCTGGGAGTCGCCTCCGCACTCCTCATGACAGCCGTCAGCGTCTTCGTCTTCCTCGCCTACGCCACCACCGCCGCCGTCGCGCGCCGGGTGGGCGCCGGCGACCTCCCGGCCGCCATCCGCCAGGGCATGGACGGCATCTGGCTGGCACTGCTGCTCGGCGCCGCGGTGATCGCAGCTGTCCTGCCCACCGCCCCCGCGCTCGTGGAGCTCTTCGGCGCCTCGGAGACAGCCGCCCCCTATGCGACCACCTATCTGCGCATCTCTGCACTCGGCATACCAGCCATGCTCGTCGTCCTGGCCGCGACCGGTGTCCTGCGCGGACTCCAGGACACGAGGACACCGCTCTACGTCGCCGTCGCCGGCTTCATCGCCAATGCCGCCCTGAACGTGGGACTCGTCTACGGTGCGGACCTCGGCATCGCCGGCTCCGCCTGGGGAACCGTCATCGCGCAGTACGCCATGGCCGTTGTCTACCTCACGGTGGTGATCCGGGGAGCCCGCCGCCACGGCGCGTCCCTGCGCCCCGACGCCTCCGGCATCAGGGCATCCGCCCAGGCGGGGGTGCCTCTGCTGGTCCGCACGCTCTCGCTGCGGGCGATCCTGATGATCGCCACCGCCGTGGCAGCCCGTCTCGGGGACGACGACATCGCGGCACACCAGATCGCCCTGGGCCTATGGAGCCTGCTCGCCTTCGCCCTCGACGCCATCGCCATCGCCGGGCAGGCCATCATCGGGCGTTATCTCGGTGCCGACGACACCCAGGGCGCTCGTGACGCCTGCCGCCGGATGGTCGAGTGGGGCATCGCCGTGGGTGTCGCGCTCGGTCTGTTGGTCGTGATCAGCCGACCACTCCTCCTGCCGCTTTTCACCAGCGACCCGGCAGTGAAGGAGGCGGCGCTGCCCGCTCTGCTCGTGGTGGCACTCGGCCAGCCTGTCTGCGGCATCGTCTTCGTGCTGGACGGTGTGCTGATGGGCGCGGGAGACGGCCCCTATCTCGCCTGGGCCATGGTACTGACCCTGGCCGTCTCCACTCCGGTGGCCCTGCTGGTGCCGGTTCTCGGCGGCGGCCTCACCGCGGTGTGGGGAGCGATGACGTTGATGATGGCCGTACGGATGCTGACCCTCTGGCTACGCGCCCGGTCGGGCCGCTGGGTCGTCACCGGCGCGAGCCGCTGACCGTTTCACGTGAAACCGACGGGTCGCGAAACCCAGGCTCGGCAGAACCCGTATCGCGTGAAACTGACGTTTCACGTGAAACAGAGCAAGCAGAAGGGGCCGCACCCAGCGGGTGCGGCCCCTTCTCAGCTCTTCAAGCCGAGCGCAGCGATCAGGCCGCGATGACCTCGATGTTGACCTTGGCGGCAACCTCGGGGTGCAGACGCACGGACGTCTCGTGGGCGCCCAGGGTCTTGATCGGCGAACCGAGCTCGATACGGCGCTTGTCGACCTCGGGGCCACCGGAAGCCTTGATCGCCGTGGCGATGTCGGCCGGGGTGACGGAACCGAAGAGACGACCGGCGTCGCCGGAGCGGACGGCCAGGCGGACCTTGACGCCCTCGAGCTGGGCCTTGACAGCGTTGGCCTGCTCGATGGTCTGGATCTCGTGGATCTTGCGAGCGCGACGAATCTGCTCGACGTCCTTCTCGCCACCCTTGGTCCAACGGATCGCGAAGTTCCGCGGGATCAGGTAGTTGCGAGCGTAGCCGTCCTTGACGTCGACGACGTCGCCCGCGGCACCGAGGCCGGAGACCTCGTGGGTGAGGATGATCTTCATTTGTCGGTCACCCTTCCCTTATCGTGCCTGGGCGGTGTACGGCAGCAGCGCCATCTCACGGCTGTTCTTGACGGCCGTGGCGACGTCACGCTGGTGCTGCGTGCAGTTGCCGGTCACGCGGCGGGCACGGATCTTGCCGCGGTCGGAAATGAACTTCCGCAGCATGTTCGTGTCCTTGTAGTCCACGTACGTGACCTTGTCCTTGCAGAAAGCGCAGACCTTCTTCTTAGGCTTGCGCACAGGCGGCTTCGCCATGGTGTTTCTCCTGTGTGATCAAGAAGTTGGGATTCGACCCGCCTTCGACCCGATCGGGCCCGGACACCCGGGCCCGAGGGCCTAGAAGGGGGGTTCGTCCGAGTAGCCGCCGCCGCTGGAGCCGCCGGAGTTTCCACCCCAGCCGCCGCCACCGCCGCCACCGCCGCCCTGCTGACCACCGGCGGGAGCGCCGGTCGCCCACGGGTCGTCGGCGGGAGCGCCGCCGCCCTGCTGGCCGCCGCCGGAGCTTCCGCCCCAGCCGCTGCCACCCTGGCCGCCACCGCCGCCGTAACCACCCTGGCCGCTCTGGCCACCGCGGCCGGAGGCCTTGGTGACCTTGGCCGTGGCACTGCGCAGGCTGGCGCCGACTTCCTCGACGTCCAGCTCGTAGACCGTGCGCTTGACGCCCTCACGGTCCTCGTAGGACCGCTGCTTCAGCCGGCCCTGCACGATGACGCGCATGCCTCGCTGGAGCGACTCCGCGACGTTCTCCGCCGCCTGACGCCAGACCGAGCAGGTCAGGAACAGGCTCTCGCCGTCCTTCCACTCATTCGTCTGACGGTCGAAGGTGCGGGGAGTGGACGCGACACGGAACTTCGCGACCGCCGCACCGGAGGGGGTGAAGCGCAGCTCGGGGTCGTCGACAAGATTGCCGACGACCGTGATGACGGTCTCGCCTGCCATGGGGGAACCTCTCGGCGGGTTTGCTGCTGGCTGCTTGTGCTGCTACTCAGAATCCCGAGATCAGCTGAGCGTGCGAGCTCAGTGGGTCTCGGGACGGAGGACCTTGGTCCGGAGGACCGACTCGTTCAGGTTCATCTGGCGGTCGAGCTCCTTGACGACCGCAGGCTCGGCCTGCAGGTCGATGACCGAGTAGATGCCCTCAGGCTTCTTCTTGATCTCGTACGAGAGACGACGACGGCCCCAGGTGTCGACCTTCTCCACCTTTCCGTTGCCCTCACGGACGACGGAGAGGAAGTTCTCGATCAGCGGGGAGACAGCGCGCTCCTCGAGATCGGGGTCGAGGATGACCATCACCTCGTAGTGACGCATGTGGAACCCACCTCCTTTGGACTCAGCGGCCACGGTCGATCCGTGGCAGGAGGGTTGTGATGCGTACGCAACGGTATCGGCCGCCACTGACAATCGGGGATCGGCAAGCGACATCCCCGTCCTGAGCTGGGCGGACTCCCTGGCTCTGCCTGGGCAGACACCGGTGCAGACGGTACAGACTACCTGCACACGTGCTTCCGGTTGAAATCCGGCGTGGGTGAGCGTCAATCTGTACACGTCGGGTGTGTATGGCGCTACGATGCGCCGCCTTCCGCAGGAGGTGCCACATGGCACAGGCATTGCGACCCAATACCGCCGGATCTCTCTTCGCCACCGACGGCAAACCCCATCCGCTCCAGGACACCCTGCTCGCGGTGACGCTGGTGCTCGGTGTGACGGCCTTCATCACATCGTTCTTCCACAGCCTGCATCTGCTCAGTTCCTGGGCCGGCCTGGTGGCAATCCTCACCGGAGCGTACGGACAGTGGATCTCCGAGACCACCCGTGAGCGCTTCGGTCTGATCCTGGGTCTCGGTGCCGCGGGCGTCGGCTTCTTCATCGGAATGGCCCACGGGGGTCTCTTCGGCGGGGTCTGGTGACCCGGCCGGTGCCGGCACCGGGGACACCGTCCGCACCGAGAGACACGTAGAACACCTACGAACCCTGACGGAACGCCCCGGCCGCGCACGGGCCGGGGCGAAGGTGCCGTACGCCCAGTCGGGGCGCTCGCAAGGCGCAGTAGGCTTCGGCGCGAGAGCCGGAGCCCCTGTACCCATGGGGACACACCAGCCCGAGGAGCGCCCCGAATGAGCCTGACCCTGAGGACGATCAGCCGCGAGCAGCATCTGGCATACATCCAGAGCCTGCCCTCGGCGAGCCACATGCAGGTTCCGGCCTGGGCAGACGTCAAGGCCGAGTGGCGGTCGGAGAGCCTCGGCTGGTTCGACGAGCGGACCGGTGAACTGGTCGGCGTGGGTCTCGTCCTCTACCGTCAGCTGCCCAAGATCAAGCGCTACCTGGCCTATTTGCCCGAGGGTCCGGTCATCAACTGGTATGCGCCGAATCTGACCGAGTGGCTGGAACCGATGCTCGCGCACCTCAAGCAGCAGGGTGCCTTCTCGGTGAAGATGGGCCCGCCGGTGATCATCCGGCGCTGGGAGGCCACCTCCATCAAGGCGGGCATCCAGAACCCGGACGTGAAGCGGCTGCGCGACATCGAGGCCGATTTCATCGAGCCGCGCGCCTTCGAGGTGGCCGACAAGCTGCGCCGTATGGGCTGGCAGCAGGGCGAGGACGGCGGTGCCGGCTTCGGCGACGTCCAGCCGCGTTACGTCTACCAGGTGCCGCTGGCGAACCGCTCGCTCGAAGAGGTCCACAAGAACTTCAACCAGTTGTGGCGCCGCAACATCAAGAAGGCCGAGAAGGCCGGTGTCGAGGTCGTCCAGGGCGGTTACCACGACCTCGAGGAGTGGCAGCGGCTGTACGAGATCACGGCCGTGCGCGACCACTTCCGGCCACGCCCGCTGTCGTACTTCCAGCGCATGTGGTCGGCCCTCAACACCGAGGACCCCAACCGCATGCGGCTGTACTTCGCCCGCCACAACGGCGTGAACCTGTCGGCGGCGACGATGCTGATCGTCGGCGGACACGTCTGGTACTCCTACGGCGCCTCGGACAACATCGGCCGTGAGTTCCGCCCGTCGAACGCCATGCAGTGGCGGATGCTGCGGGACGCCTACGCGCTCGGCGCCACCGTCTACGACCTGCGCGGCATCTCCGACTCTCTGGACGAGACCGACCACCTGTTCGGCCTGATCCAGTTCAAGGTCGGCACGGGCGGACAGGCCGCGGAGTACCTCGGCGAGTGGGACTTCCCGCTCAACAAGCTGCTCCACAAGGCGCTCGACATCTACATGTCGCGCCGCTGACGTCGCGTTTCAGTGCTTCCATACCTCTGAACCCCTGACGCACTTCCCCACACCGCAGCCACGAGAAAGGTCCCAGGTCCGGCCATGGCGCTCACCCTCTACGTCGACACCGCGCGCTGGCGGGCGCACCACAAGCACGTGCAGGAGCAGTTCCCGGCACTCGTCCCGGTCTGCAAGGGCAACGGCTACGGCTTCGGGCACGAGCGGCTGGCGGAGGAGGCCACCCGGCTGGGCTCGGACATCCTCGCTGTCGGCACGACCTACGAGGCCGCGCGCATCAAGGACTTCTTCGGCGGCGATCTGCTGGTGCTGACGCCCTACCGGCGCGGCGAGGAGCCCGTCCCGCTGCCGGACCGCGTGGTGCGCTCGGTGTCGTCGGTGGACGGCGTGTACGGCCTCGTGGGGGCCCGCGTGGTCATCGAGGTGATGTCGTCGATGAAACGGCACGGCATCAGCGAGCAGGACCTGGCGCAGCTGCACTCCGCGATCGAGAACGTCCGGCTGGAGGGCTTCGCCATCCACCTGCCGCTGGACCGTACCGACGGCTCCGACGCCGTCGAGGAGGTCATCGGCTGGATGGACCGGCTGCGGGCGGCCCGGCTGCCGCTGCACACGATGTTCGTCAGCCACCTCAAGGCGGACGAACTCGCCCGGTTGCAGCAGCAGTTCCCGCAGACCCGCTTCCGCGCCCGGATCGGCACGCGGCTGTGGCTGGGGAACCACGACGCCACCGAGTACCGCGGGGCCGTCCTAGACGTCACGCGCGTCGCCAAGGGCGACCGCTTCGGCTACCGGCAGCAGAAGGCGGCCTCGGACGGTTTCCTGGTGGTCGTGGCGGGCGGAACGTCGCACGGGGTGGGTCTGGAGGCCCCGAAGGCCCTGCACGGCGTCATGCCGCGCGCCAAGGGCGTCGCCCGCGCCGGCCTCGCCACGGTGAACCGGAACCTCTCGCCGTTCGTCTGGGGCGGCAAACAGCGCTGGTTCGCCGAGCCACCGCACATGCAGGTGTCGATCCTGTTCGTACCCTCGGACGCCCCGGAACCGCACGTGGGCGACGAGCTGGTGGCCCATCTGCGGCACACCACCACGCAGTTCGACCGGCTGGTGGACCGCTGACCGTCGGGGCCGCTGAACGGACGCAACACGAGGAAGGGCCGTGCACGGAGTCTCCGTGCGCGGCCCTTCCTCGTGACGTATGGCGCCCCGCAGCCCGGTGTTCGCTCAGGGCGAACCTTCCGTGGCGTCCTGCCTGCCCCATTCCACCTGCGGTCCGTCGAAGTGGGAGGCATGCCGCGGCGGGTGGGCCGCGGCGCCGAGGACGAAGACGTCCTCCGCCCCGTCGAGCACCCCGCCGGAGGGATCGTCGTCTCCGGCCTGTCGCACCACGTCCCGCTCCGGCATCAGGATGTCGCGCACGACCACCCCGCACAGGTAGAGCGTCCCCAGCAGGTGCACGCCGATGGCCCAGTGGTAGCCGTCCGTCGGCAGGCCCTTGTGGGCGTCTCCGCTCATCGTGTACGCGAGGTACATCCAGATGCCCAGGAAGTAGGCGACCTCGCAGGCCTGCCAGATCAGGAAGTCCCGCCACTTCGGCCGGGCCAGCACCGCCAGCGGCACCAGCCACAGGACGTACTGCGGTGAGTAGACCTTGTTGGTGAGGATGAAGGCCGCCACGATCAGGAACGCCAGCTGGGCGAAGCGGGGTCGACGGGGCGCGGTCAGGGTCAGCACCGCGATACCGACGGCGCAGAGCGCGACGAGCAACGTGGCGAGGGTGTTGACGCTGTCCGTAGTGAGGGGATCGCTGGAGTTCTGGGCCAGGATCAGCCAGAAGGAGCCGAAGTCGACGCCCCGTTCCTGACTGAACCGGTAGAACTTCGACCACCCTTCGAAGGCGAAGAGCATCACCGGCAGGTTCACCACCAGCCAGGCGACGGCCGCACCGCCGAAGGCCTTGCCGAAGTCCCGCCATTTCCCCGCGCGCCAGCACAGAACGAACAGGGGGCCGAGCAGGAAGACGGGATAGAGCTTGGCGGCCGTGGCGAGCCCCAACAAGACGCCGAAGGCCAGGGACCGGCCCCGCGACCACATGAGCATCGCGGCGGCCGTCAGAGCGACCGCCAGCAGGTCCCAGTTGATGGTCGCGGTCAGCGCGAAAGCGGGTGCGAGGGCGACGAGCAGGCCGTCCCAGGGACGCCGCGCGTGCGTCCGGGCCACGCAGACGGCGATGACGGCCGCGCACGCCATCAGCATCCCGGCGTTGACCATCCAGTACCACTGTTCCTGGTGTTGGATGCTGCCGCTGCCGGGCGTGAGCCAGGCGGCCACCTCCATGAACACACCGGTCAGCACCGGGTACTCGAGGTAGTCCATGTCGCCGGGGAGCTTGTCGAAGTACGGCACGAGCCCGTCGGCGAAGCCGCGTCCCTGGTAGAGGTGAGGGATGTCCGAGTAGCAGGCGTGGGTGTACTGGGAGGTGGCACCGAAGAACCAGCCTCCGTCGTAGCACGGCGCCTTCTGGATCAGTCCTAGGGCGAACATCCCGATCGCCACGAGCGCGACGATCCGCACGGGAGTCCACCAGGACGTCCCCAGCAGGGCCCGGCGGCCGAGCGGACCGCCGATCAGCTCACTGCCGGCCGCGGCCACCGGGTCGTCGCTGGTCGGCCTCACCGGATCCGGCTCGTGCACGGGCGTCGGCGTCGATTCTCCACTGGGCATGGGCGACATCCTGCCGTACCGGCCTAGGAAAGCGCCGAGGGCCGCCCCACCTGGTCTGGTGGAGCGGCCCTCGTTTCACGTGAAACATGCGCATGTTTCACGTGAAACACCCAAGCTGGGCGCAGCGCGGCTAGCCGTTTGAACCTCCGAAGATGCCGCCGTTGCCGTTGCCTCTGCTGTTGCCGTTCGTCTCCGTGATCGTCGGCGTCGGGGTGACGTCCCCCGTTCCGCCGTTGTCGTTTCCGTTGGTCGTTCCACCGTTGTTGCCGTTACAGAAGAAGCCGGAGCACGTCTCGGTTGCCGAGGGCGACGGCTCGACCTCCGTCGCACTGGGAGACGGGGAAGGCGACGGCTTCTCCTCCTCGGTCTCGGTGGCCGAAGGAGTCGGGGTGGGGGACGGCTCCGCGTTGACGACCTCACCGATCGGCTCGGGCTCGGGGAAGTCCTTCGGCTCCGTGCCCTGCAGCGCCTCGGCCATGTAGTCGTGCCAGATCTGCGCCGGGAACGACGCACCGTGGATCTTCTTCTGGCCACCCGTGCCGAACATCTCCAAGAACGTACGGTTCTTCTTCGACTCGTCGTCGTCGTAGCGGAACATGGTCACCGCGGTCGACAGCTGCGGGGTGTAGCCCACGAACCAGGCCGACTTGTTGCCGTCGGTGGTACCGGTCTTGCCCGCGACCTGGCGGCCGGGCAGCTGGGCGTTGGTACCGGTGCCGTCCTCGACCACGGTCTTCAGGACGTCGGTGACGTTGTCGGCGACCTTCGAGGTGAAGGCCTGCTTCGTCTGGTTCTCGTGCGTGAAGATCTGACCCTTCTCGCTCGTGACCTTCTCCACCGAGTACGGATCACGCTGCTTGCCGCTGGAGGCGAAGGTGGCGTATGCCCCCGCCATCCGGATCGCGCTCGGGTCGGAGATGCCGATGGAGAAAGACGGGAAGCCGCTGTTGGTGAGGCTGGAGTCCTTCAGGCCCGCGCTGATGGCGGCTTCCTTCACCTTGTCCAGACCGACATCCATGCCGAGCTGCACGAAGGCGGAGTTCACCGACTCGCGCATCGCCTCCCGCAGGTCGATCTTGTAGTCGGGCGGATTGCCGACGGAGACGTTGCCGTCATTGGTCTGCAGCCACTCCTCGCCCTTCTCGTTCTTCCAGACCGTGCGGTCATAGTTCTCGATCTTGAGCTTGTTCTTCCCGCTGAACAGGCTCTTGGGCGAGACGATGGTGCGTTCGTCCTGTGCCTGCGAGGACCCCAGGTCCGGGTCGCGCACGCCCCAGGTCATCGCGGCCGCCAGCACGAACGGCTTGAACGTCGAACCGACCTGGGCACCGGTCTGGTCGGCGTTGTCGGTGAAGTGCTTGGTGGCGTCCTCGCCGCCGTAGATGGCCCGGATGGCACCGGTGTCCGGTTCGACGGACGCCCCGCCGAACTGGACGTGTGTGTCCTCCGGCCGTTTCTCCGGCTTGATGTTGGCCTTCTGAACGTTGGTCACCGACTTCTCGAGCTCCTTGACCTTGTTCTTGTCGAAGGTCGTGTAGATCGAGTAGCCACCCTGCTGCAGGAGGTCCTGGGTGATCCCGGTGTCCTTGCTGTGGGTGACCAGGTAGCCGTTGGCGAGGTCGACGAGGTAGCCGATCTGCCCCTTGAGGTCGGTGTTGGACCGGGGGTTCTGCCACTTGGGCAGCTTCGTGTACTGGGCCCGCTTCGAGGCGTTGAGGTGGCCGTACTCGACCATCTTGTTCAGGGTGTCCTGCATCTGGCGCAGCGCCCGCTTGCTGTTGGCCGCGGGCGTGGCGCCGGTCGGGTCGACGGAGGTCGCGCCGGCGGGGTCGTAGTACGTGGCGCCCTTCAGCATGGCGGCCAGGAAGGCGCACTCGCCCGGGTTGAGCTTGATCGCGTCCTTGTTGAAGTAGGCGCGGGCGGCGGCCTGGATTCCGTAGGCGTTGCGCCCGTAGTACGCGGAGTTCAGATAGCCGGCCATGATCTCGTCCTTGTCGACCTCTGCGCCCACCTTGATGGACACGAAGATCTCCTTGAACTTCCGGGAGATCGTCTGCGACTGGTCGTTCAGCATGGCGTTCTTGACGTACTGCTGGGTGATCGTCGAACCACCCTGCGTCTGTCCGCCCCGGGCCATGTTGAACACGGCGCGGGCGATGCCCTTGGGGTCGATGCCGCTGTCGTCGTAGAAGGTCTTGTTCTCCTGCGAGATCACCGCCCAGCGCATCTCCTCCGGGATCTGCGAGAGGTCGATGTTCTGACGGTTCGTCTCACCACCGGTGGCAACCATCTGGCTGCCGTCCTTCCAGTAGTAGACGTTGTTCT
The DNA here is from genome assembly GCF_055581185.1 of Streptomyces sp. NPDC031474. Classification (NCBI taxonomy): domain Bacteria; kingdom Bacillati; phylum Actinomycetota; class Actinomycetes; order Kitasatosporales; family Streptomycetaceae; genus Streptomyces; species Streptomyces sp. NPDC031474. The sequence continues at coordinate 267,761 of NZ_JBVIJX010000004.1, forward strand.
GCGCAGTGGCCGTCTTGGCGATGTCCGGGATGCCCACCATGGCGTATCCGATGCCCGCCACCGCCACCAGGCTGCCGACGAAGCCGACGAAGAGGCCCGCGACAAGCTTCCAGGAGGGCATCCAGCGCTGCCAGCCGTACTTGTCGGCGCGCGGGTAGTCGATCAGGCGTTTACGGTCGGAGGCCGTGCGCCCTCTGCCCCGTCCGGGGCCGGTCGGGGCGCCACGGCGGCCCGCTGCGGGTTCGGCCGCTCTGCGCCGCCCGCCCGAGTTTCTCGGGGACGCGCGCCGGGCTTCGGTGCGGCTGCCGTTCGGCAGTTCCTCGCCTGCGGCCCCGGTACCCAACCCGTAGTCGGAAGGAGATCCGGTGGCGCCTCGCGGTGCCGCGCGGCGGCCGGAGGACGGACCGGACTGGCCGCGTCGGGCCGCGGCACGTCCGCCTCCCTGCGGCTGCGGCGGTTTGCGACGGTGCTCGCTCATCGAACGATTACTCCTCGGGCAGGCGCATCCGTGCGCGCCTGGAAAGGGCGGCTGGTTTCCTGTCCCCCCGATGTACGGATGCGGTCGGTCGCGCATTCACCCGTACTGCACCGAGGACCTCGACGCCCCCCGGCGTCTCATGGGTCCCGGTGGTGTGCATGGCGCACAGACTACGCACCGTCAAAACCTGCCTAGGCCCGAAGTTCACCCCAAATCGGGCAAGTCACCTGCAACGAATCAGTGATGTGATCCCGTTCACCATCCCCCCTCTTGTCGCATCCGGAAGGCCGTTCTATCGTCGTGATGTATCGAGTCGATACATCGGAGCGACATAAGGACGAGAGGAGCGAACATGAGCCGGCGTGCCGGGATCCTCGAGTTCGCCGTCCTGGGCCTTCTCCGCGAGTCCCCGATGCACGGCTATGAGCTGCGCAAACGACTCAATACGTCACTGGGCGTGTTCCGTGCGTTCAGCTACGGCACGCTCTATCCCTGCCTCAAGACGCTGGTCGCCAATGGCTGGTTGATCGAAGAGCCGGGAAACACCTCTGAGGACGCCCTCGCCGCTCCACTCGCAGGGCGTCGCGCCAAGATCGTCTACAGATTGACGGCGGAGGGTAAGGAGCACTTCGAGGACCTGCTCTCGCAGACGGGCCCCGACGCGTACGAGGACGAGCACTTCGCCGCTCGTTTCGCCTTCTTCGGGCAGACGTCGCGCGATGTTCGCATGCGTGTACTGGAAGGCCGGCGCAGCCGGCTGGAGGAGCGCCTGGAGAAGATGCGCGCCTCCTTGGCACGCACGCGAGAGCGCCTCGACGACTACACGCTTGAGCTCCAGCGCCACGGGATGGAGTCCGTGGAGCGCGAAGTGCGCTGGCTGAACGAGCTCATCGAGAGCGAGCGGGCCGGACGGGACCTGAAGGGTTCCGCCTCCGGGGAGTCCGCTCAGCAGAACACCACATCTGGATCGTCGGGCGGCCTGCCCCGTCCCGGGGACACCCCCGAGGCGGATACGCCCGACGAAACCGCCACGTGAGCGCCCACTCAGGGCCTCACTCGTACACACAGGGAGCAACCGGAATGGGTTCGGTTCGCGTAGCCATCGTCGGCGTGGGCAACTGCGCGGCGTCGCTGGTGCAGGGCGTCGAGTACTACAAGGACGCCGATCCGGCGTCGAAGGTCCCGGGCCTGATGCACGTGCAGTTCGGGGACTACCACGTCGGTGACGTCGAGTTCGTCGCCGCCTTCGACGTCGACGCGAAGAAGGTCGGCCTCGACCTCTCGGACGCCATCGGTGCCAGTGAGAACAACACCATCAAGATCTGCGACGTCCCGAACAAGGGCGTCACGGTTCAGCGCGGTCACACCCTCGACGGTCTCGGCAAGTACTACCGCGAGACCATCGAGGAGTCCGCGGAGACCCCGGTCGACGTGGTGAAGGTCCTCAAGGACAGGCAGGTCGACGTCCTCGTCTGCTACCTTCCCGTCGGCTCGGAGGACGCGGCGAAGTTCTACGCCCAGGCCGCCATCGACGCCAAGGTCGCGTTCGTCAACGCCCTCCCGGTCTTCATCGCCGGCACCAAGGAGTGGGCGGACAAGTTCACCGAGGCGGGCGTCCCGATCGTCGGCGACGACATCAAGTCGCAGGTCGGCGCCACCATCACGCACCGTGTGATGGCGAAACTGTTCGAGGACCGCGGCGTCCGTCTTGAGCGCACCATGCAGCTCAACGTCGGCGGCAACATGGACTTCAAGAACATGCTGGAGCGCGACCGCCTCGAGTCCAAGAAGATCTCGAAGACGCAGGCCGTCACCTCGCAGATCCCCGACCGCGACATGGGCGCGAAGAACGTCCACATCGGCCCGTCGGACTACGTGGCCTGGCTGGACGACCGCAAGTGGGCGTACGTCCGCCTCGAGGGCCGCGCCTTCGGCGATGTCCCGCTGAACCTGGAGTACAAGCTCGAGGTCTGGGACTCCCCGAACTCGGCCGGCGTCATCATCGACGCCCTGCGTGCCGCGAAGATCGCCAAGGACCGCGGCATCGGCGGCCCGATCCTGTCGGCGTCGAGCTACTTCATGAAGTCCCCGCCGGTCCAGTACTTCGACGACGAGGCCTACGCCAACGTCGAGAAGTTCATCCGCGGCGAGGTCGAGCGCTAGCTCGACCCGGACCGGAAAATTCGCTCCTGCCAGGGCTGAGAAGGGGCCCCGGGTCGCACGACCCGGGGCCCCTCCCCGTGTGTGAGGCTGTGCCCCATGGCCGTCGTCCGTGATCTGCGCGTCCTGCTGCGCCTGGAAAACTTCCGGCGTCTGCTCGCCGTGCGATTGCTGTCCCAGTGCGCGGACGGCGTCTATCAGGTCGCGCTCGCCACCTACGTCGTCTTCTCCCCGGAGAAACAGACCTCGGCCACCGCGATCGCCTCCGCCATGGCGGTCCTGCTCCTGCCGTACTCGCTGGTCGGCCCCTTCGCCGGCGTCCTGCTGGACCGCTGGCGCCGCCGACAGGTCTTCCTCTACGGCAACCTGCTGCGCGCCCTGCTGGCATCCGCGACGGCCGTCCTGATGATCGCCCACGTGCCGGACTGGCTCTTCTACGCCTCCGCGCTGTGCGTCACCGCGGTCAACCGCTTCGTCCTCGCCGGGCTGTCGGCGGCTCTGCCGCGCGTGGTCGACGGCGAGCGCCTGGTGCTGGCCAACTCCCTCTCCCCGACGGCCGGCACGCTCGCCGCGATCGCGGGCGGCGGCCTCGCCTTCGTCGTCCGACTGGTCATCGCGGATTCCGACGCCGCGGTGGTGCTGCTGGGTTGCGTGCTGTACCTGTGCTCTGCGCTGATGTCCCTGACCATGACCGCGGATCTGCTCGGGCCCGACCGTGACCTGGTCCAGCCCCGGCTGGCGACCGCGCTCAGGGGCACCGCCCGTGGCCTTTCGGCCGGCGTACGCCACCTGGCCGAGCCGAAGCGCAGGGAGGCGGCCTGGGCACTCGGCTCGATCACCCTGATGCGGTTCTGCTACGGCGCCCTGACCGTCATGGTGCTGATGCTGTGCCGGTACGCCTGGTCGTCCGACCCGGACAAGGGACTGGCTCTCCTGGGGCTGGCAGTGGGCATCTCCGGTGTCGGCTTCTTCGTCGCCGCGGTGGTGACCCCGCCGGCGGCGGGCCGACTGGGCCCGCAGCGCTGGATCGTCGTCTGCTCGGCGGCCGCCGCGGTCCTGGAGCTCGCCCTGATGCTGCCGTTCACCCAAGTCACCACGTTTATCGCGGCGTTCGTGCTGGGGCTGGTCACCCAGGGAGCGAAGATCGCCACCGACACCATCGTCCAGTCCTCCGTGCAGGACGGCTTCCGCGGCCGGATCTTCTCTCTCTACGACGTCCTGTTCAACGTCGCCTTCGTCGGCGCCGCCGGGGTCGCCGCCCTGATGCTGCCGCCTGATGGCCGTTCAGCAGCGCTGGTGATCACGGTCGCCGTTATCTACGGAGCAATTGCTGGCGCTATGGCCCGCTTTGAACGCCAGTAAGTGTCACATCAATGACACAGACTCCCCCTCGGCTACAAGGTTGTCAGTGGGTCCCGGTAACTTACGTGCGTCTTACCTCGCGCGCTGATTTCGCGCCACACGTCCAAGTTTTCTAGGGGGACCCCCAAGTGTCGACTCCGCCGCCCCAGGGCCAGAACCCGTTCGCGCAGCAGGGCCAGCAGCCCTACGGCCAGCCCCAGGGCCAGGCCCCGTACCCGCCGCAGGGCGGTTACCCCCAGCAGCCCGGCCAGCCCGGCTACCCCACCGCCCCCTACGGCGCGGTTCCGCCGGAGCAGCCCCGCCGCAAGGTCAGCTTCAAGCTGATCAAGAACGTCGTCATCGTTCTCGCCGTTGCCGGTGTGGCCATCGGCGGCTACATATCCAGCCAGGACGACGCCGACACAGCGGCGGTCGGCGACTGCATGCACCGGGGCAGCAGCAACGACGACAACCCCGACCTCGAGGTCGTCAAGTGCGACTCCTCGCAGGCGCAGTACATCGTGCTGGCGAAGGTCGAGGGCACGTACACCGCTGTCACGGCCGACAGCAAGTGCGAGGAGAAGGCCAAGGACTTCCAGTACTCGTACACCGAGAGCGGCGACGGCAGTAACTTCCTGCTCTGCCTGAAGGACTACGCCAAGAAGTAAGGCAGCTGTGGAGAGGGGCGGTGTTTCACGTGAAACACCGCCCCTTCGCCTGTCCGCCTGCCGTGCCACCCGGGTCATGTTTCACGTGAAACATGACTGGTTTCACGGCCTCAGTCCTGCTGGGCCCACCACTCCTTGAGGGCCTCCACCGCCGCGTCGTACCCCATCGGACCGTGCTCCAGGCGCAGTTCCAGCAGGTGCTTGTACGCCTTGCCGATGGCAGGCCCGGGGCCGATGCCCAGGATCTCCATGATCTGGTTGCCGTCGAGATCGGGACGGATCGCGTCCAGCTCCTCCTGCTCCTTCAGCTGGCTGATGCGCTCCTCCAGCCCGTCGTACGCCCGTGAGAGAGCGACCGCCTTGCGCTTGTTGCGCGTCGTGCAGTCCGAGCGGGTCAGCTTGTGGAGGCGTTCGAGGAGCGGGCCCCCGTCGCGTACATAACGACGTACCGCGGAGTCCGTCCACTCGCCCGTGCCGTATCCGTGGAAGCGCAGGTGGAGCTCCACCAGGCGGGAGACGTCCTTCACCAGCTCGTTGGAGTACTTCAGAGCCGTCATCCGCTTCTTCGTCATCTTCGCTCCGACCACCTCGTGGTGGTGGAACGAGACCCGTCCGTCCTTCTCGAAGCGACGGGTGCGCGGCTTGCCGATGTCGTGCAGCAGCGCGGCGAGCCGCAGAGTGAGGTCGGGACCGCTCTCCTCCAGCTCGATGGCCTGCTCCAGAACGATCAGCGTGTGTTCGTAGACGTCCTTGTGCCGATGGTGCTCATCGCTCTCCAGCCGCAGCGCGGGCAGCTCCGGCAGCACATGGTCGGCGATGCCGGTGTCGACCAGGAGCGACAGGCCCTTGCGCGGACGCGCGGACAGGATCAGCTTGTTCAGCTCGTCCCGGACCCGCTCGGCCGAGACGATCTCGATACGGCCGGCCATCTCGCCCATCGCCGTGACGACCTCGGGGGCGACCTCGAAGTCGAGCTGGGCGGCGAAGCGCGCCGCCCGCATCATGCGCAGCGGGTCGTCCGAGAAGGACTCCTCGGGCGTACCCGGGGTGCGCAGCACCCGGCCCGCGAGGTCCTCCAGGCCACCGTGCGGGTCGATGAACTCCTTCTCGGGAAGCGCCACGGCCATGGCGTTCACGGTGAAGTCACGCCGGACGAGGTCCTGCTCGATGGAGTCGCCGTACGACACCTCGGGCTTGCGCGAGGTGCGGTCGTAGGCCTCGGAGCGATACGTCGTCACCTCGATCTGAAAGCTTCGATCGACGTCTCCGACACGGGCATCCTTCTGGACGCCGACGGTGCCGAAGGCGATCCCGACCTCCCACACCGCGTCCGCCCACGGCCGCACGATCTTCAGGACGTCTTCGGGCCGGGCGTCGGTGGTGAAGTCCAGGTCGTTGCCGAGCCGGCCGAGCAGTGCGTCCCGGACCGAGCCGCCGACCAGGGCGAGAGAGAACCCGGCCTCCTGGAAACGGCGGGCGAGGTCGTCGGCGACAGGGGCGACCCGTAGCAGTTCACTCACCGCACGGTGCTGCACCTGGCTCAGGACGCTGAGGTTGTCTTCGTTGGCGTTCGGCACAACAGAAGAGGGTACGTGGCCCGGCGAACCGAGGGCGCCCCCATTCAGGGCGAGCGGATATCTCCGCCGATAGGAGTGCAAGGCTGTCTCTTACCGCCGCCACCGACTCTTCTCTTCATACGCATACATAGCGGACGGACCCGTCGGCCTTCCACGATCTTGTGGAGCAGACCGCGGCACTTCCCCTCAGCGCGCATCGTTACCATGCGTGGACGCACATCCGACGACCACTGACGACGACGAGGGACGGGCGAACGCGTGGCCGAGGCGGCAGACTTCCCGGGGATGAGTCCCTCACCTGCCCGCCGGTGGCTGCGGCGCACCGGCGCACTGCTCGCCGGGGCGCCTCTGCTGGCCGGTCTCCTCCAGCTGCCCGCCGCCCCCGCGGTGGCCGCCGGCCAGGCCTCCGTCAAGGAGGCCTCCGACACGGGCACCGTGGCCGTATCCGTCGACTCCCTGACCCCGGCCGCTCCCTCCGACGGGGACACCCTGACCGTCTCCGGCACGGTCACCAACAACGGCAAGCGAGCCGTCACCGACGCCCATGTGGGCCTGCAGGTGGGTTCCGCGCTCACCACCCGCTCGGCGATCGACAGAGTCGCCAAGCAGGCGGACGCCCTCACCGGCAACGACGGCTCCGAAGTGGGCGGGAATTACGTCGCCAAGTTCGCCAAGCTCACGCCGGGCGTGGCCCAGCACTTCAGCATCGCCGTCCCGGTCGACAAGCTCGACCTCGGCGACGACGGCGTCTACCCGATCGGTGTCGCTCTCTCGGGCGAGACGTCCGCGCAGCCCTGGGAGAAGGTGCTGGGCATCCAGCGGACCTTCCTGCCCTGGCAGCCCGACGAGGCGGACACCCGCACCAGGACGACCGTGCTGTGGCCGCTGATGTCCACCGTGCACATGACGGCGGAGACCGGTTCGAACGCGCAGCAGACGCCGGTCTTCCTCAACGACGACCTGGCCGCGGAGATCGCTCCCGGCGGCCGCCTCGACCAGCTCCTGAGCCTGGGCAGGGAACTCGACGTCACCTGGGTGATCGACCCGGACCTGCTGGCGTCCGTGGACGCCATGACCGGCAGCTACCGGATCCGGGGCGACGGCGACACCACCACGGCGGGCACCCACCAGGCGATCGCCAAGCAGTGGCTCGACGACCTACAGGACGCGGTGACCGGCAAGGAGGTCGTCGCGCTGCCCTTCGCCGATCCCGACCTGGCCTCCCTCGCCCACAACGGCACGGGCGTCGCCGGCTCTCTCAGCCAGCTCAAGGCGGCCACCGATGTCGCCGCCACCACGGTGGAGACCGTGCTCCATGTGACTCCGAGCACCGACTTCACCTGGCCGGTGGACGGCGCCGTCGACCCGTCGATCGTCAAGGTCGCCACCTCCGCCGGCGCCGACAAGGTGATCGCGCGCAGCGACAGCCTGGCGGAGACCGGCGACCTCTCGTACACCCCGTCCGCGGCCCGGCCCATCGGCGGCGGCACCACGGCGGTCGTCGCGGACGCGCGGCTGTCGACGGCGTTCCAGGGCGATCTGGTGCGGGCCTCGGCGTCCACGCTCGCGGTGCAGGAGTTCCTCGCGCAGAGCCTGGAGCTGAACCTGCAGACCGGCAAGCAGCGCAGCATCGTCGTCGCCCCGCAGCGCATGCCGACCGCGAGCCAGGCCCGGTCGCTGGCGCAGGCCGTCACCCTGCTCCAGGGCGCCACCTGGTCGCAGCCCCAGCAGCTCGCGGCGACCGCCAAGGCCAAGCCCGACCCGAGTGCCGCCACAAAGGTCCCGTCGAGTTCGGCGTACCCGTCCTCGCTGCGCAAGCAGGAGCTGCCCCGGTCGGCGTTCGAGCAGATCGCGGACACGCAGGACAAGCTCGACAACTTCAAGGTGATCCTCACCAACGAGGCCCGGGTCGTGACCCCCTTCGGGCGGGCCATAAACCGTGAGATGTCCACGTCGTGGCGCGGCCGGACCACCGCCACCAGCACGTTCCGGCAGGACGTGCAGGCGTATCTCGACAGTCTCACCGGCCAGGTCAAGCTGATCGACAAGTCGGAGACCAAGCTCTCCGGACGCAGCGCCACCATCCCCGTGACCGTGCAGAACAACCTGGTGCAGGGCGTCGACCATCTGGTGCTGCGGCTCACCTCGACCAACGACACCCGCCTGGAGATCAACGGCGACGTCTACGCGGAGCAGCGCATCGAGGTCTCCGGCGGGCACACCACGACGGTGAAGTTCCCCACGTCCGCCAACGTCAACGGCCAGACGACGGTGATCGCCCAGCTGTACACCGAGGACGGCCAGGAGTACGGCGACCCGGTCACCTTCGACGTGAAGGTCACCGAGATCACGGCCACCGTGATGCTGGTCATCGGCGGCGGCGTCCTCCTGCTCGTGCTGGCCGGGTTCCGTATGTACACCCAGCGCAAGCGTGCCGCGGCCCGGGAGGCCGAGGATGCCGGCGAAAACGGCGAGTCCGCCGGGGAAGCGGAGGACGGCGCCGACGAGGCGGAAGAGCCCGCCGACGGCCCGGAGACCCCCGAGCATCCCGTGAACCGCAACAAGGAAGAGTCCGACGCCCGAGCCGGGGCAGGCGACCCGGAGCAGCCGAGTGACGAGACACCGGACACCGCAGCGGAAAACGCCGACCCGTCCGCCACGGGTGAGAGAGTGGACCGTTGAGGATGTCGTGGCCGGTGGGCCGGGGACGATGAGGTGGGGTAACCATGAACGCGCCGTACGACGGTGACCGCGGCCAGGCCGCGGGCGGCTCGGGCCACCCCGAGGGCCCGCCGCCCGAGCACGGCCAGGTGCCGCCGCAGCACCCCGCGGACATGTATCTCCAGGACGCCTACGACCAGGACCCCTACCGGGCCCAGGACCTCACCGCGCAGGACCCGGTCGCCGAGGCGCTCTACGATCGCGCCGCGCACCCCCCACCGCCCCCGGGTACGTACCAGCCGCAGCAGCCGCTGTACGGCCGACCGCCACAGTCCCCGTACGCCCCCGACCCGCACGTGTGGGCGCAGACCCCGGCGCCCGAGCCGGAGGGTCCCACCCAGTACCTGCCGTACGGCGACGATCCGCGCACGACGCAGTTCGTGGGCGTGGACGACCTGGTGACGCACTCCGGCGAGGAGCAGCACCAGCCGGACGCGTTCGCCCATCTCTTCCGGGACCAGCAGCAGAGCGGCTCCCGCGGCCCGACGGAGCCCCCGGCGGTACCGGGCCCGGCCCAGGCTCCCGGCGGTCACGCAGCGGCCCCGCAGTACCAGGCCCCCCAGTACCAGGCACCGCAATACCAGGCCGCGGCCCCCTCGCCCGTGACCGACCAGACCATGAACCTCACCGCCACGCCGGCCGCGGACCCCGCGCCGGCTGCCGCCCCCGCCGCGAAGAAGGGCGGGCGTGCCTCGGGACTGCTGAAGTCCAGCGCCGTCATGGCGGCGGGCACCATGGTCTCCCGCCTCACCGGCTTCGTCCGCTCCGCGCTGATCGTCTCGGCGCTCGGCGTCGGTCTGCTGGGCGACACCTTCCAGGTCGCCTATCAGCTGCCGACGATGATCTACATCCTGACGGTCGGCGGTGGCCTCAACTCCGTCTTCGTACCGCAGCTCGTGCGGGCCATGAAGGAGGACGAGGACGGCGGCGAGGCGTACGCCAACCGCCTGCTGACGCTGGTGATGGTGGCGCTGGGCGTGCTCACGGTCGCCGCGATCGCCGCGGCGCCGGTGCTGATCCGCCTCCTGTCCGACTCGGTCGCCAGCGACCCGGCGGCCAACGAGGTCGGCATCACCTTCGTCCGCTACTTCCTGCCCTCGATCTTCTTCATGGGCGTCCACGTGGTGATGGGCCAGATCCTCAACGCGCGCGGCAAGTTCGGCGCGATGATGTGGACGCCGGTCCTGAACAACATCGTCATCATCGTGACGCTGGGCATGTTCATCTGGGTCTACGGCACCGCCGCCGACTCCGGCATGAAGGTCACGACCATCCCGCCGGAGGGCGAGCGGCTCCTCGGCATCGGGGTCCTGCTCGGCCTGGTCGTCCAGGCCCTCGCGATGATCCCCTACCTGCGCGAGACCGGGTTCCGGCTGCGGCTGCGCTTCGACTGGAAGGGCCACGGCCTCGGCAAGGCGGCGACCCTCGCCAAGTGGACTGTCCTGTTCGTCCTGGCCAACCAGGCCGGCGCCCTCGTCGTCACCCAGCTGTCCACGTCGGCCGGCAAGGACTCGCCGGTCGACGGCACCGGCTTCGCCGCCTACGCCAATGCCCAGCTGATCTGGGGCCTGCCGCAGGCCATCATCACCGTCTCGCTGATGGCCGCCCTGCTGCCCCGCATCTCCCGCTCGGCGGCCGAGGGCGACGCCGGCGCGGTCCGCGACGACATCTCCCAGGGTCTGCGCACCACCGCCGTCGCGATCGTGCCGATCGCCTTCGGCTTCCTCGCGCTCGGCATCCCGATGTGTACGCTGATCTTCGGCTCCTCCGGCACCAGCGAGGCCACGAACATGGGCTTCATGCTGATGGCCTTCGGCCTCGGCCTGATCCCCTACTCCGTGCAGTACGTCGTCCTGCGCGCCTTCTACGCCTACGAGGACACCCGGACGCCCTTCTACAACACGGTCATCGTGGCCGCGGTCAACGCGAGCGCCTCGGCGGTCTGTTACTTCGTCCTTCCGGCCCGGTGGGCCGTGGTCGGCATGGCGGCCTCCTACGGTTTGGCGTACGCGATCGGCGTCGGCGTCGCCTGGAACCGGCTGCGCAAGCGGCTCGGCGGCGACCTCGACGGCTCCCACGTGCTGCGCACGTACGCCCGGCTGTGCATCGCCTCCGTACCGGCCGCCGTGGTCAGCGGCCTCGCCTGCTACGGCATCGGCCACAGCCTGGGCCAGGGCGTCCTCGGTTCCTTCGCCGCGCTGATGGCTGGTGGAGCCCTGCTGCTCGGCGTCTTCTTCGTCGCCGCCCGCCGCATGCGCATCGAGGAGCTCAACTCGCTCGTCGGTATGGTCCGCGGACGACTGGGTCGCTGAGTCGGGAGGCAGGCGCACAACCATCGTCCGCCGCCGCGTGTCGTGCATAGCGGCGGACTGTGGGCACAATTGGGTTCGGCGTCGGACGGCGCGCACGAGGTCGGACGGCGCGCACTGGATGGGGAGGCAGGAACGACGGTGGCGGAACGGAGCACAGCTGCCGTCGACGTGGCAGACAACAGCGGTGACGAGCCGCTGACCGCACAAGCGGACCAGTCCACGGCCGACGGGGTGGTCAAGAACCGGGAGCAGGACACGGACAGCGACGAGGCACAGGGGAGCGGCGGGGCGGAGCGTCCCGGGAAGAAGGCCTCACCGCCGGAGCTGCACAGCGGTCACAAGCTCGCCAGACGCTATCGCCTAGAGGAGTGCGTCACCCGTCTGGACGGTTTCAGCAGTTGGCGTGCGGTCGACGAGAAACTCCGTCGTGCCGTGGGCGTCCACATCCTGCCCGCGGACCACGCACGGGCCCGTTCGGTGCTGGCCGCGGCCCGTTCCTCGGCCCTGCTCGGCGATCCCCGCTTCGTCCAAGTGCTGGACGCCGTCGAGGAGAACGACCTCGTCTACGTCGTCCACGAATGGCTGCCTGACGCCACCGAGCTGACCGCGTTGCTCGCGGCCGGCCCGTTGGAGCCGCACGACGCCTACCAGATGGTCAGTCAGATCGCGTCCGCCATGGCCGCCGCCCACCGCGAAGGCCTGTCGCATCTGCGTCTGAACCCGAATGCCGTACTGCGCACCTCCTCAGGTCAGTGGCGCATCCGCGGCCTCGCCGTGAACGCCGCCCTGCGCGGCATCACCACCGACACCCCCCAGCGCACCGACACCGAGGCGATCGGCGCCCTGCTGTACGCGGCGCTCACCCAGCGCTGGCCGTACGAGAACGACGCGTACGGCCTGTCCGGGCTGCCCAAGGACATCGGGCTGATCGCCCCCGACCAGGTGCGCGCGGGCATCCACCGGGGCCTGTCGGAGCTGGCCATGCGCGCCCTCGCCAACGACGGCGCGACCGCCTCCCGGCACGAGGCCGCCTGCACCACGCCGGAGGAGCTGGTGAAGGCGATCGGCGAGATGCCCCGCATCCGCCCGCCGGAGCCTTCGTTCGCGGCGCCGCCGGAGTACCAGCGCACCACGTACCAGCAGGGCACGTACGGCCGGCCGTCGGCGCACCCGGGCGTCACCCAGGCCGTGCCGGCCCCGCCGCCCCCGCTGCAGAGCCGCACCGGCAAGGCTCTGAAGTGGGCGGTCTCCGCCCTCCTCATCGCCGCCCTCGGCCTGGGCAGCTGGCAGCTCGCGGACGCCCTGATGAACCAGAGCGGGTCCGACGACACGAACCAGACCCAGACGACGGACGACGGCGACAAGGGAAGCGCCGCGCCCAAGCCGGTCAAGGCGCTCAAGATCCACGACGCCGCCGAGTACTACCCGGACGGCAACCCCCAGCACGCCGGCGACGCGAAGCTCACCTACGACGGTGACAGCTCCACGTACTGGCGGACTTATTCGTTCGACGACGGGCCCGTGCTCGCGCCGTTCAAGAAGGGCGTGGGCATCGTCTACGACCTGGGTTCGGAGCACAGCGTTTCGGCCGCCTCAATAGGGCTTCACTACGGAGGCAGCTACACCGCGGCGACCCTGTACGCGGCCGATTCACTCTCGTCGTCGGCTCCCCTCAGCTCCATGACGAAGATCGCCGCCGCTCAGACCTCGGGGACGGAACTGAAGATCTCCGCCAAGTCGCCCGTGAAGACGCGGTACGTTCTCGTATGGATCACCGCCGCGCCGCGCTCGGGGCAGGACGAGTACAGCAGCGAAGGCTACAAGCAGGCCATCACCGACGTGAAGTTCACGGGCTGACGTCTCACCGGAGGGGGAGGAGGTCCGATGGCGGAAGGCGCCGGATATGACGGAGTGAGCGACCAGGACCTCCTCACTCGCCACGTCGAGGGCGACCCCGACGCCTTCGGCGAACTCGTGCGGCGTCACCGCGACCGGCTCTGGGCGGTGGCACTGCGCACGCTGGGAGACCGCGAGGAGGCCGCTGACGCCGTCCAGGACGCCCTGGTATCCGCGTACCGGGCCGCCCACACCTTCCGCGGCCAGTCCGCCGTCACGACCTGGCTGCACCGCATCACGGTGAACGCCTGTCTGGACCGCGCCCGCAAAGCGGCTTCCCGCAAGACCTCGCCGGTCGACGACACCGAGCGACTGGAGCAGCTGCTTGAGCCGCATGAGGCGGCGTCGGCCCCCGCGGAACGCAACGACCTGCACCGCCAGCTCCTCGAAGCACTCGGCACCCTCCCGCCCGATCAGCGGGCGGCCCTCGTCCTCGTGGACATGCAGGGCTACCCGGTCGCCGAAGCCGCGCGCGTGCTCGACGTGCCCACCGGGACCGTGAAGAGCCGCTGTGCCCGGGGCAGAGCCAGACTTCTGCCGCTGCTCACCCATCTACGGCCGAACGCCGCCGCCGGCGGCGGCGACAGAGAAACCCGCGCAGGACGGAACCGTGCGCAGGGGACATCCGTCCCACCGGCAGCGGAACCTCGGGACGAGGGGCCGGGCAACGCCGGGACAGGCGATTCAGCTGCTGTGAAGGGCGGAGGTGGGCGAGCGTGACATCGACGACGGACACGACCGGGCACCCGGACGTCGCGGAGATCTCCGACCTCACCGAGGGCCTGCTCGCTCCCTCCCGAAGCGCCGATGTACGTCGGCATCTGGACACCTGCGAACTCTGCGCGGACGTCCACGCCTCGCTGGAGGAGATCCGCGGTCTTCTGGGCACTCTCCCCGGCCCGCCGCGGATGCCTGATGACGTCGCCCACCGCATCGACGCCGCACTCGCCGCCGAGGCCCTGCTGAACGCCACGCCCTCGGAGAACGATGATGCTCCGAAGAGTTCCACCGGTGCGGCCGACGCCGACGTGGACGCACTCCGTGTTTCACGTGAAACAACGACGGCGAAGGGCCGACCTGCGGGACATGCCCGCACCACCACAGGCCCGGGCCGCAAGGACCGCAAGCGGGCCGGACGCCGCAAGGTCGCCGTCCTCGGCGCGGTCTTCACAGCCGCGGCGCTGGGGCTCGGTTCCGTCCTCGTGTCATCGCTCACGGGCTCCGGGCCGGGCAGTTCGGCCCATCAGTCCACCGGGCCGGACACGTTTTCCGCGAGCAAGCTGGAGTCACAGGTCACCGATCTCCTGGCCAACGCCGGCGGCTCCCGTGCATCGGAGGGCGTGAAGGTTGAGGGCCAGTCCGGCAGCCCGCAGAACAGGACTCTCCTGCAGCCCTCCGCAGTGCCCCCGTGCGTCCAACAGGGCATCGGACGCAGCGATGAGGCGCTCGCCGTCGAGGATGGCAGGTACCAGGGGACGGAAGCCCTGCTTGTCGTGCTGTCCGACGCCTCCGACAGCACCCGGGTCCGGGTCTACATCATGGACAAGACCTGTGTGAAGCATCCGTCGTCGAGCCCTGCGAAGGTTCTCTTGACGCACTCCTACACGCGTCGCTGACGGTCGACGGCTCGTCTCCTTCCCGCGCTCGTATTCCGCGTGGCATCCCCTCCGGTGTCATCGCTCCGTGTGCCCGGACACACCGGGAATGCGCGCCCCTTAGGATCCGTTGGGTGGGGTGAGAGTCCAAGAAGCTCCCCCGGTCGACCGACGCAGTCCAGAGACGAGGAAACAAGCCGTGAGCGACGTCCGTAACGTGATCATCATCGGCTCCGGGCCCGCCGGCTACACCGCGGCCCTCTACACCGCACGCGCGTCGCTGAAGCCGCTGGTGTTCGAAGGAGCCGTCACCGCGGGCGGTGCCCTGATGAACACCACCGAGGTGGAGAACTTCCCGGGCTTCCAGGACGGCATCATGGGCCCGGAGCTCATGGACAACATGCGCGCCCAGGCCGAGCGCTTCGGCGCCGAACTGATCCCCGACGACATCGTCTCCGTCGACCTCACCGGTGAGATCAAGACCGTCACGGACACCGCCGGCACGGTCCACCGCGCGAAGGCCGTCATCGTGACGACCGGCTCCCAGCACCGCAAGCTCGGCCTGCCGAACGAGGACGCCCTGTCCGGCCGCGGTGTCTCCTGGTGCGCCACCTGTGACGGCTTCTTCTTCAAGGAGCAGGACATCGCCGTGATCGGCGGCGGGGACACCGCGATGGAGGAGGCCACGTTCCTCTCCCGCTTCGCCAAGTCCGTGACGATCGTCCACCGGCGTGACACCCTGCGCGCCTCCAAGGCGATGCAGGAGCGCGCCTTCGCCGACCCGAAGATCAAGTTCGTCTGGGACAGCGAGGTCGCCGAGGTCCAGGGCGATCAGAAGCTGGCCGGGCTGAAGCTGCGCAACCTCAAGACCGGCGAGCTCTCGGATCTGCCGGTGACCGGCCTGTTCATCGCGATCGGTCACGACCCGCGTACCGAGCTCTTCAAGGGCCAGCTCGACCTCGACGAGGAGGGCTATCTCAAGGTCGCCGCCCCCTCCACCCGCACGAACCTGACCGGTGTCTTCGCCGCGGGTGACGTGGTCGACCACACTTACCGCCAGGCGATCACCGCGGCCGGCACCGGCTGCTCCTCCGCCCTTGACGCCGAGCGCTACCTCGCCGCCCTCGCGGACGAGGAGCAGGCCGAGCCCGAGAAGACCGCCGTCTGACCCCCTCCCTCCCCACCGCACAAGGAATTAAGGAGCCCCCTGTGGCTGGCACCCTGAAGCATGTGACCGACGCCGACTTCGATGAGGTCGTCCTCAAGAGCGACAAGCCCGTCCTGGTGGACTTCTGGGCCGAGTGGTGCGGCCCGTGCCGCCAGATCGCTCCCTCGCTCGAGGCCATCGCCGCCGAGCACGGCGACAAGATCGAGATCGTCAAGCTCAACATCGACGAGAACCCGACCACGGCCGCCAAGTACGGTGTCATGTCGATCCCGACCCTGAACGTCTACCAGGGTGGCGAGGTTGCGAAGACCATCGTCGGCGCCAAGCCCAAGGCCGCGCTCGTCCGCGACCTGGAGACCTTCATCTCCGAGTGAGGCACTGAACCGTCCCGCCGACGGCCGATGTTTCACGTGAAACACGATGGGGCCGACCCGCAAGGGTCGGCCCCATCGCTCTGCCCCACAACGCGTTACAGCGGGCGCAGCGCCGGCTCCTTCTGGACGGCCCCCAGCAACCGGTCGAGCGCCATCTCCACGTCCTCCTTCCAGGAGAGCGTGGTCCGCAACTCCAGCCTCAGCCGAGGATGGACGGGATGGGGACGCACCGTCTTGAAGCCCACCGCCAGCAAGTGATCGGCAGGGAGCATGCAGGCAGGCTCTTTCCAACGGGCGTCACCGAACGCCTCGATCGCCTTGAAGCCCCGTCGCAGCAGATCCTTGGCAACCGTCTGGACCATCACGCGGCCAAGTCCCTGGCCCTGGTAGCCCGGCATGATGAACGCGGTCATCAACTGCACCGCATCCGGCGACACGGGACTTGTGGGAAAGGCCGTCGAGCGGGGGACATAGGCGGGCGGCGCGTACAGGACGAAACCCACGGGGGCGTCGTCCACGTAGACGACCCGACCGCACGATCCCCAGTCCAGCAGGACGGCGGAGATCCAGGACTCCTTCTCCAGGGAGGACGTGCCCGCCTTTACCGCGGCCGCACCGCTGACGGGGTCCAGCTCCCAGAAGACGCACGAGCGACAGCGCTTGGGAAGGTCCTGAAGGTTGTCCAGCGTGAGCGGTACGAGCCGGCGCCCCATGAAGGCTGTTCCTCGCTTCCTTCGCCCGCAGCATCGCGAGCGGCCGTCAGAGCACTCCGTTCTCTGAGCAGACTGCCGACGAAACCGCCGACCGCGCCCAGCCCCAGTCCGGCGCTCACCAATCCGGTCCGGCTCATCGTTCGCATGGCCCCCCGCCTCCCGCTCCGAGGTACTGCAAGGTGGATGCGCCTAAGCCTCACCGCATCGTATCCACGATGCGATTCCGTCGATACCGACTGAAAGCAAAGAGCGAGCCGTGTTCCGGTACACACCGGACACGGCTCGCTCAGAGGATCCGACGGCCGACATGGCCACGGCCGAGCCGCGGCTCAGTCTTCCGTTTCCTCGATGTCGCCCTCCACGAGGCCCTTCTGCAGGACAGGGCCCTCACCGGGAGCGAGCGTGCCGAGGATGCGCTCAAGGTCCTCCATCGACGCGAACTCGACGGTGATCTTGCCCTTCTTCTGCCCCAGGTCGACCTTCACCCGTGTCTCGAAACGGTCCGAGAGCCGGGTCGCAAGGTCGGTCAGCGCTGGGGAGACCCGGCCACCGGCGCGCGGCCCCTTGGCACGCTGAGCCGTCTGCGGACGTGATCCCATGAGGGTCACGATCTCCTCGACGGCCCGCACCGAGAGCCCTTCGGCCACGATGCGGTGGGCCAGCCGGTCCTGCTCCTCCGAGTCGTCCACGGAGAGCAGCGCCCGGGCGTGACCAGCGGAGAGGACTCCCGCCGCGACCCTGCGCTGCACCGCCGGAGAAAGCTTCAGCAGACGCAGTGTGTTGGAGACCTGCGGACGAGATCGACCGATGCGGTCCGCCAGCTGATCGTGCGTGCAGTTGAAGTCCTTCAGCAACTGGTCGTAGGCGGCTGCCTCTTCCAGCGGGTTCAGCTGAGCCCGGTGAAGGTTCTCCAGGAGGGCGTCCAGGAGGAGCTTCTCGTCGTCCGTGGCCCGCACGATCGCCGGGATGGCCTCCAGACCGGCCTCGCGGCAAGCCCGCCAGCGCCGCTCACCCATGATGAGCTCGTAGCGCGCGGGACCGGTCTGGCGTACGACGACCGGCTGGAGGAGACCGACCTCCTTGATGGAGGTGATGAGCTCGTGCAGCGCGTCCTCGTCGAAGACCTCACGGGGCTGGCGCGGGTTCGGCGTGATGTGGTCGAGGGGGATCTCCGCGAAGTGCGCGCCGATCGGCGCTGCGGGGGTCTCCAGGACGCCGGTTGCCGACAACTCCTCTGTTTCACGTGAAACATGCGGGAGCGTGGCCACCTTCGCCGCGGCCACCCCGCGGTCCGTCGTCAGAACCGGGACGGCTGCGGGGGATGGGGATCCCCCGCCTCCGACCGCAGCCTGCGCCGGAGCCTTCTCCGTCGGGGCAGCAGGGATCAACGCGCCAAGGCCACGGCCCAACCCCCTTCGTCGCTCACTCACTGGATCCCCTCCACCATGTTCGGGTTGTTCTGGGCGCCGATATGGGCGTGCGTCGGGTCGTAACTGACGTCGACACCCTTCAGCGCAAGCTCTCGTGCTGCCTCAAGGTAGGAGAGTGCGCCGCTCGATCCAGGATCATAGGTCAGCACCGTCTGCCCATAGCTCGGCGCCTCGGAGATACGGACCGAGCGGGGAATGCTCGTCCGCAGCACCTCGTCACCGAAGTGGGTGCGCACCTCCTCGGCGACCTGCGACGCGAGACGCGTCCGGCCGTCGTACATGGTGAGCAGGATGGTCGACACATGCAGGGTGGGATTGAGGTGCCCCCGCACCAGGTCGACGTTGCGCAGCAACTGCCCGAGCCCCTCCAGCGCGTAGTACTCGCACTGGATCGGGATGAGGACCTCGGCACCGGCGACCAGCGCGTTGACCGTCAGCAGGCCCAGGGAAGGCGGGCAGTCGATGAGGATGTAGTCCAGCGGCTGTTCGTATGCCTGGATCGCTCGCTGAAGACGGCTCTCACGTGCCACCAGGGAGACCAACTCGATCTCCGCGCCGGCGAGATCGATCGTGGCGGGAGCGCAGAAGAGGCCTTCTACATCGGGTACGGGCTGAACGACTTCAGCGAGGGGACGGCTCTCGACCAACACGTCATAGATGGACGGAACCTCGGCGTGGTGGTCGATCCCCAGGGCAGTGGACGCGTTGCCCTGCGGGTCGAGGTCGACCACCAGGACACGGCCCCCGTGCAGGGCCAGGGAGGCGGCAAGGTTGACCGTGGTCGTCGTCTTGCCCACCCCGCCCTTCTGGTTGGCGACCACGATCACACGGGTTTGTTCAGGGCGTGGCAGACCCTCGCCGGCGCGGCCCAGAGCCTCCACCGCGAGTTGGGCAGCACGACCGATCGGAGTGTCGTCCATGGGGGGCGGTGTTTCACGTGAAACATCCTCCCCGAACGACTCGGTACGGGGACCGGGGACCGGATCGGTCATCGGTCCCGCGATGTTGGCGTCGGACCGCAAGGATTCACTCTCCTCGACTTCAGGCTCGCAATGAACAGAGCCTCCCATGTCTTCGGGGTGGTGAACCAGTGAGGCCTGTTGTTCTGTGGAGAAATCCGCCTCTGTGGACAACTCCGGTACCTCATCGAGTGAACCGAGAGGCTTGCGGTCGCGGGGTTCGGCCGCGGCGCGGCCGCGACTGATAATGCCGTGGAGCAGGGAGCGACGTTTCACGTGAAACACGATGCACAGCGCCCGCGGCCGGATCCTCGCGACACTCCGTGATGCGCAGGTTTGGCAGCTTGTGTGGAGTACGTCTCAGCGGCGTCGGCGCGTACGGCCCGTGCGGGCCGCCTTGGCCCGTTTGGCCGCGAATCGCACCCCTCCCGGGCTTTCCCCGACCTCGACGCGCACCACCGTGGACAGCGGATCGACGACGCCCTCGCCGACCTGCAGGATCGAGGTGCTCACGGCACCGAGCTTGTTCAGTGCCGAGGATGCGCTCTTCAGCTCTTCCTCTGCGGTGTCGCCCTTGAGGGCGAGCATCTCGCCGTAGGGACGCAGCAGCGGGATGCCCCAGGCGGCCAGTCGGTCCAGGGGCGCCACGGCACGGGCGGTCACCACATGCACCGGCGGCACCTTGCCCATGACCTCCTCGGCACGGCCCCGCTCCACCGTCACATGGTCGAGGCCGAGGAGCTCGACGACCTCGGTGAGGAAGTTGGTGCGTCGCAGAAGCGGCTCCAGAAGGGTGATCTTCAGGTCTTCCCGGACGAGCGCCAGGGGAATGCCGGGGAGGCCGGCACCCGATCCGACGTCGCACACGGTCACGCCCTCGGGCACGACCTCGGAGAGCACCGCGCAGTTCAGGATGTGCCTCTCCCACAGGCGGGGCACCTCTCGTGGGCCGATGAGCCCACGCTGCACACCTGCCTCGGCCAGGAGCTCGGCGTACCGGACCGCATCACCGAAGCGATCGCCGAATACCTCACGTGCCACTTCGGGCGCAGGGGGGAGCTCCGCTGCCTCCGTCACGGGGACCGTCCTTCCGTACCGCATCAGCGCTTCGAGCGCCGACCACCAGAACTACCAGGCTGACAAGTCCGGCCCCGTCTGCGCTACAGACGGGGCCGGGGATACGTACGTACCGAATCAGTTGGGCAGCACGACGACGAAGCGCTGCGGCTCCTCGCCCTCGGACTCACTGCGCAGGCCGGCCGCCTTGACCGCGTCGTGCACGACCTTGCGCTCGAAGGGCGTCATCGGCTTCATCCTCACCGGCTCACCGCTGTTCTTCGCGTCGGCCGCGGCCTTGGCCCCCAGCTCGGAGAGCTCGGCGCGCTTCTTGGCGCGGTAACCCGCGATGTCCAGCATCAGACGGCTGCGGTCGCCGGTCTCCCGGTGCACGGCCAGGCGCGTGAGCTCCTGCAGCGCCTCCAGCACCTCGCCGTCCCGGCCGACCAGCTTGTGCAGGTCACGGGTGCCCGCGTCGCTGATGATCGACACAGAGGCGCGGTCGGCCTCGACGTCCATGTCGATGTCGCCGTCGAGATCGGCGATGTCCAGCAGACCCTCGAGGTAGTCCGCCGCGATCTCGCCCTCCTGCTCCAGGCGGGTCAGGGTGTCTGCACCCTCGGCGGCGGCGGAGGTGGTGCCTTCCGTCACGGGATGGGCTCCTTCTTACTTCTTGGACGGGGACTTGGGGCGCTGCGGGCCGCCCTTGCGCTGCCCGGACTGGGCCTTGCTGCGGCCTCCGGTGCCGGGCTTGGGAGCGGCCGGTTTCGCGGCTCCGGAGGGCTTGGCGTCCTCCGGCTCGTCGGACTTGCTCAGCGAGGTGGTCGGGGTGGTCTCGCCGGCCGCCTTGGGGGCTGTGGACTGACGCTGGGACTTCGACTGCCGCTTGGGCTGCTGGCGCTTGGCGGCGGCGCTGGTCGGCGTGCCGTCCTCGGCCTGGGCGGCTGCCTGGGTCTCGCTCTTGATCACGGTGCCGTCGGCCTGGGCTGCGAAGCCCACCTTGGACAGAGCGTTGATGAACTTGCGCTCGGCGTCGTTGCGGTCGCGGCCCTTGGCCACGATGGCCTTGACGATGGCCCTCTCACCGCGGCTGCGGGTCTTGCCGTGGTGCGTGACGTGCTTGTACAGGCGCTCCAGGTACGCGGCCTGAGCCTTGGAACCCGGCGTCGGGTTGTTGCGGATCACGTACATCTGCTGGCCCATGGTCCACACGTTGGTGGTCAGCCAGTAGACGAGGACGCCGACGGGGAAGTTGATGCCGAAGACGGCGAACATGACCGGGAAGACGTACATCAGCATCTTCTGCTGCTGCATGAACGGCGTCTTCACCGAGGTGTCGACGTTCTTCGTCATCAGCTGGCGCTGGGTGAAGAACTGCGAGGCCGACATCAGCACGATCATGATCGCGGTGACGACGCGGACGTCCGTCAGCGAGGCGCCGAGCGACTCGACCTTCGCCGAGCCGTCGGTGAACTTCGCGGCCAGCGGGGCGCCGAAGATGTGCGCCTTACGGGCGCTGGCGAGCAGCGACTCGTTGATGACGCCGATCGTCGAGCCCGTCGCGATGCCGTTGAGCACGTGGTACAGGGCGAAGAAAAACGGGGACTGCGCCAGGATGGGAAGGCACGAGGAGAGCGGGTTGGTGCCCGTCTCCTTGTACAGCTTCATCATCTCTTCGGACTGACGCTGTTTGTCGTTCTTGTAGCGCTCCTGGATCTTCTTCATCTCGGGCTGGAGCGTCTGCATGGCCCGCGTCGACTTGATCTGCTTCACGAAGAGCGGGATCAGGCAGATACGGATCAGGATCACCAGAGACACGATGGACAGGCCCCAGGCCCACCCGGTGTCGGGGCCGAAGACGGCGCCGTACACCTTGTGGAACTGGACGATGACCCAGGAGACAGGTGTCGTGATGAAGCTGAAGAGGCTGGCAATCGTGTCCACTAATCATGCTCCTTGGGCATGGGACGGTGTCTCTGCGGCCGAGCCCGAAGCGAGGTTCTCTTCGGTGGCCGTTTCGGCGGCGGAGGTCCCGCCCCTGCGTGCACGCCAGGCGTCACGCAACATTTCGTGCCACCGCGGGCGCTTACGCGGCGGAACATGATCCACTCCACCCAGCGACCACGGATTGCACCGCAGGATGCGCCAGGCCGTGAGTGCCGTTCCCTTGATCGCACCGTGCCGGTCGATGGCCGTGTAGCCGTAGTGGGAACACGACGGGTAGTACTTGCACACCGGCCCGAGCAGCGGACTGATCGTCCACTGGTAGAGCTTGATCAGAGCCAGTAGCGGGTACTTCATCGCGCGCCCCCTCCCAGTAGCCGTTGCAGGGCGGCATCCAGGTCTTGGGCCAGCTGTGCGTGGTCGGCGTCGCCCGCCCCGGGCAGCGCCCGTACGACTACCAGGCTACCGGGGGGGAACAGAGTGACTCGGTCGCGCATCAGGTGACGCAGTCTGCGCTTCACCTGGTTGCGTACGACTGCGCCTCCCACGGCCTTGCTCACGACGAAACCCGCACGCGTCGGGGGAGCGCTCTCCCCAGGCGCGTGCGGGTCCGTGGCACCGCTACGAAGATGGACGACGAGAGTCGGGCGTCCGGCCCGACGGCCCCGTCGTACTGCGGTCGCGAAGTCCTCGCGCCGCCTCAGCCGATGCTCGGTAGGCAGCACGACGTCATGACCTGATCAGGATCAGGCGGACAGGCTCGCGCGACCCTTGCTGCGGCGGTTCGCGAGAATCGCGCGGCCGGCACGGGTACGCATCCGCAGGCGGAAGCCGTGGGTCTTGGCGCGACGGCGGTTGTTCGGCTGGAAGGTGCGCTTGCTCACTCGGGGGCTCCAGAAATCAATCGGTGGTGGCGGGGTGCCGTCCTGGCTGTCACCGTGCGCCCACGAGGTAGCTCGCGGTCAACGCCCGAGTGCACCGCTTCCCGATCACCTGACGCGATCTGTGCCCATCGGAGGCAGGCGGCAGCAGCCATCGACAACTCGACCTGGTTACGGTACGCGCGGCTACGCCATCCGGTCAAACCGGCAGTCACGGGGAGACACTATCCACAGCCTGGGGACAACAACTTGAACCGCAGCCGTCGCCCTGACTACCTTGGCTGAACTCCGATTCGTTCCTTTGTCCCTGCCCCCGCCCGATATGAATCCCCGCCGTCCCACAACCACACGTTCGTGGGACCCACGAGAGAGCGTGCCCTGTGGCTGACGTACCTGCCGATCTTGCCGCAGTGTGGCCACGAGTACTGGAACAGCTCCTGGGTGAGGGCCGGGGCCAGGGTGTCGAGGTGAAGGACGAGCACTGGATCCGGCGCTGCCAGCCGCTCGCGCTGGTCGCGGACACCGCCCTGCTCGCCGTACCGAACGAATTCGCGAAGGGCGTCCTCGAGGGGCGCCTCGCGCCGATCGTCAGCGAGACGCTGAGCCGCGAGTGCGGCCGCCCGATCCGTATCGCGATCACCGTCGACGACTCCGCCGGCGAGCCCCCGGCCCCGCCGGCACCCCCTGTCCAGCAGCAGCCGCGCTACGAAGAGCCCGAGCTGCCGTCCGGCCCGTACGACGGACAGCGGGACGGACAGCAGGAGGGCCGCTACGACGGCGGATACGACCAGACGTACGACAGCCCGTACGAGGGCTACGGCCGGCACCGCGCCGAGCAGTTGCCGCCGACGCCCGGCGACCAGCTCCCCTCGCGCCCGGACCCGCTGCCCACCGCGCGGCCGGCGTACCCGTCGGAGTACCAGCGCCCCGAGCCGGGTGCATGGCCGCGGCCCCAGCAGGACGAGTACAGCTGGCAGCAGCAGCGCCTCGGTTTCCCGGAGCGCGACCCGTACGCGTCGCCTTCGTCGCAGGACCAGTACGGCGGGCCGGCCTCCCAGGACCCGTACGGCTCCCCGTCGCAGGACTCCTACGGCCCGCCGTCGCAGGACTACCGCCCCCAGTCGATGGAGCGGCCGCCCTACGATCCGTCGCCGTACGAACACAAGCGTGCGGAGTACGAGGCGTCACGCTCCGACTACGACCAGCGCGAGCCGGGCCGACGTGAGCTGCCCGAGCCGCAGGCCGGTCCCGGGCATCCGCACCGCGGCGGCTCGGGCGGTCCCGGGCCGTCGGGCGCGCAGTCCTCGGCAAAGGCCGGGCCCGGTGAGCCGACCGCGCGGCTGAACCCGAAGTACCTCTTCGACACCTTCGTCATCGGCGCCTCCAACCGGTTCGCGCACGCGGCCGCCGTCGCCGTCGCCGAGGCGCCCGCGAAGGCCTACAACCCCCTGTTCATCTATGGGGAGTCGGGCCTCGGCAAGACGCACCTGCTGCACGCCATCGGGCACTACGCGCGAAGCCTCTATCCCGGCACGCGCGTGCGGTACGTGAGCTCCGAGGAGTTCACCAACGAGTTCATCAACTCCATCCGCGACGGCAAGGGCGACAGCTTCCGCAAGCGGTACCGCGAGATGGACATCCTGCTCGTCGACGACATCCAGTTCCTCGCGGACAAGGAGTCGACGCAGGAGGAGTTCTTCCACACCTTCAACACGCTCCACAACGCCAACAAGCAGATCGTGCTGTCCAGCGACCGGCCGCCCAAGCAGCTGGTGACGCTGGAGGACCGGTTGAGGAACCGTTTCGAGTGGGGTCTGATCACCGACGTCCAGCCGCCCGAGCTGGAGACGCGGATCGCGATCCTGCGCAAGAAGGCGGTCCAGGAGCAGCTGAACGCCCCGCCGGAGGTGCTGGAGTTCATCGCCTCCCGGATCTCGCGCAACATCCGTGAGCTGGAGGGCGCGCTGATCCGGGTGACGGCGTTCGCGTCGCTCAACCGGCAGCCGGTGGACCTGGGGCTGACCGAGATCGTCCTGAAGGACCTGATCCCCGGCGGTGACGACTCCACGCCGGAGATCACCTCGACGGCCATCATGAGCGCGACCGCCGACTACTTCGGCCTCACCATCGAGGACCTGTGCGGCAGCTCGCGCGGCCGCCAGCTCGTCACGGCCCGGCAGATCGCCATGTATCTGTGCCGCGAGCTGACGGACCTGTCGCTGCCGAAGATCGGCGCGCTGTTCGGCGGCCGTGACCACACGACGGTCATGCACGCTGACCGCAAGATCCGCAATCTGATGGCCGAGCGGCGCTCCATCTACAACCAGGTGACCGAGCTGACCAACCGCATCAAGAACGGCTGACGGCGCCGGAGGACGCGTCGCGAGCCTCACCGAGAGCGCCCCCGGAGGACATCCGGGGGCGCTTTTCGTCGTTCCGGGGGCCGGGAGCGGGGGCCGGCGACGCCGGACGGGGCTCGACGAAGGTCGTCCGCCGCTCACTCGTTGTTCGATTACTGGCCGGGTTACGGCCACTCTCCACAGATTCGGCGACTTTTTCCCGTCCACACCCTGGGGACCGGGAAGTTGTCCAGACTGTATCCACAGGCGTCCCGGGTGAGGGACGATCGGGCCAGGTCAACAGGCTGTGGATTCGTGGACGAAGGATCTCCACAGGCTGTGGACAAAAAAATGATCCACAGGCTGTGCATGAAGTTGTCCACCGGCAACCCACAGGCTGAGGCCGGTTGTCCCCAGCGATCTCCGGCTTCTCCACATGTCTGTCCACTGTTCGGCAACCCGACGCGCCTCCTCACCGGGTCGAGTGAAAGGCGTCACACGAAGTTGCCGGGTTGGCCTGTGGGAAAGACGGGTAAAGCTGGGGACGGCGCTGGGGACAAGTCGCCCCTCCCTGTGCATGGGGTGTGCAGAACTTTCTGTTCTCCACAGAAGACCCCGGTTATCCACCGCCTCCGCCCACAGGGCCAGTGGATAAAAAACAGCCTCTGAGCTGCGAAAACGGGGTTATCCACGGTATCCACAGGCCCTACTACTACTGACAACTAGAGAGAGCTGGGAATCCGTTTCGAAGCGGGGCCTGTGCACAACTCGCTCTTCGCTGCCCGGCCGCCCCTCGTCACGACTTGACCCCGAGGGGCACCGACTGACAGTGCGGTGCGTCAGACTGGTCCCCGATGGTCCTTCCCCTCGACGGGACCGACCACACCGAGACAGATGACGAAGGCCAGGCAGGGCGAGAAGCGCCGGCAACAGCAGGAGGCGGCAAGAGTGAAGATCCGGGTGGAACGCGACGTACTCGCGGAGGCCGTGGCCTGGGCGGCGCGCAGCCTCCCGGCCCGCCCGCCGGCGCCTGTCCTGGCCGGCCTGCTGCTGAAGTCCGAGGACGGCCAGCTGAGCCTGTCGAGCTTCGACTACGAGGTCTCCGCGCGGGTCTCCGTGGAGGCCGAGGTCGAGGAGGAGGGCACGGTCCTCGTCTCCGGCCGCCTGCTCGCGGACATCTGCCGCGCCCTGCCCAACCGCCCGGTGGAGATCTCCACAGACGGTGTACGGGCGACGGTGGTCTGCGGCTCCTCGCGGTTCACCCTCCACACCCTGCCGGTGGAGGAGTACCCGTCCCTGCCGCAGATGCCGAACGCGACGGGCACCGTCCCCGGCGAGGTCTTCGCCTCCGCGGCCGCCCAGGTCGCCATCGCCGCCGGGCGTGACGACACGCTGCCCGTCCTCACCGGTGTGCGCATCGAGATCGAGGGCGACACGGTCACGCTGGCGTCCACCGACCGCTACCGCTTCGCGGTCCGCGAGTTCCTGTGGAAGCCGGAGAACCCGGAGGCCTCCGCGGTCGCCCTGGTGCCCGCCAAGACGCTCCTGGACACCGCCAAGGCCCTCACGAGCGGCGACAGCGTCATCCTGGCGCTGTCCGGCTCCGGCTCGGGCGAGGGCCTGATCGGCTTCGAGGGCGCGGGCCGGCGTACGACGACCCGCCTCCTGGAGGGCGACCTCCCGAAGTACCGCACCCTGTTCCCGACCGAGTTCAACTCCGTCGCCGTGATCGAGACCGCCCCCTTCGTGGAGGCAGTCAAGCGCGTGGCCCTGGTCGCCGAGCGCAACACCCCGGTGCGGCTGAGCTTCGAGCAGGGCGTGCTCATCCTGGAGGCCGGCTCCAGCGACGACGCACAGGCTGTGGAGCGCGTCGACGCCCAGCTGGAGGGCGACGACATCTCGATCGCCTTCAACCCGACCTTCCTGCTGGACGGCCTGAGCGCCATCGACTCGCCGGTCGCCCAGCTGTCCTTCACGACGTCCACGAAGCCCGCGCTGCTCAGCGGCAAGCCGGCGCTGGACGCGGAGGCGGACGAGGCCTACAAGTACCTGATCATGCCCGTGCGCCTCAGCGGCTGACCGGCCCCCGCGCCGGCGTCGCCCCCGGCGTCGGAGGTCGTCCACAGGCTGTGGCCCAAGGGTCCCCGGTCTGTGGACGAAGCCGCAGGTGAGCGGCGAGATGGGCAGCACGTCTGAGCGCGTATGCCCACAGGTGTGCGTGGCCGTCCGGGTTTAGGCTCGGACACGGGTACGAAGGTGCCCCACATGCCACACAGCGACCTAAGGAACAACTGATGGAGCTCGGTCTCGTCGGCCTCGGCAAGATGGGCGGCAACATGCGCGAGCGGATCCGCCGCGCCGGCCACACCGTCGTCGGATACGACCGCAACCCGGACCTCGCGGACGTCCACAGCCTCAAAGAGCTTGTGGACGGCCTCGCGGCCCCGCGCGTGGTCTGGGTGATGGTCCCGGCCGGCGCCGCCACGCAGTCGACCGTCGACGAGCTTGCCGACCTGCTGGAGCCGGGTGACGTCGTCGTGGACGGCGGCAACTCCCGCTGGACGGACGACGAGAAGCACGCCGAGGAGCTGGCGGCCAAGGGCATAGGCTTCGTCGACTGCGGCGTCTCCGGCGGCGTCTGGGGCCTGGAGAACGGCTACGCGCTGATGTACGGCGGCGACAAGGAGCACGTCGCCAAGGTGCAGCCGGTCTTCGACGCGCTCAAGCCCGAGGGCGACTTCGGCGCGGTGCACGCCGGCAAGGTCGGCGCCGGCCACTTCGCGAAGATGGTCCACAACGGCATCGAGTACGCCATGATGCAGGCCTACGCCGAGGGCTGGGAGCTGCTGGAGAAGGTCGACTCCGTCACGGATGTGCGCGAGGTCTTCCGGTCCTGGCAGGAGGGCACGGTCATCCGTTCCTGGCTGCTCGACCTGGCCGTCAACGCCCTCGACGAGGACGAGCACCTCGACAGGCTGCGCGGCTTCGCACAGGACTCCGGCGAGGGCCGCTGGACCGTGGAGGCCGCGATCGACCACGCCGTGCCGCTGCCGGCGATCACGGCCTCGCTGTTCGCGCGGTTCGCGTCCCGGCAGGAGGACTCGCCGCAGATGAAGATGATCGCGGCGCTGCGCAACCAGTTCGGCGGCCACGCCGTCGAGAAGAAGTAATCCACAGGGTCGCCCCGCGATCCACAACCCTGGGGGAGGTCGGCGAACGACCATGCACGTCACGCATCTGTCGCTGGCCGACTTCCGCTCGTACGCCCGGGTCGAAGTTCCGCTCGACCCGGGCGTCACCGCCTTCGTGGGCCCCAACGGGCAGGGCAAGACCAACCTCGTCGAGGCCGTCGGCTATCTCGCCACTCTGGGCAGCCACCGGGTCGCCTCGGACGCGCCCCTGGTCCGCATGGGCGCCGACCGCGCGATCATCCGGGCGCAGGTCAAGCAGGGCGAGCGGCAGCAGCTGGTCGAGCTGGAGCTGAACCCGGGCAAGGCCAACCGCGCCCGCATCAACAGGTCCTCGCAGGTCAGGCCCCGTGACGTGCTGGGCATCGTACGGACCGTGCTGTTCGCGCCCGAGGATCTCGCGCTGATCAAGGGCGATCCCGGTGAGCGGCGCCGCTTCCTGGACGAGCTGATCACCGCGCGCTCCCCGCGCATGGCGGGCGTGCGCTCCGACTACGAGCGGGTGCTCAAGCAGCGCAACACGCTCCTGAAGTCGGCCGCGCTCGCCCGGCGGCACGGCGGTCGCTCCATGGACCTGTCGACCCTGGACGTGTGGGATCAGCACCTCGCGCGCGTGGGCGCCGAGTTGTTCGCCCAGCGGCTCGACCTGGTGGCCGCGCTCCAGCCGCTGGCGGACAAGGCGTATGAGCAACTGGCCCCGGGCGGCGGTCCGGTGGCCCTGGAGTACAAGCCGTCGGCGCCGGGAGAGGCGCACACGCGTGAGGACCTCTACGGGCAGCTGATGGCCGCGCTCGCGGAGGTCCGCAAGCAGGAGATCGAGCGGGGCGTCACCCTCGTGGGGCCTCATCGGGACGATGTGATTCTCAAACTCGGCTCCATGCCCGCCAAGGGATACGCCTCCCACGGCGAGTCCTGGTCCTACGCGCTCGCCCTGCGGCTGGCCTCCTACGACCTGTTGCGGGCCGAGGGCAACGAGCCGGTGCTGGTCCTGGACGACGTCTTCGCCGAACTGGACGCCCGGCGGCGGGAGCGGCTGGCCGAACTGGTCGCGCCCGGCGAGCAGGTGCTGGTGACGGCCGCCGTCGACGACGACGTACCGCATGTGCTGGCCGGGGCGCGGTACACGGTGTCCGAGGGGACGGTGGAGCGCGTATGACCGCCGACGAGCCGGCCCCGAAGAAGGCGACCGAGCCGTCCGGCGTCGACCTCGCGCGCGTGGCGCTCAGGGCGGCCCGCGAGCAGGCACGCGCGCGTGGGGACGCGGCACAGCAGAAGAAACAGGCCCGGCGCGGGGGCGGTCTGCGCTCCGGCGCGCGCGCCGACGGCCGTGACCCGATGGCGTTGGGCGCCGCGATCAACCGGCTGCTCACCGAGCGCGGCTGGGAGACGCCGGCCGCGGTGGGCGGTGTGATGGGCCGGTGGCCGCAGATCGTCGGCGAGGACGTGGCCAAGCACTGCGTGCCGGAGCGCTACGACGAGGACGAGCGGGTGCTGATCGTGCGCTGCGACTCCACGGCCTGGGCGACGAACCTCAGGCTGCTCGCGCCGACACTGGTCGCGCGCCTCAACGAGGATCTGGGCCATGGCGCGGTGCGGCTGATCAAGGTGCTCGGTCCCGGTGGCCCCCCGCGCCGCTACGGCCCCCTCAGGGCCCCTGGAAGCACCGGCCCCGGCGACACCTACGGGTGACGTGCATCACGTGTTCGAAGGCCGGGACGGTCCCGCGACGACCGCCCGGCCTTCGTCGTGAGTGCCCGCCCGCGGTGGCTCGTTCGGACCTGACTCCCAAGTAGCCAAGGGTTGACACCCGGAAGCGCTGAGTGCCTCCGTGAGCCTCTTGGAGCCCCCATCCACATATCGGGACCCGGAAGAGACCGGTTGAGGGCGGCACATGCGGACTCAGGTACCGGCAAACCCCCATCACTGTCGGTGCTACCGGTAGACTGAAGCCAATCCCGCCCCGAACGTGGGGACCGCCCGGGAAAAGCTGAGCAACGCTGATCAAGGCTGACCAACGCAACATGCCGCAGCCGCTCCGGCAACCTGCCGACGAGCCTGGCTGGTGCTGTGCCAGAAAGGGCGCTTCGTGGCCGATTCCGGCAACCCCAACGAGAACATCCCGTCCACCGACGCCGGCGCGAACAGCGAGGCAAGCACCTCGAGCCACGAGGTCACCGCCTCCTACGACGCCAGCGCCATTACCGTCCTCGAGGGTCTGGACGCGGTCCGCAAGCGACCCGGTATGTACATCGGCTCCACCGGTGAGCGCGGTCTGCACCACCTCGTGTACGAGGTCGTCGACAACTCGGTCGACGAGGCGCTGGCCGGCCACGCGGACACCATCGACGTGACGATCCTGGCCGACGGCGGCGTGCGGGTCACCGACAACGGCCGAGGCATCCCGGTGGGCATCGTCGCCTCCGAGGGCAAGCCGGCCCTCGAGGTCGTGCTGACCGTGCTGCACGCGGGCGGCAAGTTCGGCGGCGGCGGCTACGCGGTCTCCGGCGGTCTGCACGGCGTCGGCGTCTCGGTGGTGAACGCGCTGTCGAGCAAGGTCTCCGTCGAGGTGAAGACGGACGGCCACCGCTGGACGCAGGACTACAAGATGGGCGTCCCCACGGCGCCGCTCGCCAAGCACGAGGCCATCGAGCAGACCGGCACCTCGGTCACCTTCTGGGCCGACGCGGACATCTTCGAGACCACCGAGTACTCCTTCGAGACGCTCTCGCGGCGCTTCCAGGAAATGGCGTTCCTCAACAAGGGTTTGACGATCAAACTCACTGACGAGCGCGAGTCGGCGAAGGCCACCGCCGGCGCGGACGAGGCGGGTGCGGACGAGAAGGACGAGGTCAAGACCGTCACGTACCACTACGAGGGCGGCATCGTCGACTTCGTGAAGTACCTCAACTCCCGCAAGGGAGACGCGGTGCACCCCACCGTCATCGACCTGGAGGCGGAGGACAAGGACAAGAGCCTGTCCCTCGAGGTCGCCATGCAGTGGAACAGCGGTTACAGCGAGGGCGTCTACTCCTTCGCCAACATCATCCACACGCATGAGGGCGGTACGCACGAGGAGGGCTTCCGCGCGGCGCTGACGAACCTCGTCAACAAGTACGCGCGCGACAAGAAGCTGCTGCGCGAGAAGGACGACAACCTCACGGGCGACGACATCCGCGAGGGTCTGACGGCGATCATCTCGGTGAAGCTGAGCGAGCCGCAGTTCGAGGGCCAGACCAAGACCAAGCTGGGCAACACGGAGGCGAAGACCTTCGTCCAGAAGGCGGTCTACGAGCACCTCAACGACTGGCTGGACCGCAACCCGGTCGAGGCGGCGGACATCGTCCGCAAGGGCATCCAGGCGGCCACCGCGCGCGTGGCGGCCCGCAAGGCCCGCGACCTGACCCGCCGCAAGGGTCTGCTGGAGTCCGCGTCCCTGCCGGGCAAGCTCTCCGACTGCCAGTCCAACGACCCCACCAAGTGCGAGATCTTCATCGTCGAGGGTGACTCCGCCGGCGGCTCGGCCAAGTCCGGCCGCAACCCGCAGTACCAGGCGATCCTCCCGATCCGCGGCAAGATCCTCAACGTCGAGAAGGCGCGGATCGACAAGATCCTGCAGAACCAGGAGATCCAGGCGCTGATCTCCGCGTTCGGCACCGGGGTCCACGAGGACTTCGACATCGAGAAGCTCCGCTATCACAAGATCATCCTGATGGCGGACGCCGACGTCGACGGCCAGCACATCAGCACCCTGCTGCTGACCTTCCTGTTCCGCTTCATGCGGCCGCTGGTCGAGGCCGGGCACGTGTACCTCTCCCGTCCCCCGCTCTACAAGATCAAGTGGGGCCGGGACGACATCGAGTACGCGTACTCCGACCGTGAGCGCGACGCGCTGATCGAGATGGGCCGCCAGCGCGGCAAGCGGGTGCGCGAGGACTCCATCCAGCGCTTCAAGGGCCTCGGCGAGATGAACGCCGAGGAGCTGCGCATCACCACGATGGACCAGGAGCACCGCGTCCTCGGCCAGGTCACCCTCGACGACGCCGCCCAGGCCGACGACCTGTTCTCGGTCCTCATGGGCGAGGACGTCGAGGCGCGCCGTGCCTTCATCCAGCGCAACGCCAAGGACGTCCGCTTCCTCGACATCTGAGTCGGTCTCAGCTGACCGCACCAGGAAGGATCCCCACCAGCAATGACCGACGAGAACACTCCCGTCACCCCTGAAGAGGGCGGCGACATCGCCATGCGCATCGAGCCCGTCGGGCTCGAGACGGAGATGCAGCGCTCGTACCTCGACTACGCGATGTCCGTCATCGTCTCCCGCGCGCTGCCCGACGTCCGCGACGGCCTCAAGCCCGTCCACCGCCGCGTCCTGTACGCGATGTACGACGGCGGCTACCGCCCCGAGCGCGGCTTCTACAAGTGCGCCCGCGTCGTCGGCGACGTCATGGGCAACTACCACCCGCACGGCGACTCCTCGATTTACGACGCGCTGGTCCGCCTCGCGCAGCCGTGGTCGATGCGGATGCCGCTGGTGGACTCCAACGGCAACTTCGGCTCTCCGGGCAACGACCCGGCGGCCGCCATGCGCTACACCGAGTGCAAGATGGCGCCGCTGTCGATGGAGATGGTCCGTGACATCGACGAGGAGACCGTCGACTTCACGGACAACTACGACGGCCGCTCCCAGGAGCCGACCGTCCTGCCGGCCCGCTTCCCCAACCTGCTGATCAACGGCTCGGCCGGTATCGCGGTCGGCATGGCGACCAACATCCCCTCGCACAACCTGCGCGAGGTCGCCTCGGGCGCCCAGTGGTACCTGGAGAACCCGGAGGCCTCGCACGAGGAGCTCCTGGACGCGCTGATCGAGCGCATCAAGGGCCCCGACTTCCCGACCGGCGCCCTGGTGGTGGGCCGTAAGGGCATCGAGGAGGCGTACCGAACGGGCCGCGGCTCGATCACCATGCGGGCAGTCGTCGAGGTCGAGGAGATCCAGAACCGCCAGTGCCTGGTGGTCACGGAGCTGCCCTACCAGGTCAACCCCGACAACCTCGCGCAGAAGATCGCCGACCTGGTCAAGGACGGCAAGATCGGCGGCATCGCGGACGTCCGCGACGAGACGTCCTCGCGCACCGGCCAGCGGCTGGTGATCGTCCTGAAGCGGGACGCGGTCGCCAAGGTCGTCCTGAACAACCTGTACAAGCACACGGACCTGCAGACGAACTTCGGCGCCAACATGCTGGCGCTGGTCGACGGCGTCCCGCGCACGCTCTCGCTCGACGCGTTCATCCGCCACTGGGTGACGCACCAGATCGAGGTCGTCGTCCGCCGTACGCGCTTCAGGCTGCGCAAGGCCGAGGAGCGGGCGCACATCCTGCGCGGCCTGCTGAAGGCCCTGGACGCCATCGACGAGGTCATCGCGCTGATCCGGCGCAGCGACACCGTCGACATCGCGCGCGGGGGCTTGATGAGCCTCCTGGAGATCGACGAGATCCAGGCCAACGCCATCCTCGAGATGCAGCTGCGCCGCCTCGCCGCCCTGGAGCGCCAGAAGATCGTCCAGGAGCACGACGAACTCCAGGCGAAGATCACCGAGTACAACGCGATCCTCGCCTCCCCGGTCCGCCAGCGCGGCATCGTGAGCGAGGAACTCGCCGCGATCGTCGAGAAGTACGGCGACGACCGCAAGACGATGCTGGTGCCCTACGACGGTGACATGTCCATCGAGGACCTGATCGCCGAGGAGGACATCGTCGTCACCATCTCGCGCGGGGGCTACGTCAAGCGCACGAAGACGGACGACTACCGCTCCCAGAAGCGCGGCGGCAAGGGCGTACGGGGCGCGAAGCTGAAGGAAGACGACATCGTCGACCACTTCTTCGTCTCCACCACGCACCACTGGCTGCTGTTCTTCACCAACAAGGGCCGCGTCTACCGGGCGAAGGCGTACGAGCTGCCCGACGCCGGGCGTGACGCGCGTGGACAGCACGTCGCCAACCTGCTGGCCTTCCAGCCGGACGAGGCGATCGCCGAGATCCTCGCGATCCGCGACTACGAGGCGGCGCCGTACCTGGTCCTGGCCACCAAGGGCGGTCTGGTGAAGAAGACGCCTCTGAAGGATTACGATTCGCCGCGTGCCGGTGGTGTCATCGCGATCAACCTCCGTGAGACGGAGGACGGTTCGGACGACGAACTGATCGGAGCCGAACTCGTCTCGGCCGAGGATGATCTGCTTCTGATCAGCAAGAAGGCGCAGTCGATCAGGTTCACCGCCACGGACGAGGCGCTGCGCCCCATGGGCCGTGCCACCTCGGGCGTCAAGGGCATGAGCTTCCGTGAGGGCGACCAGCTGCTCTCGATGAATGTTGTTCGACCCGGTACGTTCGTGTTCACTGCCACAGACGGCGGGTACGCGAAGCGGACCGCTGTCGACGAGTACCGCGTCCAGGGTCGCGGCGGCCTCGGTATCAAGGCCGCCAAGATCGTCGAGGACCGTGGTTCTCTCGTCGGCGCGCTGGTGGTCGAGGAGACCGACGAGATCCTCGCCATCACGCTGTCCGGCGGTGTGATTCGTACGCGAGTCAACGAGGTCAGGGAGACGGGCCGTGACACCATGGGCGTCCAACTGATCAACCTGGGCAAGCGCGATGCCGTCGTCGGCATCGCACGTAACGCCGAGGCGGGGCGCGAGGCGGAAGAGGTCGACGGCGAGGACGCCGTGGACGAGTCCGCCGAGGCAGCCACGACCACCGGCACGGACGAGGGTGAGTCGCCCTCGGCCGAGTAGGTACGAGGAGTGAGTCATCGTGAGCGGAGCCACGGGCGCCGGTACGTCTGCCGGTACGGACAAGAACGGCGGCGGCCGTGGCTCCGCCGCGCCGGCGGGGGAGGCGCGTACGACCGACGCGCGGGGCGCCGGGGGCGGTGACGGGCGTCCGGCGGACACCCACACGACCCAGCTGAAGGCCATCAAGGCGCCCGTGGCTGACTCGCCCTCGCCGTCGTCCTCGCCCGACACGCAAGGATCAAAGGGATCCCAGGGGGGAACCGTGACGGACACCCGAGGCGCGCAGGCCAAACAGCCTGCCGAAGGCTCGCCGCTGCCCGGGGAACGGCAGCCGCAGCAGCCCGCCGGGCCCTACCACCCGCCGCAGGCCTACCCGACGCAGGCGCCCCCGGCGCCGGCCGGCGCCGTACGGCGCCCGCGGACCGGCGTCCGCACCACGCCCCGCGTGCGCAAGGCGCGGCTGCGGGTGTCGAAGGCCGACCCGTGGTCGGTGATGAAGGTCAGCTTCCTGCTCTCCATCGCGCTCGGCATCTGCACGATCGTCGCGGCCGCCGTGCTGTGGATGGTCATGGACGCGATGGGCGTGTTCTCGTCGGTCGGCGGCACGATCGCGGAGGCGACCGGCTCGAACGAGTCGAACGGCTTCGACCTCCAGGCGTTCCTGTCGCTCCCCCACGTCCTGATGTTCACGTCGATCATCGCGGTCATCGACGTCGTCCTCGCGACGGCCCTCGCGACGCTCGGCGCGTTCATCTACAACCTCTCCGCCGGCTTCGTCGGCGGCGTCGAGCTGACGCTCGCCGAAGACGAGTGAGCTTTGTCGTCGCAGCGGTTTCAAACCTCCCCCGAGGGCCCCGCGACTATCGATTTTGGGACTGCCCACGTCGTGCGCTAATCTTCAGGAGTCAGCGCGCGGGACACACACCGCAGAGCGCGGCGGGGCTATAGCTCAGTTGGTTAGAGCGCATCCCTGATAAGGATGAGGCCACAGGTTCAAATCCTGTTAGCCCCACCAGCCAGAAGACCCCCGGACCTTTGGTCCGGGGGTTTTGGCGTCTGTGGCTGCGGTTTGCCACGGCTGCGGTTTGCCAAAGCTGCGCTCCCCGCGCATGGCGGGCGTGCCTAGACTCCCCGGATGACCTTGGAATGGGAACAGGTAATCGTTCACTCGGTGGATCCGGCGGCCCTGGGGCAGTGGTGGGCCACGGCTCTTGGTTGGGTGGTGGTCCACACCTCCGATGACGAGTTCGAGATCCGCGCGGAGCCCGATCGTCTGCCAGGGTTGGAGTTCGTGCGGGTCGACGAGGGCCGGACGGCGAAGAGCCGGCTGCATCTCGACTTCAGGCCCGATGACCAGGCCGCCGAGGTGGCCCGCCTGGAGGCTCATGGCGCGAAGCGTGTCGACATCGGCCAGGGTGAGCAGTCATGGGTCGTCATGGCAGACCCCGAGGGCAACGAGTTCTGTGTCCTTGGCCAAAGGCGTCAGTGAGAACCCCGCGAAGGCCCCCGACCGGCCATGGCCGGGGGCCTTCGGCGTGTCCGGGGGACGCGAGGCGGGGCGCCCTGACCGAAGACCTGCGGTTGCTCACCCGCCACTGAGGCCGACGACGACGCACGGCGAAGGCCCGGTGGCTCCTGGGGGAGCTGCCGGGCCTGGTCCGTGCGGGCTGTACGCAAGTTCGCCGTTACGTCGGGGGTGGGGGGTGCTCAGCGCTGGAGGGGGATGGCCGGTTCTGCTGGTTCGGCCGGGTCCGCGGGGGCGCAGGTGGTTGTGGTGTGCTCGGCCGGGTCCGTGTCCGGGAGGCCGCGGTGGCGGCAGCTGGGGGACTTGCCGTGCGCCTCGGCGCGGATGCGCTGTTTCATCGTGGGGGGCAGGGAGCGGGCTTGGGGCCAGACCCGGGGGGTCGAGATCGTCGGCCAGGCCGTGGTGCGCGCGGTGGCGTCGCTCTCGCTGCTGCGCGTCGGCTCGGTCCGGGCCGACGCCGTCGCGGCGGTCGTCGTGATGAGTCCGAGCGCCGTGCACAGCGCGAGGAAGGCGGTGACGATCGTGGTCCACAGCTTCATGACCCGGTTCTCGGTCATGGCCCCTCACTTTCGGGTTGGGCGATTTGCGTACTTTCCTCATGATGTGTATGGAGGCCGCGAAGTGGTGGACCGACGCTCGCGGCGTGGCGTTGTTCCGATGAACACCACTCGTATGGACGCAAGAGGCCATAAAGCGGGAGGAGAGGCGAAGAAAGGTGAGTAAGCGGTGTGAGTGGGGGCGAATCTCACCTTCTGTGGAGGTGTGATCACCCTCCGATCGGAGTGATGCGATCCGCTTCTACTGCGCTGCCGAGGGCGGGAGTTGAGCGGCGGGCGTAGGTCACCGATCGGTATCGGCCGGTGTGTATAGTCGGGCGCCAGAGGTCCCCTACGTCAAGGAAAGACGAGGTCGCGCGGTGAAGAAGCTTCTCCTGGTCGCACTGGCCGCCATCGGCGGGCTCCTCGTGTACCGCCAGATCCAGGCGGATCGCGCCGAGCAGGATCTGTGGACGGAGGCGACTGACTCCGTGCCCACGGGTTCGTGAGTATCGATACCGAAGACTGAGCAAACCCCGGCCGCCGCTCGCGGTCGGGGTTTTGTGTTGCGCGTTCCCGGGACCGCGGTTAGAAGCGGGCTTTTCGGACGCTCGTGCCGGATGCGCGGGTGACGCGCGCGCGGTCGGGGCAGGATGGGCCACGTTCGGTCTAAGGCGAGGGGGCGGGATCGATGGCCCGGCGTGCGGGGCTTGCGAGGCGTGGGGCGGCTGTGCGGTGGTCCGTCGCGCGGATCACTGCCGTGGGAGCGGTGCTCTGCGCGTCGTCGGTGGCGCTGCCCGGGGTCGCCGTCGCCGCGCCGGGCGTTCCGTCGTATGCCTTCGCGGACGACGTCCGCAGCGCCCCCGCGGCGACGGGCACCAGCGACGCCGTACGCCTGGACCCCGGTGCGACGTACCGAAGCTCCCTCAAGGGCCAGAGCCAGGGCCAGGGCCCGAACCAGAGCCAGGACCGGGAGAAGCGGGTGAAGGCCTACTACCGGCTCGAACTCGACGGTGCGTCGAACGTGTACGTCTCCGTGACGGCGATCCCGCGCGCGGGAGCCGTCCTGTCCGTCGGCGACGGGATCAGCGTCTCCGTGCAGGACGCCGACGGCCTCCGATGTTCCAACGACTCGGCCGGCGTGGGCGCGTCCAAGAGCCCGCAGCCGATCACGGCGTGGGGCGCGCGCGAACTCGTGCCCGGCAGAGGGGTGTGCCAGAAGCCCGGTACGTACTACGTCGTCGTCGAGCGCACCGGCACCAGTACCGGCACCGGTGTCGAGGACCCCTGGGAGCTGGAGCTCGCGGCCTTCTCCGAGGCACCCGTGCGCAAGGCGGTCTCGACGAGCGTGCCCGAGCAGTGGGACTCCGCGACGCCCACGCCGCCCGTCGCCGAGCCGGTGGCGGTGCGGGGCGGGGCCGGTTTCGCCAGGGCGACCGCTGTGGAGCCGGGCGTGTGGAGCGACGAGATCGTCCCCGGGCAGACCCTCTTCTACAAGGTGCCCGTCGACTGGGGCCGGCAGGTGTCCGCGGCCGTCGACCTGGGCAGTGCGGACACGGACTCGGGGTATGTGGTCGACGCCCTGGACCTGACCCTCTACAACCCGGTGCGAGCCGAGGTGAAGGACGCGAGCGTCGGCTTCGGCGGCACCCAGAAGTCGGCTTCGCTGCCGCCTGTGCCGCCGGTCCGGTACGTGAACCGGTACGCGCCCACCGATCCGACGAACTCGCTGCGGTTCGCCGGCTCGTACTACCTCGTGGTGCATCTGGCCTCGCAGGTGGCGCAACGTTTCGGCGAGGGGCCCTACGGGCTCACCCTGCGCGTCCGGGTGGGCGGCAGCACGCAGGCCGGTCCGGGGTACTCGGCGCAGTCGGTGCCGCGCGGGTTCTTCGACGTCGGCGCGCCGGACCAGGAACCCTTGGCGGGCGGCGGCGCGTCGAGGGGTGGTGCGTCGGGCGGTGACCCCGTGATGCGGGCGGTCGCCGTGGGCGGCCTCGGCACCGGGAGCGCGCTGCTGACGGTGCTGGGGGTGTGGACGCTGACCGCCCGGCGCAGGGCCGCCGCTCAGACGCGGGCCAGCGCCCAGAATCCCACGGCGTAGCAGACCAGCGCGAGGAGCAGCAGCGGCACCGCGACCTTCGCGGGCGGCCCGGGACGCCCCCGGCGGGCGGCGCGATGACCGCGTCGACCGCCCCGCGGCGCGACCGCCTGCGCGACGGGGAGCGGAACCTGCGGGTCCTGGGCGGTGTACGAGGCTGTGGACACCTCGGCGCGCGGCCCACGGGAGGGCAACACGAACGTGGACTCGTGCGGTGGGTATGGCTCGGGGGACTCGTACGGGGACTCGTACGCAGGCGCGGAAGAGGCCTGCGGGTACGGAGTGGGGGACTGCGGCGGCGGCAGGTGGAAGCTTCCGGTGTCCGACATCGAGGGGACGTGAGCGGGCGCGGGCGCTGGTGCCGGCGCGGGGGTGGGAGTCGGCGCGGAGTCCGGGGCGTGCAGTGGCGCGGGCGGCAGGGGTACGGAGCCTGAGCCGGATACGGAGTGCGACGCGGCGACCGAGGGCGTGGAAGTCCCGTCCGTCCGGGAGGGCAGGCCGCCGCTGCCCGGGTGGGCCGGATCGGCCGCTCTTGTCGGGCCGGAGGGATACGACCCCGAGGGAAACGATCCGCTGCCCGCAGGGGCCGGATCGGGAGCCGGGTGCGGACGGGAGGGCAGCGAGCCGGTGCCCGGATGGGTGGGGGCGGGAGGGGTGTTCGGGCGGGTGGGCACGGAGCCGGTTCCGATTCCGGAGCCGGTACCGGCTCCGCCTCCGGCTCGCGGCCTCGGTACGGACGGGCCGTCGGCACCGAACCCCTTGGGCAGCGGGCCGAGTTGGTCGAAGATCTCGATCATCTCGTCGTCCGGGCCGGGCTCGGGCAGGAGTTCGACGGCGGCCGCGAGCGCCTTGCGCGCCCCCGTCGCCGTACGGAAGCGTGCCTGCGGGTCCGGCTGGAGCAGGGTGGCGACGACCTGCCACAGCGGCTCCGGCACGCTCTTCGGAGCGCCCGGCGTGCCGTGTTCCGCGAAGTACTGGATGAGTGCCTTGGCGTCCGGCTTCGCGCCTTCCAGCAGATACAGGGCGACCAGGCCGACGGCGAAGAGGTCGGCCGGGAAGTCCGGGTCGGCGCCCATCATCTGCTCGGGCGCGAGGTAACCGGGCGTCCCCACCACGAGGTTGGTCTCGGTCAGGCGGGGTTCGCCCAGCCGCATCGCGATGCCGAAGTCGGACAGCCGCAGCCGGGGCCGGGCGGTTCCGGTGGCTTCCAGCAGGATGTTGGCGGGTTTGATGTCGCGGTGCACGACGCCTTCCGCGTGGACCGCGGTGAGCCCGGAGAGCAGCTGGTCGAGCAGGGTGCACACGAAGCCCGGGGGGAGGGGGCCGTAGTCGCCGACGAGGTGGACCAGTGAACCGCCGCCGACGAGGTCCATGGTGAACAGGACCTTGTCGTCGTCGGCGGCCCAGCTGGCGGGCGCGAGCACATGGGGGTGGTCGATCCGCAGCGCCTGCTCGCGCACGAAGCGCAGCAGCGCGTGTGCGTCGCTCTGCTGGAGCACCTTGGCGGCCACGTAGCGGCGGCGGCGATGGTCCCAGGCGCGCCAGACCGCGCCGACCCCTCCGCGTCCGATCGGGTCGGCCAGTTCGTACCGTCCGGCGAAGACCTCACCCATGGCAGTGCCTCGCTCCTCCCCCTGGTCCCCGGGTCCCCTCGGTTCCCCCCTTGCTACCCCCGTGACGAGCGATACGACCCCCGTGTCCTCGCTGCGTTGTGCCCCCCCGAACTGCCAACCCGCCGAGCTGCCGACCGCCCGGTTGCCGAACCCCCTTCGGCGACCGGGCCGCCGGCTCAGCTCTGGTGGGACTGGTAGTGCGTGACCGCGTCGGAGGTCCGGCCGGCACCGTACACCCGGAGGAACTCTGCCAGTTCCGGGTGGGTCGGGGCGAGGGTGTCGGCGGCGTCGATGATGTCGCCGGCGGCGGCCACCGAGCGCAGCAGGGACTGGATCTCGCGGACGACCCGCTTGACCGTGGGAGCCCCCGAACTGCTTGTCGTCTGCGTGGTGTTGCTGAGCACCGAGCCCCCCTGCGACTGCTTGATCTCGTCCATGCGCTCGGTCGCCTCGGCGGCGCTGACGCTGCCGTCCGCGACCTGCGCCGCCAACTCCTGGAGCAGCTGCACCCGCTGCACCACCGCCGGGTTGCCGATCTTCGCCCGCTGACCGCTCATCAGCTGCGACAGCATCGGCGCCGACAGT
Organism: Streptomyces sp. NPDC031474; assembly: GCF_055581185.1. Lineage (NCBI taxonomy): Bacteria > Bacillati > Actinomycetota > Actinomycetes > Kitasatosporales > Streptomycetaceae > Streptomyces > Streptomyces sp. NPDC031474. The sequence goes on from NZ_JBVIJX010000004.1 coordinate 309,702, forward strand.
CCCAGTACCCCCGCGAGACGAGCCTGGTTGAGGCCAAGATCGTCGATGAGCTTACGGAAGAGCGCCCCCAGCGGCTCCCCGTACCAGTTCCGCTGCAGTTCCCGCGCTCTCGCGGTCGCTTCCTGCTGTGCGGCGTCCATTGCGTCTCCCCATCGCTTCCCCAGAAACCGCGGTTCGCTGTAGCGAACCACGTCCGAGCATCTTACGGAGAGTGGTCATCCGCGGGGACCCCAATCTTTTTGCGAGATACCCCGGGTGACCCGGTACTCTGGTCTGCGGCGCCCGCCGGTGCGAGGTTGTTCCGGCCGGACGTCCCCTTCCGGGGCCTTAGCTCAGTTGGTAGAGCGCTGTCTTTGCATGGCAGATGTCAGGGGTTCGACTCCCCTAGGCTCCACGCACAAGACCCCTCCCACCTGCGGAAACGCAGACGGGAGGGGTCTTTTTCGATGTGCGGGCGGTACTGCTCAGCTACGGTCCTCGCGGTTCGCCGCCTCGTTCTCGGCGTCCTTCTCGGCCTCCTTGGCCTGTACCTCGGGGTCGAGGACCGACGGGTCGGCGCTGCCGTCCACCGATGTCAGGCCGCCCGCGGCGGGTACCTCGGTGGCGGCCGGCGGCTCGACGAGCCAGTCCGGGTTCGCCTGCTTGTCCCACCATTTCCAGGCCGCGTAAGCGCCGCCGGTGACGGCTGCGAGCACGGCCAGTGCCTTGGCGAGCCGGCCGGCCTTGGCTCGCCGCCGGTGCTTGCGCGTCAGCCTCTCGATCTCCTTCGGCGTCACCTGACCGCGCAGGGCGGCCAGCGCAGCGACGCCACGGGCGGTGGCCTCGTCCTTGACGGGCCCGGCCGCGGCCACGGCCTGCTCGATCTTCGGCCGCGAGTAGTCGGCGGCCTGCCGCGCCGCCAGGCGGGTACGGGCGGCCGCTTCCTGTGCGGCCAGGTCTACCTTCGGCGGGACATGTGTCTTCGCCTGTTCCATCGCGTGTTCCAGATGCGGGGCGACATGGGCGTCGTACTGGACGCGGGCCTGTTCGGCGGCCTGCGACACCTTGGGCGCGAGCCGTACGCGGGCCTCATGCGCGTAAAGCGCGGCCCGCTCCTTGGCCGTGTCGGCGTAGGGCGCCACCACTTCCGCGGCGTGCAGCACGCTGTCCTTCGCCGAGCCGGTCGCGGCGCGCACGCTGTCGATGCGGGTCACGGGATCCTCCTCCTCGGTGGCGTACGGTATTTCGACTTTCCACCCTTTTACGGATCATGCCTGTCGTGCGTCGTCACAGCATGTGCGGGCGGGCATACGGTGGACGGGCATATCGTCGACAGGCCGACAAAACCGACGATGCCACGGATCGGCCCCGCCCGCTCCCGTCCGGAGCGAGTCGCGTGCATTTCCGTACCCGAACCGACGGTTCCGGTGCAGGAACGGGCCGTACGGCGGCGTACCGCGCCGGGCGTGCGAGGATCGGGGGGTCACAGAAAGACAACGGAAGGCAGATCGTGGCCGAGCAGCTGTACGCCACCCTGAAGACCAACCACGGCGACATCGAGGTCCGGCTCTTTCCGGACCACGCCCCGAAGACGGTCAGGAACTTCGTCGACCTCGCCACGGGCGGGCGTGAGTGGGTCAACCCGGCGACGGGCGTGCGGTCCTCGGACAGGCTGTACGACGGCACGGTCTTCCACCGGGTGATCAGCGGTTTCATGATCCAGGGCGGTGACCCGCTGGGCGACGGCACCGGGGACCCCGGATACCAGTTCGCGGACGAGTTCCACCCCGACCTGCGGTTCGACAGGCCCTACCTGCTGGCCATGGCCAACGCCGGGCCGGGCACCAACGGCTCGCAGTTCTTCATCACCGTCTCCCCGACGGCCTGGCTGACCCGCAAGCACACCATCTTCGGCGAGGTCACCGACGCGGCGAGCCAGAAGGTCGTGGACGCCATCGCGGCCGTCCAGACCAACCCGCGCACCGAACGTCCGCTGAAGGACGTCGTCATCGAGTCGGTCGTCGTCGAGACCCGCCAGGTCTGAAGCCGGGCGGGTCCGAGCCCGCCGGGTTCGCGGCGAAAACGCCCCAGGCGAACCATGGGGAACCCAACGCCCTGCTCGTCCGTCAGGATGTGCAGGGCGGTTCCTTTCCGACCACGACCCCGTCACGACTCCGACCACGACTCCGATCACGACCACGACCTCTTCCACTTGTTTAGGGGAGCCCATGGACCAGGCGCCTGGCAGCCGGCAGGACGACGCGCACAGCGGCCTGCCCGTTTGCTACCGGCACCCCGACCGGGAGACCGGCATTCGCTGCACCCGCTGCGAGCGCCCGATCTGCCCCGAGTGCATGGTCAGCGCCTCCGTCGGATTCCAGTGCCCGTCTTGCGTCCGCGAGGGGTCCGGCACCGGGCACCCGCCCAGCGCCTCGCAGCCCCGCACGCTCGCGGGGGGCACGATCGCCGCCGACCCGCACCTGCTCACCAAGATCCTCATCGGTCTCAACGCGGTGATGTTCGTCCTTCAGCAGGCCGTCGGCGACAGTTTCACCGACCGGTTCGACATGATCGGCCGCGCGATCATGCCGGCCCTCGGGTACGGCGAGCTCCAGGGCGTCGCCGAAGGGCAGTGGTATCGGCTGCTGACCTCGATGTTCCTGCACGGCAGCATCATCCACATCCTGTCCAACATGCTGAGCCTGTGGTGGATCGGCGGTCCGCTCGAAGCGGCCCTCGGCCGGGCCCGGTTCCTGGCGCTGTATCTGGTCTCCGGTCTCGCCGGCGGCGCGCTGACGTACCTGCTCGCCGAGCCCAACCAGGCCTCGCTCGGTGCTTCCGGGGCCATCTTCGGGCTCTTCGGCGCGCTCGCCGTGCTGGTGCGGCGCCAGCGCCTCGACATGCGGCCGGTCATCGCCCTGCTGGTGATCAACCTGGTCATCACGTTCGGGTGGAGCGGTATCGCCTGGCAGGCCCACATCGGCGGCCTGGTCGCCGGCGTCGTCATCGGCATCGCCATGGTCCACGCCCCGCGCGAGCGCCGGGCCCTCGTGCAGTACGGGACCTGCGCGGTGATGCTGGTCGCCGTCGTGGTCGTGACGCTCCTGAGGACCGCTCAGCTCACCTGAGCGCGCTGTTGTCCACAGTCTGTGTCGAATCTTGTGCACAACGTGCGGGAACAGCTGCGCCCCCTGCCATCGACCCGCGTTTGTGCAGGTCAGGCAGGGGGCGAACAGTTTTTCGAGTGAAGGTGACAGCCGGTAGTTACGTCACACCGGCGTCAACCTCCGATGAGTTATCCACAGATCGTCTTTCTTTTCCCCATGTGGAAAACCGCTGTGGATAACTCAGTGGATAGCCCTGGGCAGAGCTACGGGACCAGCCCTATTTCCACTGGGTGGAGACGCCGAACCCGGCCGCGATGAACCCGAAGCCCACCACGATGTTCCAGTTGTCGAGCTGGTCGATCGGCATCGAGCCGTCGGTGACGTAGAAGAGCACGATCCAGGCGAGCCCGATGAGGAACATGGCCAGCATCACGGGCGCGACCCAGGCACGGCTGTTCAGCTTGATGGCGGTCGCCTGCTTCGCCGGGGGCGGCGTGTAGTCGGCCTTCTTGCGGATACGTGACTTCGGCACGAGGGTCTCTCCTGTCGATGCGCTGCGTGGCCGCGCAGGTGCTGGGTCGGGCTCGGGGGCTGCGTACTAGGGGACTGAGGGGCTCCCCCGGGCGTCCGTTAGCGTAGTGCTTCTACGGCGCCGAAGGAGATAAGGGTACGTTGAGCAATTCTGCCGACTCCCCCGGGACAGGTACAACGGGTTCCGGCACCGGCTCCTCCCCTGATGCCGGTGATTCCGGAGATTCCGGACGCCGGGGCGGCTTCCGGCCCGTGCGGGTGCTCACCGTCGGTGTCTTCGCCCTCGCCGGCCTTCTCTTCTTCACCAGCTTCAACACCGCCAAGGGCACCAACATCCGCACGGACGCCTCCCTGCTGAGGCTGTCCGACCTCATCGAGGAACGCAGCCAGAAGAACGGCGAGCTCGACGAGGCGAACGGGACCCTGCGCGAGGACGTGGAGTCGCTGGCCGAGGCCGACGACGGCAGCACCAAGGCCCAGGACGACAAGCTCGCGGGACTGGAGAAGAACGCCGGCACCCAGAAGCTCAAGGGCAAGGCCGTCACGGTCACCCTCAACGACGCCCCGCCGAACGCCACCGCCAAGCTCCCCGGCTACCCGGAACCGCAGCCCGACTACCTGGTCATCCACCAGCAGGACCTCCAGGCCGTGGTGAACGCCCTCTGGCAGGGCGGCGCCCAGGGCATCAAGGTCATGGACCAGCGGCTGATCTCCACCAGCGCCGTCCGCTGCGTCGGCAACACCCTGATCCTCCAGGGCCGCGTCTACTCACCCCCGTACAAGATCCAGGCGGTCGGCGACCCGGAGAAGCTGCAGCAGGCGCTGGCGGACTCCCCGGCGATCCAGAACTACATGGTCTACGTGAACGTGTACGGCCTCGGCTGGAAAGTCACCGAGGACGGAACGGTGACTCTGCCGGGCTACTCGGGCACAGTGGATCTGCACTACGCCAAGCCTGTGAAGTAGCCGCCGGGGGGCGCCTGTGTCGCTGCGGGTGATCGTCAGGACGTTCAGCGAGCTGTGCATCACCGTAGGCGCCGTCATCGTCCTCTTCGTCGTCTACGTGCTGTTCTGGACCGGCGTCCAGGCCGACCGCGTCATGGACGACCAGATCGACGACCTGCACGACCAGTGGGCCCAGCAGAGCGCGGGCCCCGCCCCGAGCGCCGGCCCCGCCGCCACCGCCACCGTCCAGCCGGCGCCGTACCGCAGCGGCAGGCCCTTCGCCGTGATGTACATCCCGCGTCTTGGTTTCACGTGGAACAAGCCCGTCCTCGAAGGCACGGCGACCGGCACCCTGAAGAAGGGGCTCGGACACTACGCCGGGACGGCGCGCCTCGGACAGACCGGGAACTTCTCCGTCGCAGGTCACCGCCGTACCTACGGCGACCCGTTCAAGGACTTCCCCAAGCTCAGGCGCGGCGACGCGGTGGTGCTGACGGACGGCACGACCTGGTTCACGTATCGGATCGACAAAGGCCCTTACAAAACCGTGCCCTCGGACGTCGAGGTGATCGACGCTGTGCCACGTAAGTCGGGGTACACGCGTCCGGGCCGGTACCTGACGTTGACCACGTGCGATCCGGAATGGGGGCACAGTCACCGGCTGATCGTCTGGGCGCACCTGGACTCCACACAGCCTGTGGAGACAGGCGAACCGAAGGCTCTGCGCCGTTAGTCTGGTGGCGTACGGCGTGAGTCAGGTGCCGTGGTGCGACGGAAGGGACGGCATGTACGGCTGGATCTGGCGGCATCTGCCGGGAAACGCGTGGGTGAAGGCGCTGCTCTCGATCGTGCTGGTCGTCGCCGTGGTGTACGCGCTGTTCCAGTACGTCTTCCCATGGGCCGAACCGCTGCTTCCCTTCAACGATGTGACGGTGGACAACCAGTGAGCGCGCGCATTCTCGTCGTCGACAACTACGACAGCTTCGTCTTCAACCTGGTCCAGTACCTGTACCAGCTGGGCGCCGAGTGCGAAGTCCTGCGCAACGACGAGGTCTCCACGGCCCACGCCCAGGACGGCTTCGACGGCGTCCTGCTGTCCCCCGGGCCGGGCACGCCCGAGGAGGCCGGCGTCTGCATCGAGATGGTCCGCCACTGCGCGGCCACCGGCGTCCCCGTCTTCGGCGTCTGCCTCGGCATGCAGTCGATGCAGGTGGCCTACGGCGGTGTCGTGGACCGCGCGCCGGAGCTGCTGCACGGCAAGACCTCGCTGGTGGAGCACGGCCGCAAGGGCGTCTTCGCCGGCCTGCCGACGCCGTTCACCGCGACCCGCTACCACTCGCTGGCCGCCGAGCCGCAGACGGTCCCGGCCGAACTCGAGGTCACCGCGCGTACGCACGACGGCATCATCATGGGCCTGCGCCACCGTGAACTGCCCGTCGAAGGCGTCCAGTTCCACCCCGAGTCGGTGCTGACCGAGCACGGGCACCGGATGCTGGCCAACTGGCTCGTGGAGTGCGGCGACCAGGGCGCGGTGGCGAGGTCGGCGGGGCTCGCCCCGGTGGTGGGCAGGGCCACGGCGTGACCGCGCTGCGCCCCGAGCGCGAGGACTCGTACGGCACCGCGCCGTACGAGTCCTTCGGCGGTGATCAGTACGGCGCAGGATCCGCGTCCTATGCGCGGGAGCCGTACCTGCCGCCCATCGACGAGGAGACGGTGGCGCTGCGGATACCGCCGTCGACGGCGTCCACGTTCGGCGGCGAGCCCATATCGGCCTCTGACGTCCCAGGAGCCTCTCCCGCCCCTGGATCACCAGCCGGTGGCCGCGCGGCCCGCAGAAAGGCCGCCAAGGGCCGTCGTGGGCGTCATGGCGGCACCGGCGAGGCGTCCGAGTCGTACGACGGAGCCGACGCGCCCGCGCAGGACGAGCGGCCGCTGTCGCGCGTGGAGGCACGCCGCCGGGAGCGGGCCCGTAAGCCGAGCGCGGCCGTGGTCGCCAGCCGGGCGGTCGGCGAGGTGTTCATCACCACGGGTGTGCTGATGCTGCTGTTCGTCTCCTACCAGCTGTGGTGGACGAACGTGCGGGCCCACGCGCAGGCCGACAAGGAGGCGAGCAGCCTCCAGGACGACTGGGCCAGCGGCAAGGGCGCCCCCGGGGTGTTCTCGCCGGGGCAGGGCTTCGCGATCCTCCACATCCCCAAGCTGGACGTGGTGGTGCCCATCGCCGAGGGCGTCAGCAACAAGAAGGTGCTCGACAAGGGCATGGTCGGGCACTACGGCGAGGGCGCGCTGAAGACGGCGATGCCCGACGCGAAGACCGGCAACTTCGGGCTCGCGGGCCACCGCAACACGCACGGCGAGCCGTTCCGGTACATCAACAGGCTGCAGGCGGGCGACGAGATGATCGTCGAGACGCAGAACGAGTACTTCGTCTACAAGATGACGTCCTCGCTGCCGGTGACCGCGCCCAGCAACACCAGCGTCCTCGACCCGGTCCCGCCGAGCTCCGGGTTCACCGGGCCGGGCCGGTACATCACGCTCACCACCTGCACCCCGGAGTTCACCAGCAAGTACCGGTTGATCGTCTGGGGCAAGATGGTCGAGGAACGGCCGCGCAGCAAGGGCAAGCCGGATGCGCTCGTCGAGTAGGCGGGCAAGCGGGTAGGCGTGCAGTCGAGTAGGGGCAGAGTGAACGTGGCAGCGACCACCGGCGACACCGAGCACGAAGAACACGCGCGCGTGGACGCGTCCGGGCCCTCGCCGCGGCGCCGCGCGGGCGGCCGGATCGCGCTGGCCGTGAGCGTCTTCGGTGAGCTTCTCATCACGGCCGGCCTGGTGCTCGGCCTGTTCGTCGTCTACTCCCTGTGGTGGACCAACGTCGTCGCCGACCGGCACGCGGACCGGCAGGGCGACAAGGTGCGCGACAACTGGGCGCAGGAGGACACCGGCCCCGGAGCGCTCGACACCAAGGACGGCATCGGCTTCCTCCATGTGCCCGCGATGAAGAACGGCGAGGTGCTGGTCGAGCAGGGCACCTCGTCGAAGGTCCTCAACGAGGGCGTCGCCGGCTACTACACCGACCCCCTCAAGGCCGTCCTCCCGACGAGCGGCAAGGAGGGCAACTTCACGCTCGCCGCCCACCGCGACGGCCACGGCGCGAAGTTCCACAACATCGACAAGCTGGAGAAGGGCGACCCGATCGTCTTCGAGACGCGGGACAACTGGTACGTGTACAAGGTGTACGCGGTCCTTCCCGAGACCTCGAAGTACAACGTCGACGTCCTCGGCCAGATCCCCAAGGAGTCCGGCAAGAAGAAGGCCGGCCACTACATCACCCTGACCACCTGCACGCCGGTGTACACGAGCCGGTACCGGTACGTGGTGTGGGGCGAGCTGGAGCGGGTGCAGAAGGTCGATGCGGACCGCACACCGCCGAAGGAACTCGGCTGAGCCGATTCTGAGCGGACCTGAGCCGGCCTGAGCCGGCCTGAGCCGGCCTGAGCCGGCCTGAGCCGGCCTGAGCCGGCCTGAGCCGGCCTGATCCGATGGTGAACCGGCCTGTGAACCGGCCTGTGAACCGGCCGAGGCTCGGGGCAAAGACGTGGGCCCCACCGGAGGTCTCCGGTGGGGCCCACGTCGTTCACCGCACGCGGCTAGCCCTGGTTGCCGCCGAAGACGCCGCCGCCGTTGTTACCGCCGTTGTTGTTCTTGAAGGCGATCAGATTGACCGTCTGCCCCCGGTTGACGGTGCTGCCGGGCGCCGGGTCCGAGCCGATGACCTGGGCGTCGTCGTCCGAGGAGCCCGTGATCTGGCCGACGTTCAGGCCCGCGTCCTGCAGCGCCTTCTTGGCGTCCTTCACGCTCATGCCCTGGAGGTTGCCCGGGACCTGGGTCTGCTGGGGCTGGCTGCTCTTGCCGATCTGGATCTGGACCGTGGAGCCCTTGTCGGCCTGGGAGCCGATGGACGGGACGGTCTGGATGACCTTGTCGACCTGGTTCGGGTCCTGGGTGTCGACCTGGACGCAGTTGCCCTGCAGGTTGTTCTGCTGCATCTGGGCCTTGGCGTCGTCACAGCTCTTGTTGGAGACGTCGGGGACGGTCGCCTTCTCCTCGGCCTTTGCGATGGTGAGGGTGATGGTGGTGCCCTTCTCCACCTCCTCGCCGAGTTCCAGGCTCTGCTTGATGACGTTGCCCGCCGGCTCCGCGGAGACCTCTTCCTTCGTCTCCACGACGAACTGGTACTTGTCGCCCTCCAGGAGCGTCTTGGCCTCGTCCTGGGTCTTGCCGAGGACACTCGGCACGACCACCTTCGGCGCACCCGTCGACACGACCAGGTTCACCGTGTCGCCCTTGTTGACCTTCTGGCCGATCGCGGGGTTCTGCGAACAGATGTTGCCCTTGGCGGTGCTCTCGCAGGGCTTCTGCGTGAAGACCGCTTTGAGCTCGACGTTTTTGGCCATGGTCGTGGCCTCGGCCTGCGTCTTGTTCACGAAGTTCGGGACCGGGAAGGGCTTGTCGGAGGCGCCGTCGCCGGTGAACACCCACTTGCCGATCAGGATCGCGCCGACGAGCACCAGCACCGCGGCGAGGACCAGCAGGATCGTCGAGGCGTTGGACTTCTTCTGGCGGCGCCGGTCGGGACGGTCGTCGAAGCCGAAGCCGCCGTCGTCCGGGTTCATGGGCGGCAGCATCGACGTGGCGCCGGCGTCCGCGGAGCGCATGGCCGTGGTCGCCTGGTTGTCGCCGTACCCGCCGTAGCCGACCGAGCCCATCGCCGCCGTCGCCGCGACCGGCTGGCCGTCGAGGCAGGCCTCGATGTCCAGGCGCATCTCGTCGGCCGACTGGTAGCGGTAGTTCGGGTCCTTGACCAGCGCCTTCAGGACGATGGCGTCCATCTCGGGGGTGATCTCGGGGTCGAAGACGCTCGGCGGCTGCGGTTCCTCCCGGACGTGCTGGTACGCCACCGCGACCGGGGAGTCCCCCACGAACGGCGGCCGTACCGTCAGCAGCTCGTAGAGCAGACAGCCCGTCGAGTACAGGTCGGAGCGCGCGTCGACCTGCTCGCCCTTGGCCTGCTCCGGCGAGAGGTACTGCGCGGTGCCGATGACCGCCGACGTCTGCGTCATCGTCATGCCGGAGTCGCCCATCGCGCGGGCGATGCCGAAGTCCATGACCTTGACCTGGCCGTTGCGCGTCAGCATGACGTTCGCCGGCTTGATGTCGCGGTGGACGATGCCGGCTCTGTGCGAGTACTCCAGCGCCTGGAGGATGCCGATGGTCATCTCCAGCGTCCGCTCCGGCAGCAGCTTGCGGCCGGAGTGGAGCAGCTCGCGGAGCGTGGAGCCGTCGACGTACTCCATGACGATGTACGGGATCGAGACCCCGTCGATGTAGTCCTCGCCCGTGTCGTAGACCGCGACGATCGCGGGGTGGTTCAGCGAGGCGGCAGACTGGGCCTCCCGGCGGAACCGGGCCTGGAAGGAAGGGTCGCGCGCGAGGTCCGCGCGCAGCGTCTTCACCGCCACGGTGCGGCCGAGGCGGGTGTCATGCGCGAGGTAGACCTCGGCCATGCCACCACGGCCGAGCACATGGCCCAGCTCGTACCGGCCGCCGAGGCGACGCGGCTCTTCCATAGCTACCTACCAGCCCTCTCCGTCGGTCCCGACCGGCACACGTGTGCGGCCGGAGGCTGCCGTCCGGGCTTACCGTACCTGGACGGAGCAGTGTGACCTGGCCAAGCCCGTCACCCGATACAGGACCGGTATCGCAACGTGCACCGATGTGTAGGCGACGTGATGGGGGTCACTTCTTGCTGTCGATGACTGCCTTCATCACGTCCCTTGCGATCGGACCGGCCAGACCGCCGCCGGTGATGTCGCTGCGGTTGGCGGCGCCGTCCTCGACGACGACCGCGACGGCCACCGGTGCGCTGCCGTCCGGCAGCTTCGCGTACGAGATGAACCAGGCATACGGCTTCTCGCTGTTGTTGAGGCCGTGCTGGGCGGTACCGGTCTTGCCGCCGACGGTCACGCCGTTGATCTTGGCCTTGCCGCCGGTGCCCTGCGGGTCGTTGACGACCGTCTCCATCATCTGCTGCAGGGCCTGCGCGGTCTTGGAGGAGACGGCCTGGGACAGCTGCTGGGGCTCGGTCGTCTCCAGGGTGTCCAGGTTGGGGGCCTTGAGCTCGTCGACCATGTACGGCTTCATCAGCTTGCCGTCGTTGGCGACCGCCGCGGCGACCATGGCCATCTGCAGCGGGGTGGCGCGGTTGGAGCCCTGCCCGATGCCGTCCAGCGCGTTCTGCGGCTGGTTGTCCTTGGGGTAGACGGACTCGGCGGCGCGCACCGGGGTGTCCAGCTTGCCCTCGTTGAAACCGAACTTCTCGGCCTGCGCGATCATCTTCTCGTTGCCGACATTGTCGGCCATCTTCGCGAAGACGGTGTTGCAGGACACCATGAGCGCGTAGCGCAGCGTGGCGTTCTCGCAGTCGCCGTGCTCGTTGCGGAGCTTCTGCGTGGACTGCGGCAGCGGGAACGGGTCCGGGGTGTTGGTCTTGGAGTCGATGCCGTCGACCTCGCCGTTCTCCAGCGCCGCCGCGGCCGTGACCACCTTGAACGTGGAGCCCGGCGGGTAGGTCTCGCGCAGCGCCCGGTTCAGCATCGGGTCGTCGGGGTCGTTCTTCTTCTGGACCGCGTTCCACGCCTCCTGGTCCTTGTCGGAGGACCCGGCGAACTTCGACGGGTCGTAGGACGGCGCGGAGACCAGCGCGAGGATCTTGCCGGTGGACGGCTCGATCGCGGCGACCGCGCCCTTCTTCCCGGCGAGCTTGTCGTACGCGGCCTTCTGCGCCGCGCCGTTGAGGGTGGTGACGACGCTGCCGCCCTCCTTCTCCTTGCCCGTGATCATGTCCAGGGTGTTGCGGAAGAAGAGCCGGTCGTCGTTGCCGCTGAGGATGCCGTCCTCCAGCTTCTCCAGCTGGTTGGCGCCGAACGCCTGCGAGGAGCGGCCGGTGACCGGCGCCCACATGGCGCCGTTGGTCCAGGTGCGCTTGTACTTGTAGTCGCCGCTGGTCTCCACCGAACCGGTGATGGCCTTGCCGTCGACGATGATGTCGCCGCGCGGGGTGGAGTAGCGCGTGATGTTGACGCGACGGTTCTGGGTGTCGCTGGCGAGGCTGTCCGCCTTGACGTACTGCAGGTAGTTGTCCCGCAGCAGCAGGGTCAGCACGAGAAGGCCGCAGAAGATCGCGATCCGGCGAAGGGGCTTGTTCATGACGGGCGGACCACCTGGGTCATCTCGGCGTCGGGGTTGGAGGCGGGGGCGGGCGCCGGACGGCGCGCGGTGTCGCTGATTCTGATCAGGATGCCGATCAGCGCCCAGTTGGCGATGACCGACGAACCGCCGTACGCCAGGAACGGCATCGTCATACCGGTGAGTGGGATGAGCCCCATCACACCGCCGGCGACGACGAACACCTGCAGCGCGAACGCGCCGGAGAGACCGATGGCGAGCAGCTTGCCGAACGGGTCGCGGGCGGCGAGGGCGGTCCGCACGCCGCGCTCCGCGATCAGGCCGTACAGCAGCAGCAGCGCCATGATGCCGGCCAGCCCCAGCTCCTCACCGAAGGTGGCGAGGATGAAGTCGGAGTTGGCGGCGAACTTGATCAGCTCCGAGTGGCCCTGGCCCCAGCCGGTGCCGAGCGTGCCGCCGGAGCCGAACGCCCACAGCGCCTGCATGGCCTGCTCGGAGTGGCCGCCGACACCCGCCTGGGAGAGCTTGTACTCCTTCATCGGGTCGAGCCAGGCCTGGACGCGCTGCTGCACGTGCGGCTCGACGCTGGCCACGCCGACCGCGCCGCCCGCGGACATCAGCAGACCGAACACGATCCAGCTGGTCCGCTCGGTGGCCACGTACAGCATGATCACGAACATGCCGAAGAACAGCAGCGAGGTGCCGAGGTCCGTCTCGAAGACCAGGATCAGGATCGAGATCAGCCACACGACGATGATCGGGCCCAGGTCACGGCCGCGCGGCAGATAGAGGCCGAGGAAACGCCGGCTGGCCAGGGCCAGGGCGTCCCGCTTCACCATCAGATAGCCGGCGAAGAAGATCGCCAGCACGATCTTGGCGAACTCACCGGGCTGGATGGAGAAACCGGCCACCGAGATCCAGATCTTGGCGCCGTAGATGTTCTGGCCCAGACCCGGCACGAGCGGCAGCAGCAGCAGGAAGATCGCGCCGACCATCGAGATGTACGTGTAGCGCTGCAGAACGCGGTGGTCCTTGAGGAAGATCAGCACCACGATGAACAGGGCGATGCCCATCGCCGTGTACAGCAGCTGCCGCGGCGCGGCCGTACCGGCCTGCTCGGCCTGCTGCAGGTACTTCGACTGGTCCAGACGCCAGATGGCGACCAGACCCAGCCCGTTCAGCAGCGTGGCCAGCGGCAGCAGCAGCGGATCGGCGTACGGCGCGAACTTGCGGACGACGAGATGGGCGACGCCGGCCAGCAGACCGAGGCCCAGCCCGTAGGCCAGGAGGCCGGACGGCACCTGCTCGTTGATGGCCAGGCCCACGTTGGCGTAGGCGAAGACCGGGATGACGACGGCGAACACCAGCAGCGCGAGCTCGGTGTTGCGCCGGCTCGGCGTACCGATCGAGCCGATCGTGGACGTGTGATGCGTCGGCGAGTTGGTAGTACTGCTCATCGTGTGACGGGGCCTCTCACGGCTTGCCTACTGCTCACCGCACCGCGAGACGACCTTCTGCTCTTCCTCCGAAAGGCTGGGGCCGGGGGTGGGAGTGGCGGTCGCGGATACGGACGGGGACGCGGTTGCCGAGGGGCTCGGCGATGCCTTGGACGTGAGCGACGTGGGGGTGGTTCCCGTGGTGCCGCCGGCCTCGCCCGTGCCGGTCTTCGAACCGGTCTTCGAGCCGGTCTTGCCCGCCGGGGTGGCGTCGGCCTGCTTCTTGCAGGCAGAGGCCTGGACGGCCAGCTCGTCGATCTTCTTCTGGGCGGCGGACAGATCGCCCTCGGCGATCGTCGACTCGACCAGCTTCTGCTGGTACTCCGGGAGGTACTTGAGTTCGATCTCGGGGTGGTCCTTCTCGACCTTCGACAACGACACCCACGCCAGGTCCTGACTGATGCCCCGGTACAGGGCGACGTGCTCGTCCTTGGTGCCGACGTAGTACTGCGTCTGCGTCCAGCGCCAGCCGCCGTACAGGCCGCCGCCGATCACGGCGAGCGCGAGCACACTGTAGAAGGATCTCTTCAGCCACTTACGGCCCTTGCGCGGCTTCACGAAGTCGTCGTCGGTGTAGTCACCGAAGCCGTCGGTCGGGATGAAGCCGGTGATGTCGCCGCCGGAGCCGGGCGGTCCGAACTCGCCGCCCCCGCCGTGCCCCTGCTGCCTGCGGCCGAGACCGGAAGCCCGGCCCGCCGGCGTCTGCATGATGCCGTTGTCGTGCAGCTGCAGCTGGTTCTCGGCGACCGCGCCGACCACCACCGGGGTGTCCGACAGCTGCCCGGCGAGCGTGTCCCCGGTGTCCAGGTCGAGGACGTCGGCCACGATCACGGTGATGTTGTCGGGGCCGCCGCCGCGCAGCGCGAGCTGGATCAGCTCCTGCACCGTCTCCTGCGGGCCCTGGTAGCTGGCGAGAGTGTCCTCGAGCGTCTGGTGGGAGACCACCCCGGACAGCCCGTCGGAACAGATCAGATACCGGTCGCCGGCGCGGACCTCCCGGATGGAGAGGTCCGGCTCGACATGCTCGCCGCTGCCCAGCGCGCGCATCAGCAGCGAGCGCTGCGGGTGCGTGGTGGCCTCTTCCTCGGTGATACGGCCCTCGTCGACGAGGCGCTGCACCCAGGTGTGGTCCTGCGTGATCTGCGTCAGCACGCCGTCACGCAACAGGTAGGCACGCGAGTCGCCGACATGCACCAGACCCAGACGCTGGCCGGTCCACAGCAGAGCGGTCAGCGTGGTCCCCATGCCCTCGAGCTGGGGATCCTCCTCCACCAGGGCGCGCAGCTGGTCGTTGGCGCGCTGGACGGCGGTACCGAGCGAGGTCAGAACGTCGGAGCCGGGGACGTCGTCGTCGAGGGCGACGATCGTGGAGATGGCCTCCGAGGAGGCGACCTCACCCGCGGCGGCGCCGCCCATGCCGTCGGCGATGGCGAGCAGGCGCGGACCGGCGTAACCGGAGTCCTCGTTGCCCTCCCGGATCATGCCCTTGTGCGATCCGGCGGCGAAACGCAGTGACAGACTCATGCGCACCTCGCCCGTCGGCCCCGGGTACAGCCGGTCGTGTCGAGCCACACTGCCCACCCTCCGCTCGGGAGCACACCGGGGCCCTGAGTGCCGGCCGCCGCCGCGTGCTCGCTCCGCTCGCGCTCACTCATGATGCAGCACTACTTCCGAAGCTCGATGACGGTCTTGCCGATACGGATCGGCGCGCCCAGCGGGATCGGTGTGGGAGTCGTCAGCCGCGATCGGTCGAGATACGTGCCGTTGGTGGAGCCCAGGTCCTCGACGATCCACTGACCGTCGCGGTCCGGGTAGATCCTGGCATGGCGGCTGGAGGCGTAGTCGTCGTCCAGCACGATCGTGCTGTCGTGCGCCCGGCCCAGCGTGATGGTCTGGCCCTGGAGCGCGACGGTGGTGCCGGTGAGGGTGCCCTCGGACACGACCAGCTTCGTCGGTGCGTTACGGCGCGTGCGGCCGGCGGCGGCCGGCTGCTGGCGCTGCTGCGGGGGCGCCTGCTGGCGCTGGGCCTGCTGCTGCGCCCGCCCCGCCTCCCGGCGCGACCCGCGCTGGGTGACACGCGTACCGAACAGATCGCTGCGGATGACCTGCACGGCCACGATCACGAACAGCCACAGTACGGCCAGGAAACCCAGCCGCATGACCGTGAGGGTCAGCTCTGACATTGCCCCCGCTTCACCCTTCGGCTTGCCGGTAAATGATGGTGGTGCTGCCCACGACGATCCGCGAGCCGTCGCGGAGCGTAGCGCGCGTGGTGTGCTGCCCGTCCACCACGATGCCGTTGGTGGAACCGAGATCCTGGATCGTCGAGGGCGAACCGGTCCGGATCTCGCAGTGCCGACGCGACACGCCGGGGTCGTCGATCCGCACGTCGGCCTCGGTGCTACGGCCCAGCACCAGCGTCGCGCGGGAGATCTGGTGGCGGGCACCGTTGATCTCGATCCAGTGGCGGGTGCGGGACCCGGGCTGCGGAGCCCCGGCCAGCCCCCCGCCTGCCCCGCCGGGGCGCTGCGCGCCTGCGGCGGGCGGGTAGCCGTAACCGCCGGGACGGGCGCCGGGGGCGCCGGGCGGCGGAGCGGACGGCATGGGCGGAGCCGCGGCTCCGCCGCCGGCGCTGAGATACGGAGCGCTGCCCGGTCCGCCGGGCCGCTGTCTGCCGCCCGCGGCGGGCGCCTGCTCCGGCGCCTGGCTGCTGGAGGAGGCGAGCGTACGGCTGCGCACCCGGTACAGGCCGGTGTCGAGGTCGTCCGCCTTCTCCAGGTTGACCTTGATCGGTCCCATGAAGGTGTAGCGCTGCTGCTTGGCGTAGTCGCGCACCATGCCGGCGAGCTCGTCGCCGAGCTGGCCCGAGTAGGGGCTGAGCCGCTCGTAGTCCGGCGTGCTCAACTCCACGATGAAGTCGTTGGGGACGACCGTGCGGTCGCGGTTCCAGATGGTCGCGTTGTTGTCGCACTCACGCTGGAGCGCGCCGGCGATCTCGACGGGCTGGACCTCGGACTTGAAGACCTTGGCGAAGGTGCCGTTGACCAGACCCTCGAGACGCTGCTCGAACTTCTTCAGAACTCCCATGGGGCACCTCCTCCGTAGTGGCTGCCGTCCTGTGTCGTGCCGCTCGCCTTGCCGGTCACGTTGCCGCTTACCTGGTACTGCTTACTGATCGTATCCACGCGCCGGTGAATCGGCTGGTTCCCCCTGTCGGCCCCGTCGACGGGTGTCGACTCCCTCGTGCGCACCTGCTTCGGACTCTCGCTTCTGCCCAGGATCGTAGAGGCGGCCGTGGACCAGTGTCCCGCACCCGACTGTGCTCCTGGTCCGGCTCCTGGGGAGACGGTCGCCATAGGTACGAGGTTGATACGTGAACCAGTCACCACGGAGACGTACGGGGTCGCCGACCGTCCCCCACCTGCTCCCTGCCCGCGAAATAGGGATGTGAACGCACCCTGGACCGCGTGCTAATGTTCTGCATGTCGGAAGGCGGCGGGCCGAAAAGCCCACAAACCTGAGGACACACCCAATGCGCGGGTGGCGGAATAGGCAGACGCGCTGGATTCAGGTTCCAGTGCCCGCAAGGGCGTGGGGGTTCAACTCCCCCCTCGCGCACCAGGGAGCACCGACGAAAGTGCTCTAGTTGCACCGACGGAACGGGCCGCATCGTGATCACGATGCGGCCCGTTCTGCTGTCTGTGGCCAGAAACACGTGGACCGCCGACGGCTGGGGCCGTCGGCGGTCCGGTTTTTGGGTGTGTGGATCTTCGGTTGCTGTGCCGGGGGTTGGTTGTTCGACTGTGGGCTACTGCTGGCTTGTGAGGAAGCTCTCAGGGCTGGGTGACGTGGCCCTTGGGGGTCCAGGTTCCCAGTGGCTTGGTCTTGCGGCGGCGAGTGGGTCGGCGGTGGGGCCGGTCACCGTGGAGGGCGATGGAGTCCGCCCAGGCGGTGAGCTTGCGGCGGTTGGCGTGGGCCAGTTGGAAGGCCAGCAGAAGGGTCTGGGCGGCGATGCCGCGGATGCGGCGGGTGCCGGCGTCTTCGAGGCGTTCGTAGAGGGGGTCCTTGGCGTAGCCGTTGATGCCTTCGACGCTGTTGCGGAGCCGGAAGTACACGCGCTGCCAGGTTTCGGAGCCGTACTGGAGGGGCTGCCACAGGTTGGCGCCGGCTTCCGGCGGGACCGTGACCGTCTTCTGGCTGCAGCACAGAGGTGAGCCCGTGGGGCTGGGGGTGGGGTCTACGAGGGGCAGGTGGATGCCGCGTCCGAGGGTGTGCTTCTTGAGTGGGCACTGGGCGCGGTTGGCTTCGGCGGGGCACATGACGCGACGGTGGCCTTCGGCGTCGGGGCGCTGCTTGGGCATGAAGAGGTAGGCGGCTCGGGCTCGGATGCGGTCGATCCAGGTCTGCTTGTCGATCTTCTCGGCGATCAGGTCCTTGGTGGCGTCCTTGAGGGTCTGGGGCATGGAGGGGCAGTACCAGTTGCCCTCGACGAGTTCGGCGCCGGCGAAGCCGGCCTGGACGCCGAGTTGGTCCTTCGCGTAGTCGTAGACGGGCTCGTAGCCCATGGCGCGGATGGGGAGCTGGTAGTTCTCCGGTTTCTGGTTGTTGTAGGCGCGGTCGCCGGCCAGGTAGCCGCGCGGGAGGCTGTCGTCGATCTGCTGGAGGGCTTCGATGGCGACGTGGCCGGGGCGGTGGCTGGGCTTGTCGACGGAGAAGGCGATGACCAGTGCGGGGACGACATCGGGGTTCGCGGAGCCGTCGGGCAGCGGGACGCCGTCGTGGTTGGGGTCGCGGGCGATGACGAGCGAGGCGTCGTAGCCGAACAGCCGCTTCTTGATCCGGTCTGTTTTCTTCCGGAGTTTGGCGCCGTTCTTGTCCTGCTGGGCGGGGGCGAGGTCGTCGAGGGCGAGGGGGTCTTTGTGCTTGGCGGTGCGGACGTACCAGGCGGCGTCGGGGTCGGTGGAGGTGACGGGGCTGTTGGGGGCGAGGCCCTTGGCGTAGGTGCCGAGGACGGTGGCGTCGACGCAGGCCGATCCGTCCCAGTGGCCTTCCAGGAGGGGCAGGGCCTCGCGCAGAGACATGGTGACGATCATGTTGGCCACGCGGAGCATGAGCGTGCGCTTGCGGGCGAGGTCGGCGGGGTCGGTCTGGGCCAGGAGCTTCTCGGCGTGGCGGCGGGCCAGCCGGTGGTTCTTGGGCAGTGGGGACGGGTCGATCGCGTCGAGGACGCTGTGGATGCGACGGCGGACGACGGCGTAGGCGGCTTCGAAGCCATGGTCGTGATCGGGGTAGCGGCGTAGACCGAGTTGCTGGCGAACCTCGTCGGAGAGCGCGAAGTAGAGCAGGTCCGTGACAGCAGTGAAGAGGATGACGCCGCCGTTGCGTGCGGCGGTCAGGCACATGCCGACCAGGAGGGCCTCGACCGGAAGGGTGCAAGGGCTGCCTGTTCCACGGGCGACGAGCGGTTGGATCTCCTCGACCAGGCCGGAGGCGGCCACTTCGTCGAGGATCTCCATGGCCTCGTGGTCGGGGACGAGGGCACGCTGGGAGCGCAGGCGGGCGATGCGGGGGTGGCGTGCGAGACGGCTGTTCACCGGTTTACAGCTCCTTCAGTGCGGCGGCGGCCTGGTCGGGCGAGAGGTTGCGGACGTGGGGCAGTACCCGGTCGATCGAGCGCAGAGTGGTCAGGCCGGCGGCGGCCATCAGGGTGGGCAGGTGCATGCGGGCTTCGATCGCGTCGACGAGCCAGGTGGCGCGTGCCCGGCCTATGACCAGCGGCGGCGTTCCGGGCGGCTTCTTGGTGCGGGCGAGGAAGTTGGTGACCGTGTTGGTGCCGCGGGCGCGGCTGCTCGGACGGAAGAGGGAGCGGGCCTGGCCGGGACGGGAGGCCCAGGCGGTGGTCTCGGTGAGAACCGGGGCCCAGGCGCTGCGGCACAGCACCACACGGGCACGCTGTCCGCGGACCGCTACGGCCACAGCGCCATTGGGTGCCTCGCGGACGTCGTGGGTCCGCAGCGGGATGATTTCGGGTGAGTCCAGGGCGCAGCCGAAGCCGAGGGCGAGCAGCGTCAGCAGGCCGTACCGCAGCTCGTCGGTCGGCTGGGAGCGGGCTGAGGCGTACAACTGGGCCTGTTCCGGCTGCGTGTACGGGCGGGAGGCGTCCGAGCCGGAGTATGCGGCCGGGTTGCCGGTGATCAGGTCGGGGCCGAGCAGGGCGCGGCGGAGTTTGTTGAGGCGGCAGCGGCGGTTGGAGCGGGAGGACTCCTCCAGGTGCAGGCAGCCGGTGGCTAGGTACCACTCGATCGCCTCCGCGGTGAGCAGGTGCTCTGCCTTCGTGGGGCGCCCGGAAGCGTCCGCGTGCGCGGCGGCGTGCGCGAGGGCACCGAGCCAGTCGCGGGCCTCCTTCGGCGTGGCCGGCTTGGCCTTGGCCACCGCGCGGCGGCAGTCGGGGCCGACGCGGTCCCAGACGGGGCCGGAAAGCTGAGGCCGGTAGCGCTCGATCGCGTCCATCGTGACTCTCCACCAGGAAAAGACCCCGGGAGGGGTGTTATTCCAATAGCATGACGTGGAGGTGGCGGACACTGTCATGTCTGGAGGGCCGGATGGGCGACACTCTTCGACGTGCCCCAGGGAGACAAGCGACGACTCAAGCCCCTCACATACGTGGTCGAGGGCATCTGGCCGCACGCTGTGCTCGGTGACCACCACGGGGCCTGGGTCGCGCAGGAGGTGGCGGCCCGGCTGCGCCGGGTGATCGACGCCAACGGCTTGTCCGTCGCCGAGGTGTCCCGGCGCACCGGGGTGTCCCGGATGACAATCGTGCAGGTGCTCGACGGCGCGGTGTGGTGCGACCTTCTGACGATCGCGAACCTGGAGAAGGCGCTGGAGGTGGACCTGTGGCCCGGCCGTGAGCCGGGCAATCCTCCGCAGTGAATTCGCATGGGCATTCGGCTCCTCGGGAAAGAGGCAGAGGAATATGGCCGAATGCCGGACACGCCCAGGCGGAGCCGGGTAGTGTCGGAAACGGCCGTAGCTGGTCACGACCGTCGCCGCAGACCCAGGGGGCAACCTGGATCGCTTTATGCGGCGGCGGTCAATTTTGTAGTGGTGCTGCGTGGATGGCTTATCGTGGGCGGAATGGCTTGAGCTATTCGAACTTCCAGTTCATACGCGGGCGGTAGTAGACGTGCCGATCGTCCTCACGCGTGATTCGCTCCACGGCGCCGACCAGGGTCAGGGCCCGCAGGCAGTTGCGCAGGCGCTTGCGCCCCCGAGGGTCCTCCTTGGGGATGCCCAGGATTTTCGCGATGTCCTCACTGCCCCAGGCGATGTCGAGGCGGGAGGCGATGACGTTCAGGATTTCCTGCTGTTTCTTGCTGCGGATGATGATTTCGGCTGATGGCGGTCCCGCATCCGCCGGCGATGGTGCGGGGTCGGTAGGCGCGGGCGGCTTCGTGTCCGATACGGATGGTTCCCGGAGCTGCGGGTCCGGGACGATGCGCAGCGTCACTGGAGGGGCGGGCTGAGCGGTGAAGATGCCGTGCTCTCTGGCGCGTTCGTGCATGGCCCGCAAGCGCGACTGCATCCCCACCAGGCCTTGTGCCTCATCGCGGTGAGTGATCAGCGCCTCGCACTTCTCGGTTTCCTCTCGCAGTGCCGCGTTCAGCGTTTCGATGGCTGCTTGGGATTTCTCGATAAGGGCGTCGTACTGACGGACCGCTTGCTCCGCTTCGTCCCCGAGGTCAGCCGGGGGACTTGGGAAAGTCTCCTGGTACGTCATGCGGACCACGTTAGGGGCAAAGCCAGTTGGCTGTCTGGCCTTTTGGGGACCAGTTGGCTTTTTGGTGGCTGCAAGCCTTGTAGGGCATCCCTTTATCGTCTACATGTTCGTCATTAGCTTTTGTGTATGGATGTTTTGGGTCTCGGAGGAGGCTTTACCCGCGGCTGGGAAGAGACAGCTCGGAAAGCAGCGAAACCGTCAGCTGTTCGGTGCCTTCGCGAATGGCACGGACGGCTCCGGCGCGCAGGAGGAGGGCCAGTTGTCCCACGTTGCCGCTGGTGCGCTGGTGGAGAAGGGCCGCCTGGGCGGTCAGGGTGCCTGGCTTGTGTGCGTGTAGGCGCAGAGCGTGCTCGGCCCGGCTGATGACGTTTTGCCAGATCTCGCCGTCGGGAACGAGGTCCAGGCGTACCGACAGCAGCCGACGGTGCGGCGTGTGCGTCACCGTTGTGGCGAGAGATGTGGGGCTGCCGATCCCGGCGAAGACGAACGTCGCCGGGATGCGGTCGCACAGGTAGTCCAGAGTCTCGGCCACGGCCGTGTCCGACCAACCTGGACTGCGAAGTTGCTGGACTTCGTCGACGAGGACCAGGCCGGTGTGCGCGGCTGCCATTGCCTCGCTCACCCGGACCGCCAGGTCGGCGGTCGTGGGTGAGCCGCGCAGCGGGATGCCGAGACTCCGCGCCAGTTCGGCCAGAAGAAGCCGCGGCGAGGTGGCGGGCGGCAGCCGGACATAGATCACCGGCATGGTCGAGTTGCCTGGTTCCTCCGAGGAGCTCTCGGGCAGTTGGGCGGTGTAGCGGCGGGCTGCTTCCAGCATGGCTGTGGTCTTGCCGGTACCAGACACCCCGTGCAGCAGCACTCCGTGGCGGGCGCCTGCCCCGTACCGGTTGAGGTCCAGCAGCTCCTCGATCCGCTGAGCGGCGTATACGACGCCCGGCACGCGCAGTGGGAGCCTGGCGTGATAGGACACGCGGACATCCTCCGGTGCCACGCGCGAGCCGTCCGCCAGGGCCGTAAACGGGGAGACCACCCAGTCACGACAGGACGACCCGGCCCACGAGACGGGACTGGGCGCGCTTTCGCCGGAGGCCGTGTCCGGCTGCCGCCGGGCGATGGCGGCGTAGACCTCCGCGTGTTCGAGCGGCGCGTGATGCAGGACGGTCTGGATGGCGGACCGCGCAGCAGGAGATGCGGCGGGAACCGTGATCCACTCGTCGTCTCCGGACCGCAGCCACACACGGCGGAGGTCGTACGGGTCCCAGCGCACCTCGAACGACCTGCGGCCGCCGCCGGGCGACACCGAGGAACGCAGGCGGTCCAGGGCCGTCGCGTTGTAAGTGTGCCCGCCGAGCCGCAACCCCTGGGGCCCGACCACTCTCCAGGACACGTTAAGAAGTGCTGGGAAAACCTGCGGAGGAAACGGCGTCGGTGTCCATCCCGCTGAAGCGGTCAGCGTCTCGTGACGGGCCCGGGGCGTGTGCGTTCCGCCTGCGGGTGAGGTCGGCACGGGGGTCTCCGGCCAGATACGGGTCACCCACGCGTCGAGCAGGTCCTGCACCATCTCGGGCGGCCATCCGGTCTCGTGCGCGGCCCGCCCGGCGGTGGACAGCAGATGGTCGGTGAACAGGGACGCGAAGTGGTCCAGTGTGCGCTCTACAGCTTGGCGGTCCGTCGGCCGCACACGCTGCGCGTACCGCACGTGGATGCCCAGTTGGACGCAGGCTTCGCGCAGTGTCCGCAGGCCGGGAGCGTTGGACCCGTCGGCGACGAGGCTGGCCGGACGGACGATCAGTGAGGACGTGTGTCGCCGCTCCGTGCCATGGAGCCGTCCGGACAGGACGGTGCCCCAGTCGGCGTACACGTCCAGGGGCGAGCACATCCGGGCAAGCAGCGTCGTGTGCAGCGGCGGCCGGTGCCCGGTGTGGACGACGGCCGCTAGTACGAGCCTGGTCGCCTCGTCCAGAGCGACCAGCAGCCGAAGGCGTTCCTTTGGGTCTGCCCCGCCGGATGGCAGGGGCAGCTCGACCGTGTCGAGATGAACGCGCTCGCCCACGGCCACATCGTTCACCCGGCGGAGCCGCGTCTTCCCTTCGCTGACAAGCATCTCGGCGGCGAGCCGCCGGACGGCGGCCCGGGGCGGCCTGGGCAGCTCGCCCGCCGCGATGGGCCCGGCCAGCCGGGCCAGCACCTGATTGTGTAGATGCCTGGCCGTCGGGGGGGCTCCTGACCGTTGTGTGGCGAGCACCTCCCAGACCGTCGTCCGTACCCGGGGATCCAGCTGGGCTTCGTCGGGCATGTGCCGCCGGGCCCGGCCGTCGGCGAGACCTGCCAGTCCCTGCTGCTGATACCGCTGCCGCTTGCGCTGTACCGTCCGCGAGGAAGCCCCGCCCACCCCCAGGTCGGCCAACTCCCTTGCTTTGGTTTCTTCCCGCTCGGCCAGCGTGTGGCGTGACGGGTCGTAGGCCGGGAGCGGCTCGGTGCCGGGCGGGGCGTCGTGCGGCACACCGGTCAGCACCTCGGTGACGTGCCGCCGCCACCACTTCGCCCGCTCCAGCGCCGCCTCCGGCAGGGGCGGCGCCGACTGCTCCGGAGGTCCTGTGCCCTGCCCCAGGAACGCGAAGTCCCCCGAGGCCAGCAGTGAGATCACGTCGACGTGCTCGGTGGCGCCGAGGTTGTCCAGCAGCGCAACGCGCCCACCGCACACGCCGGTCACCGTGCACACCTGCCCGTCGAACCGGACCTGGTCTCCCAGGCTCAGCCGGTCGGGCCACAGCGTGTCCATCCGCTCCTCGGCATCCGCACAGGGCCGGGCCGAGCGGTCCCGGGCCGGCCCTGTGCGTTCACACCGCGCATGGGCCGGTCCGGCACCGCTCGGTCCGACCGGTCTCTATATCCAGTGAACTGGATGCGGAGGCGCTGCCGCACGCACATCGCATCTAATCCGCTGGATGGCACAGGGCGGATCTTCCCCGCTACACCCGAATGGAACACTTCAAGGTGCTATTCCAATGGCATGAAGGCAGGGTGACATACGTGCCCCGTTCCGTTCCTGCTTCTGCTGCAGTCGTCCGTCCCGTCGTCATCGACCGGGCGGAACACCGCTTCCTGCTGTCACCCGTCCAACTCCACTGCGGGGACGCCTGGTCGGTGCCAACCGTGCCCGTGCGTGCGGGCGAGTCCTACCGCCGAACCGCGGTGCGCTACCTGCGGTGGGAGACCGGCCTGCCCTGTCTGCGGATCGCACCGGTGGTCGGGGTCCTTCCGGCCGTCGGCGGGCGGCAACGCGTCGAGTACGTCGTACTGGCCGGACCTGTCACCGAGGCCTGGCTGGAGGACGTGCGTGTCCTCTTCGGGACGGATGCTCGCTGGTGGAGCACAGCCCAACTACGGGACGCAGAAGCGCGGGTGGAGCCGGACACGCTGCCGCTGCTCATGGACGGCTATTGGGAGGGCTGGCTGCCCGACGGGGAGGTCTCACTCGAATGAGACCCGTTGTCGTGTCGGAGTGGATCTTCTCCACAGTAGGAGAGTGCTCAAGTGACCATGTATGCCGTTGAGATCACCCTGACCCGTGCGGTCGGGACCGTCGAGCTGAGGGCCGCGCGGCAGGAGGGCCGTCTGCCCTTGGCGGCCTCCGGCGACCGCAAACGTCTCGCCGTGCTTGTGTCAGCGCAGAACGAACCCCGGGCCATGAAGACGATCTGGCGGCGGCTGCAGCACGCACTGCCTATCGATGTGCTGTTCAGCATGTTCCCTGGGCCCGACGGCAAATACCTCATGAGCATCCCCATGGCCGACGAGGTGTGGGAACGGGTTTGTGGTCAGGCCGTCGTGGCCGGCAAGACCCCGGAGGACTTCCTGAGTGCGGCCGTCGCGCAGGCCCTTGCCCGGGACTGGTCCGATCGCCGGGCAGGGCTGGACCGCTCGCTGGATGTCCTGTTGCGCGCGTACACCCCCGAGGAGGTCACCGCGGCGGCCGCCCGGCGAATCGACCGTCGATCCTGAGCAGCTCGCAAGTTGATATGCCGTCCTCGCGGCCGCGAGCTGGGCACCTGCCGACGGCGGCCGAACCTTTCAGGCGACGCCGAGAGCACCGAGACCGAACACGCTGACGAGGCAACTGCCGTCCTCCATCGCGGTCATTTCGACGAGATTCAGGTGCCGTCCTTCCCCTCTCGACTTTCGATGTTCTGACAGGTCCGTGGTCTCACACTGCGGCGTTGACGCTGGCGGCGGCCCATGCTTGTTGGACGGTGCGGATTTCCTGCTCGGCGGGCTGACCTGGGCGGGTGGGCAGACACGATCACCTGCCTTGATCACTTTGACAGGTTCCGGCCCTCCCTCGGAGGGTCGAGCCTCCTTCGTGATTGCTCCAGACGGAGTGGTGTCCAGTCGATTTCGCTCACCTCGGACAGCGCAGCCTCGACTTTCGCGGGCAATCGTCGAGCGGCGATCGGACTTCGCACACGATGCCACCATCGGAAGTCTGCGACCTGGCGGACTGCGGCATCAGCCTGGGCGATGAGCGGGTCGAGGGTTGCGGCCTGCTGGGCGACATCCGCCGCCAACTTCTCCCGGTACGGCTCGAGCGTGGGATCGTCAACAATGGTCATCCGCCACAGTCGCAGGGCGGAGAACTGGACCCAGGACCGCGACGAGTCCTCAAGCGCTGCGCGGGCAGCGAGGATCCCTTCAACAGCGCTAGTCAGTCTCCGTTCACGACCTCGTAGAGTCTGATCGCGCGCGACGTCCTCAAGCGTCGTGATGGCATCGCGGAGTTGTTCGATGTCGTGGAGTTGGTGTGTCTTGAGCAGAATCCCGCTCGACTCGATCTGTCCCCAGTTCGTCTTCGAGAGGGTCCCGGCGCTCCTCGCGGTTTGGTAGACCTCCGCGAGTTGGAGCTGCGTGGCGCGAGCTTCCGCATGCCACTCGCGGAGCTGTTTCCGCTGGACGTTTCCCACCTGTTCGGAAATGGTCGTGAGCTGCTTCTCGATCCGATCGAGCTGAGCCTGGAGCGCCATCGCGGAAAGAGCGTTCGTCATCGACGCTGCTGCGGCGAGCCCACCTACCTCCTTGAGGCGCGCAACATGCTGGAACCTGCCCTTGTTGCCTCGAACGAGGGCGAGGACCTCTCCCGCCTTGTCCTTCGCCGCGCTGCCCGCGCGAATAGCTGCCGCCATCTCCGGGTCGACCAGCATGAGGCGTCCGACCATCTGCTGGTACGTCTGTACGCCGTCCACGGCAGCCTTGATCCGAGTGGCCCATGATCCGAGCTGCATTGGCGTCTGGACCACCGTTGTGCCGAACAAGTCCAGATTCTCGGGTGCGCCGAACACGTACACCTCATCGTCGCTGGTTCCTGGCACGACCAAAACCTGGGAGTCAACGACGGGTACGGGCGATGGTGTCGACTCCGTCGACATCATGCCGGTCATGCCCGAGGGCGCCTTTGATTGCAGGTTCTCGTTCACGGCTGCCGTGACGATGTTGAGCCGACGCCGACGGAGGATCAGTAGTGTTGCCAACACGGTGCAACCCGCAGCTGCTAGAGCAACCAGGGTGATTGCGACAGCGTCCCGCATGTGTCATTCCTAATCGTCGTCCGATGCTTCTCTGCTGCCCAGCTCCGCGCGGTCAGGCCCCCATCACCCACACGAGCACCCCCACGACGATCAACGAAAACGTCGAAAGTCGAGACCCCCTCCGGGTGGGAAATCTTCCTTCTGCCGGGAGGGGCTACGGCTGACCCGAGCCCAGGGCGGTATCCGTGTTGCGGCCGCCCCAACTGTCGGGGGTGCGCCAGAGGACATGGACGCCGAAGACGGCATGCAAGGTGTCGGCCGACCAATCCTCGGCGGGCGGTTCGGACAGCACCAGGTGGAGGCGGTCGGCGGGAGCGGGCAGGATGTGGTTGATCTCCAGGAGGCGGGTGGCTCCCAAGCGGAGGTCGGCGTAGGTGGAGCGACCGGCTCCGAGAACCTCGTAGAGGAAGTGGCCGTCCTCAGCGATGCGGCTGACATCGATGACCGGGGACTCGGTCGGTTGCAGGTCCGCCCAGAGCAGGGCCGCCATCAGGGCGTGGCGCACCGCTTCGTGCTTCTTGCAGGTGCGGTCGGCGGCCGCCGCAGTCTCCAGGGTGTGCAGAAGACTTTGCGTGGGCGTTGCCGGCGTGGTGGGAATGTCCGTGACGGGCGTCATAGGCTCGGCTTTCTTCTGCTCGGGCTGCTGGACGATGGAGGCGGGTGCAATCTCGGTTTCCGGTTCGACCGAGGAAGCCAGGCGGTGATGGAGCGCCTCCCGGCTTTCGGCCAGAGACTGGGTCCAGCCCGCGCTTGCCAATTCCTCCCGGAGTCGGCTTACGTCCAGGTTGTTGTCCTTGAGCGCACGGTTGGTGTTCGCCGCGAGGTCACGCAGGAGGCTTAGGCGGTGCTTATCCGGGGATCCGAGCACACGCCGCACGTCCACCCAGTCCGCCTGGTCGCGGCGAAGGACGCGGTTGGCCATGCCCTTGAGCTCAGAAAGACGTTCGGTAGCGTTCTCCGGAACAGTGCCGTCACCCTTGGTCAGCTCGTCGAGAACGTCAAGGGCCGCCACGTAGCGTTCGGCCATTCTGGGCGAGATGGGCTGGCGCCCGCGCTGATCTGCGGTGAGCAGACAGTGGCTCTTCTCGTGGGCGAACACCCAGCAGTCCAGTTCCTCGCCGGGATGAGGGGGAACGGAGCCGTGGCGGACGGTCAGAACCAAAGAAACGTCAACCGCGGGAGACAGGGCTTTGACCCTGTAGCGGCCGCCGGGCGTCGGGCCAAGCACTCGGACACGGATGGTGGTACCGATTTCGGGGACGTCACCGTCTGTCATGCGTGGTCTGACTTCGGTGGGTGCTGGCTCGGTGGTGCCGTGGGTGTTCGTGAGAGCCTCCGGGAGCGGTGAGGTGTGGAGGACCGTCAGGCTCTGGGTGCTGCGGGTGAGGGCGACATAGAGCTGGCGCAGGCCGGCAGGGCCGCGGGTGGCGATGGTTGTGGGTTCGATGACGAGGACGTGGTCGTATTCCATGCCCTTGGCCTGGGCGGCGGCCAGGACGGATATGGCCCCACGCCGTTGGTTGGCGATGCCGATGGCCTGATCCAGGTGGCGGCTGATTTCGTCGAGCCAGCCGGAGTCGTCGGGGACGATGACGGCGACGGAGCGCAGCGTGTGCCCGTCGCTGGTGCCGAGGAGACGGGTGGCTTGGGCGACAGTGTCGTCGAGTAGCTTCCACGGCTCGGTGGCCAACGTCCGGACAGCGTCCTCGCCGGATTCGCGCACGGCCTGCGGGTAGGGCAATGCGGGGGCAACCGTGCGGGCCAGTGGCGCGACGAAGTCCATGATTTCTGCGGGTACGCGGTAGCTGGTGTTCAGTTCTGCGACGCGCCAGTCGCCGTGATCGGAAAGGAGGGTGCCGAGGCGGTCCCAGTCGGTGTAGGTGTGGGGGCCTGTGGCCTGGGCGAGGTCGCCGAGGACGGTCATGGAGCCGTTCACCGCAGAGCGTCGGCGCAGGGAGCGGGCCTGCATGGGTGTCAGGTCCTGGGCTTCGTCGACGACGATGTGCCCGTAGCGTTGCGGGGTCTCTCCGGTGATGAGGTACCGCAGTTCTTCGAGGCAGACGTGGTCGTCAAGGGTCCAGGAGTCGGCGTCGGCCTTGTCGGCCCTGGGGCGGTGCAGGGCCGCCTGCTCCTCGGCGTCGAGGATGCCATCGGCGCAGGTGCGCATGAGGTCATGGGAGTCGTAGAGGCTCCGCAGAGCCTCCCTGTCACCCGGCGACTGCCAGACGCGTTCGATCAGGCGCTCGACTTGGCGGTTCCGTTCCAGGTCGCGGCGGATCGTGTCGCCGCGGCTGCGGCGTGGGGCGACTGCAACGAGTTCCTGTAGCAGGCGGTCGACGAGCAGGCTACGGAAGCGGTCGCGTCGCTCACGATAGGAGCCGTCGCCTTCGCGTATTTCCACCAAGAGAGCGAGGACCTCCGAGCGCGGGATGCGCAGGGTGGTGCTGCCAGCAGTGACGGTGAGCTCTGGTTTGGCGTCCTTGTATGAGGGGGTGGTGGTGAACTCGTCGATTGCCTCAGGACGGCACTCGTGCTCAACGCGCCGACGCAGGACGGCCGCCATGCGTTCGTCGGACTTGACGACCCGCCCCTGGGGCGTGTCAGTACCGAGGATCTCGCCGTTCCACAGGCGGGTCACCTGCACGGCGTTGACGTTTCGGATACCGAGGGTGGGTAGGACCTGCCCGACGTAGTCGAGGAACCGCTGGTGAGGGCCGACGACGAGGATGTCCTGGGCCTTGAAGTGCTCATTGTTGACCAGCCAGGTCACGCGGTGAAGGCCGACCGCGGACTTGCCGGTGCCCGGGCCGCCCTGCACGACGAGGATGTCGGAAGGCGAGCCGGTGACCAGATCCATCTGGTCTCGGCGGATGGTCTCGACGATGTCCCGCATGCTGCCGCTGCGTGAGCGCTGGAGCTCACGCAGTAGGAACTCGTCGGGCTGCAGTGGCTTCTGGCGCTGGATGCGGGCGATGTCGGCGGGGGTGAGGACGGGGCTAGGAACGGATGGGCGTGGCACTCCCCCCTTCTGGATGTCGGTGGCGGGGCTCACAGGCAGCGCCTCCGGTTC
Organism: Streptomyces sp. NPDC031474; assembly: GCF_055581185.1. Lineage (NCBI taxonomy): Bacteria > Bacillati > Actinomycetota > Actinomycetes > Kitasatosporales > Streptomycetaceae > Streptomyces > Streptomyces sp. NPDC031474. The sequence continues at coordinate 339,440 of NZ_JBVIJX010000004.1, forward strand.
TGCGTCGTCCGCCGCCGGCCGGGGCTGCGGAACAGTGGCTGCAGGGGCGATCTCGTCGAAGTAGTCCTCGACGACACGCTGGACGCAGCGCAACTGCCGCCGCAGGAGAACCTCGTTCGGCGCGTCAGGCCGGACCTCGAACCACTTCTTGGCCAGCGGGCTGGTCCACAGCAGGACCACACGGTCACCAGTTGCGGGATCGCTGACGCCACGTCGTCCCACGTACCAGGGGTTAGGTTCGTCCTGTACGTCGACACGGCTGATGACCAGGGATTCGTTGCCGAGACCGCCGTACGACGCCGCCCGCTCCTCGGCTTCGATCCGGTTGGCGACGCTGTCCTTGCCGCTGGCGGAGGCCGAGGCGACCGAACCTCCGCTAAGTTCAGCCAGCCGCGCGGCATAGCAGTCATATGCGTGGTCCACCGCCTTCTGCTCGACGGCGATGATCTCGTCACCTGTGTTGGTGCCCATGTGCATCCCTCCCTCGCGACGCCCTGAACGAAGGACGCCGCTACGGGCCTGCGCCCGTACCCCGGCGAAAGAACTATCAGAGATCGGTTGATGACACCCAGTCAGTGGCACAATTCTCGAACCAGCTCACCGACCTCCGTCCGCCAGGCGCGGACCTGGTCGTGCGTGGGGCCGATCTCGTACTGGTGGTAGTGGCACCCCAGACACAGGTGAGACCAGACGGCCTTGGCCCGGCGGGCGGTCTCCGCCGCGGTGTAGCACCGCAGGCAGAGCATCCGGGCCCGCCCCGTTGTCCTGGACAGCCCTGGCACCGCGGCGTCCAGCACCTGGCCGACAGCGATCTCCAGGGCGGTTCGCAGAGCCAGGGTCGCTCCGCGGTTACGGCCGGAGGCCGTGGCGCCGAGGTTGCCGGCGAGGAGCCGGTCAGCCGTCAGCAGGAGGTCTTCGACTGAGGTGGCAGGACCAGTCATCACGCGGTCACCTCCGGCTTGCGCACCTTCTGCGCCAGGGCCCCGACGTCCTGCACGAAACGGCGCGCGTCAGCGATCTGTGCGCCCCCGGAATGGGCACCCGACTGGCACTGTTTGATGAGGTACGCCGCCTGCGCTCCGTAGCGGGTGCGCAGTTCCTGGTCGACCTCGGCGGTCCGCCCGATGTCGCCGAACAGGGCTAGCGCCGCGATCTTCCTGAACTTGTCGGCGTCGCCGACGGCGGCCTGCAGGGCGTGCTCGGAACCGCCGGAGCGGTGGTGTCGGATCCAGGCGGCTTCGAGAAAGGCGTTTTCCAGGGCGATACGGCACAGGCTGGGCAGCACATGGGTCCGCGCCGCCGACGGAAGGCCCGGGGTGCTGACGATGGCCATGGCGTCGGCGAGCGCCTGGGCGACTGGATCGGTCACCGGCTTGACCGTCACCCTCGACGACGTACCCCGGTAGACCTCGAACACGGTCACAGGCAGTTCCTGGCTGGCGAAGGCCCGCTGGAGCCGGGTGTCGTGGGTGAACACGACGACCTGCCGGTGCTTGCCGAGTTCGGACAGGACCTCGGCGAGTCCGTGAACCTTGGCGGGGTCCATGGACTGCACGGGGTCGTCGATGACGATGAAGCCGAACGGGCTGTCGGCGGTGGCGGCCCGGGGCAGGAACAGGGACAACGCGAGGGAGTGCTGCTCGCCCTGGCTCATGACGCTGAGCGCCGAGGCCTCCTGACCGTCGACGGAGACGTCCATGACGAGCTTGCGGACGGTGGCCTTCTCGCTGCCTTTTAGGCTCACGGCCTTGAGGTCGATGTTGCTCTCCTGGCGGAGCTTCTCCCAGATCCGCTGCGACTGGTCGGCGAAGCTCTCCATGCGCTGCTCCCGCAGCTCGGCGGCCAGGGCCTTGATCCAGGTGCTCGCCTTCTTGAGGTCACGCAGCCGGCACCTGTTCGCCTCTACGACACGGGCCTTCTCCGCCCAGCCCGTCAGGCGGGTGACGAGCCTGCGCCAGCGTTCGTCCCGCTTCTCCAGCTCCCTGGCAGCCCGCTCCTTGACCGCGGCGCAGGCATCGGCCAGGGGTGCGGCGGTTTCGTGGGCGCGCCGGGCGAGTTCGGCGGGATCGCTGATCGTACGACAGGCGGTCCAGGCGCCCCACGGATCGGTCAAGGCGACGGGGATCCGCCCGGGTGTGTGGACGAGGTCCTGCACAGCCCGAGCTGCCGACCGGAGTTCGCTGCGCGCGTCCGCGGCGATCGTCGCCTCCTGTCGCAGCGCGGCGATCTGGGCCGTGGCATCCGTGGCCCAGGCAGCGTCCAGCATCCCGTCGGTCCGGCACACGGGGCACGAATCCTCGTCGGGGTGGCGGTCGTTGTGAGCCACTGCCCGCTCGAGGATTTCCGCACGATGCAGAGCGTCTTCGGCGCCGGTACCCCGCAGGTCCTCGACGTCGGCGAGGGCCTTGCGCAGCCGGTCCACAGCCGCGCCGACCCGTGCCATATCGGGTCCCTCTACGTCGGCCTCGGCGCGCAGCTCGGCGAGCAGGCCCTCGTCGGCGTTGGGCAGACCAGTGACCAGTGCTTCAAGGGTCGCGAAGTCAGGGGCTCCCTTCGTGTCGATTGCCACGAGTGCCTGTACCGCGCGCTCGTCGTCCTCGAGTTCGTACAAACCCTCCCTGAGGCCCGGCAGCTCCGCCTTCGCCGCCTTCGCCGCGTCGTCGAGTGCCTTGGCCTCCTCGCGGAGCCGGCTGTCGGCAGTGCTGAGCTGCCCCAGGCCGAGGATGGTGGCAATGGCGTCGTACATCTCGGAGGGCTTGCCGCTGATCATGCGGTCCAGGTCGACGTACGACAAGAAGGGTCGAAAGTCTGTCAGAGACTGCCTCCAGTCCGCCTGGTCGAGGGGCACACGGCTGTGCCCAGGTCGCTTGAGTTCACCATCGGAGTCGTTGAAGTCCTCGCCCGTCCACGTCCGGGTGAGTGTGCTGCGGCCGGTGTCACCCTCGATTGCCAGCTTCACCTCGATCTCCGGCTTGCCGGTGTCGTGGAGGTTGCGCCAGTTGCGGCTGCGCGTCGCGTCCTTTCCGTGCCACCGCAGGTTGGTGCCGGTGAAGGCCGTCTCGATGCTCTCGGCGATGCTCGACTTGCCGGAGCCGTTACGACCGACGACGAGGTTCACGCCGGGCCGGGGGCTGAGCTTCAGCCAGGCCCGGGGGCCGATGCCGCGGAACCGAGTGACGGCGACAGACTCGAGGTAGATCCGGCCGGCCTGGGCGGCCTGCGGGGTCTCGCCGTCGCCCAGAGCCTCCTTGAGGATCACCTTCACGGCCTCGGTGAGGTCTGCCCCCGCCAGGCGGGTCTGCACCAGCTCAGCCACGGGGACGGGCTGCTCGACCTGAGTCGGATGGGCGGGGAGGGTGTTCTGTTCGGGCTGTTCCGTCACGGTCATGGGGGTGTCTCCCGGGGTCCGGTGCTGATGCGGAGGAGGGGTGGGACACCGGCTGCGACCGTGGAGGGTGTGACTCCTGCGCCGCATCCGACACCGGGAACGATAGGGAGAACCAGGTGTTGTGCATCGTGTAGAAGTTGATAACCCGGGTTATCAACTTCTGGTGTGCGAAGTGCAGTTGTCAATCCGCGGTGCTCGCGCTCAAGCCCGCAGTCGGGCTCTTTCGGCGGCGGCTTCATGGCCGGAGACGGTCTGGGTGCCGAGGTCGGGACAGGCGGCGCTTGGACGTGTGCTTATCTCGCTGTTCCTGCCGAACCCATGTCAGTCGCCGAGCGTGAACTCGAGCCCGCCCGCCCGCAGGGCGGCCTCCGTCTGTGTGAGGCCGCCGCGGTGGGCCACCTCGACGGTGTAGAACTTCGAGCCCGGGGCGATGTCGTCGACCGTGAAGGGGAAGACGCACCCGGCCTCGGTCTTCTCGCCCAGGCCGAGAGAGCCGGTGGCGACCAAGGTCCCGTCCGCGTCGGTGACGTTGACCTGGGTGCCGAAGTCGATGTCGGAGTAGCCGCCGGTTCCCGAGCACGGCTCCCCGGTCTCGAGTCCCGCGCCAACCTCGGCGACGGTGAGCCTGCCGTCCGTTTCGAACGGTGCCGGTGCCCGACTCGCTCCGGACATAGCCGAGCTCGAACGGCTGCCGCCGGCCTTCGCCGGGGCCTCGTCGCCGCCGAGCAGGGACAGCGAAGCCCAGGAGACGCCCACCGCCGCGGATCCGACGCCAATGCCAAGAAGCAGGACCGCGCTCCGCGACAGGCGGGCCCAGCGGGAACCGCTCGGCGGTCCCGCGACTTCCGCCGAATCGCCTGACGGCGCAGACAAGGGCATGGGCGGAACCTGGGCGGTGGACGGGAGCGGGACCGGAGCGGAAACGTTGGTGGGCTGCTCGGGCTCGGACATCGCGGTGCTTCCCCTCATGGAGTGGTTGAGAGCGGAACGGACTGAGGTGCGCGGCGAGACTGGCGGAGGGTGTGGGAGAGGCCGGCCGTGAGGCGTGACCCGAGGGGCGGCCTGTTCAGGTGGGCGCTGGGACCGACACCGTCGGTCAAGGCGAGTCAGGGAAGGAAACCCCGAGGCGTCAGCCGACCTTCTTCCACTCCTGGCAGCCGCTGGTCTTGAAGTACTCGCCCTTGTTGACCGTGACGCGGCCCTGCCCCTGAATGTTGTCGTTGGCGATGATCGCGCCGAACTCGCCGGATGCGTTCTTCAAGCGGGCCCAGTAGCAGTTGGGGATGACGCTGTCCTCCTCCGGGCCACCGGTCCGATAGGTCCCGGGCTGGATGTCCTCGCCGACGAGGTACTGGCCTTCGCCCGAGAAGCTGCTCGGGGGACCGGACTTTTTCACCGGCTTCGGCTTGGCCGTGACCGTCGTCTTGACCGTCTCGGTGACGGTCACCGCCGGCTTCGGCGCGCCTGCGGCGGCCTTGGTGGCCGTGGCGGCCGGGGCGGCGCCCGAGGAGTCCGCCGTACCGCCGGACTCTCCACCGCCACCGATCGCGGCGCCGAAGATCAGTGCGACGAGCGCCGTCGCGCCGTGGGTGAGCCAGACCTTGCGCCGCGACGGCGTGTGCCCGGTGGGCGGCAGGCCCGGTACGGGCGGCTGGGTGAAAGTGTGCGGCGTCGGCTGTGGAGGCACCGTTCCCCAGCCGGCGCCTCCTCCTATGCCTTCCGACGGCTGGTGGGCGGGCGGCGTCGAGGACATGTCAGTCATGGGGAGACCTCCGGATCGCGACTGCGCTGAGCACCGGGTGTCGGTGCGTCGAACGAGCACCAGAGTGGGATCGACAGGCTCCAAAAACCTTTGGAGAAGCTGATAACCGGGGTTATCAGCTTCTCCCTACTTCTGCTTTCCCCCTCGCTGTAGGGTTCTGCCTGCCGCGAGCGCCACTGAGGGCTGCCGGGGCCATGGACGTCCTATCGGGGCCACAGAGGGGGTGAGGCAAGTGACCAGCACACGCGAAGGGACCGTGTCGCCCATCGTGCCCGAGCCGTCGGCCTGGCGGATCACGTATGCGGAAATCGCCACCCTTGCCCAGGTGCGTCGGCCCGTCCCCACCACCTGGAGCCGTAGGCACCCCGACTTTCCCGCTCCCGTCGCCCACGAGGAAGGGCGGCCCCTGTTCGACGCCCGCGCGGTCGTCGACTGGCTGACGACGACGGGCCGCGGTAACGCGGACGCCCGCCACCTGCGGGCCGAACTGGCCCTATACACCCTGGCCGCTTGGCGGACGCCGGTCCTTTCCGCCTCCGTCTTGGTGGGGGCACTGACCGCGCTGATCTGCCTGCGCCGGCAACTCGACGTCCCTCTCTCGGGCCAGAGCTGGGACGCGGTCCTCACTCAGGCCGACGAGCTCGATCCCGAGGACACGTACGTGTCGGCCGAGTTGAAGGCCGTCCCGGAGCCGGACCGCATCGGTCCCGAGCTGGCCGCGTTGGCCGACGAGCTGACCGAGGCCGCCTACACCCCCGCCGAGGCTTTCGACTGGGTCCTGGAGGCCCGGCGCCGCCTCGGCTCCCACGACCTGGCCGCCGACGAGCCCACCCCGGCCGTGGTACGCGTCCTCGCTGCCCTGTCCGGCGTCGACGCCCTCGACGAAGGCTCCGTCGTCGCCACCCCGCACGCGCGCTCCGGCGACCTGCTCGCCGCCCTGCACGCCCGGGCCGCCGAGGACTCCGGCCACACCTACCTCGCCGCCGCCCCCGACCCGGTGCGGGCTCGCCTGGTCCGCCGCCGGATGTTCGTCCGAGGCGTGAACGAGTTCGACCTCGGCGTCACCGAAGGGGAGGACCTGCCCGTCGACGACTGGGGATATCCCCATCTGCTGGTCTCCGTCCTCCCCTACGAGTCGGGGGAGAACCGCAGCCCACAGGTCGTCCTGGAACAGGTGCAGGCACTCACCGACTACCTCGACGAAGGCTCGACAGCCGTCGTTCTCGGCCCCGCCGACGTGCTCGTCCGCCCGTTCCCCCGGCACAGCGAGGCCGACCGTCTGCGCCGGTCCTTCCTCCGGGACGGTTTACTCAAGGCCGCGGTGAGCCTGCCCGACGGCGCGTTCCCCTACCGTCCCGGCTACCGCACCGCCCTCTGGGTGCTGGCCCGCACCTCGGCGGAACACCGCACGGGCCTGGTCCTCCTCGCCGATTACTCCGCGCAGCCGCTCACCGACACGGTCCTTGACGTGCTTGCCGAGGACATCGCCATCTGGCGCGCCGCCCCCTGGCGCGGCGACCGCCGCCACGAACCCCGCCACGCGGTGATCGTCCCCGCGAAGGACCTCGATGACCGGCCGGGCGCTGCCTTCACCACCCAGCACCGCCCGCCCATGGCCCGCTACACCAGGGGCGTCATCGAGCGTCCGGTCCGCATCAGCGCCCTGGAGCAGCGCCTGACGGAGCTGCACGAGCAAGCCCGGCAGCGCGCCGACCTGCGCACGGCACTGAGCACCCAGGCCGTACTGCGTCCCGACGACCAGCCGGTGCGGCGCACCACCGTCCGCCGGCTCCTCGACGACCGGCGCCTGCGCCGACGCCCCGGGCACCGTTTCGCCGACGAGCACCTCACGGCAGACGGCCACTACACAGTGCTCACCCCCGACGAGGTCCTCGGCATCGCACGCCCGGGGGGGCGCCGCATCGACCGCGGGGTGCTCCTCACTGGCTATGAACACGCCCTGTTCACAGAGCCGGGCGACATCGTCGTCACCACGAGCCCCCGCTTCGGTGCCTACGTCGACGAAGCGGGCCTGTCCCTGGTGGCAGCCCCGGCCCGCATCCTCCGCGTCCACCCCGACGCCGACCCGCCGGTGCTACCACGGGTGCTCGCGGCACTGCTACGAGCGGCCGCCGCCGACTACGCGCGCACCAGCGGCGCGGTGCGGGCCTCGCGCGGCATCGAAGACCTTCTCATCCCCGACCTGAGCCGGCGCGAGGCCGAGCGCTTCGACGCCGTGCTCGCGGAGATCGAGACCCGCGCGCACCTCCTGCGGGAGCAGTCCGCGGCCCTCGACGACCTGGTCCGCCTCACTGCCGCCGGTATCGCCGACGGCACGCTCACCCTCCAGAACCTTCCCGGAACCGACGACTAAAGGAGACGGTCTGCCCCATGGCTACCGCTGCGAAGAAGCCCACCGAACAGGCGGAGTTGTTCAGCGCCTCCACGGCCAAGGAGATCCAGGCGATCCTGTGGAAGGCCGCTGACAAGCTGCGCGGCTCCATCGACGCCGCGCAGTACAAGGAGTTCGTCCTCGGCCTGATCTTCCTGAAGTACGTCTCCGACGCCTTCGACGAGCGTCGCTCCCAGCTCGCCGCGGAACTCGCCGATGACGGCATCACCGAGGACCGGATGGACGACTTCCTGGAGGACCGGGACGAGTACACCGGCGCCCACGTCTTCTGGGTGCCGGAGACCGCCCGTTGGACGTGGATCGCCACCCACGCAAAGAGCCAGGGTGTCGGCAAGCTCCTCGACGACGCGATGGACGCGGTCATGCGCGAGAACGCCTCACTCACGGGCGTCCTGCCGAAGATCTTCAACCGCGACAACGTCGATCAGAAGCGTCTCGGTGAACTCGTCGACCTCATCAGCGACGCCCGCTTCGGCGGTAGCGGCGACAAGCCCGCGCAGGACGTGCTGGGCGAGGTGTACGAGTACTTCCTCGGCAACTTCGCGCGCGCCGAGGGCAAGAGGGGTGGCGAGTTCTACACGCCGCAGTCCGTCGTCCGGCTGATCGTGGAGATCCTGGAGCCGTACGAAGGGCGGGTCTACGACCCTGCGTGCGGCTCGGGCGGCATGTTCGTCCAAGCGGCCAAGTTCATCGAGGCCCACGCCGGGCGTGCCCACAAGGCTGACATCTCGGTCTTCGGCCAGGAACTCAACGAGCGCACCTGGCGCCTGGGCAAGATGAACCTCGCCATCCACGGCATCGACGGCAACCTCGCCCCCCGCTGGGGCGACACCTTCGCCGACGACAAGCACCCCGACCTCAAGGCCGACTTCGTCATGGCCAACCCGCCCTTCAACATCAAAGACTGGGCGAGGGATGAGAGCGACCCGAGGTGGCGGTACGGGGTGCCGCCGAAGAGCAACGCCAACTATGCGTGGCTCCAGCACATGATCTCCAAGCTGGGCGAACGGGGCACGGCCGGCATCGTCCTGGCCAACGGGTCCATGAGCTCCCAGCAGAGCGGCGAGGGCGAGATCCGCCAGGCGCTCGTGGAGGCCGACCTGGTGGCATGCATGGTCGCGATGCCGTCCCAGCTTTTCCGCACGACGCAGATCCCGGCATGCCTGTGGTTCCTGGCCAAGGACAAGACCCCGCAGGGCGCGAAGCGCCTGGACGACCGGCGCGGCGAGATCCTGTTCATCGACGCCCGGAACATGGGCGAGATGGTGGACCGCACGGAGCGTGTACTGACGGAGGCTGACCTCGCGAAGATCGCTGGCGCGTATCACGCGTGGCGGGGTACGGCGTCGGCTCGTGAAGCGGGGCTTACGTATGCGGATGAGGCCGGGTTCTGCTTCTCAGCAGACCTTGCGGCGATCCGGGAGCACGGGTACGTCCTGACACCGGGCCGGTACGTGGGGGCCGTTGAGGCGGAGGAAGAGGACACGGAGGCGGTGGCGGAGCGGATCGCAGCGCTGACGGAGGAGTTGTACGGGCTGTTTGACAGGTCGGCGGAACTTGAGAGGACGGTACGGGAGCAGCTGGGGAGGGTCGATGTCTGAGCTTGTGCTGGGTGACTCCCTGGAGCTCCTGGTTGACAACCGTGGGAAGAACCCTCCGTTCGTATCCTCAGGAATCCCAGTTCTGTCTGCCAAGGCTATCAAGAACAGCAAAATTGCGTTCAAGGAAGCCCGTTACATCTCCTGGGAAACCTACCAGCGGTGGATGCCTGATCCACTCAGGAGAGATGACGTTATCCTTACGTCCGAAGCGCCGCTCGGCGAGGTTGCACTTGTTACCGGTAATGAGCCGTTGGCAATCGCGCAACGTCTCTACGGGCTTCGAGGTAAGTCGGGGGTACTCGATAGCCGGTACCTGTATTACGCGCTCCAGTCTGATGTAGTGCAAACCGACTTGCAGAATCGGGCGAGCGGAACGACGGTTTCTGGTATCCGTCAGCCTGAACTCTTGAAGGTGCGCATCCCTAACCCTGGGTACACCAAGCAGAAAGCAATTGCGGCCGTACTTGGGGCGCTTGACGACAAGATCGCCGTCAACGAGCGCATCGCGGCCACCTACGAGCAGCTGCTCCAGTATAAGTACAACGAGCTTGGCTTGTCTGACGAGCCTGATGGGTCAACCTCGATCCCCGTCACAGATCTCATTTCTTTCAATCCCAAGCTCAGCAAGCCCGCAGCCGATGAACCTATCTACGTGGATATGGCCGCGCTCCAGACTAACGGTGCCAGCATCCCCACCTGGACCCGTCGAGTACCCAAATCCGGGCCCCGATTCGCGAACGGTGATACGCTCCTGGCGCGTATCACCCCGTGTTTGGAGAACGGGAAGACCGGATACGTGGATTTCATGAGTGATGGTGAGATCGGCCTCGGATCGACTGAGTTCATCGTCATGCGATCACGTTCTGGAATTCCCGCCGAGCTCAGTTATTTCCTTGCGCGGGATGGCCGATTCCGTGAGCACGCCATTCGCAACATGGTCGGCACATCCGGGCGCCAACGCGTGAGCGCCGCTGACGCTGCGAACTTCCTGGTGAACGAACCGGACGCCGCTGCTCTAGCAGCCTTCGGGCAGGAAGCCTCGCCTGCCTTCGCCCACATGAAGTCGTTCCAGAGCGAGTCCCGCACCCTCGCCGCCCTCCGCGACACCCTCCTACCCCAGCTCATGTCCGGCCGCCTTCGCGTCAAAGACGCCGAGAAGATTGTCGAGGACCACGCATGACGCACGACGACGAGAGCGCGAGCGGCAGAAGCCACAACCACCGCCCCCTCGAAGCCGACTGGGAACTGCTCGCCCTTGACGAGCTCGCCGAGCTGGCCTGGCTGCCCGCCTCCGGGAACGAGTTTGCCCCTGGCTCCGGGCACCGTAAGTCCTGGGACGACCTGATCCTCTACCCCGACCTCCGCGAGGCGATCGAGCGGCTCAACCCCGAGCTGCCCCCGGACGCCGTGCGCGACGCCATCGCCGTCGCGGCGACCCCGGAGTCGCAGGACACGTACGAGGAGAACCGCACCGCCCACGGATACCTGACCACCGGCATCCGCTCCGTCGTCTACACCGACGCCTTCGGCGCCGAGCACAACCCGACCGTCCGCCTCGTGGACCTGGCGGACCCGGACGGGAACACGTACCGCGCGCTGAACCAGGTCACCGTCGTCGACGGTGAGAAGCGGCGCCGTTTCGACATCGTCCTCTACGTCAACGGACTCCCGCTCGCGGTGCTGGAGTTGAAGCGCGCCGGCGACGAGAGCGCCACGCTCCAGGACGCGCACTCCCAGGTTTCCCGGTACGTGAAGGAGTTCCCGACCGCCTTCCGCTACAACGCGGTGGTGCTGCTCTCCGACGGCATCACGGCGAAGTACGGCACGCCCTTTACCCCGTACGAGCACTTCGCGCCCTGGAACACGGACGAGACCGGGGCCCGCGTCACCCCGTTCGCCGTGGACGGCGAGTGGGTGGCCGATTCGGGCCAGAACCTGGCGCTGCACGGGCTGTTCACCCAGCCCCGGTTCCTCTCCCTGTGCCGGTCCTTCATCAACTTCGTGCCGCCCAAGCGGATGAAGCGCATCGCGAAGCCGCACCAGTACTTCGCGGTGACCCGGGCCGCGGAGAAGGTGCGGGAAGCGGCAGCCGGTGATGGGAAGGCTGGTGTCGTCTGGCACACGCAGGGGTCGGGCAAGTCCGAGGAGATGGTGCTCACCACGGCGATGGTGATGGGCGACCCGGCCCTGCTGAACCCGACCGTCGTCGTCATCACCGACCGCAACGATCTCGACGACCAGCTGTACTCCACCTTCCTGGAGAGCGAGATCCTCCCGGGTACGCCTCTCCAGGTCGCGACCCGGGCCAAACTGCGGGAGGAGCTCGCGGCCAAGCGGACCGGCGGCATCCTCTTCACCACCCTGCAGAAGTTCGGTAAGACCAAGGAGGAGAAGGAGTCGGGGGCCGACCATCCGCTGCTCTCCGACCGGCGCAACATCGTGGTCGTCGTCGACGAGGCCCACCGCAGCCACTACGACAACCTCGACGGCTACGCCCGTCACCTGCGCGACGCCCTCCCGCACGCCACGCTCCTCGCCTTCACCGGAACGCCGATCTCCGAGGCCGACCGCAACACCCGCCAGGTCTTCGGCGGTTACATCGACATCTACGACCTCAAGAGGGCCGCCGACGACGGCGCGACGGTCAAGGTCTTCCACGAGGGCCGCGTCATCAAGCTCGTCCTCGGCAAGGACCTCGACCCGACGAAGATCGACGAGGAGGCCGACCGCATCACCGACGGCCTCGACGACACCGAGCGCCGCCGGGTCGAGCAGGCCGTCGCCACGATGAACGCCATGTACGGCGCGCCGGCCCGTGTCAGGGATCTCGCCGAGGACCTGGTGGCGCACTGGGAGGAGCGGCGCGAGCGGATGCGGCCGTTCGTCGGGGTCTCCGAGAAGGGCGGGGCGGCCGGCAAGGCGATGGTCGTCTGCGCGACCCGTGAGATCTGCGTCCGCGTCTACGACGCCCTGCGCGAGCTGCGGCCGGACTGGCACAGCGACGAGCCCGCCAAGGGTGCGATGAAGATCGTCTTCTCCTCGAACTCCCGCAAGGACGAGGACCATCTGCTCGACCACGCGCTGCCCGACGGCCAGCGCAAGGCGGTCATCAACCGCGCCAAGGACCCCGACGACGAGCTGCAGCTGCTCATCGTCAACAACATGCTGCTGACCGGCTTCGACGCCCCGCCGGTCCACACCATGTACCTGGACCGTCCGCTCAAGGGCGCCAACCTGATGCAGGCCCTCGCCCGGGTCAACCGCCGCTTCCGCGGCAAGGAGGACGGTCTGCTCGTCGGCTACGCGCCGCTGACGGAGAACCTGCAGAAAGCGATCGCCGAGTACACGGACGCCGACCAGGAGGACCGTACCCTCGGCCAGGACCTCGACCGCGCGCTGGACGAGCTGCGCAACGAGTACGACATTCTCAGCGACATCCTGCGCGGCTTCAACTGGCGTGCGCGCCTCGAACAGGCGACCGCCAAGGCGTACGTCAGCGCCGCGGGCGGGGCCGCCGAGTACCTCCGGAATCCGCGCACCCCCGGCAACGACCCGGAGAAGCTCGACGATCCTCGCCAGACCGTCGGCCGGCGCTTCCGGGAGCACTCCCACCGCCTGGAGCGCTTCTACGCGCTGACCGCCAGCGCCACGAACATCGGCGAGCGTTTCCCGGACCACCCGGCCTGGCGCCGGGACATCCAGTTCTTCGTCGAGGTCCGCGCCTACATGGCCAAGCTCGACGCGGCGGAGCGCGAGGCGCGCGGCCTGCCAGTCGCCCGCGATGTCGAGCTGTACCTCGCCCAGCTGACCTCGTCCGTGGTCGAGACCGGCGGGATATCGGACCTGTTCGCCGAGGCCGGCCTGGAGATGGCCGACCTGACGCATCTCAATGACGCGCTTGTCGCCAAGCTCCAGGGCGGCGACACCCCCCACCTCGCGGCGGAAGCGCTGCGTCGGCTCATCGAGCAGAAGATGCGCGAGGTCACGCGTCACAACATCGTCCGCCGCACGGCCTTCTCCGACCGTCTGCAGGACCTGATGATCCGGTACACGCGGCAGCAGTACACGAGTGCCGAACTCATCGCCAAGCTGGTCGAGATGGCCAAGGAGGTGGTCGAGGACGCCCGGCGCGGCGAGAAGTTCGATCCGCCACTGAACTGGCGCGAGCTCGCCTTCTACGACGCCGTGGCCGAGCATGACACGGCTCAGGAACTCATGGGCGATGAAGTCCTGGCGGGCATCGCCCGCGATCTCGTCACGGAGGTCCAGAAGAAGCTCAAGCCCGACTGGATCGCCCGTGAACCGGTCCGCGCCGGTCTCCGCAGCGCCATCAAGCGCCTGCTGGCCCGCCACGGCTACCCGCCGGACAGGCGCGCGGCGGCTGTCGAGCTGGTCCTGAAGCAGATGGAGCACTTCGCCGACGAATGGTCCACAACCGGCGTCCCGGAGAGCTGACGTCAACTCGGAGGCTTCGTGGTCACGCTTCATGGACCTCTGCCTGGGGTGGCTCACACGTTGACGAGGGATGCAAGGATTACAACCTCCCAATTCCGATAAATTGACAGATTATTGGACGATGGCAGGCCCTTCGAGTGGTCGAAGGGCCTGCCATCCGCACGACTACTGAGGTTTTCGGCCTAGGGTGACGGTGATCTCGCGGATGGGTGTATTCGTGGAGGATGCGGTATCCCGATGGGGGTGGCCTGACCGCGAAGCAGCGGGCCCGGCGGGAGCAAGTGCGGTTCGAGGCTGCCGAGTTATTCGCGCAAGGGGTGAAACCGCCGCAGGTCGCACGGCGGTTACGGGTCTCACGCAAGTCCGCCTACGCCTGGCATGCCCGCTGGCGGGACGGCGGCATTGAGGCACTGCGGTCCAAGGGGCCGTCCGGGCGTCCGTCACGGATGAAGCCCGAGTGGCGGGCCTGGCTGGCAGCGGAGCTCGACAAGGGTCCGGCTGCGCACGGCTGGACGGAGGACCAGCGCTGGACGCTGGCCCGGGTGGCCACGGTGATCGCCCGGCGCTTCCACGTGCGCTTCAGCCAGGCCCAGACCTGGCGCATCCTGCGCGAGATGGGCTGGACGGTGCAGGTGCCGGTACGGCGGGCTGCCGAACGCGACGAGGAGGCCGTGGCGACGTGGATCAAGGAGACGTGGCCGCGGGTGGAAAGACGGTGAGGGACCGGGATGCCTGGCTGTGCTTCGCGGACGAGGCAGGGCAGCTGCTGCGGCCGCCGAAGGCGTGCACCTGGTCCCGCCGTGGCCGTCCACCCCTGGTCAGGGTTCGCGCGGCCGGCTCGGGCCGCATCTCCTTGGCGGGCTTGGTCTGTCACAAGGCCGGCCGGCGCACGCGGTTGGTCTTCCGGATGCTGGTCCACCACGGCCGCAAGGGTGAGAAGAAGGGCTTTCGGGAGAGGGACTTCGCCTCGTTGTTGGACGCCGCCCACCAGCAGCTCGGCGGCAACATCGTGCTGGTCTGGGACAACTACAGCCACCACGTCGACGCTGCCATGCGCGAGCTGATCGGAAAGCGGCCCTGGCTGACGGTCTTCCGTTTCCCGACCTACACCCCCGACCTCAACCCGGCCGAGGGCGTGTGGGCGCACCTGAAGAAGAGCCTGGGCAACCTCACCCCGTGCAGCATCGATGACCTCGCCGGGCTGGTCCGCACCCGCCTCAAACGGATGCAGTACCGGCCGGACCTACTCGCCGGGTTCATCGCCGAGACCGGACTGATCACGACACCGCCATGACGTCACCCCGAACCGAAAACCTCAGTAGCGGTCGTCCTCTGACAGACCGGAGGGCCGATGGCGCATAGGTGACCTTGACCAAGCGCATTGAGGCTGGTCCGCTTGGTCAGTTGGATTTCTTTCTGGGGGTTGCCTACGTGCTCAGGTCGGTTCTGCCTGCGCTGCCCCGGTCCGATGGCCGGAGAGCGGGGCTTGTTGGGTATGGCGCAGCCGACCTGGTGACGCGCTCGTGAGAGCGCGGCGCGGCGCGGCGATTGCCGTCATCGCCGGCGGAGGCGCGATCACCACCATGCTCGTGGGCTTGGTGACGAACGCCGTTTCTGCACAGTCGCATTGGCCCTCATGGCTGGGCTGGTTACAGACGCATCCCTGGCTGTCGTTCGTCATCCTTGGGGTGGTCACGGCCGGGCTGACAGCGTTGCTTACTGCGTTGGACGATCACCGGGCGCCGGGGCAAAGTCCCGAGCCGGCAGCGCGCCCGGATGACGGCTCAGGTCCGCCCGGGGCTGCCCTGGTGCTGCGGTCGCTGCCGCGAGACACCACGGCGTTCACCGATCGGTCAGCCGAGCTGGAGTCGCTGGTGCGCTCCGTACGTGCTGCGCAGGAGACCGGTGAGGCCCTACTGGTCCACGTCATCGACGGGATGCCCGGGGTGGGGAAGACGACCTTCGCGGTACACGCTGGGCACGTGCTCTCCGAGCGGTTCCCCGACGGGCAGCTCTTCGTCAACCTGAACGGACATACAACGGGGCGCAGCCCGGTGCAGGCGACCGAGGCTCTCGCGTCGCTCCTCGCGGCCAGCGGTGTGCCGACGCAGCAGATACCCGTGGGCGACGATGTCGGGGCGATCACGGAGGCGCGGGCTGCCATGTGGCGGAGCAGGCTCGCGGGCAAGAAGGCGCTGCTCATCCTCGACAACGTGGCCAGCTACCGGCAGCTGGAGCCGTTGCTTCCCGGTGGGAGCGACTGTCTCGTGCTGGTGACCAGCCGCAAGCGGCTGGCTGCCCACGAGGAAGTGGTGCTGCCGGTCGAGGCGCTGCCGTCCAACCATGCGGTGGACCTGTTCATACGGCTCAGCGGGCGGACGGCGGACTCAGTCGACCGGGATGTAGTCGAGGATCTGGTGCGGCTTTGTGGGTACCTCCCGTTGGGGGTGTCATTGCTCGCCGCGCGGTTACGGCACCATCCGTCCTGGAGCGCCGAGGACCTGCACGGGCGGTTGGTGGCGGCCCGGAACCGGCTGGGAGAACTGCGCGCCGGCGAGCGCGCGGTCGCCGCGACGTTCGATCTGTCCTATCGGGACCTCGCACCGGAACGCCAGCACTTCTTTCGGTGCCTCGGTTTCTACCCAGGCACGGAACTCGACGCGTACGTCGGGGCCGCGCTCGGATCGGTTTCGGTGGTGGTAGCCCGCCGACAACTCGAAGCGCTCTACGACGCCCACCTGATCGACGAACACCCGGGGAGCCGTTACCGGCTTCACGATCTCCTACGCGACTACGCGCGCGGTCTCGCTGACGAAGGAGACAGCATGGACCACGTACCGGCCGTTCAGCGTGTGTGCACCTACTACCTGGCCGCTCTGGCCGTCGCGAATGAGCACATAGTCCGCGGCGGCTCCGTGGTGCCACCTTCAGCGGACGACGCGGAACACGTCGAGACTCCGGCCATGGAGTCGCGTACGGCGGCCCTGGGCTGGCTGGAGAACGAGCGGCCCAACATCCTGGCCTGCATCCGGCAGGCCAGCGGGCTCGCTCTGCACGACCTCGTGATTCGTCTGGCCGCGGCCATGGCACCCTTCCTGCGGCAGGCCGGCCCTTGGGACCAGGCCGTCGGGCTTCACCGGACGGCTGCCGGGGCGGCCCAGCACACCGGAGACCAGCAGGCGCTGGCCGGCGCTCTGGCCGAGCTCGGTGTCGTACGGCGCTTCATGGCGTCCTATCCCGAAGCGATCGAGGCCCTGAACGAGGCTGTGACGCGGTACGACGCGGTCGGGGACCGGCGTGGCAAGGCGGATGCCCTGAACCAGGTGGGCATCGTGTGGTATCTGATCGCGGACAACGATGCCTCGGCCCGTGCCCAGACTGAGGCGCTCGCCCTCTACCGAGAACTCGGGTACCGGCTCGGTCAGGCCAACGCGCTGGCCGACCTCGGCATGGTGCGGCGCCAGACCAGTAGGTTCGATGAGGCCGTCGAGGCCCAGTCCGAAGCACTGTCGATCTACCGTGAGCTCGGCGACCGGTACGGGGAGGCCAACTCCTTGCGGGACCTGGGCATTGTGCACTGCCTCATGGGTGAGTACGGCCTCGCCACCGAGCGGCAGCGCGAAGCGTTCGACATTTACAAGGCGCTGGACGACCGGGTCCACCAGGCGTACGCCCTCAACGAGTTGGGTGTGGTGCAGCGGCTCACCGGTGATCTCGAGGGCGCTCGCGACGCCCACACCCAGGCGCTGGAGCACTACACCGAGCTCGGCGAACGCTTCGGCCGCGCGAACAGCGTCCGCCACCTCGGTGTGCTGAACCGTCTGTCCGGGGACATGCTGACAGCGATCCGTGTGCTCGAGGAGGCTCTGGAGGTGTATCGCGATCTCGGCAGCCGTGGCGGCGAAGCCGCCTCGTTGAGCGAGTTGGGGATCGCCCGCGGGATCATCGGTGAGCAGGACGCTGCTGTTGAGGCATTCCGGCAGAGCCTGGAGATTCTGCGTGATCTCGGCGATCGCTGTGGCGAGGCGGAGGTGCTCAACCACTGGGGAGCGCTGCTGCGGACGTCCGGTGACCCGACCGCCGGGCGCGAGCACTTCGAACAGGCGTTGGTTCTGGCTCGGGACATCCGCTGTCCGTTGGAGGAGGCACGGGCGCTGGAGGGGATCGGCCGCTGCGATTGGACGATCGACGGCCCCGCCCAGGCCGAGGGGATGCTGCGTGAAGCGCTCACCATGTACCGACAGTTGGGCGTGAGCGCGTCGGCCGACGACGTCGAGCGGCTCTTGGTGTCGCAGACGGGATGAGCCGGAGCGAAATACGTGACCATTTTCCGTATGTCGCGGTGAGTGGCGACGCTGCTACGTTGCCAGCCGATCTATAGCTTCAACCGCCCTTTGCTTCCATTGCCATCGCAGCGTCCCAGTCTCTCGGCACCCATCACAAGGAGCGTTCAATGCCGCCCAGCACGAGTGTTCCCTCCCCTTCGGCTCACGGTCTGAACACCACGGAGTCCGCGCCCGCTCCCGAAGTCCTGGGCCGTGTCGCCGCCCGCGTGCAGCGCCGCCTGGCGGCTGAGCGGGCCGCCTCGAACAGCATCGGGGACGGCTCCCACGCCGCCTCACTGACCTGGCCGTGGCCGCTGTAGTCGCTGCTGCTTGATGACGCCGACGCTTACTCATACGCCGTTCCACACCTTCATCCTCAAGGTCGCAAATCGATGCAACATTGATTGCGACTACTGCTATGTCTTCAACTCCAAGGACCAGGCGTGGCGGAGCCTGCCGGCGCGGATGAGCGTAGAGGTGGCTCGGGCGGCGGCTCGGAGGATCACCGAGCATGTGACGACGTACGGGCTGCGGACCGTCCACGCCGTGCTGCATGGTGGCGAGCCACTGCTCGCCGGGCCCCGCCACCTGGGTGAACTTCTCCGCGTGCTGAAGGACGGCATCCCGTCCGACGTCGAGGTCCGCTTTGAGCTGCAGACCAACGGGACGCTCGTCTCGGAGGCGTGGCTCGACCTGTTCGAGCAGTACGCGGTGACGGTGGGCGTCAGCCTCGACGGGCCGCCTGCCGCCAACGACCGGCACCGGCTCACGCACGCCTCCCGGTCGAGCACGGCCTCGGCGGTACGGGGCATCGAGCTGCTGCGATCCCGGCCTGGGCTGTTCGCGGGGCTGCTTGCCGTGGTGGACCTGGCGAACGATCCCGTGGAGGTGCACGACTACCTTGCGTCGTTCGAGCCTCCTGTGATCGATTTCGGGCTGCCGCACGGAACCCACGATGCGCCGCCGCATCGGAATGATCCCGCCGTCCCGGAGTACGGGGTGTGGATGAGCCGCGTCTACGACGCCTGGCTTGCCCGGCCCGAGTACCAGCACAGCGTGCGCATGCTGGAAGACATCGTGGCGCTCAGCTCCGGCGCGCGCGGCGCGGTGGAGACCCTTGGGCTCGCGCCGCCCGCCAGCGTCGTGATCGAATCCGACGGCTCTGTTGAGGGCGTGGACACCCTGCGCTCGGTGGAGGAGGGCGAGTCCTGGCTCGGGCTCGACGTCTTCAGCGACTCCTTCGACGCCGCCATTCATCACCCCAAGTTGTTGCATCGGCAGGAGAGCGGGACGGCCGCCCTCTCTGAGGAGTGCCAACGCTGTCCGCTGGTGGCCGTATGCGGCGGTGGTTACCTGCCGCACCGTTTCAGCGCGGCACGCGAGTACAGGAACCCGTCCGTCTACTGCGCGGACCTGGCGTATCTCATCCGGCATGTCCAGGGTTCTCTACAACGGCACGGCTGGGCGCTCGGGGCTGCTGCCGGCGGGTCCTCGTAGCCACCGTGAATGACAGTGCAAACGACAGGAGTTATACGCCGATGACCGTGACGATCCGGCCCGCCGAGAAGAGTGACGTCCGAGGACTGGCCGAACTGATCGAGGAGATCGAACGGTTCTACGGCACGGCCGACGCCGATATCCAGCCTTTCGACGAGCGCCAGGACCAGGTCGAGGAAGCACTCTTCGGCTCACCGCCGCTCGCCTCCGCCCTGCTGGTCGAGGACGAGGCCGGGCACATCGTCGGTCTCGCCGCGTATTCGTTCCTGTGGCCGTCGGCGGGGTCGACCCACTCCCTCTTCCTCAAGGAGCTCTACGTCCGTGATGAGCTCCGTCGGCAGCGAGTCGGTGAACGCCTCATGAACGAGCTGCGCGCCATCGCTGCGGCGCGCCCCGGGTGCAGCCGCATCGAGTGGATGACGGACCGAGACAACCCGGGCGCCCGAGCCTTCTACAAGTCGCTCGGGTTCGCGGAGTTCGACGGGAAGATCGTCTACAGGGTCGAAGTCGGCGAGGCATGAGAAGGCATGGGAACGAGCGGGGTTGTGAAGGAAGAACGCTGTGAACGGTGTGAGTGCATCATCGGTCTGGGGTGCGGCTGTCCACCTGACGGGTTCGTGCCGAAGGCGCGTTCCGCGTCACAGCCACGACAGGAATGGCGGCGGTTCCCTGCTGACACGATCCTGATCTCACCCACGCAGTACGCTCACCTCCCGGGGGCCTGTACACACCTCACAGAGGAGCTTGTGAAGCCGCCGCGGTGGGGGTGGATTCACGATCCTCAGCCTGGACTTTGGGACCGTCTGAGCGGTAGTTGTCCGGCGGTGGCCACCGCCGGTAACACCAGTCGGCGGGCGACGCGGCGGTGTGAGGAGTGTCAGGCTTCGTTGACGGGATGATGAAACCCATCGGAAAGTTGATCTTCAACGTGCCGGTGCGGGTGGGGGATTGGGCGGCTGCCACGGCATGGCGCGGGGTGTTCGGCGGCGGAACTCATTCATTGGGGACGACCCCTGGACTTCGAGCAGGGCCATGTGGCAGCATCGCGCTCATCAGGTGATCAACACCTGGTGCTGTGATCGTCCCGCGTTAGCGGGTCTACAGATCTCCCTGCCGGCAGGTAAGGGGGTCCCCTTTTGAAGGAGACTCCTGTGCCTGCCGTTTCTCATTTCGCCGAGCCCACGCAGTGGCCGAACTATTTGCGCGCAGTCGTGGATATCGCCTTCCCCGCGTACAGCGTTCGCGTTACGCCGGGTCCTCTGGACGGCGTGGCGGGTCTCCCGTATCCGCTCGACAACGCGCACGCGATCCACATCATCACTGCCTTCAACCCCTGCGGACGTAATGCCACCGCACGGGCCAATCTCTGGGCGCAGCACGAGTTGCTGCACGACATCGGTCTTCACGGGCTGCAATGGTGGCCAGCCGTCGGAGGAGACCCGGCTGGCCACCACGCGGAAATCAGCGCAGCCGTCGTCGGAATGGACGACGCCCAGGCCCGGGCTCTGGGCCGACGGTTCGGCCAGGATGCCGTATTCGCCTGGTCGTCGACCTCATGGCGACTGCTGGCCTGCACTGACGCCGCCCACGACACGGTCATCGCCGGGTGGCAGGCCGCCCTCCTCACGCCACCATCCCACCGGGATTCCCGGTCACCTGCCGCGTAACCCCAACGATCAGTCACACACGCCAAGACGATCACTTTGCAACCCGAAGGAGCCGCTCCCATGAACCGCGGAGACTACGAAACCCTCGCCGCTGCCATCGCCGACAGCGACGTTGACGACCGGGCCCGGCGCATCCTCGCCTTCGACTTGGCCGACGCACTCACCGGCACCAGCCAGCGCTTCGACCCCGTCAGGTGGTTGCGGCAATGTGCCCTCTCAGCGACACCCGTTGAGGTCGCTCAGTGGACCAGCCGACTCGCCTACCGCGTGGAGCACATCTACGCTCTTCGGAAGGCGTGTGAACAGCGCACCGGAGTCCGCCTCGAGTCCTACTCCACCACCGCGCCCGATCTCAAGCCGTCCATGGTCTCTGGGACCGGCCAGGGAACGTCCTCCTGTGATCTGAACGCCTTGCTTGACTCACGGTCATAGGAAATGCGATTCCACTCGGCCCTGTCGTCAGGCAGCCGCTTCTGTTCCCAGGAGACACTCTTCCGGCCCCGCCTCGACACCCTCGGCTGATTCAGCGACGTCGTTGAGGCGGGACTGGTCGGTCACCCGCCCGGGTAGCGGTCCAGCCAGTACGGGTCCCAGCCGCCGTAGTACCCGCCACCGCTGGGGGAGTCAGCGAACTGGGCGACGAGGTCGCGAGCCAGGGTGTCGAGGACCCAGGCTAGTTCGTGGCGGCTGATCAGATCGACGGGCAGTGCCTCGATGCCGTGTGCCGCCCCGAGCAGCGCGCCGGTCACACAGGCAACGGAGTCGCCGTCCGGCGCCCCGGCGGCGAAGCGCAGCGCGTCGTGCACCTGACTCGGCTCGGGGAAGGAAGCGGCGGCGTACATGCCGCCGAGCAACGCCGAGGGCGCGGTGGCGTCCGGGGCGAGTCCTGCGAGGCGGCCCGCGTCCGCGGGCTGGTCTTCGGCCCGCTGCAGCACCCTGACGAGCTGCTTCTTCCCGGCGTGGGTCAGGCCAGGGTCGGCCTCGGCAAGGGCATTTATGCCGTCCATTAGAGCTTGCCGCACCCGCGACCGCTCACCGAACAGAGAAGCCTGCGCTATCGGAGTGCTGGTCAGGCAGTGGCTGACCAGCACGGCCGCATGGGCTGCCGCGGACTGCGCGGCCGGGTCGCCGTGGGTGAGGCCGGCGACCTCCCGGGCCAACTGGGCCGACTGCTCCGAGCCGTGTGCGGTGCCAACAACAGCGACAGGGAGCGTGCGGGTGAGCGCGTGGCAGCCCCGGCTGGCCGTCGGTATCCCCATGTTTCCGTGCTCGGTCTTGGACAGGGCCGTCACGGTTGCCGGTGCCGAACCACGCCGCTGTGCCAGCACGGGCACCTGGGCGAGCCAGCCGTCCGGCCACACCTCGTCGCCGTGGGCCCAGCGCTCCCGCATCCGCTCGACCTCGATCCCCTGCAGGGCAGCCCACCGGCAGTAGGCGTGCCACACCACCTCCGCCGGCCCCCAGACACCCCTCTGATTGCCACGCACCCACGCGCGGATCGTCCCCTCGGCGGTGAAGCAGGCCAACTGAGTGCTGACCCCGGCCCGCAGTGGACCGTCCGTCGGCAGTTTGCCCTTCGCCGCTCCCAGCGTGTCGCCCAGGGCGAGGCCCAGCATCATCCCGCGCACCCGGGACGGCGCCCCCTTCTCCGTCAGGAACTCCCTTTGCCGCTCTGGCTCCTCGTCAGGGCCCAGGTCCAGCTCGTCCTGCCTCTGCCCGGCAGGCGCCCGGTCCTGTTCCCGCGGTGCAGGGCGGTGGACCGGAGCCGGACCGGCCGTGGCCGCATCGGTCGATGCGACGCCTGGACCGGCTGGCTGCCCGCCGTTGGCGCGTCCGGCGGTCAACTCGTGCACCGCATCGTGCATCTCTGGGTGTGCCCCGAGGTGCCAGCCGCTGGTTAGCACTTGGCGCAGGTCGTTGAGCGCGGTCTTGGAGTCGGCGCCGGTGGCCAGGTGGCTGTAGATCGCGGCGACGGCCGGGGTGCGGCTCTGCCCGGCAAGGCAGTGGAGCAGGACCCTCTTGCCATCCTGACGCAACCTCAGCACCTGGCGGGCGGCCTGGTCCAGAACGTAGTGAAGGTTGGCGTTCGCCCCCTGGGTGTCCACCAGCCACACGCGGATGTGCTCGACATCGCTGCCGGGCAGGACCGGATCCGTACCGGTACGGCACAGCGAGACCACGGACTCGACGTCGACCGGCTCGCAGCCTTGAGCCAGCGCCAGGTTGCCCAGCACCACCCCGGGATCGTGCGGGTGAGCGATGGCAAAGCCACGGTGGCCGCCGACGGACATGCGGGGCGCCGAGGGCCAGCCCTGGGCGTCGTCGCTCCCACCCTGGGCCGTGCGCACCGCCAGCCTGACCAGGTCAGCTCCGGTGAGGCCCGGCCAGCCGTGCACGGCCTGCTGCCACTCCAGCGGGACGCCGGAGCAGCCCCAGCGCGCGCCGAGCAGGGCGCCCGCGATCGCCGCGACGGTGTCGGTGTCCGTGCCGGCCCGCACCGCCGCCTCCAAGGCGAGGCCGAAGTGCTGTGCGGGGAAACTGTTCTCGGCGGGGATCGACTCGGGGACGGCCGTGCGGGTGATCGCCGACCAGGCAGCCTGGAGGGCGTGGACGACCCAGCCGTTGTTGGTGAAGTGGTGCGGCGGATTGGCCTCCGCCTCGTTCAGCCGCTTCGCCCACACCTCGCGCCGCTCGGCGGGGATCAGGTCCAGGCCGGCGCGCACACCGTCGAAGGTTCCGTTCAGCACCGCGGTGCGGATGCCGGAGCACCACAGCACGCAGGCATCGGCGCAGTCCGGGTCCGGGTGGGTGAGCGAGCTGACGGCGATGGCGGCCTCGGCCATCTCGGCGACGTCGCCAAGATAGGCGAGGGCGACGATGCCGGTGCGCATCAACGAGCCGTTCCCTGCGCTGCGGCCGTTGCCGGTGGTGAAGCTACTGGCGGCGGCCAACATTGCCGCGCCCGAATTCCCAGGGGCGCTGCGGGCGGCGCCCAGGATGGCGCGGGTCTGGGCGCCGACGTCACTGGCGCCGCCGCTCAGCCAGCTCAGGAAGTTGACGGCGATCGCGTCAAGGGCCTCCGGCGTACGCAGATCCGATCCGCCGGCCGCGACCTCGGCGACGCAGACCTGCATCTGCGTGTCGTCGGAGTACTCGCCAGGCTCGTACGGCCCCAGGCCGCCACCGATCATGCGCGGCCGCTGGTCCTCGCGCAGCGTCGCCTTGAACTCGTAAGGCACGCCCAACGCATCGCCCACGGCCGCGCCGAGAAGTACACCGGCGGCCCGGTCGGTGGCCTGTGGGTTCAGGCGGGGTTGTGGAGCATGGGTCATGGACACTCCATAAGGTGCGGTGGCGTGCGGAAGGCGAACCAAGCGGGCGGTGGCATGCAGGCAGCGGTCCCGGTCGGAATCGACCAGGACGACGTAGGCGCGGAATGCTGAAAAAGTGCTGCTCATCGACACATTGACGCTCCGCTAGTTTGGCAGCGTCCCCGACTTATCGTCAATGGAACGATAAGAAAGATTTGCCAAGGTGAGCGCCTCGAACCACACGATCGACCACATCGAAACCGTCCGACTCGCCCTGGCACAACTCCCCAAGGCTCTGCGGCGGGGACGGCAGACACTGATCCGCACCGACTCCGGCGGCGGCACCCACACCTAATGGGCAGTGGCGGTGGCGGTGGCGGTGGTATTCCGTCGGAATGACCATCACCGACGCCATCCACCAGGCCCTGCTGAAGATCCCGAAGAAGGCGTGGACGCCGGCCCTAATGCGCCAGCGGCACCGAGCGGCCCGGCGCCTGGGTCGCGGAGATGACCGAATGCCCGACCTGGGCACCTGGCCAAGGGAGATGCGGCTGGTCGTCCGCAAGGAGCGGCCTCACCCCGGCGCCCAACTGCGTTTCACCGACCTCGACGGACTGCGGCTGACCTGCTTTGCGACCAACATCAAAGGCGGCCGGCTCGCCGATCTCGAACTGCGTCACCGACGGCGGGCCCGCTGCGAGGACCCCATCCGGGGCGCCCGCGACACTGGCCTGCGCAACGCTGCCCCCGCACGACACCGCCCAGAACCGGATCTGGCTGGAGATCGTCTCCATCGCACTCGACCTCCTCGCCTGGCTGCCGGTGCTCGCTCTGACCGGCGACACCCGCCACTGGGAACCCAAAAAGCTCCGCCTACGGCTGTTCTCCGCCGCCGCCCAGTTCGTGAACACCGGCCGCCGCCACTGGCTGCGTCTGCCCACCCGATGGCCATGGACGCCCGTGATCACCAGCGCCATGAACCGGCTCCAGACCCTCCCGAACCCCGGCTGACCAGCTAATTCGACCGTCCTACTGACCTTGAATGCGTGATGTCGTCATGGTGGCTGGCGTCGGAGGCCGGTGCCGGTGAGGCAGCCGTCGAGGACGTCGTGGCGGTACTGGAGCTGGCGTAGGCCGCGTCGGACGGCGGTGATCAGGTCGTCGGGGTTGGCGAAGGCGCGGTTGGCTGTGGTGGTGCGTCGCAGGACGGACCAGATGCCTTCGACCGGGTTGAGGTCGGGTGCGTAGGGCGGCAGTTGGATGACGGTGAGCCAGTCGCGGTCGGTGATATAGCGGCGCATGCCGGCGGTGAGGTGGGTGTTGAGGTTGTCCCAGACCAGCACGATCGGGCCGCCGAGCTGCTGGTGGGCGGTCTGGATCAGGTCGCGGTAGTCCTTCCAGGAGAAGCTTTTGCGCCCGTCGGGCCGGGCGTCTGGGCAGGGCCGGTAGATCAGCCGCGAGGGTTCGCCGGCCTTGTAGCAGGCCAGGGCGGCCACCGATAAGCGGCGGCGGGAGCGGCCCCGGACGCGGACCACAGGGGTGTGGCCGCGGCGGGACCAGGTGCGGGTGGTCGGCGGCGTCATCGAGAATCCGGCTTCGTCCTCGAAGACGAGCCAGGCGTCGAGCGCCGCCACGGTCCTTCCACCTGGGGCCAGGTCTCCTTCACCCAGCCGGCCACCGCCGCCTCGTCTCGCTCGATGGCGCGGCGGGCGGGAACCTGGCAGGTCCAGCCATGCCGTCTGAGCAGTGCGGCGACACCCTGGACTGTGTAGCTCTTGTGGAACCGTCGCCCGATCACGGTCTTGATCCGTGACAGTGTCCAGGTCTGGTCCGGCCAGCCATGCGCGACCGGGCCCTTGAGCAGTTCCCGCTCGAGGGCGGCGAAGAGTTCGTCGCTGAGCAGCGGCAGCGACGCCGGCCCCTTCGAGGCCAGGGCTTTCGGCCCGTCCTGAGAGACCAAGCCTTGCGCCACCGCTGTACCGACCGGACACTGACCCGCAGGTCGTGAGCGATGACCGCATTCTCGTCACCCTGCCGGAACCGCTCGGCCGCCTGCAACCGCAACTTCTCTCGGAAGGCCCGCCGTTCATCGGTCAGCCCGCCCCCTTGCGCATACCTCATGAACTTGGCGTACCGCAGGGATCATGGACCGTCAGCCCTACCGACACCACGCTTTGAAGGTCAGTAACAACCCGCACGACCACCCCGGGAGTGGAACCCGGCGCCCACCCCACGCGACAACCGGGCCATCAGCCTGCCCCACCCCCGGAAAAGCCGCACCCCATACGCACAGAATCCCCGTCAGCGAACTGACGAGGACTCGTGAACGATCGAGGCTAACCTCCATTCCATGCAGTTCACTCTCGATGGTGAATCCTTCGAGCTGACGCCCACGCTTGTTCGTGGGCGTCTTGCTGGTCACGTGCCCGAGGAGATCCGCGAGTACTGGGTCGAAGTAGATGGTGTGCGTTGGCCGGTCAAGCAGGTCATCTCCCTTGCGACAGGTGCCAAGCGCAGCCGGTTTCAGTCGCATGACTCTCGGCGGTGGCTGCAGAACCTCGGGTTCTTGATCGGTGCCGGATCCTCGGCCACCGAGAGCGGCTCGGTCCCGCGGCTGGCCGGCGCGTCTCGTCGTGGGTCTTTCGACGCGTCCCAGCTCAAGGAACTGGAGGCGCTCGACGTTCGTGTTGCGTTCTCGTGGCTGAGCGCCGGCCCGATCACGCTTGACGAAGCCAGCCTGCCGAGGTTTCCCGGACTCCCGCGAGTGCCAGGGCTCTACCGCTACGATTTCGGTGTGGACGACGACGGCATCCGCGTGCTCTACATCGGGGAGTCCGTGGAGCTGGCCAGGCGAGCCGGCAACTACCGCAACGCCAAGACGGATCGCTCTCGTCAGCGCACCAGCCGCCGCATCCACAAGGAGATCGTCGGCCACTTGGAGTCCGGTGGTTCGATCGAATTCGCCATCGCAACGTCAGTCCGCTGGGGTGACGATGTCGAGCTGGACCTGCGGCTCAAGTCCGCCCGTCGCCTTGCCGAGAACGCTGCGGTGCTCCTCGCGCAGTCGCAGTCCGGGATCCGCGTGCTCAACATCGACGCGGAGCTGGGAGAGGACAGCGAGTGAGTAGTCTCCCGGACCTTCGCTTCCTGCTCTCGATCAACAGCGAGAACGCGTGGAGCGATCTGCTCGCCACCCTCATGAATGCCGACCAGGCGATCACCCGCTCCGTGCTCGGGATCGAGGCTGTTGGCCCGCTCCAGATTCGTCGGGAGGTCTCGAAGTCGCGGGGCCGGAAGGCATCGGATCGACCCGACCTGGTGGTGGAGGCGAACGGTCAGGTTGTCGCTGTCGTCGAAGTGAAGCTGCTTGCTGGCCTCGGAATTGAACAGCTGGAGCGGTACTACAAATACGTCGCCGAGGAGGACCGAGACGACTGCCGGTTCGTGGCGGTCTCGCTTCAGCGCATCCGCCTCGACACCACCCATGCCCAGGACTGGCAGAACCTCACCTGGGAGGAGCTCATCGCTCCCTTCGCCTCGTCCCCGGTGCCGTGGGCCGCGACGACCGCCACAGCCTGGACGAGCCACATCGAGTCCCAGGTGCCGGAGGTGGATGGCGACACCGTCTGGAATCAAATCGACGGTATCGACCTGTACCTCGCCCTCCGGCTTCGTGCTGCCTATATGTACGGCAACGTCGCCTTGCCCGGCGGCTCATCGAAGTCCATCCAGGAGATCGGCTCCGGTGGCCTGTACGTCGCGATCGTGGACGCCCCGATTCCGGGCAGCGGTTACACCGTCCGCTGGGAAGCCACCGAGAGTTTGCCGACTCAGGACGTTGGCAAGCTCGTCGACAGCAGCGGGCTTCGTGGGGTCGACTTCCGCTTCTTCCTCGTGCAGCAGCAGGTCACCTCCTCCAAGGCCTACGACTGGGATCACCTGGCGCTGCTCTGGCAGGAGTACCTCGCCCAAGAGGACTGGATTCCGTGGAGACCCCATCCGCCGCGCAAGACGTTGCAGTGGGAGAAGGATGGCGTGGCTCGACTCAAGGAACTCGGCGCTCCAGCGTTCCTCGGCAGTGGCTATGGCGAGGGGCAGGCCAAGCTCAGCGGTGAGGTCGAGTTCGGCGCGCGTTTCGTGCTGCCGCCCTCAACCACACTGAAGGAAGCCGTCGGGGTGCTCAGCAGGGTGGCCGTGATCGGATCCCGGATGGCGCAGCACACGACTCAGCCGCGGGGGAGACTGTGATCGCGTTGATCGACGGAGAATCTGATAGCGGCGATGCAGGGGTGGACGGATAGATGACGGGCGACTTTGGACCCGACCGCTTGCGGCAGCTCTTCGGGGACCCGAACGAGGACGGGGTCTACCTTGTAGGCGTCGTGGAGTTCTCGGACGATGCCAGCGAGGACCAGTGGTCGTACGTCGGGAACATTCAGATGGGGACCCTGGAGTCAGTTGCCAGCAGGCTCGGCTATGAGCGGCGTGACATCACGATTTCGGAGCCTTACCGAGAGCCTGGCCGTGGGGTGCTGCCGGACGGAACAGAGCTGGCGGTCACCTCGATTACCGTGCGAGGGAGCGCATCCTGGTATCGGAGTAGCCGGGAGCCAACGCCGGAGGAACGGCTCCGGTGGGCAGGGCATCCAGTGCCACCGCCACCTCCGCCCGAGCCGGTGCCGGTCGGTCCCAATATGGAGACGGCGAGGCCTCGGATCGAGGAGCACCAGGGAGAGGTCTTCTACACGAAGACCGGCAAGCCCTTCACCTACCGGACCAACCGCTACACCCTGGTCATCGTCGAGAGCCGGCGCAACGTGCAGTGGCACGAGATCAGGTCAGCGCTGGAGGCATGGCCGATCGCGGGGCCGTCGGAGATTCCACGATGCCCCGAACGTTCTGGGCGGTACGTCTACGGGATCGTGTCTGACGAGCGGATCCGGCAAGGGGACTGGTGACAGCCTTGGACCTGCGGCTCTATGGCGGCTGATGCGATGCTCGCCGAACCTGCCGAATTGTCGGACGCTACAGATACGGTTATGGGTGAGGTTCTCCTACCGCAACTTCCTCGTCGACCGAGCGCCGAGGAAGACCCGAGCACTGACGAGGACGCATGGCCGAGGACCAGGAGTACGACGAGATCCGCCTGAAGGCCGAAGACGAGTCAGGTTTCACAGACAAGCCCGAGATCGTCTACGTCACCGAGTACGTGGAGGATCAGCGTCCTCAGCTCACCCCCGGCCAACAGGCCAGGGCTGACATCGCGGGCCAGATCATCGATGGTCTCGTAGAAATCGCAAAGCCTCTCGTTGCCCACTGGTGGCACACCCAGGCCGTGCCGGTCCTCGTTGCAAAAGGCGAAGCCTTGGTGCTGAAGCAGCAGGCCCGCAGAGCCCAGAAGAAGGCCTTGCGGGCCGGGGTCACGACGACACCTCCTGTTGCTGTCCCGGGGGTCGAGGCTGACGCGCCTTCCCAAGATCTGGCCACCACGCCCAGCGACCCGAAGGTCACTGTGACGAGCGAGCAGTTCCAGCAGATGTTCATGACTTGGCTCGCTCGTGAGGACGCCCAGCAGGCGCTCTGGAGCCTCATCGTGAATGCCGAGGTCGAGGATGGCGGTGCTGCCACCCTGGCATGGCAGCAGGAACTGAAAGAGCTTTCGCCTGAGCAGCGAACCGAGCGGGTCATGGAGTTTCTCGCTACCAACCCCTCGATCCTGGAGGACTTCGCTCGTCAGCTCATGGGCAGCATGGCCCTCGGGCTCGGCGAGACGACTCTCAGGCGCGACCGGGTGTAGGGTCGTGCCGTTTCCTTCCTTGCGGAGGAACACATTGAGGCCCACCGCGTCGGGACAGACTCTCGCCGGTCACATGCGGACGCGCGCGATACCGGTAGAGGACGTGGGAGCCGAATAGGCGAAGCTGTTGCATCTCTCTCCGGGCTGGGAGCCTTCCACGGCTGCAGCGCGGACGGCATCCGGGAGGTCGACCTCCCGGATCGTTTTCAAGTAGTAGCTGCACCTGATAGGCGACTGCTACAGGGATGTCATGGTCGTCGCGCACGCTTGTCACCTGCGGGACGCCGGTCGATTGCCGTACGGCCTGCTGGCTGGACATCCGACCCCTCCTGGATTGGCCGTCACCGCTGAACCTCTGCCCGGCTTCTGGCCAGGGCGGTGGGAAAAGTAACAGCACAGCGTGGGAAACGATC
Organism: Streptomyces sp. NPDC031474; assembly: GCF_055581185.1. Lineage (NCBI taxonomy): Bacteria > Bacillati > Actinomycetota > Actinomycetes > Kitasatosporales > Streptomycetaceae > Streptomyces > Streptomyces sp. NPDC031474. The sequence continues at coordinate 370,069 of NZ_JBVIJX010000004.1, forward strand.
TTCTCGCAGGGGTGTATGGCCCCTGACCAGCGAGTTCCGTCGGTGCCCCACCAGCTGAAAGCCCCACAGGTCTAGGACCTGCGGGGCTTTTGCGTATCCCGGGGCCACTCGCCCGTACCGACGAGTGCAGGTAGGTACAGGCGAGTACTGGCCACGGATGCTCACAGTGTGTGAGGAACATCTCAGGGCGCTGACCGGCGTCAGGCGAGGGTGTAGCGCACCGCACCGCACCCGCCCGGACCGCGACCTGGCGTCGCGTGTATGGCGAAGACCATCCGGACGGCGACCGTGTCACGTTTCACGTGAAACACCTGCCGGTTGGCGGCGGCCGGTGGAGGCGTTGTCCACAGCTGGGGAGTTATCCACAGGGGCTGCCACCCCTTGGCCGCCGCGCTGTACGGTCGGCACGAGTTGATGTTCGGCTCGTCGAGCCGATGGACGTATGCGTGCGGGGGAGGCGGTCATGGCGACCGAGGCAGTCGGTGGTGTCGGTGTCGGTGTCGGTGTGGGCGTCGGCACCGGTACGGGGACCGGGGTGGAGACGGGCGGGGCGCGCAGGCTTCCCCGGGTGCGTGGGTTCGCGGAGTGGCCCGTCGAGCGGTCTGCTGATGAGGCGGGGCCGGCGGAGGGGGATGGTTTGCGCTCGCCCAAGGAAGAGGGCAGGGCGCTGCGTGGCCGGGTGTCCCGGTCGGCGCATGCCGCACTCGACCTGCACGCCTCCCGCCCGGACGCCGTGACGGCGGTCGAGGAGTCCAACCAGGGCCGCATCGCGGAACTGACGCCGATAAGGGTCGGCCGGATGGCGGCGACGCCATTCGCGTTCCTGCGCGGCTCGGCGGGCCTCATGGCGTACGACCTGGCCCGCACCCCGATGACCGGCATCCGCGCGCAGATCTGCGGTGACGCCCACGCCGCCAACTTCGGTCTGTACGGCGACGCCCGCGGCGGACTGGTGATCGACCTGAACGACTTCGACGAGACGGTCGACGGCCCCTGGGAATGGGACCTCAAGCGCCTCGCCGCCTCCCTGGTGCTCGCAGGCCGGGAAGCCGGCGCGGACGAAGACACCTGCCGCAGAGCAGCGCACGGTGCGGCCGGCTCCTACCGCCGCACCATGCGACTCCTGGCCAGGCTCCCGGTGCTGGACGCGTGGAACGCCATCGCCGACGAGGAGCTCGTCTCCCACACCGACGCCCACGACCTGCTGGGCACACTGGAACGAGTCTCGGAGAAGGCGCGGGCCAACACCAGCGGGCGGTTCGCGGCCAAATCGACCGAGCCGACGGAGAACGGAGGCCGCCGCTTCGTCGACGCTGCACCGGTGCTGCGCCGAGTCCCGGACGCGGAGGCCGCCGCGGTGGCCGCGTCCCTGGAGCACTACCTGACCACCCTGTCCGAGGACCGCCATCCCCTCCTGGCCCGTCACGCCGTGCACGACGTCGCCTTCCGCATCGTCGGCACCGGCAGTGTGGGCACCAGGTCGTACGTGGTGCTGTTGCTGGACCACCGCGGCGAACCACTGATCCTCCAGGTGAAGGAGGCCCGCGCGTCGGCCCTGGTCCCGCACCTGCTGACGGCCGGCTTCGAAACGCCGGAGGTGGACCACGAGGGCCGTCGGGTGGTGATCGGGCAGAAACGCATGCAGGTCGTCAGCGACATACTTCTGGGCTGGACGACGGTCGACGGTCGCCCCTTCCAGGTACGGCAGTTCCGCAACCGCAAGGGCAGCGTCGACCCGTCCGCGCTCGCCGCCGACCAGGTCGACGACTACGGCCGCATGACCGGAGCCCTCCTGGCCCGCGCCCACTCCCACAGCGCCGACCCGCGCCTGATCGCCGGCTACTGCGGCAAGAACGAGGAACTCGACGACGCGATCGCCGCGTTCGCCGTCACCTACGCCGACCGCACCGAAGCCGACCACACGGACCTGGTGACGGCCGTACGGGCGGGACGGATCGCGGCCGAGACAGGGGTGTGAGCAGCGTTCGCTGACGTACGTCGACCTCGGCGGGAAGACCTCACAACCTGAGGCACGTCGATCTCAGCGAGCAGGTAGGCCGATCTCGGCGGGCAGACCAGTGTCTGCCTGCCGCCCCGGGACGCCGGTGGCGGTCCGCCGAGACCGGGAAGCGGGGTGGGCGGGTGTGGGGTGGGGGGAGGGGGAGGGAGGGGAGGGGGGAGGGAGGGGGAGCCCCCCCCGAGCTGTCCGAGCCGACCGCCCCCTCCCCGCCGGGGCCGGTCGGTGGTTGGCAGCGGTGGTTGGGGTGGCGTTGGCCTAGGCTGGTCGGGTGACGACCCCCGAAGCTGAGCAGCCCCGGCCCGAGGCGCGGCTGGAGCAGGCCGTGCGGGCCGCCGAGCAGGCGTTGATCGAGTTCGAGATCGCGGTGGAGACCTTCCGCGTCGAGGTCGAGAACTTCTCGCGGCTCCACCACCAGAAACTTGGTCCGATGTACACCCGGCTCGACGAGCTGGACGCGCAGATCGCGGAGGCCAGGGCGGCCCGCACCGGTGATCCCGAGGACCTGCGCAAGGCGGCCGAGGCGCGGGCGCGGGTGATGCCGATGCCCGGGGTGGAGGAGCTGTTCCACGGCTGGATGGACGGCGAGGGGCTGTTCCCTGAGGCCGCGGCGATGCTCACGGAGCAGTCGGTGAGGCCTCCGGAGCGGGTGCGGCCGAGCGAGGAGGCCCGCAAGCTGTACCGCGAGCTGGCCCGCAAGGCTCACCCCGACCTGGCGCAGGAGGACGCCGAGCGGGCCCGGCGCGAGGAGTTCATCACCCGTGTGAACGCGGCTTACGCCCGCGGCGACGAGGTGCTCCTGCGTGAGCTGGCCGAGGAGTGGGCGGCCGGTCCGGTGCCTGCCGAGCGTAGCCCGAGCCCGAGTGAGGAGCTCTACGCCCGCCTCGAGTGGCTCGCTCAGCGCAAGGAGATGCTCACGCTGGTCGCCCGGGAGCTGGAGGACAGCGCGATCGGCTCGATGCTTCGGATGGCCCCGGACGACCCAGATCGCCTGCTGGACGAGATCGCCGACAAGCTTCTCGCTGATGTCGCCGCTCGTGAGGCGGAGCTGGCCGAGCTGGTGGGTTAGTGCCGAGCTGATGGGTGCCGGTGCCGGGCCGGTGGGCTGGTGGGGGCGTCGTGGCGGTTGCGGGGTCGGGTAGCGTCGAGGCATGAGTTTCGGAGCTGGTGTGCCCACGGTCGAGGTCGGAGACCTCAAGGACGGCGATTTTCTGCTGGACGTCCGTGAGGACGACGAGTGGCAGGCGGGCCACGCCGAAGGGGCACTGCACATCCCCATCAGTGAGTTCGTCGCCCGCTATGGCGAGCTGACCGAGGCGGCTCCGCAGGACGGGCGGGTCCATGTGATCTGCCGTTCCGGCGGGCGTTCGGCCCAGGTCACGATGTATCTCGTCCAGCAGGGCCTGGAGGCCGTGAACGTCGACGGCGGCATGCAGATCTGGGCCGCCGCGGGCCGCCCGGTCGTCACGGACGAAGGCCGGCCGGGCTTCGTTCTGTAGGCGGCAGGCGGCAGGCGGCAGGCGGCAGGCGGCAGGCAAGTCCTGTGTGCGTGTCGGGTCGGTCAGCCGAGGGGGTGGGCGGCCAGTAGGTCGCCGAGTGCCTCCTCGTGTGCCGCGGCGGGGCCGAGTGACAGTTCCAGGTGCTTGGCCCAGGCGTGGTAGCGGTGCAGTGGGTAGTCGACGTCGGCGCCGAAGCCCCCGTGCAGATGCTGTGCGGTCTGCACGATCCGCCGTACGCCGTCGGAGGCCCAGATCTTGGCCACGGCGACGTCACCGGAGGCGGGCAGTGCTCCCGGGGCCCCGGAGGCGATCCGCCAGGCGGCCTGCCACAGGGTGACCTCCATCGCGCGCAGGTCGATGTAGCGGTCGGCGGTCTGCACGGCGACGGCCTGGAAGCTGGCGATGGGGTGCCCGAACTGCTCCCGCTTGCCGGCGTAGTCGCTGGTCATCGCCAGTGCGCGTTCGCCCAGACCGAGCGCCAGCGCACAGGTCCCGGTGGCCAGCAGGGCGCGCAGCCACTCCCAGGCGTCGTCGGCGGTGATGACGTCCCGGGCGGCGATCCGGGCCGAGTCGAGGCGTAGTTCGCCGAACCGCTCGCCGGTGGTGGAGATCTGTTCGGCGAGCTCGACCCCTTCGTGTTGGCGGGGGATGACGGCGAGGATGCTCCGGTCGTCCTCGGTGCGCGCCGGTACGACGACGAAGTCGGCGTCGTACGCCCACGACACCGCCGTCTGCACCCCGTCCAGCACCCACTGACCCCCGGAGTCTCCCGCGCCGCTCATGGCGTCGGCGCCGTCCTGGCGGGCGGTGACGGCTAGTTCGGCCGGGTCGTGGCCCGTGCGGCCGTTCGTGGCGACGGTGAGGACGACCTCGCCCTGTCCGGCCCGGGTGAGGAGGGAGGACTTCAACTGCGGGCTGCCGTAGGCCTGTACGGCGGCCATGGCGGCGCTGTGCTCCAGCAGCGGTACCCGCGCCAGCACCTTCGCCGACTCGCGCAGGACCAGGCAGAGCGCGATCGCGTCGAGGCCCGCACCGCCGGACTCCTCGTCGAGCAGCAGGCTCAGCAGGTCCGCCGCGGCGAGCCTGGACCACAGTGCGCGGTCGAAGCCGTCGGCCACGGCGCCCTTGGTGAGCGCGGGGCTCGGCACGGCGTCGGGGGCGACTCCGGCGAAGACTCCCCGCGCCGCCTCGGCCGCGGCCTGCTGCTCCTCGGTGAAGGTGAAGTCCACGGCCTGTCCTCCCGACGGGTCAGCTGATCTGACGGAGCGTCAAGATAGAACAGGTTCTAGAAGAAGGGAACAGTAGCCGGGGCCCTGCTCCTCACCGGTCGAAGTCCACCTCCACCGCCTCCGTCAGCGGATGCGACTGGCACGCCAGCACATACCCGGAGTCCGTCTCCTCCGGCTCCAGCGCGAAGTTGCGGTCCATGCGGACCTCGCCGGAGACCAGGAAGGCCCGGCAGGTTCCGCACACGCCGCCCTTGCAGGCGTAGGGCGCGTCGGGCCGGTTGCGCAGGACCGTCTCCAGGACCGACTCCCCGTCGCGCACGGGCCAGCTTCCGCCGCGGCCGTCGAGCCGGGCGGTCACGGTGCTGTGGGCGGGGGCGGCCGTGCGTGCCGGGGGTGCCGCGACGTCCACGTGGAAGATCTCCTCGTGGATCCGGGACCGCAGGACCCCGAGTTCCTGCAGTGCCCGCTCCGCGCCCTGTACGAGCCCGAACGGTCCGCACAGGAACCATCCCGCGACGTGTTGCACCGGCAGCAGCGACGGGAGCAGCCCGGTGAGCCGCTCCTGGTCGAGCCGCCCGGAGGGAAGTCCCGCCTGCTGTTCCTCGCGGGAGAGGACGGTGACCAGGTGGAGTCGCTCGGGGAAGCGGTCCTTGAGGTCGGCGACCTCCTCCAGGAACATCGTCGAGGCGGCCGTACGGTCGCTGCGTATGAGGCAGAAGCGGGCCGCGGGCTCGCGGGCCAGCAGCGTGGAGGCGATCGACAGCACCGGGGTGATGCCGCTGCCGCCGACGATCGCCGCGTACAGACCGGGCGCGGGGTCGAGGGTGAACCGGCCGGCCGGAGTCATCACCTCCAGCTCGTCGCCGACGTTGATCTCCTTGAGGGCGTAGGTCGAGAAGGCCCCGTCCTCGACGAGGCGTACGCCCACTCGCAGCGTGCGGGGTCCCTCGCCGTCGGGGTCGGGTGCGGGCGAGCAGATCGAGTACGTTCGCCGGACCTCGGCCCCGTCGGCCACGCGGCGCAGGGCGAGATGCTGTCCGGGGGTGTGCCGGTACTCCTCGCGGAGTTCGTCGGGGACCGTGAGGGTGAGGGCGACGGAGTCGTCCGTGAGGCGCTCCACCGCGGCCACCTGGAGCGGGTGGAAGCGGGCCATCACAACTCCTTGAAGTGGTCGAAGGGTTCTCGGCAGGCGAGGCAGCGACGTAGCGCCTTGCAGGCGGTGGAGGAGAAGCGGCTGAGCAGTTCGGTGTCGGCGCAACCGCAGTGCGGGCAGCGGACCGGTTCGTCCGGCACGTTTTCGGGTTCGTTGTGGAGGGTGTGCGTCGGGCCCAGCGTCAGGGGCACCGGGCCTGGGGCGGCCCGGGTGCTGCGGGGTGGGGCGATGCCGAACTCCCGTAGTTTGCGGCGTCCTTCGGCGGAGATGTCGTCGGTCGACCAGGCGGGTGTGAGGACGGTGCGCACGGTGACCTCACGTACGCCGTGCTCGTGCAGCGCCCTTTCGATGTCGACGGACATCGCCTCCACCGCTGGGCAGCCGGTGTAGGTGGGGGTCAGTTCGACTTCGACGGTGTCCGTGTCGCGGATGTGCACCGCGCGCAGCACGCCGAGTTCCTGGAGGGTGAGCACGGGCAGCTCGGGGTCGGGCACCGAGCCGGCGACCGCGAGGAGTTCCGCCTCCAGCGGGGTGAGTGTCACCATGACGCCCCCGGGTGGCTGCGGTGCAGGTGTTGCATCTCGGCGAGCAGCCGGCCGAACGACTCGGTGTGCATGCCTTCGCGGCCCGCGCCGGCGCTCCAGGCTCCGGTGCGCGGCCCTTCGGGCACTGCCAGGTCGGCCCGCGCCAGCACGTCCTTCACCGACTCCAGCCAGGCCGAGTCCAGGTCCGTCCCGGCCGGGGACGACCCGTCCGGGGCCGTTCCGTCGCGGTCTGTGCCGTCGCGGTTCGTGCCGTCGAGGTCGAGGTCGAGGCCGTGGAGCGGGCGGAACATCTCTCCGGTGAACCGCCACAGCGCATCGCAGGCGCGCTGCATCCGCTCGTGGCTGAGCTCGGTGCCGTCGCCGAGCCGCAGTGTCCACTGTTCGGCGTGGTCGCGGTGGTAGGCGACCTCTTTGACGGCTTTCGCCGCGAGCCCGGCGAACGGGCCCTCGCGGGCGGCCAGTTGTGCGTACAGCAGGTGCTGGTAGGTGGAGAAGTACAGCTGGCGGGCGATGGTGTGGGCGAAGTCGCCGTTGGGCTGTTCGACCAACTGGAGGTTACGGAAAGCGCGTTCCTCGCGCAGGTAGGCCAGCTCGTCCTCGTCGCCGGCCATCGACAGCAGGATCCGGGCCTGGCCCAGCAGGTCGAGCGCGATGTTGGCGAGGGCGACCTCCTCCTCGAGGACGGGCGCGTGACCCATCCACTCCCCCAGGCGGTGGGAGAGCACCAGGGCGTCGTCGCCGAGGGCGAGGGCGGCGGCGTGGGTGTGCGTGTTCGTCGTCGTGGTCACAGGTGCTTCACCCCCTCCGGGATCTCGTAGAACGTCGGGTGTCGGTAGGGCTTGTCGGCGGCCGGTTCGAAGAACGGGTCCTTTTCGTCGGGCGAGGAGGCCGTGACCGCGGAGGACGGCACGACCCAGATCGAGACGCCTTCGCCGCGCCGGGTGTAGAGGTCGCGGGCGTTGCGCAGGGCGAATTCGGCGTCCGGCGCGTGCAGGCTGCCGGCGTGGGTGTGGGAGAGTCCGCGCCGGGAGCGCACGAAGACCTCCCACAGGGGCCAGTCGGTGTTCGTCATGCCTGCTCCACTTCCGTTTTCGTCCCGCTGGTGCGCTTGGCCGCGTGGGCCGCGGCCGCCTCTCGTACCCATGCGCCCTCGTCGTGTGCGCGCCTGCGTTGGGTTATCCGCTGTTCGTTGCAGGGGCCGTTGCCCTTGAGGACTTCCTTGAACTCGGTCCAGTCGATGGGGCCGAAGTCGTAGTGCCCCTGTTCCTCGTTCCACTTCAGGTCCGGGTCGGGGAGGGTGAGGCCGAGGGACTCGGCCTGGGGGACGCAGATGTCGACGAAGCGTCGGCGCAGTTCGTCGTTCGAGTGGCGCTTGATCTTCCAGGCCATCGACTGCGCGGAGTGCGCGGACTCGTCGTCGGGCGGGCCGAACATCATCAGCGAGGGCCACCACCAGCGGTCCACCGCGTCCTGCGCCATCGCGTGCTGCTCCGCGGTGCCGCGGCTGAGGGCGAGCAGCAGTTCGTAGCCCTGGCGCTGGTGGAAGGACTCCTCCTTGCAGATGCGGACCATCGCGCGCGCGTACGGGCCGTAGGAGCAGCGGCACAGGGGGACCTGGTTGGTGATTGCGGCGCCGTCCACCAGCCAGCCGATCGCACCGACGTCCGCCCAGGTCAGCGTGGGGTAGTTGAAGATGGAGGAGTATTTCTGGCGGCCGGTGTGGAGCTTGTCGAGGAGTTCCTCGCGTCCGGTGCCGAGGGTTTCGGCCGCGCTGTACAGGTAGAGGCCGTGGCCCGCCTCGTCCTGGACCTTCGCCATCAGGATGGCTTTGCGGCGCAGGGAGGGCGCGCGGGTGATCCAGTTGGCTTCGGGCTGCATGCCGATGATCTCGGAGTGGGCGTGCTGGGCGATCTGGCGCACCAGCGTGGCGCGGTAGGCGTCGGGCATCCAGTCGCGTGGCTCGATGCGCTCGTCGGCGGCCACGGTGGCGTCGAAGGCGCGCTCGTACGCCTCGTCGGCGCCGCTTCGGCCGCTTTCGTCGCGTCCGCCGTTCTGTGCGGTGTGCGGCTGTGTGCGGGCCGTCTGGTGCGCGGCTGCTGTCGCCATGCGGTCCCCCTTCACCTTGGGCCTGGGCTAGGCGCCCCGGCCTCGGCTCTGCCCGAGCCTTCTCCCGACCGATCGTTCGGTCCGTGCGATTCCATGGTGGGACGGCCGTCGTAAGGTGTCAACCGCTGTGGATAACCTGCGGGCGTCCCCTGTGGACAACACCACCCCGCCCCGCCCAGGCCCGGGCGCCGCGGGGGGAAGGCTGCGCCGAACGGGTGAGGCTGAGTACCGTTCGCGATTGCGCGACGCAGCGCGAAGACGACCGGGATCGGGGAACGGGGCGGAATGGACGCGTACGACGGAGGCTCTGGCGCTCCGCAGGGGGCCAATACGCCAGGGGAGGCGGACAAGGAGACGGCGGCCGGGACGGAAACGGCAGCGGAAACCGAAGCGAAGAGGGCAGCGGAAAGCGCAGCGGAAACGGGCGCCGTGGCGGGGGCGTCCCCCGCGGAGGGCGCCGTTCCGGGCCCCCGGGCCGGGGCTGCCATTCCTGAGGCCGGGGCTGCCATTCCTGAGGCCGGCGCTGCACCAGGCCCTCCGGCCGAGCCGACCGGCCCCCTCGCCTGGCCGACCGTCGTCCCGTCCACCGGTGTCGTCCCCGCCGCCGGTGTGGTGGCCGCGCCCCCTCACCCCGCGCCTCCGCACCCCGAGCCCCGTACCGGTGTGGCCGCGCTCTCTCCGCGCTATCAGATCGGCGCCGCGCTGGCGCTCGCCGTCGTCGCGGTCGCCGTCTGTGTGCATGTCGGGATGGTGTTTTTGCACGTCGCGCCGTCGAACACGGTCACCAAGGCGCACGGCAAGGCGATCGACGAATGGATCTATCCGGAGTTCGAGCAGAACTGGAAGCTGTTCGCGCCGAACCCGTTGCAGCAGAACATCGCCGTCCAGGTCCGCGCCCAGGTCCGCACCGCGGAGGGCGGGTCGAGGACCACCGGCTGGTACGACCTGTCCGCGCAGGACGGCCGGGCCATCGACGGCAACCTGCTGCCGAGCCACACCCAGCAGAACGAGCTGCGCCGCGCCTGGGACTTCTACACGTCCACGCACGGCAACGACAACCGCCCGGTTGGCATACGCGGCGCGCTCTCGGAGACGTATCTGCGCCGCATCGTGGTGCTGCGGCTGGAGCGTGGCGGGGCGGCCGGTGACGGCGGTGTCGTCGAGCGGGTCCAGGTCCGCTCGCAGACCACCAATGTGACCCCGCCGAAGTGGAGCGACGAGAAGGTGTCGATGAGCCCGGTGTACCGCGAGCTGCCCTGGTGGTCGGTGCCGGACGGCGGGGCCGAGGGAGGTGCGAGGTGAACCGGTTCTCCTTGACGGTGTCCACCGCCATCGCCCGCGTCACCGAGTCGGCGCTCGGGCCGTACCAGAGTGCCGTGGTCCGGATCGGCTTCAGCGCCACCTGGCTGCTGTTCCTGGTGCGCGAGTTCCCCCACCGCCAGGAGCTCTATGGTCCCGACGGCCCGTGGGACTGGGAGCTGGCCCGGCAGCTGATCGACTCCAACGGCGCGTTCACCGCCCTGATGTGGTCGGACGGCCGGGGCTGGTTCGAGGCCGTGTACGCGCTCGCGCTGCTCTCCAGCGCGCTGCTGCTGCTGGGCTGGCGCACCCGTGCGATGTCGGTGCTGTTCATGGTCGGTGTGCTCTCGCTGCAGAACCGCAGCGTCTTCATGGGCGACGGCGGCGACAACGTCCTGCACCTGATGTCGATCTACCTCGTGTTCATGCGCTGCGGTCGGGTGTGGTCGCTGGACGCGCGGCGGGCGCGGCGTGAGCAGGCGGCACGCGCGCGTGGGGAGCGGGTCGCGGACCGGGTCGGTCCCGTTCTGTGGGCCGTGGGCGGGTTTGTGCTGGTCACGGTGACTGTCGCGGGCCGTTTCCACAGTGAGTGGAGCATTCCGGCGCTGCTGTGGGCGGCGTGGGTCGCGCAGGGTCTGTGGTGGGCCGTCGGCCGTCTGCGGAAGTCGGCGGAGCCGCGGATCCTGGTCGACGTGATCGGCAACATCCTGCACAACGGTGCTCTGGTCGTGATCATGACCGAGGCCTGTCTGATCTATGCGACGGCCGGCTGGTACAAGATCCAGGGCTCGCGCTGGCAGGACGGCACCGCCGTGTACTACCCGCTGCACCTGGACTACTTCTCGCCCTGGCCCGCGCTAGCCGACCTGCTCGCGGGCAGCGGCACGATGGTGCTGCTCGCGACGTACGGGACCGTGATCGTGCAGGTCGCCTTCCCGTTCACCCTGTTCAACCGGCGGCTGAAGAACGTTCTGCTGGCTCTGATGATGGTCGAGCACGCGGTGATCGCCGTGGTGCTGGGCCTGCCGTTCTTCTCGCTGGCGATGATCGCGACGGACGCCGTGTTCCTGCCGACGTCGTTCCTGCACCGGCTGGGCGGCTGGGCGGCACGCGCGCGTGGACGGCTGTTCTCCGACGGCGGCCGTACGGCGGCGGCGGAGCCGCGGGCCCAGGAGGATGCCGAGCACGCGCGCGTAGGGTTCACGGCATGACCGACCCCGTGAGCGCCGGCTGCGACCCGCTCGGCCGGTGGCGCAGGCTCGCCGACGCCTCCGTCCTGCTCGACGGCTTCCACGCGCTCAAGCACGCCGTGCGCTTCGGGGCGGAGGTGCCGGTGGCGGTCACTGTCGACCGGCGGGCGGCGCTCGCTCTCGCCGACGAGCTCGCTCCCGACGTGCGCGAGGCGCTGGCGGCGCTCCTGACGGAGGTCCCGGAGGCGACGTACGCCTCCCTGGTGCCGCGTCCGCATCCCACGGCGGTCGCGGCCCTGGCCGTGCGGCCCTTGCGGGAGAACAACCTGGAGCGGCTCGGGCGCGCGCCCCGCAGTAGTCCGGTGGTGGTTCTCGACAACCCGCGCAATCTGGGCAACGCGGGGGCGGTGATCCGGCTGGCCGCAGGGTTCGGGGCGACCGGGGTGGTCACCACCGGCACGCTCGACCCCTGGCATCCGACCGTCGTGCGTGGCGGGGCGGGGCTGCACTTCGCGACCGCCGTGGAGCGGCTGACCGTCGACGAGCTGCCGGCAGGGCCGGTGTTCGCGCTGGATCCGGAGGGCGACGACATCCGGGGCGTCAAGCTCCCGGACGACGCCCTTCTCGCCTTCGGCTCCGAGCGCAGCGGGCTCTCCGCGGAGCTGCGCGCGCGTGCCGATCATCTTCTCGCCCTGCCGATGCGCCCCCAGGTCTCCAGCTACAACCTCGCGACCAGTGTGGCCATGACGCTGTACCACTGGAGTGCCACCGGCGGCGCACCACACGCCCCTCAGCAGGCCCCTTAGACGCCCCTGGATGCACTTGGGCGTCCCTGGAACATTCCCAGGCGTCCCCCAGGCGTCCCCAAGGCGTCCCCCACGTCCCCCAGGCGTCCCTAGACGTCCCTGCGGACCTCGACCACCCGGAAGCGGTTGGCGACGAACGCGCCGTCGGTGAGGGCCGCGTTGGCCGCCGGGTTGCCGCCCGAGCCGTGGAAGTCGGAGAACGCGGCCGTCTGGTTGACGTAGACCCCGCCGGTGAGGTTGAAGGACAGCTGGGCGGACTCCTCCAGGCAGACCTCCTGGATCGCCTCCTCGACCTCCTGGTCGGTGGTGTACGCGCCGACCGTCATCGCGCCCTTCTCGCGCACCGTGCGCCGCAGCAGGGCGACCGCGTCGGCCGCGGAGTCGACGGCGACGGCGAAGGAGACCGGGCCGAAGCACTCGCTCATGTAGGCGGCCTCGTCGTCCGGCTTGGCCCCGTCCAGCTTCACGATGACCGGGGTGCGCACGACCGCGTCCGGGAACTCCGGGTTGCTCACCTCGCGGGAGGCGAGGGCGACCTCGCCGAGCCCTGCCGCGGCCTCCAGGCGGGCCTTGACGTCCGGGTTGACGATCGCGCCGAGCAGGCCGTTCGCGCGCGCGTCGTCGCCGAGGAGACCGTCGACGGCGCGGGCGAGGTCGGCGACGACCTCGTCGAAGGTCTTCGGGCCCTCGTCGGTGCGGATGCCCTCACGGGGGATCAGCAGGTTCTGCGGGGTGGTGCACATCTGGCCGCTGTACAGGGACAGCGAGAACGCCAGGTTGGCGAGCATGCCCTGGTAGTTCGCGGTGGACTCCACGATCACCGTGTTGACGCCGGCCTTCTCGGTGAAGACCTGCGCCTGGCGGGCGTTGGCCTCCAGCCAGTCGCCGAAGGCGGTCGAGCCGGTGTAGTCGATGATCCGGATCTCGGGGCGGGTGGCCAGGGTCTTGGCGATGCCCTCGCCGGGGCGCTCGGCGGCCAGTGCGACCAGGTTCGGGTCGAAGCCGGCCGCGGCGAGCACCTCGCGCGCGATGCCCACGGTCAGCGCGAGCGGCAGCACCGCGCGCGGGTGGGGCTTGACCAGGACAGCGTTGCCGGTGGCCAGGGAGGCGAACAGGCCGGGGTAGCCGTTCCACGTCGGGAAGGTGTTGCAGCCGATGAGCAGGGCGGTGCCGCGCGGGACCGGTGTGAAGCTCTTGGTCATCGACAGCGGGTCGCGCTTGCCCTGCGGCTTGGTCCACTCCGCCGTCCCCGGGGTGCGGACCTGCTCGGCGTACGCGTAGGCGACCGCCTCCAGGCCACGGTCCTGTGCGTGCGGGCCGCCCGCCTGGAACGCCATCATGAAGGCCTGGCCGGAGGTGTGCATGACCGCGTGCGTGAACTCGTGCGTGCGGTCGCTGATCCGCTTGAGGATCTCCAGACAGACCACCGCGCGCAGTTCCGGGCCCGCGTCACGCCAGGCGCGCTGTCCGGCCCGCATGGCGGGCAGCAGCGTCTCCAGGTCCGGGTGCGGGTAGGTCACGCCCAGCTCGATGCCGTACGGCGAGACCTCGTCGCCCACCCAGTCGTCGGTGCCGGGCTGGCCGAGGTCGAGGCGGGTGTGCAGCACGGCTTCGAAGGCGGCCTTGCCCGCCGCCGCGTCCAGGCTGCCGTTCTCCCCGTAGGCCTTGGGGTGTTCCGGGTGCGGGGACCAGTACGCCCGGGTGCGGATCGTTTCCAGGGCCTGGTCGAGGGTGGGCCGGTGCTGGGCGATCAGATCGTGCGTGGTCAGTTCGGCGGTGGCCATGCGGGACCAACTCCTCGTCGTGAGAACTCTTCTTCGAGCCCATGACCTGGCGGAACCCTGGGCAGGAACGGCCAGTCAGGGTTAGAGTAACCGAACGATCGGTCGGGACAAGGGGGCCTGCCGCATCTGTGGAAAACCCCGTGCGGGAGGATCGCGCACATGACAGCACTCGACCTCAGCAGCCCCGTGGCCGTCGTCGGCGCGGGCACCATGGGCCAGGGCATCGCCCAGGTCGCGCTGGTCGCCGGCCACCCGGTGCGGCTGTACGACGCCGTTCCCGGACGGGCCCGGGAGGCGGCCGCCGCGATCGGCGCGCGCCTCGACCGGCTCGTCGAGAAGGACCGCCTCGCCGCCACCGACCGGGACGAGGCACGCGCCCGCCTGCGGGCCGTGGAGAGCCTCACCGACCTCGCGGACTGCTCCCTGGTCGTCGAGGCCGTCGTCGAGCGCCTGGAGGTCAAGCAGGAGCTGCTGCGGCAGCTGGAGGACGTCGTCGGCGAGGACTGCCTGCTCGCCACCAACACCTCCTCCCTGTCGGTGACCGCCATCGCCGGCGCCCTGCGCAACCCCGGCCGCTTCGTCGGACTGCACTTCTTCAACCCCGCGCCGCTGCTGCCGCTCGTCGAGGTCGTCTCCGGGTACGTCACCGACGTCACGTCGGCCACGCGCGCGTACGAGACGGCCCGCTCCTGGGGCAAGACGCCGGTCGCCTGCGCCGACACCCCCGGCTTCATCGTCAACCGCATCGCGCGGCCCTTCTACGCCGAGGCCTTCGCCGTCTACGAGGCCCAGGGCGCCGACCCGGCCACCATCGACGCGATCCTGCGCGAGTCGGGCGGTTTCAGGATGGGCGCGTTCGAGCTGACCGACCTGATCGGGCAGGACGTCAACGAGTCGGTCACGCACTCCGTGTGGCAGTCCTTCTTCCAGGACGTGCGTTTCACGCCGTCGCTCGCCCAGCGCCGCCTGGTCGAGTCGGGCCGGCTGGGCCGCAAGTCCGGCCAGGGCTGGTACGACTACCGGGAGGGCGCCGAGCCGGCCGAGCCGCACACCGCGGAGAAGGCCCAGCCGCCCGCGTACGTCGTCGCCGAGGGCAACCTGGGCCCCGCCTGCGAACTGCTCGCGCTGATCCGCGAGGCGGGCATCCAGGTCCGCGAGGAGGAAGAGGACCACGGCAGCCGCCTGGTGCTCCCCGGCGACGGCCAGCTCGCCCTCGCCGACGGCCAGACCTCCGTGGAGTTCCGGGACGTCGTCTACTTCGACCTCGCCCTCGACTACCGCAAGGCCACCCGCATCGCCCTGTCCGCCTCCCAGGACACCTCCGCCCAGACCATGTCCGAGGCGATCGGCCTGTTCCAGGCGCTCGGCAAGGACGTCAGCGTCATCGGTGACGTCCCCGGCATGATCGTCGCCCGTACGGTCGCGCGGATCGTCGACCTCGCGCACGACGCCGTCGCCAAGGGCGTGGCCACCGAGGAGGACATCGACACCGCGATGCGCCTGGGCGTGAACTACCCCCTCGGCCCCTTCGAGTGGAGCCGCAGGCTGGGCCGCACCTGGGCCTGCTCCCTCCTGGACGACCTGCACGAACGCGACCCCTCCGGCCGCTACGCGCCGTCCCTCGCGCTCTACCGGCACTCCTACGCCACCGAGAAGCGGGAGGGCGCCTCGTGACCACCGCCAAGCGCGACACGTACACCCCGGAGACCCTGCTCTCCGTCGCCGTACAGGTCTTCAACGAGCGCGGCTACGACGGCACCTCCATGGAGCACCTGTCCAAGGCCGCCGGCATCTCCAAGTCGTCGATCTACCACCACGTCGCCGGAAAGGAGGAACTCCTGCGGCGGGCCGTCAGCCGGGCCCTGGACGGCCTCTTCGGGATCCTCGACGAGGAGCACGCGCGCGTGGGGCACGCCTCACAGCGCCTGGAGTACGTCGTGCGGCGCATGGTCGAGGTGCTCATCGGCGAACTGCCGTACGTGACGCTGCTGCTGCGCGTGCGCGGCAACACCGACACCGAGCGGTGGGCCCTGGAGCGGCGCCGCGACTTCGACCACCGGGTCGCCGAGCTGCTGAGGGCGGCCGCCGCCGACGGGGACGTACGCGGCGACATGGACGTGCGGCTGGCGACGCGACTGGTCTTCGGCATGATCAACTCGCTCGTCGAGTGGTACCGGCCGGGCGGCCGGGGAATGGTCGAGAGCGAGGTGGCCGACGCGGTGGTGCGGCTGGTCTTCGAGGGCCTGCGCACGGCGGACTGAGACGACCGGCTCTGTGGCCGGTCAGCCCTGTGACCGGTCAGCCCTGTGGCTCCAGGTCCTCCTCCTCGAACACCAGCAGTGTGCGCGTGCTGAGCACCTCGGGGATCTCCTGGAGCCGGGTGAGCACCACCTCGCGCAGCGCCCTGTTGTCGGGCGTGTGCACCAGGAGCAGGACATCGAAATCGCCCCCGACGAGGGCGATGTGGGAGGCCCCGGGCAGCTGTCTGAGCTGCTCGCGCACGGTCCGCCAGGAGTTCTGCACGATCTTCAGCGTGATGTAGGCGCTGGTGCCCTGGCCCGCCCGCTCGTGGTTCACGCGGGCCCCGAAGCCGCGGATGACGCCGTCCTCGATGAGCCGGTTGATCCGCGCGTAGGCGTTGGCGCGCGAGACGTGGACCCGCTCGGCGACCGACCGTATCGAGGCGCGGCCGTCCGCCTGGAGCATCTGCAGGATGTCCTGATCGATGGCGTCGAGCGGGCGCGGCGGCTGCAGCGGGACACCGCTCTCCGGGAGCGCCCCCTCTTCGGCCATTTGTTCAGGTGCCATGTCCCCCCGCCTCCCTACCATGGACGTACTGCGTCCATCTCAGGCTGTGGAGAACCGTTTGTCCACAGCCTGAGGGGCCCCGTAGCCAAAATGTGCCGACGACCGAACAATCGGTAGGTGAGGCGCATCACCTTCGACGCGCCTCCCGTAGCCGCTTCCACGAGGAGGTGCCGTCATGACGGTCATGGAGCAGCGGGGCACGTACCGGCCCACGCCGCCGCCCGCCTGGCAGCCCCGTACCGACCCCGCGCCGCTGCTGCCCGACGCGGAGCCGTACCGCGTCCTCGGCACCGACGCGGCCGCGCAGGCCGACCCCGAGCTGCTGCGCCGGCTGTACGCCCAGCTGGTGCGCGGCCGTCGCTACAACGTCCAGGCCACCGCCCTCACCAAGCAGGGCAGACTCGCCGTCTACCCCTCCAGCACCGGCCAGGAGGCCTGCGAGGTCGCCGCCGCGCTCGTTCTCCAGGAGCAGGACTGGCTCTTCCCCAGCTACCGCGACACCCTCGCCGTCGTCGCCCGCGGGGTGGACCCCGTGGAGGCCCTCACCCTGCTGCGCGGCGACTGGCACACCGGCTACGACCCCTACGAGCACCACGTCGCGCCCCTGTGCACGCCGCTCGCCACTCAGCTTCCGCACGCGGTGGGCCTCGCGCACGCAGCCCGCCTCAAGGGCGACGACGTGGTCGCGCTCGCCATGGTCGGTGACGGCGGCACCAGCGAGGGTGACTTCCACGAGGCACTGAACTTCGCCGCCGTCTGGCAGGCGCCGGTCGTCTTCCTCGTGCAGAACAACGGCTTCGCGATCTCCGTACCGCTCGCCAAGCAGACCGCCGCCCCCTCGCTGGCCCACAAGGCCGTCGGGTACGGCATGCCGGGCCGCCTGGTCGACGGCAACGACGCCGTCGCCGTGCACGAGGTGCTGGCCGACGCCGTGCGCCGGGCGCGCGAGGGCGGCGGTCCGACCCTGGTGGAGGCGGTGACCTACCGCATCGAGGCGCATACCAACGCCGACGACGCCACCCGCTACCGCGGCGACGCCGAGGTCGAGACCTGGCGCGAGCACGACCCGATCCGGCTGCTGGAGCGTGAACTGACCGTGCGAGGGCTGCTCGACGAGCACACACAGCAGTCCACGCGCGACGCCGCCGAGGCGATGGCCGCCGATCTGCGTGCCCGCATGAACCAGGACCCGGTCCTCGACCCGATGGACCTGTTCGCCCACGTGTATGCCGAAGACACTCCCCAACTGCGGGAACAACGCGCCCTGTTGCAGGCCGAGCTCGAGGCGGAGCAGGAAGGCGCGCACCGATGACCACCGTCGCCCTCAAGCCCGCCACCATGGCGCAGGCCCTCACGCGCGCGCTGCGCGACGCGATGGCCGCCGACCCGTCCGTGCACGTCCTGGGCGAGGACGTGGGCACCCTCGGCGGCGTCTTCCGGGTCACCGACGGGCTCGCCAAGGAGTTCGGCGAGGACCGCTGCACGGACACCCCGCTCGCCGAGGCGGGCATCCTCGGCACCGCCGTCGGCATGGCCATGTACGGGCTGCGTCCGGTCGTGGAGATGCAGTTCGACGCCTTCGCCTACCCGGCGTTCGAGCAGCTCATCAGCCATGTCGCCCGTATGCGCAACCGCACCGGGGGACGCATGCCCCTGCCGATCACCGTCCGCGTGCCCTACGGCGGCGGCATCGGCGGCGTCGAGCACCACAGCGACTCCTCCGAGGCGTACTACATGGCGACCCCGGGCCTCCATGTCGTCACCCCCGCCACGGTCGCCGACGCCTACGGCCTGCTGCGCGCCGCCATCGCCTCGGACGACCCGGTCGTCTTCCTCGAACCCAAGCGCCTGTACTGGTCCAAGGACTCCTGGAACCCGCAGGACCCACAGACCGTCGACCCGATAGGCCGCGCTGTGGTGCGGCGCCCGGGCCGCAGCGCGACACTGATCACGTACGGGCCGTCGGTGCCGGTCTGTCTCGAAGCCGCGGAGGCGGCGCGCGCCGAGGGCTGGGACCTCGAAGTCGTCGACCTGCGTTCCCTGGTGCCCTTCGACGACGAGACGGTCTGCGCCTCGGTACGGCGGACCGGCCGCGCGGTCGTCGTCCATGAGTCGGGATCCTTCGGCGGGCCGGGCGGAGAGATCGCGGCCCGGGTCACGGAGCGCTGCTTCCACCACCTGGAGGCGCCGGTGCTGCGGGTCGCCGGGTTCGACCTGCCGTACCCGCCGCCGATGCTGGAGCGGCACCACCTGCCCGGCGTCGACCGCATCCTGGACGCCGTGGCGCGGCTGCAGTGGGAGGCCGAGAACTGATGGCACAGGTGCTGGAGTTCAAGCTCCCCGACCTCGGGGAGGGGCTCACCGAGGCGGAGATCGTCCGCTGGCTGGTCCAGGTCGGTGACGTGGTCGCCGTCGACCAGCCGGTCGTCGAGGTCGAGACGGCCAAGGCGATGGTGGAGGTGCCCTGCCCCTACGGCGGCGTGGTCACCGCCCGTTTCGGCGAGGAGGGCACGGAACTGCCCGTCGGGGCCCCGCTGATCACGGTGGCGGTCGGAGCGCCGGCCTCCGGCGGGGCGGCCGCTCCCACCGAGGGCTCGGGCAACGTGCTGGTGGGTTACGGCACATCGGAGGCACCGGCGCGGCGCAGGCGGGTGCGGCCGGTTCAGCCGCCGCCCACCGCCCCCGCGACCACGGCTGCTCCCGCCGTCCCGGCTGATGTTCCGGCTGCCGTCCCGGCTGATGTTCCGGCCGCTGTTGCCCACAAGGCGGCGGACAGTCCCGTTCCTGTGATCTCCCCGCTGGTCCGCCGCCTCGCCCGCGAGAACGGCCTGGACCTGCGACAGCTCGCCGGCTCCGGCCCCGAGGGGCTGATCCTTCGGGGGGACGTCGAGCACGCGCTGCGGGCAGCCGCAGCCCCGCAGCCCGCCCCGCAGCCCGCGCCGGTCTCCCCGGCGACGCCCACTCCCGCTGCTGCCCCCGCTCCCGGCGGCTCCGCCCCCGCCGCCTCCGCCCATCGCCTCCCTCTCAAGGGCGTCCGGGGTGCAGTCGCCGACAAGCTCTCCCGCAGTCGTCGGGAGATTCCCGACGCGACCTGCTGGGTGGACGCCGACGCGACGGAACTGATGCGTGCCCGCGCCGCCATGAACGCTGCGGGCGGGTCGAAGATCTCCCTGCTGGCGCTGCTGGCCCGTATCTGCACCGCTGCCCTGGCCCGGTTCCCGGAGCTCAATTCCAGCGTCGACGTGGCGGCCCGGGAGGTCGTCCGCTTCGACCACGTCCACCTCGGGTTCGCCGCGCAGACCGAGCGGGGACTCGTCGTGCCCGTCGTCCGCGACGCGCACGGCCTCGACGCCGAGGGGCTCAACGCCGAGTTCGCCCGGCTCACCGAGGCCGCCCGGGACGGGCACCTCACCCCGGGCGAGCTGACCGGCGGCACCTTCACGCTGAACAACTACGGCGTGTTCGGCGTCGACGGCTCCACGCCGATCATCAACCACCCCGAGGCGGCCATGCTCGGCGTCGGCCGCATCGTCCCCAAGCCGTGGGTGCACGAGAACGAGCTGGCGGTGCGCCAGGTCGTGCAGCTTTCCCTCACCTTCGACCACCGGGTGTGCGACGGCGGTACCGCGGGAGGCTTCCTGCGCTACGTGGCGGACTGCGTGGAGCAACCGGCGGTGCTCCTGCGCACCCTGTGATCACGAACACGGCCCAGGCGTTCTTCGCGTCGGCGTCCCCAGCGTTCCCCGCGTTTCCCGTGATCGCGAAGAACGCATCGCCGGGGTGACCCCCATACTCGGGGGGTGACCTCGAACGAGCCTTCCGAGCCGGCGTACGACGCCGTCGTGCTCGCCGGTGGCGGCGCCCGGCGGCTCGGCGGCGCCGACAAGCCCGGCGTGCGGGTGGGCGGGCGCGCGCTGCTGGACCGGGTGCTCGGTGCCTGCGCCGACGCGCGCACCACCGTCGTCGTCGCCGACCCCCGCCCCACCGCCCGGCCCGTGCACTGGGCGCGCGAGGACCCGCCCGGCGCGGGCCCTGTCGCCGCGCTCGACGCAGGAGTACGGCACACCGCGGCGGACGACGTGCTCGTCCTCTCCGCCGACCTGCCCTTCCTCGCGGCGGACACCGTGCGGCGGCTGCTGACCGCCCTGCGCGCCGGCGAGGCCGAGGGCGCGCTGCTCACCGACGCCGACGGCCGCGACCAGCCGCTCGTCGCCGCGTACCGCACGGCCGCCCTGCGCCGTGAACTGGCGGTGCTCACCGCCGACCACGGCGGCCTCACCGGGCTGCCCCTGCGCCGGCTGACCGCCGGCCTCGATCTCACCCGCGTCTCCGACCCTGTCGCGTCCTTCGACTGCGACACCTGGGACGACATCGCCACCGCCAGGGCACGTATCAGGGAGCATGGCCACGTGTTGGATGAATGGATCTCCGCAGTCAAGGACGAGCTGGGCATCGACCTCGATGTCGACACCGGCGTCCTCCTCGATCTCGCCCGTGACGCCGCCCACGGAGTGGCCCGGCCCGCGGCCCCGCTGACCACCTTCCTGGTCGGCTACGCCGCCGCGCAGGCCCAGGGAGGCCCCGAGGCCGTCGCCGAGGCCGCCCGCAAGGCCGCAGCGCTGGCCCTGCGCTGGGCGCAGGAGGCCGAACAGGACACCGCCGCCCCACAGGACAAAGCCCAGGCCCCACAGGATCAGGCCCCACAGGACCAGGCCCCCCAGGATCAGGTCCCCCAGGACAAGCAGGACAAGGTCGTCGAGCCCGGCGGCTCTGGACCGGGCGCCGGATGACGCCCCGCGGCACCCGGCAGGGCCTAGACGCCGAAGACCTCGACGTCGAGGAGGCGCTCGCCCTCGTGAAGGACGGCAACGGCCCCACGCAGCGGGACGGCAACGGCAACGGATCCCCGTCCTCCCACGCCCCGCAGACCGGTCACCGGGCCGCCGAGGAGCACCGCCACCAGGCCACCTCCTGGCCGGAGGCCCGGACGATCGCTGCCCGTGCCGCCCGGTCCCGCGCCGCCCGCCGCGCGCCCGTCTCCGTGACCCTCGGCGACGCCCTCGGCCTCGTCCTGGCCGCCCCCCTGACCGCACTCACCGACCTGCCCTCCTTCGACACCTCCGCGATGGACGGATGGGCGGTCGCAGGTCCCGGCCCATGGCACGTACGGGACGAGGGCGTGCTCGCCGGCAGCGCCGCGCCCGCGCCCCTCGCCGACGGCGAGGCCGTCCGGATCGCCACCGGCGCCCGGATCCCCGCGGACACCACCGCGGTGCTGCGCAGCGAGCACGGCCGCACCGACGACAACGGCCGGCTGCACGCGACCCGCGAGATGCAGCACGGGCAGGACATCCGCCCGCGAGGTCAGGAGTGCCGCAGCGGGGACCAGTTGCTGCTCGCCGGAGCGGTGGTGACCCCGGCCGTGCTCGGTCTCGCCGCGGCCGCCGGGTACGACACGCTGAGCGCTGTGCCCCGTCCCCGGGTCGAGGTGCTCGTCCTCGGCGACGAGCTGCTCTCCGAGGGACGCCCGCACGACGGCCTCATCCGGGACGCTCTCGGCCCGATGCTGCCCCCGTGGCTGCGGGCGCTGGGCGCCGAGGTCACCGCCGTGCGCAGGCTCCGCGACGACGCGAAGGCCCTGCGCAAGGCCATCACCGCGTCCGGTGCCGATCTGATCGTCACCACCGGGGGAACGGCCTCGGGCCCGCTCGACCATGTGCACCCCACCCTGCGCCACCTCGGCGCCGAACTCCTCGTCGACGGCGTCCAGGTGCGCCCCGGTCACCCCATGCTGCTGGCCCGTCTCACGGAGGACCAGCACCTCGTCGGTCTGCCCGGCAACCCCCTCGCGGCCGTCTCCGGTCTGCTCACCCTCGCCGAGCCCCTCCTGCGCACCCTCGCCGCCCGCCCGGTTCCCGAGCCGTACGCGCTGCCGTTGAGGGAGGCGGCGCACGGGCATCCGTACGACACCCGGCTCGTTCCGGTCGTATTGCGGGGCGATCATGCCGTGCCGTTGCACTACAACGGGCCGGCCATGCTGCGGGGCATCGCGGCGGCCGATGCCCTCGCCGTTGTACCGCCGGGCGGCGCACGGGCGGGTCAGGAGGCCGAACTCCTCGATCTGCCGTGGGCGACGGCCGGGATCGGCGCCTGTTTCACGTGAAACACGCTCCGTGTGTGACGTGAAGCCGCAGCGCCTGTTTCACGTGAAACCACAGCGCCTGTTTCACGTGAAACCGTGGGTGTTTCACGTGAAACGTCGTCACGCCTGTTCGGCTACCGGGACTGCCCGGCTGACCGTGATCACGCGGTCCCCCGGCTGCAGGCGGGTGAGCCGGGGGTCGGCGTAGTCCAGCAGCTCCTTGCGGCGGACGACGGCCACCACCAGGTCCGCGCAGGTGCGGGGTGCCTGTCCCGCCTCCGCCTCGGTGATCGGGCGCTCGATGAGGTCCAGGCCGCTGCCGAGAGTCATCAGGTCCTCCAGGGTCCTGGCCACGGTCGGGCTGACCATTGAGACACCGAGCAGTCGGCCGGCGGAACTGGAGCTGGTGATCACGGTGTCCGCGCCACTCTGCTTGAGCAGTGGCACGTTCTCGTCCTCCCGGGCGGCGACGACGATCGTCGCGCGTCGGTTCAGCTGGCGGGCGGTGAGGGTGACCAGGGCGGTGGTGTCGTCGCGCTGCGGGGCGACGATCACCCGGGAGGCCCGCTGGACCTCGGCCTTGAGGAGCGTCTCCGAGCGGGTGGCGTCGCCGGTCACCGCCACCAGCCCGTCGTCGCCGGCCAGGTTGGCGGCCTTGCGTTGCGCGTCCACGACCACGATCCGGTCCTTGGCGATGCCCTGCCCGACGAGGGTCTCCACGGCATGGCGGCCCTTGGTGCCGTATCCGACGACCACGATGTGATCGCTGGTGCGGGCGCGCCACCGGTGGATGCGGACCTGCTGCCGGGTCCGCTCGGTGAGCACCTCCAGGGTGGTGCCGACCAGGATGATCAGGAACAGCACGCGCAGCGGTGTGATGACGAGGATGTTGACGAGCCGGGCCGTGTCGCTGACCGGGGTGATGTCGCCGTAGCCGGTGGTGGAGAGGGTGACGGTGGCGTAGTAAGCGGAGTCGAGGAGACCGACGGAGCCGTCCGCGTTGTCGTTGTAGCCGTCGTGGTCGGCGTAGACGATCAGCGTGGTGACGGCCAGTACCAGCAGGCCCATGGCGAGGCGCCGCAGCACCTGCTGGAGCGGGGGGACGCCGGTGCGCACGGGCATCGTGATGGAGCGGCCCGCCTCGGCGTCGTCCCGGGCCTCGGTGCGCGAGCGGTACCAGAGGGACCTGAAGAGGGAGAACCTGACCGGGCCGACGGGCTGTCGTGGGTGGTCCTTCATCGCGTGCCCCCTGTGGTGGTCGTCCGTTCGGTGGGCACCATGGTTCCCGGCGGGGTCGTGCCCGTCATGAAGCAACACATGTCCATGAGCCCGCGCCTGTCCATGATCCCGGAGGTCCCCTTGCGCGACCACACTGTCGTCGTCGGCTTCGGTACGAAGGGGCGGTCCGCGATCCGGACGGCCTGCGCGGCGGGCCTGCGCAAGGAACAGGTCATGGTGATCGACCCGAGCGCGAAGGTGATCGAGGCGGCCACGGCCGAGGGCTACGAGGGCATCGTCGGAGACGCGACGCGCAGTGACGTGCTGCGGCGGGCCGAGGTGCAGCGGGCGGGGCGGATCGTCATCGCGACGCAGCGCGACGACACGGCCGTCCTGGTGGCGTTGACGGCGCGCCAGCTCAACCCCGGGGCGAAGATCGTGGCGGCGGTCCGCGAGGAGGAGAACGCGCCGCTGCTCAAGCAGTCCGGCGCGGACGAGGTCATCACCAGCGCGGGTGCGGCCGGCCGGCTGCTCGGCCTGTCCGTGCTCAGCCCGGCGGCGGGCCGGGTCATGGAGGACCTCATCCAGCAGGGCGACGGGCTCGACCTGGTGGAACGGCCCGTCACCAAGGCGGAGGCGGGCCGCGGCCCGCGTGAGACGGACGACCTGGTGGTGAGCGTCGTCCGCGGGCACCGTGTCCTCGCCTACGACGACCCGGCGATCGGCGTGCTGGAACCGACGGACCGACTGGTCACGATCATGCGGGTGGGTCCGGACAGCGCACGGGCCACCCTCGGGACGCCGGGCATGCCCGGCGTCCCGCCTCTCCCGCCGGCCTGAGAGGCCTCCCGAAGGGCAGCATGAACAGCGCTGCCCACTCCACCGACCAGGCGACCTCCGGCCGGGGGCGAGGAGTAGCGTCCCTCTCATGCATGCGATCACGATTCCCGAACCCGGTGGTCCCGAGGCGCTCGTGTGGGACGAGGTCCCCGATCCCGTACCCGGCGAGGGCGAGGTCCTGGTCGAGGTGGTGGCCAGCGCCGTCAACCGTGCCGACATCCTGCAGCGCCAGGGCTTCTACGACCCGCCGCCCGGCGCCTCCCCCTACCCCGGCCTGGAGTGCTCCGGCCGGATCGCCGCGATCGGCCCGGGCGTCTCCGGCTGGGTCGTCGGCGACGAAGTGTGCGCGCTGCTCGCGGGCGGCGGCTACGCCGAGAAGGTCGTGGTGCCGGCCGGCCAGCTGCTGCCCGTGCCGACGGGCGTCGGCCTCGTTCAGGCCGCCGCGCTCCCGGAGGTGACCAGCACCGTCTGGTCGAACGTTTTCATGATCGCCCACCTCCGCCCCGGCGAGACGCTGCTCGTGCACGGCGGCTCCAGCGGCATCGGCACCATGGCGATCCAGCTGGCCAAGGCCGTCGGCGTGAAGGTCGCCGTCACCGCGGGCACCAAGGAGAAGCTGGAGCAGTGCGCCGAACTGGGCGCCGACATCCTGATCAACTACCGCGAGCAGGACTTCGTCGCCGAGGTGAAGCAGGCCACGGGCGGCGCCGGAGCCGACGTCATCCTCGACAACATGGGAGCGAAGTACCTGGACCGCAATGTCCAGGCGCTCGCCGTGAACGGCCGGCTCGCGATCATCGGCATGCAGGGCGGCGTCAAGGCCGAGCTGAACATCGGCGCGCTCCTCGGCAAGCGCGCCGCCATCAGCGCGACCTCGTTGCGGGCCCGTCCCCTGGAGGAGAAGGCGGCCATCGTCGCGGCCGTCCGCGAGCACGTCTGGCCGCTGCTCGCCGCAGGCCACGTACGCCCCGTGGTCGACCGTGAAATTCCGATGAGCGACGCCGCCGCCGCCCACCGGGTCGTGGAGGACAGCGGCCACGTCGGCAAGGTGCTTCTGGTCGCGCCGTAGCCACCGTCGTGGCCACCAGCGCCAGGTCCTGTCCCGGCGGACGCACCACACCCCGCCCGCCTGCGCTGATCGGTCTCTAGCCGCGGCGCAGGCGTAGGGCGGCCAGGGCGAGGGCGATGCCCAGGCCGATGAGGACGAGGCCGGTGCCGAGCGGCAGGATCTGCAGCACGGGGCCGTCGGCCCGCTCCGACTGCGCGTCCGGCTGCCGCACGGCGTCCTGGGGGGTCGCGGAGGTCGCGGGAGCGACGACGGCCTGCGGGGACTCGGACCCGGTGGGGTCGCCGTCACCGGCCTCCGCGTCGCCGCTCCCCTCGTCCGAATCCTCTTCGCCGGTGTCCTCCCCCGCCGTATCCGGCGCCTCTTCGTCCTCGTCCTCCCCCTGGTCGACCTTGCGCCCGGGCCGCTCGCGGCCCTCGCCCGCGCGGCTGCCGGCCCGGTCCGCTTCGGGGGAGGAGGGGGCGGGGGTGGCGGACGCCGACACGGTGGCGTGCGGCGGGACGTGCCCGTACGCCGGCACCGCCGCGTACGCCGGGGTGGCCCCGCAGGGCAGCACGACCACTCCCAGTGCGCCCACCGCGCCCACGGCGCCGACGCGCATCCCGCACAATGCCCGCTGCCATGGAGTCACGTCCGTGACCCCCTCCCGGTACCCGGTTGCCAAGAAAAGTCGCAACAAGCCTCACATCACGGAATTGTCGGCGCATTACGGACTACGCCGAACGGAAACGGTGGATCACCTTTCATGGGGGGCACCACGGTGATGAGGTGGGGACGTGCGAGAGAATGGCGGCATGGAGATGCCGAGGAACGAAAGGTCGCCGGAGAACGCCCAGAAGATCCTGGTCGTAGGTCAGGACGGCATGGCGCTCGGCGGCATCGACGCTGACGAGGATTCCCGTGAGATCCCGGTGACGGAGATGGTCGAGCAGCCCGCGAAGGTCATGCGCATCGGCAGCATGATCAAGCAGCTCCTCGAGGAGGTGCGCGCGGCTCCTCTGGACGAGGCGAGCCGGGCCCGGCTGAAGGAGATCCACGCGAGCTCGGTGAAGGAACTGGAGGACGGCCTGGCGCCGGAGCTGGTCGAGGAGCTGGAGCGGCTGTCGCTGCCGTTCAACGAGGACTCGACCCCGAGCGACGCGGAACTGCGCATCGCGCAGGCCCAGTTGGTCGGCTGGCTGGAGGGCCTCTTCCACGGCATCCAGACGACCCTCTTCGCCCAGCAGATGGCCGCGCGCGCTCAGTTGGAGCAGATGCGCCGCGCGCTGCCGCCGGGCGTGAGCCACGAGGGCGTCGACGACCCACGCGCGGGCGGCCGCACGGGCGGACCCTACCTGTAGGCCGCAGTCCCGTACCCGTAGACGTTCACAAGCAGACGACACAGCAGACGACACGGCAGACGTACACAAAGGAAGGGCCCGGCGTGATCGCCGGGCCCTTCTCGACGGGGTCAGGGCGTCACGAAGCCGGGTTGCCCGAGGAGACCTTGAGTTCGATCTCGGGCATGTCCTTCGGGTCGACGTCCGTTCCGGCGGAGGGGAACTGCTCCATGACCGCCCCGTCGCCGTAGGTGTTCTCGTCCACCTTCGTGATCTTGTACAGCCAGCCGGCGGCCTGGAAACACGCCTTGACCGAGCCGATGTACTTGAACTTGAAGTTCGGCACCCGGATTTTGGCGGGGTCGTTGTACGACTCCTCCGGCTCGGAGCACTCGGTCGACTCGATCGTCTTGGAGGCGTCCGGCCCGCGGTAGTCCGCCGCCTTCGTCGCCGACGGCGAGGCGCTGGTCGTGCCGCCCTTGGCGTCGTCGGAACTGCCGCCCAGCATGAGGCTGGTGATGAGGCCGCCGACCGCCACCACGGCGACGACGGCCGAGCCGATGAGCACCGTCCTGCTGTTCTTGCGGCTGCCGCCGCCCGAGGACACTGTGGTCGACGGCTGCGGGGCGAGGTTGTAGGCGGGCGGGGTGTGCGGCGCCTGCTGGTGGCCGTACGCCGGAGCGGGCGTCTGGTAGCCGCCCTGCTGCGGGTAACCGTAGGACGGCGACGGCGTCGGGGCGCCGTACGGGTTCGGGTTCGGGGCCGGCTGGTAGGGCGTCTGGACGCCCGCCTGGGGCGCCGGGGTGCCCTGGCCGACCGGCGGGAACACCGCGGAGCCGACGCCCGCGCCGCTCGACGTCGGCGCGCCCGGGACGATGCTCGGCGGGGCGGGCTGGAAGGAGGCGGCGACGCGCAGGCACTCGTCGCGCATGGCGACGGCGGTCGGGAAGCGCTCGTTCGGGTTCTTCTTCAGCGCGCGGGCGATCAGCGCGTCCACAGCCGGGGGCAGCGCCCGGTTGATCGAGGAGGGAGCCACCGGCTCCTCCTGCACATGCGCGTACGCGATCGCAAGCGGTGAATCCGCCTCGAACGGCAGCCGCCCGGTGACGAGTTGGAACAGCATGATGCCGACCGAGTAGAGGTCGGACCGGGCGTCCACCCCACGCCCCAGGGCCTGTTCGGGCGAGAGGTACTGCGGGGTGCCGACGACCATGCCGGTCTGGGTCATCGAGGTGACCCCGGACTGCATGGCGCGCGCGATGCCGAAGTCCATCACCTTGACGACGCCGCGCTTGGTCATCATCACGTTGCCGGGCTTGATGTCGCGGTGGACGAGCCCCATCTCGTGGCTGATCTCCAGCGCCGCCAGCACGTCCGCGGTGATCTTCAGTGCCTTGTCGGCGGGCATCGCGCCCTGCTGCCGCACGTCCTCGTCGAGCACGGAGCCGAGCGGGCGGCCCTCGATGTACTCCATGACGATGTACGGCGTCGTCAACCCCTCGACCTCGTCCTCGCCGGTGTCGAAGACGGAGACGATGTTGGTGTGCGTGAGTTTGGCCACGGCCTGGGCCTCGCGGCGGAAGCGCTCACGGAAGGCCTGCTCACGGCCCAGTTCCGTGTGGAGGGTCTTCACCGCGACCTGACGGTCGAGCACGGCGTCGTAGGCGAGGTGCACCGAGGCCATGCCGCCCTCGCCGAGCAAGTCGCGCAGCTGATAGCGGCCCGCGGCGAGCGCCCGCCCCGCGTACCGGCCCTGCGCGCCGTCCTGGCTCATGTTCTGCGTCCCCCGTAGGCCCTCAGGCGCCGTTGACTTGTTGTTGATCGAAAGAGCTATTCCCGGCCAAGTCTGCCGTAGGGCACTGACACGTCAAGCTCGGTGCCCGTTCCGTGACCCTACGAGAAAGAAGCGTCGCGGAAGCGTTACAGGTGCCGTACTGCCGGTACACAGAATTTGCACGCCGGTACGGCGTACGGGTTTCATGGCCGGTCCGACCCGGACCGGTGCCCGGGGACCGCTCGGGGCATCGTTGCGGGGATCGTCCCGGACCGGCGGCTTGCGCGGAGGCTGTAGCGTGGCCGACGGAGACCGTAACAACACCGCGCGCACCGCGGGCAGAAACGACGGCGAGGACTGATGGCACAGCAGCGCGCTCAGGGCCCGTCCGACCCCGAGGCGACTGGCGGCGGTATGTCAGATGCGCCGGAGAACTGGGGCAACGGCGGGCTGGTTGGGGACGGCCGATACCGGCTGACCCGCAGACTCGGCCGGGGCGGCATGGCCGAGGTGTTCGCGGCCGAGGACGTGCGCCTCGGACGGACCGTCGCGGTCAAGCTACTGCGCGCCGACCTCGCCGAGGACCCCGTGTCCAAGGCACGCTTCACGCGCGAGGCCCAGTCGGTGGCCGGCCTCAACCACCATGCGATCGTCGCCGTGTACGACTCCGGCGAGGACTTCGTGGGCGGCCAGAGCGTGCCGTACATCGTGATGGAGATCGTCGAGGGGCGCACGATCCGCGACCTTCTCCTCAACGCCGAGGCGCCCGGCCCCGAGCAGGCACTGATCATCGTCTCCGGGGTCCTGGAGGCGCTCGCCTACTCGCACCAGCACGGCATCGTGCACCGCGACATCAAGCCTGCGAACGTCATCATCACGCACAACGGCGCGGTCAAGGTGATGGACTTCGGCATCGCGCGCGCCCTGCACGGCGCGTCCACGACGATGACGCAGACCGGCATGGTCATGGGCACCCCGCAGTACCTCTCGCCGGAGCAGGCGCTCGGCAAGGCCGTCGACCACCGCTCCGACCTGTACGCCACGGGCTGCCTGCTGTACGAACTCCTCGCGCTGCGGCCCCCGTTCACGGGCGAGACACCGTTGTCGGTGGTCTACCAGCATGTGCAGGACATCCCGGTGCCGCCGTCGCAGACCTCGGACGGGGGGTGCCCGCCGGAGCTCGACGGCCTCGTCATGCGCTCCCTGGCCAAGGACCCGGACGACCGGTTCCAGACGGCGGAGGAGATGCGCGGCCTCGTCCAGTACGGGCTGCAGATGCTGTACGACCAGGGCGGTCACACCGGCACCTGGAACACCGGCCCAGTCGGCGCGGCCGGCGCGCCCGACGGCCGCGGCACGCCCGCCGGCGGCTTCGCGAGCACCACCGTGCTGCCGCACGGCGTCGACGGCTCCAGTACCTCGCAGATCCCGCAGCCGATCCTGCCCACGGGCTACGGCGGCGGTGACGACGGCGGTTTCGAGGGCCACGGCAACCGGGGCAGCGGCCGCGGCAAGCTGTGGATCCTGGCCGTCCTCGCGGTGATCGCCGTCGCCGCGGGCGTCGCACTCGCGTTGCAGGGCAAGGGCACGGGCGGCAGC
The DNA here is from genome assembly GCF_055581185.1 of Streptomyces sp. NPDC031474. Lineage (NCBI taxonomy): Bacteria > Bacillati > Actinomycetota > Actinomycetes > Kitasatosporales > Streptomycetaceae > Streptomyces > Streptomyces sp. NPDC031474. Next base: position 400,463 of record NZ_JBVIJX010000004.1, read on the forward strand.
GGCGGCGAGACGACGAAGTCGCCGTCCAGTTCGCCGTCGGCCGTGACCTCGCCCAGCCCGACGCCGAGCGACGAGCCGTCCGAGACGGCCACCGACGACTCCTCGGACGACAGCACCGGTTCGAACTCCGACTCGGACTACTCGCCGTCGTACACGCCGTCGGACAAGCCGTCGTACAGCCAGTCGCAGTCGGCCTCCTCGGCGCCGTCCCCCGACCCGTCGCAGACCCAGCCGTCCGAGCAGCCGAGCGCCCCGGTGTCGACCGACCCGGGGGCGGACGGCGGGACCAGCGAGGGCACGACTCAGGGCACCACGAGCGGCACCGACCAGGGGACCACTCTGGGGAACCTCGGTAACTGAACCGGCATACGCCGTCTCGTCAGCCACGCGCGCGTGGGCCTGTCAACAGGGCTCCACGCGCGCGTGCGCGTTTTCCCGGCCATGACGTCGTCCGCCATTCACCCGGTCGGTCTCGAAAACCGACTCTTCCCGTGGCCTGCCCGGCCGGGATAACGTGCCGTTGCTCCGGCCTCCTGCAAGGCTGTGACCAGGAATCTTCCCGACTTTGCCGATTTACTTGGAAATCCAAGCAAAAACGCAGGTCAGGAGGGGTTTCACAGATATGTGGAGCACTGGGTAACGTGTTGACTGCAGGGCGCTCGCCGGGGCACCTGTCACGCCTGTTCCGGCCGAGTGGCACCCACCCCGTGCAACGGGTGTCGGAAACAGGTGAGCCGCACTGGTCACCCGGCAACCCCGGGGGCCGGACCGACGGAGGAGCACACGTGACCGTGGAGAGCACTGCCGCGCGCAAGCCGCGACGCAGCGCCGGAGGCAAGGCCGGCGCCACCGGCACCGAGCGCACCACCCGCACCACACGCACCACCGCGAGGAAGAGCGCCGAGCCCGAGCTCGTGCAGCTGATGACGCCCGAGGGCAAGCGGGTCAAGAACAGCAGGAACGCGGAGTACGCCAAGTACGTCGCCGACATCACCCCCGAAGACCTTCGCGGCCTGTACCGCGACATGGTGCTCACCCGCCGCTTCGACGCCGAGGCCACCGCCCTGCAGCGCCAGGGCGAACTGGGTCTGTGGGCCTCACTGCTCGGCCAGGAGGCCGCCCAGATCGGCTCCGGCCGCGCCACCCGCGAGGACGACTACGTCTTCCCGACCTACCGTGAGCACGGCGTCGCCTGGTGCCGCGGGGTCGACCCGACCAACCTGCTCGGCATGTTCCGTGGCGTGAACAACGGCGGCTGGGACCCCAACAGCAACAACTTCCACCTCTACACGATCGTCATCGGCTCCCAGACGCTGCACGCGACCGGCTACGCGATGGGCATCGCCAAGGACGGCGCGGACAGCGCGGTCATCGCCTACTTCGGCGACGGCGCGAGCAGCCAGGGCGACGTGGCCGAATCGTTCACCTTCTCCGCGGTCTACAACGCGCCCGTCGTGTTCTTCTGCCAGAACAACCAGTGGGCGATCTCCGAGCCCACCGAGAAGCAGACCCGGGTGCCGCTCTACCAGCGCGCGCAGGGCTACGGCTTCCCGGGCGTCCGCGTCGACGGCAACGACGTCCTGGCCTGCCTCGCGGTCACCAAGTGGGCGCTGGAGCGGGCCCGCAACGGCGAGGGCCCCACCCTCGTCGAGGCGTACACGTACCGCATGGGCGCGCACACCACCTCCGACGATCCGACGAAGTACCGCGCCGACGAGGAACGGGAGGCATGGGAGGCGAAGGACCCGATCCTGCGCCTTCACCGCCACCTGGAGGCCTCAAACCACACGGACGAGGGATTCTTCGCGGAACTCGAAGCGGAGAGCGAGGCGTTGGGCAGGCGAGTGCGCGAAGCGGTCCGCGCCATGCCGGACCCGGACCACTTCGCCATCTTCGAGAACGTGTACGCCGACGGGCATGCGCTCGTCGACGAGGAGCGGGCCCAGTTCGCCGCCTACCAGGCGTCGTTCGCGGACGAAGACGGGGGTAAGTGAGATGACCGAGACCGCGACAGCCAAGGCTGCGGCTTCGAAGAACCTGGCCCTGGCCAAGGCGATCAACGAGTCGCTTCGCCACGCCCTGGAGGCCGACCCCAAGGTCCTGATCATGGGTGAGGACGTCGGCAAGCTCGGCGGCGTCTTCCGGGTGACGGACGGGCTGCAGAAGGACTTCGGCGAGAGCCGCGTCATCGACACCCCGCTCGCCGAGTCCGGAATCGTCGGCACCGCGATCGGTCTGGCTCTGCGCGGCTACCGGCCGGTCGTGGAGATCCAGTTCGACGGCTTCGTCTTCCCGGCCTACGACCAGATCGTCACGCAGCTCGCGAAGATGCACGCGCGTTCGCTCGGCAAGGTCAAGCTCCCGGTCGTCGTCCGCATCCCCTACGGCGGTGGCATCGGCGCGGTCGAGCACCACTCGGAGTCGCCGGAAGCCCTCTTCGCGCATGTGTCGGGCCTGAAGATCGTCTCCCCGTCGAACGCGTCCGACGCGTACTGGATGATGCAGCAGGCCATCCAGAGCGACGACCCGGTGATCTTCTTCGAGCCCAAGCGGCGCTACTGGGACAAGGCCGAGGTCAACACCGAGGCGATTCCCGGCCCTCTGCACAAGGCCAGGGTCGTCCGTGAGGGCGCCGACCTCACCCTCGTCGCCTACGGCCCCATGGTGAAGCTCTGCCAGGAGGTCGCCGACGCGGCCGCCGAGGAGGGCAAGAACCTGGAGGTCCTGGACCTGCGCTCGGTGTCCCCGCTGGACTTCGACTCGATCCAGACGTCCGTGGAGAAGACGCGCCGTCTGGTCGTCGTCCACGAGGCGCCGGTGTTCTTCGGCTCGGGCGCGGAGATCGCCGCCCGGATCACCGAGCGCTGCTTCTACCACCTGGAGGCACCGGTCCTCAGGGTCGGCGGCTATCACGCCCCGTACCCGCCGGCGCGCCTGGAGGAGGAGTACCTGCCTGGTCTGGACCGGGTGCTCGACGCCGTCGACCGTGCCCTGGCGTACTGAGGAGAGGGTCGTGACGACGATGACGGAAGCGTCCGTACGCGAGTTCAAGATGCCCGACGTGGGTGAGGGGCTCACAGAGGCCGAGATCCTCAAGTGGTACGTCCAGCCCGGTGACACGGTGACGGACGGCCAGGTGGTGTGCGAGGTCGAGACGGCCAAGGCCGCCGTCGAACTGCCCATCCCCTACGACGGGGTGGTCCGCGAACTGCGCTTCCCCGAGGGCACCACGGTCGACGTGGGCACGTCGATCATCGCGGTGGACGTGGCCGGCGGGGCGGGCGAGGCGGGCGGCGCCCCGGTCGCCGAGGTGCCGGCGCAGGCTCCCGCGCAGGCGCCGGCCGCCCCGCAGAAGCAGCCCGAGACGGCGAAGCCGGATGCGGGGAAGACCCAGGCGGCGAAGCCGGCGGGTGCGGGCCGCCAGCCGGTCCTCGTCGGGTACGGCGTGGCCGCTTCCTCCACGAAGCGCCGGCCGCGCAAGGGCCCCGACATCTCGGTGCCGCAGGTCTCGGAGACGATCCAGACCGAGCTCAACGGCCACGGCAGCGGACCGGCCCCGAAGGAGCGCCCGCTGGCCAAGCCGCCGGTGCGCAAGCTGGCCAAGGACCTGGGCGTCGACCTCGCCACGGTGGTCCCGTCCGGCCCGGACGGCATCATCACCCGCGAGGACGTCCACGCGGCGGCGGCCCCGACTGCGGCTCCGACGGCGGCTTCGGCAGCCGAGCCGCAGGCACTGGCGCCGCAGGCACTGGCGCCGCAGGCTCCGGCGCCGCAGACCCCGGTCTCGGTCCCCGCGCTCACGGCCGCGCCCGTACCGTCGTACGACGCGGCGCGGGAGACGCGTATCCCGGTCAAGGGGGTCCGCAAGGCGACGGCGCTGGCGATGGTCGGCTCGGCGTTCACCGCGCCGCACGTCACGGAGTTCGTGACGATCGACGTGACGCGCACGCTGAAGCTCGTCGAGGAGCTCAAGCAGGACAAGGACCTGCAGGGACTCAGGGTGAACCCCCTGCTCCTCATCGCCAGGGCGCTGCTGGTCGCCATCAAGCGCCACCCGGAGATCAACGCGTCGTGGGACGAGGCGGCGCAGGAGATCGTGGTCAAGCACTACGTCAACCTGGGCATCGCGGCCGCGACCCCCAGAGGCCTGCTGGTCCCGAACATCAAGGACGCCCACGCCAAGACGCTGCCGCAGCTGGCGGAGTCCCTGGGCGAGCTGGTCTCGACGGCGAGGGAGGGCAAGACGTCCCCCGCCGCCATGCAGGGCGGCACGGTGACCATCACCAACGTCGGCGTCTTCGGCGTCGACACCGGCACCCCGATCCTGAACCCGGGCGAGTCCGCGATCCTCGCGGTCGGCGCGATCAGGCTCCAGCCGTGGGTCCACAAGGGCAAGGTGAAGCCCCGTCAGGTGACGACGCTGGCCCTGAGCTTCGACCACCGGCTGGTCGACGGGGAACTGGGCTCGAAGGTGCTGGCGGACGTGGCGGCCATCCTGGAACAGCCCAAAAAGCTGATCACCTGGGGGTAGCAGCGAGGAGAACGGCCGCGCGCCCCGAGCGGGAGCGCGGCCTCTCCCGACAGTGGGGAGACGTCAGGCGGTCGAGGCCGGCTCCGCGCGGAGCCAGTGGTCGTCCGTCGTCCAGCCGAGGAGCAGGCGGCCCGTGCCCTCGTCCGGTCGGCCGCCCTCGGCGACCTGGTGCAGTCCGGTCAGGGCAGGGGCCAGCCGGGCCGCCACATGGGCGGGATGGCGGGTGAGTTCCCCGGGCAGCCAGGCGAGGGTGCGGGTCCGCTCCTCGGGCGTGCACAGGGACAGGTGGAACAGCAGCTGCCGCCAGGCGTAGGCCACGTCCTTGATCGTGGGCAGCGGGCGCGGGTTGGCCTGCACACGGGTGGTCAGCCGGCACACGGTGACGAAGCAGCGCCGGGCCAGCTCCTCCCAGCCCACGGCCGGGGCGATGCCCACCCGATGGACCAGCGTGGCCAGGTTGTGCGTGGTGAGGATCTGCGCCTGCTCGATCACCATGCCGTTCGCGGCCGGCGACCAGTGTCCGTGCCGCCGGTCGAACGAGGACGAGGCGTCCTGGGCCCGCTCGACGCACAGCTTCGCGAACCCGGGCGAGGTCCTCGCTCCGTACGACCGGGTCAGCGCCTCTCCGGTCTCGACGATCGCCAGGTTGCGGACGGCCCGGTAGTCGATGCCGTAGTAGCGCTCGTAGAGCGAGCCGCCGCCCAGCAGTTCCGCCGCGATCCGGGCCGCGGTGAGGAACTTCGGGGTGAACGTGCCCATGAAGATGTCGGCGGCCAGCTCCTCGACCAGAGGCGCGCCCAGCTCGGCCTGGCGGGCCAGTACGGACAGCTCGCGGATCAGCGGGTTGGGCAGGAGCGTGCCGGGAAAGGCCTGCACGGCCAGCTCGCCGAGCTGCCGCAGCGCGCGGGCCGACACCTCGCCCGCCTCGGGGTCCGAGCGCTGCCCGGCCACGGCCCGCACCCACGGCAGTTCCTCCGCCCGTACCTGCCGCTGGAGGCTGAGCAGCAGCAGCGAACGGCGGCCCGCGAACGCCCGGTGGTGGGCGGCCGCCAGCGTCCGCAGGGCCGGGTCGGGGTGGGCCTGCGCGGCGGTGACGGCGACGAGCTGCGGGACGAGCTCCGCCAGCACCTCCGCCGAGGGCACGATCCCGCGCTCCACCAGCGTGCCGAGGGGCGCGCTCAACGCGGCCTCGACGGGCCGGCGGACACCGGCCGGGACGACGGCTCCCACGGGCAGCCCGGTCTCCCGCGCCTCCTCGCCGCTCACCGGGGCGACCAGCGGCGCGACCTCGGCCACGCCCGCCCGCTGGTCCAGCCCGGACAGCCGGCGCAGCACCAGCTGGGCCAGCGCGTGGTGCGAGGGCAGCGCGACCTGGGCGGCCTGCTCCCGGCGCAGCGCCCGGAGCTCCGCCGAGCCGGGCAGTCCGCGCCGCCGCACCATGGAGGTGACGGCGTGCCGCAGCAGTCCGAGCCGGCGGGCGTCCAACTCCCGCCCGGCGACGGTCTCCTCCAGGGCCCCGCGCAGGATCGCCAGGTTCCCCTTGGGCTTCAGGTGCTTGGTGCAGCGGGTGTGGCGGCGGGCCAGGTCGCGGTAGCGGCGCAGCAGTTCGGCGCCGCGCTCGTGCCAGGTGTCGTCGGGGACGCGCGTTCCCACCCGGTCGGGCTGCCGGGCGTCCGGCTGACCGGCGTCGGCGGTCTCCAGCCAGTGCGCGAGGAGTTCGTCGCCGAACGGCTGCCAGACGGCCAGGGCCTCCCGCTGCGTCTCCACCGCCGCGTTGGTCCGCCGTCGCGCCAGGGTCTGACCGGCCTCGGCGACGGTCCGTCGGTGGACCGTCGCGATGTCGGGCGCCGGGCGGTCGGCCGGGCGCGGTGCGAACCGCAGTCGATCCGCGAACGGCGCGAGTTCGTCGACGAGCGTGAGCGCCGCGTCCGTCTCCCCGGCCCGGGCCAGCCAGGCCACGGTGAGCAGGGCGGCCTCCTCGGGGACGGTCACCTCGTACCGTCCGCTGTCGAGAAGTCCGCAGAGCTGCGCCAGCCCGTCCTCGGACAGCCAGTACGCGAACAGCGCCCGCCGGTCCTGCGGGACTCCGGCCCGGCGCGCGGCCTCGATCTCGTACTCCGTCAGTGGGCCGCCGGCGCTCGGCTCGCCGGTCGCGAAGCCGCCACGGAGCACCGCGGGGGTGACCCACGCGGGCAGTCCCTTGACGGGGGTGCGGGAGCCGATGCCGAGCAGCCCGTTCGCCATGCCGGTCAGCACGGACCGCCACGCACGCCCGCGTTCCTCGGCCCGGTTGCGGGTGTCGGGGTCGTCGTGGGTGAGCGCGGTCCTGAGCGCCCTGGCGAGTTGGCCGGCGGCGTAGCCGGGGTTGGCCTGCGGGGTTGCCGGGGCCGGATGCTGCTGGTCAGCGTCGTCGTTCATAGCCGGCATGGCGGGTGCTGCCCCCGCGCCCTCCGGGTCCCGAGCCCGGTGCTCTGCTGCTGAGCTACACGCCGATTGGCCGACGTGGCGGGTTCCGCCCCCGCGCCCTCCGGGTGTGGAGCCCGGTGCTCTGGCTACTGAGCTACACGTCGATGAGACGTGACGGTAGAGGTCGAACGGGTGTGTGGGCAACCGGATTTCGCGAGGCGCCGTACCCGTGCCCGTGCCCGTGGCCGTACCCGTGCCCGTACCCGTGCCCGTGGCCGTGCCGGTACCCGTGCCCGTACCCGTGCCCGTGGCCGTGCCGGTACCCGTGCCCGTACCCGTGCCCGTGCCCGTGCCCGTGCCGGTACCCGTGCCCGTACCCGTGCCCGTGCCCGTACCGGTGCCCGTGGCCGTGCCCGTGCCCGTGGCCGTGCCCGTGCCCGTGGCCGTGCCCGTGCCCGTGGCCGTGGCCGTGCCCGTACCCGTGCCCGTGCCCGTACCCGTACCCGTGCCCGTGCCCGTACCCGTGCCCGTGGCCGTGCCGGTACCCGTGCCGGTACCCGTGCCCGTCCCCGTGCCGGTGCCCGTCCCCGTGCGGTCATGGCGGCGGCCGCGAGCGCTCCTACACCGGCACGTGCACCGTCTCCACGCGGCTGGCCACCAGGCGTTCGCGTTCCCGGCGGGCGGCTCGCTTGCGCAGGCGCAGGATCTGGCTGATGCCGAGGGCCTGGAGGACGAAGACGCAGGAGAAGGCGACCGTGTAGTTGTCGCCGGTCGCGTCCAGGAGCACGCCGATCGCGAAGAGCGTTGTCATCGACGCCACGAAACCACCCATGTTCGTGATGCCGGAGGCCGTGCCCTGACGCTCGGGCGGGTTGGCCGGGCGGGCGAAGTCGAAGCCGAGCATGGAGGCGGGGCCGCATGCGCCGAGGACCGCGCAGAGCGTCACCAGGAGCCACATCGGCGCCCGTTCGCCCGGGTAGGCCAGTGTCGTCGCCCACGTCAGGGCCGTCGCGCCCACCGTGCCCAGGGCCAGCGGCAGCCGCGCCTCGTGGTGGCGGGCGACGATCTGGCCGTAGACCAGGCCCACGAGCATGTTGGACAGCACCACCAGGGTGAGGAGTTCACCGGCCGTCGCCCGGGACAGGCCCTGTGCCTGCACCAGGAACGGCAGGCCCCACAGGAGCAGGAACACCATCGCCGGGAACTGGGTGGTGAAGTGCACCCACAGCCCCAGCCGGGTCCCCGGCTCGCGCCAGGACGCGACGATCTGACGGCGGACGTACGCCGCGCCCCGGTGCGGGAACGGCTCGGGCTCGTGGCCCTCGGGGTGGTCCTTCAGGAAGAGCAGCAGGAGGACCAGGACGACGACTCCCGCCAGCGCGCTGCCCGCGAAGGCGGCCGTCCAGCCGATGCCGTGCAGGAGGCGGGCCAGGACGAGCGTCGAGACCAGGTTGCCCGCCATGCCGGCCAGACCGGCCATCTGGGCGACCATCGGTCCGCGGCGCGCCGGGAACCACCTGCTGCCCAGCCGCAGCACGCTGATGAACGTCATCGCGTCGCCGCAGCCGAGCAGCGCGCGGGAGGCGAGGGCGGTGCCGTAGGACGGGGAGAAGGCGAAGCCGAGCTGGCCGGCGGTGAACAGCACGACGCCGATGGTCAGCACCTTCTTGGTGCCGAGCCGGTCGACCAGCAGGCCCACCGGTATCTGCATGCCCGCGTAGACCAGGAGCTGGAGGATCGAGAACGTGGACAGCGCCGAGGCGTTCACGTGGAAGCGGTCGGCGGCGTCGAGGCCCGCCACCCCCAGCGACGTACGGAAGATGACCGCGACGAAGTAGACGGAGACGCCGATCCCCCAGACGGCCATCGCACGCCGTCCGCCCGGCGGGTCACCCGGAAGAGTGGAGTTCACGCGGCGGGCGCCGGCGCTCATCGGACCTCCCCGCGGGCCAGGTGGGAGAACCAGTCGACGTGCCGGTGCACGATCCTGACGGCGGCCTCCGCGTCGCCGGAGCGCAGCGCCTGGAGGATCTCCTCGTGCTCGGTGAGCGTCTTGGCGATCCGGTCGGGGTGGGAGTGCATGATGGCGACGCCCATCCGCAACTGCCGGTCGCGGAGTTGGTCGTAGAGTCGGGACAGGATCGCGTTGCCGCCGCTGCGGACTATCTCCGCGTGGAAACAGCGGTCCGTCACCGCGGCCCCGGCCAGGTCGCCCGCCGCGGCCTGCTCCTGCTGCTTCGCCAGCAGCTCTTCCAGGCGCTCGATGAGAGCGGCCGGCGCGGGGACGGCCTTGCGCGCCGCGTGCTCCTCGACCAACAGGCGGGTTTCCACGACGTCCGCGATCTCCTGTGCGGAGACCGGCAGGACCAGGGCGCCCTTCTTCGGGTAGAGCTTGATCAGCCCCTCCACCTCCAGGCGCAGCAGCGCCTCCCGCACCGGTGTGCGCGAGACCCCCACGGCCTCGGCGAGCTCGCCCTCGGTGAGCAGGGTGCCGCCCTCGTAGCGGCGGTCCAGGACACCCTGCTTGACGTGGGCGTACACACGGTCGGCGGCGGGCGGCTGCTTGACGGGAGCGGGGGTCGGGGCGGGCGTGGGAGTGGGCGTCGTAGCGGGGGCGGGCGGCGCGGACGATGGCATGTCCACAGGATAGATACAACACGTACGCATCGGGGGGCCGGTCCATATTGCGGGACCGGAAAGGGGGGTTGTGGCGAGACGGATCACGCGATCCGCGTCAGGCGCAGGTAAGAGCCTCGCCAAGTAATCGGAAATTCGGTCCAGCAGCCGCACAACTTTCTGTGCTACTTACGTGTCACACACATGCGGCCCCTTTCTGCTTTCCCCTTCAACTTGGCCGCATCGCAGGGGCATTCGACGTAATCGGGGTATTTCAGTTGATAACCGCTATCAAGGGCATCCGAGTCCGCAGGGCCGCAGCCGTTGGTGTCACCGCCGCGGCAGTGCTCGCGACCGGAGCCCTCACCGCGGCACCTGCGCAAGCCGTCGCGACGCCCACGATCGCCGCCAAGACCGGCTTCGTGATGAACAACGCGAACGGTGCAGCGCTCTACAACAAGGGCATGGACACCAAGCTGTCCACCGGCTCCACGACGAAGATCATGACGGCGAACGTCGTGCTGTCGCAGACGAACCTCAACCTGAACGCCACCGTCGTGATCCAGAAGGCGTACAGCGATTACATCGTGGCGAACAACGCGTCGTCCGCCCGGCTGATCGTCGGCGACAAGGTGACCGTCCGTCAGCTGCTCTACGGGCTGATGCTGCCGTCCGGCTGCGACGCCGCGTACGCGCTGGCCGACAAGTTCGGCACGGGCACGACGCGCGCCGCCCGCGTCAAGAACTTCATCGCCAAGATGAACAGCAAGGCGAAGACGCTCGGCATGACGAACACGCACTTCGACTCGTTCGACGGCATCGGCAACGGGTCGAACTACTCGACGGCCAAGGACCTGACGAAGCTCGCCAGCAACTCGCTGAAGAGCGCGAACTTCCGCGCGGTCGTCAAGACGAAGTCCTACACCGCCAAGACCATCACCAAGACCGGCTCCACCCGCACCATGGCGGCCTGGACCAACACCAACACGCTGCTGAGCAGCTACAGCGGCACCATCGGCGTGAAGACGGGCTCCGGCCCGGAGGCGAAGTACTGCCTCGTCTTCGCCGCCACCCGTAACGGCAAGACCGTCGTGGGCACGGTGCTGGCCTCCACCAACGCGACGGTGCGCGCCGCCGACGCGACGAAGCTGCTGAACTACGGCTTCGCCAGGCTCGGCTGAGGTCCGGGCCGACGCCCACTGCGCTCCGCTCCGTACGGGCCCGTCGTGATCCACACGGCGGGCCCGTCCCGTTGCCGGACCCGCCGGACCCGCCGGCCTCCACGGCCCGCCGACGCCGAGCGCTGCTGCAGCGCTACCTGGTCACCGCGAAGTTCCGCAGGATCGCCGCCGTCAGCTCCGGCTCGCCCTCCGCCTTCACCCGGTCCGAGACCGCCTCCGGCGTCACCCGACCGCAGGCCAGCCGCACATACGTCTCCCAGTCGAGGGTGAAGGCGGCGGCCGGGCCGAGTGCGGGCGCCGTCTCCAGGGTGCCGCGGCCCTGGATGTCGACGCGGATCGTGCGCAGGAACTCGATCGGGCCGTGCACGTCGAAGACGACCGCCGAGCTGCGCGGTGCGTCGGCCTTCTCGGCGACGACCGCAGGGAGGGCGGCGAGCAGCTCGTCACGGGCGATGTGCGCGCCGGGGGAGTCGAGGTTGCCGGGGCGGCCGAGGGCGGCGCGCAGGTCCTGCTCGTGCACCCACACGTTGAACGCGTGGCTGCGCATCGACTCCTCCAGGGTGAGCTCGGTGCTGAGCGGGCCGCGCACCACCGTGTCGGGCTGCCGTGACTCGTTGCGCAGCTGCCGGTTGCGCCGGATCACCGTGTACTCCAGCTCGGACGTCATCTCCGGCGCCGTGTGGTGGCGGCGGACGTCGACCTGCATCTCCATGTAGCGCTGGAAGTCGTTGGTGACGTGGAACAGGTCGCGCGGGAGGGTGTGGATGGGGCGCGGGTCGCCGTACATCTCGCAGTCCAGGCCGATGACGTGCGAGACGACGTCGCGCACCGACCAGCCCGGGCAGGGCGTCCTGCGGTTCCAGTCCGCCTCCACCAGCGGCTGCACCAGCTCGGATATCGCTTCGATGGAGTGGGTCCAGGCGTCGGCGTAGGGCTGGAGGGTGGGATGCAGACTCACGGAACGGGACCCCTCGGCGGTCGGTACTCGGGTGGGCTGTGGCGGCGTTGCCAGCGGGAGGTGGCTGCTGTCGGCGGTGTTTCGGAACGCTAAGTTACGCTGCTGTGAGGCACCCCGGCAGTGCTTTCGTGTGACGATCGTAGGCCCGTGTGGACGACTCGAATGCCAGGACGGTGGTAGTGTGCGCGCCTCTCTGATCCAGATCGCCGTAGAAGAGGGCGAATCGGTCGAATCGCGGCGGCTGCGGGTCGCCGCTCTCGTACGGGAACAGGCCGGTGCGGCCGACCTGGTGGTGCTGCCGGAACTGTGGACGACCGGGGCGTTCGCCTATGAGGACTTCGGCGGCGAGGCCGAGCCCCTGGACGGGCCGACGTACGAGGCGATGGCCAAGGCCGCGAGCGACGCGGGCGTGTGGCTGCACGCGGGCTCGATTCCCGAGCGGGACCCTGAGGGCCCCCTCTACAACACGTCTCTCGTCTTCTCCCCCTCCGGTGAGCTCGCCGCCGCCTACCGCAAGATCCACCGCTTCGGCTTCGACAAGGGCGAGGCCGTGCTGATGGGCGCGGGCGAGGAGCTGACGACGGTCCGCCTCCCCGAGACGACCGTCGGCATCGCCACCTGCTACGACCTCCGTTTCCCCGAACTGTTCCGCGGTCTCGTGGACGTCGGCGCCGAGACCTTCGTCGTCTGCGCGGGCTGGCCCGAGCGCCGCAGGGCGCACTGGACGCTGCTGGCTCAGGCGCGGGCGGTCGAGAACCAGGCGTTCGTGCTCGCCTGTGGAACGGCCGGGACGCACGCCGGAGTTCCCCAGGCAGGTCACTCGATCGTGGTCGATCCCTGGGGCGAGGTGCTGGCGGAGGCGGGCGCGGGCGAGGAGATCCTGACGGTCGACTTCGACCCGTCCCGCGTCGCCACGACCCGGGAACAGTTCCCGGCCCTGAAGGACCGGGTGCTGGGCCTGCGCCCCCCGGCCCGTTGACCCGTCGGCAGCTCCCCTGTCAGTCGTCCTCCCGCTCCTTGTCGGCGAGGTGGATCACGCACACCGCCACCGCGATCAGCAGCGCCGGGTCCGCGTCCTCCCGTACGACGTCGACGCCGTAGGTCTCCCGCACGTGCAGCCAGCGCCGGGAGACGACGGCGAGCAGCTCACCGTCGTACTCGACCGCGAACTCCCGGTCCAGGATCTTCCCGCTGACGTCGAGTTCGGTGCGGCCGTCCGCCAGACCCACCCGGTAGTGGTTGCGCAGCAGGGACAGCCGTTTGCGCCGGACCGTCGCGAGCGGCTCACCGCCCCGCTCGATCACCATCGTGTCCCGCAGGGCGAACATCTTCTGGTGGATGTCGATCAGGACCTGACCGCGGGTGTCCTTCAGTTCGAACGTGTCCCGCAGCCGCATCGCCTTGCCGTCGACGAGGTACACCTTGTTGCCCCGGTCGTCCTCGATCCAGTAGTCGTCACCGATGCCGAGGAGCCGGTCGCGCACGAGGAATCTCATGCCGGTACAGCTTCCCCGGTGGCCGGTCCGAAACGCCGCCGCTAGGCCGACGGGGTGGGGCCGAGCGGCTTCTCTCACGGCCGTGAGCAGGGCGTTCGGGGCGCGGACGGGACTTTCGAAACAGGCCATGGCCCGCCTGCCCTCCACCGGCAGGACCGGGGCGTTCCGGTCCGCCTCACCGAGGGCGGGGCGGACCGGCCGCCGTTGGTCCTGTCCGATGGATCTCCGGTAGCCCGGTGGCCGGTAACCGGGGGCCAGGTGACCCGGGGACCCGGGGAGCCTCGGTCTCAGCGGCGGCGCGGGCGCGGCGCCAGCTTGTACAGGGCCATGCCCGCCGCCACCAGCGTGGTCGCGGTGACCAGCAGCGCCATGCTGTTCAGCCACAGGCCGGTGGCGGCCAGGGTGGCGCCGCCCGCGCCGGTGGTACCGGCGCCGATCACTCTTCCGTACATCGTGCTTCTCCTAGGAGGGGAGGGTTGGTGCGTGGTGTGGGGGGCGGTTCGGGGTGGGGCCGCTCGCGGGGCCCGCTAGGTGGCCACCCACTTCTCCTCGCTGCGGCGCAACAGCCCCCACAGCGAGGAGAAGTAGACGGCATGCTGGAAGAGGTCGTAGAGCATCTCCGGGACCATCAGCGCCGCGACCAGGACGGCCCTGGGTCCGGCGCGGCGCACGGAGACGGTCTTCTCGACCACGAAGATCAGGCCGATCGCGGTCCAGAACGGCGAGAACCCGGGCCAGCCGTACAGCGTCGAGTACGTCGTCATATAGGCGAGGTAGACGAGGAACGACAGCGCGCCGAAGCCCATCAGGAACTGCTGGAGGAAGTAGCGGGTGGTGACCCGGGTCCAGCCGTAGTCGCGCAGGTTCTCCAGGGCGCCGCGCTGCCAGCGCAGACGTTGGTGCCACAGCTTGCCCAGGGTGGGCATGACCTCGGTGGTGACCTCGCAGCCGGCCGGGGACATGGCGCGCTAGCCGAGGGTCTTGACCGCCTTGGTCATCTCGTCGTCCTCGGTGAGCGAGGCGAGGCTGTAGTAGGCGGTGCCGCCGCCGATGACACCGGCGCGGCGGGCGGCGCGCACCTCGCGCAGCACGCGGGCACGGAACATGGTGCCGGTGCCGGTGAGGACCTGTGCCTTGCCGCCGGTGCGTTCCAGCTCCCAGGCGTAACGGTGGAACTCCATGCGCTGGAGCAGACCGAGGAAGCCACCGCCCTGCTCGCCGTAGAAGACGCCGCCGACGGCGCCGACCTTGCGGTTGAAGGTGGCGAGGGCGGTCTCGGCGAACCACGGGTTGAGGACGGTGTCGGCGTCCTGGACGAGGAGCAGGTCCCGGTCGTCCAGGTGGGGCAGTATCCAGGCGATGGCCTGGTTGAGGGCGCCGGCCTTCTTGTGCGTGTTTTCGTGGGTGTGGAAGACCTGCGCGCCGCGGGCCGTCGCGACGGCGGCGGCTATGCGGTCCGCTTCGTTGTGGGCCGGTGTCAGCACCGCGAGGCGCGGTCGGCCGGCTGGTTCCTCGGGGGCGGCATGGGCGCGGCGCGCGGCATGCCGACGCGCGCCGTGCCGCTGTGGGTCGTGGAGTGCCGCGAGTTCGAGCACGGTGGAGGCCCCCCGAAGTGCTGGTGGTGAGGGCCGGGTGACTCCACCCCTCGGGCCTCAAGAGTCCCGATCTTTCACGATATTCACACAAGACCGCAAGGCATGCAGTGTTACGGAATGTTCAAGATGTCCGATCTGCCGGTCCGTCAGTTCGGCAGGTCCGTGAGTGTCAGGCCGTCAGGTTTGTCAGACGCCGTAGCCGTCGCTGTATCCGTCGTGGTGGCGCCGCTCCGTCTCGACCACCGTGGTCGGGGGAGGCACCATCACCCGGCGGCGCCGGGCGATGCTGCTGAAGGTCGTCACGCCGATCAGGCCCACGATCATCAGGATGACGCCGACCAGGTCGAGGTTGACTCCCTGCATGTCCCAGTCGGTCGCGAACGTGAGGATGGCTCCCACGGCGATGAGGATGATGCACCCGCCGAGGCCCATGATGTCGCCTCCCTGTCAGGAGTACCGGTCGGTCCGGCTCCGGCGGCCGGGTACCCCCCTCGGCGCGAAGTACCCCCGAACCGTTCCTCAACTACCCTTCCAGGAACGCTGCCAGCGCGTTGGCCAGCAGGTACGGGTCGGCGTCGCCGCACAGTTCCCGGGCGCTGTGCATCGACAGGATGGCCACGCCGATGTCGACCGTGCGGATGCCGTGCCGCGCTGCGGTGATCGGGCCGATGGTCGTGCCGCAGGGCATGGAGTTGTTGGACACGAACGACTGGAACGGGACGTCCGCCTTCTCGCAGGCGGCGGCGAAGATCGCCCGGCCCGTGCCGTCCGTGGCGTAGCGGTTGTTGACGTTGACCTTGAGGATCGGCCCGCCGTTGACCCGCGGGTGGTGCGTCGGGTCGTGCCGCTCCCCGTAGTTGGGGTGGACGGCATGCCCGGTGTCGGAGGACAGACAGACGGTGCCCGCGAAGGCTCTCGCCCGGTCCTCGTACGACCCTCCGCGCGCGAAGACCGAACGTTCCAGCACGCTGCCCAGCAGCGGTCCGTCCGCGCCGGTGTCGGACTGCGAGCCGTTCTCCTCGTGGTCGAAGGCGGCCAGGACCGGGATGTACGGCAGCTTCTCCCCGCCGGTCGCCACGGCCGTCAGGGCCGCCGTCCCGGCGTGCACGGACAGCAGGTTGTCCATGCGCGGTCCGGCCAGCAGCTCCTGGTCGCGGCCCAGGTAGGCGGGCGGCTCCACGGAGTGCGTCATCAGGTCCCAGCCGGTGACCTGGCCGGCGGCCAGCCCGGCCTCCTCCTCCAGGAAGGCGATGAGGTCGCCGTCGCGCATGTCGTTGCCCAGGCCCCAGACGGGCTGGAGATGGCGCTGCTTGTCGAGCTTGAGGCCATCGGCGGTGACCGAACGGTCGAGGTGGATGGCGAGTTGGGGGACGCGCAGCAGCGGGCGGCCGACGTCGACCAGGCGCGTCGAACCGTCCCGCAGGGTCAGCCGGCCGGCCAGGCCCAGGTCGCGGTCGAGCCAGGAGTTGAGCAGCGGACCGCCGTAGATCTCCACGGCCACCTGGCGCCAGCCGTGCGCGCCGGTGTCGGGCCGCGGCTTGACGCGCAGGTTCGGGGAGTCGGTGTGCGCGCCGACGATCCGGAACGGCGTGTGCGGCGTGGCGCCCTCGGGGACGTACCAGGCCACGATCGCGCCCCCGCGCAGCACGTACTTGCCGCCGCTGGTCCCTTCCCAGGCGTCCGTCTCCGAGACCTGCCGGAATCCGGCCTTCTCCAGCCGCTCCGCCGCGTTCGCCACGGCGTGGTACGGCGATGGGCTCGCCGTCAGGAACGTCATGAGGTCGTCGGTGTGGCCGCGGTCGAAGCGGGAGGGTTCGCTCATGGGGTTCACCTTAACGACGTACGAAAGCCCGCTCCCGGCGATGGGAGCGGGCCCTCGTGAGGACAATGTGGAGTGCCGGGTCCTAGAAGGCGGCCTCGTCCAGTTCCATCAGGTCCAGCTCGACGTCCGCGGCGATCTTGCGGGCCAGCGTGACGCCCGGCAGGACGTTCGCCGCGAAGAACTTCGCCGCCGCGATCTTGCCGGTGTAGAACGCCCGGTCCTTGGCCGTGGCCGTCTCCAGCTTCTCGGCGGCGACCGCGGCGCCCTTCAGCAGCAGGTAGCCGACGACCACGTCACCTGAGGCCAGCAGCAGGCGGCTGGTGTTCAGGCCCACCTTGTAGATGTTCTTGACGTCCTGCTCGGTGGCCGCGAGGTCGGTCAGCATCAGGCCGACGATGGCCTCCAGCTCGACGGCCGCCTTCGCCAGGTGCTCGCGGGCGCCCGCCAGCTCCTCGCCGCCGGTGCCGAGTGCGAGGAACTTCTTGATGTCCTCGGCGAGGGAGTTCAGCGCCGCGCCCTGGTTGCGGACGATCTTCCGGAAGAAGAAGTCCTGGCCCTGGATCGCGGTGGTGCCCTCGTACAGGGTGTCGATCTTGGCGTCGCGGATGTACTGCTCGATCGGGTACTCCTGCAGGAAGCCGGAGCCGCCGAAGGTCTGCAGCGACTGGGCGAGCTGCTCGTAGCCCTTCTCGGAGCCGTAGCCCTTGACGATCGGCAGGAGCAGGTCGTTCAGGGCCTCCAGCGCCTTGGTGTCCTCGCCCGCCGCCTCCTTGACCTGGATCTCGTCCTGGACGGAGGCCGTGTAGAGGACCAGCGCGCGCATGCCCTCCGCGTACGCCTTCTGCGTCATCAGCGAGCGGCGCACGTCCGGGTGGTGGGTGATGGTGACCTTGGGCGCGGACTTGTCCATGAAGTTCGCCAGGTCGGGACCCTGGACGCGCTCCTTGGCGTACTCCAGCGCGTTCAGGTAGCCCGTCGACAGCGTGGAGATCGCCTTCGTGCCGACCATCATGCGGGCGAACTCGATGATGCGGAACATCTGGCGGATGCCGTCGTGCTTGTCGCCGATCAGCCAGCCCTTGGCGGGGTGCTGGTCGCCGAAGGTCATCTCGCAGGTGTTGGACGCCTTGAGGCCCATCTTGTGCTCGACGTTCGTCGCGTACACGCCGTTGCGCTCGCCCAGCTCGCCGGTCTCGAAGTCGAAGAGGTACTTCGGGACGAGGAAGAGGGACAGGCCCTTGGTGCCGGGGCCGTGGCCCTCCGGGCGGGCGAGGACGTAGTGGAGGATGTTCTCCTCCATGTCGTGCTCACCGGACGTGATGAACCGCTTCACGCCCTCGATGTGCCAGGAGCCGTCCTCCTGCTGGACGGCCTTGGTGCGGCCGGCGCCCACGTCCGAGCCGGCGTCCGGCTCGGTGAGGACCATGGTGGAGCCCCAGGTCTTCTCGACGGCGAGCTGGGCGATCTTCTTCTGTACGTCGTTGCCCTCGTCGTAGAGGATGCCGGCGAACGCCGGGCCGGAGGCGTACATCCACACGGCCGGGTTCGAGCCGAGCAGCAGCTCCGCGTACGCCCAGATCAGGGAGCGCGGGGAGGTGGTGCCGCCGATCTCCTCGGGCAGGCCGAGCCGCCAGTACTCGGAGTCCATGAAGGCCTTGTAGCTCTTCTTGAAGGATGCGGGAACCGGCGCGGTGTTGGTCTCCGGGTCGAAGACCGGCGGGTTGCGGTCGGCGTCGGCGAAGGACTCCGCCAGCTCGTTCTCCGCGAGGCGGGTCAGCTCCTCGAGGATGCTCTTCGCGGTCTCGGTGTCCATCTCCTCGAACGGGCCGGTGCCGTACAGCTTGTCGCGCCCGAGCACCTCGAAGAGGTTGAACTCGATGTCGCGGAGATTCGACTTGTAGTGCCCCATGGCGACGGCTCCGTAGAGAGATTCGGCGAGGGACTGGACCTCGCGCTAGTTCACATACCAACAAGTAGCAAGCACCTACGATGATGCTACCCGTCGGTAATAAGTCGCAACCCCTACTCGCCCAAGTGTGAGAAGGGTCTACCGGAGAAGGCGTGCGGTCCCCGGGCGCGTGCGGCAACCGGTACCGAAACACCGTAGTGGCATTTTCGTATCGACCGATAGATAAATCGCCCGCCCCTTCGCCGCGCAGCCCGTCTCGGTACGCTTGCGCCCATGTACGGATACGGCCAGCCCATGGACGGCGGTGCTGCGCAGCAGCAGTACGCCCCGCCGCAGCAGCAGATGCCCGGCGGCCACGGCGGGTACGGCCAGCAGCCGCCGCTCTATCCGGAGCCGTCCCCGCCCTCCCTCGCGGACGCGGTGCGGGCCTTCACCACCGGGCAGCTCGCCGCCGAGGACTTCCAGCAGGTCTTCGCGACCTCCAAGGTCTACTGCCCGCGCGGCGACAACCCCGGTTTCCTCGCGCTGCACAACACCCAGCAGCCGGTGATCCCGATGTTCACCTCCCTCAAGGAGCTGCGCCGGTACGCGGGCAAGGAGTCCAAGTACTTCGTGATCACCGGCGCCGAGGTGATCGACCTGCTGCCCACCGGCTACGGGTTCGTCCTCGACATGGAGGGCGAGCACCGGATGGTGTTCGACGCGAAGGCGGTCGAGCAGATGGTGGAGTTCGCGATGCGGCGGATGTACGGCTGAGCGGCCGAGGGAGTCGGCCGGGCGGCCGTGAATCTCGGCGCCCGGCCGAGGCGAACCACGGCGCTTGGCCCACGTGAACGACGGCGCTTGGCCCACGTGAACCACGGCGGAGCCCGGAGGGAATGTCCTCCGGGCTTTCGTCGTTCTGGGTGGCAGAAAGTTCAACGCTCAACTAAACTCGGACGCACGTCGCCCTAGGAGGTCGGACATGCCCGCAGTGACCATCGACAACCCGCTGACCCTGCCCCGCGTCACCGCAGCGGCGGACGCGGTGGCACGTCCCGTGCTCACCGTCACGACCGCGCCCAGCGGATTCGAGGGCGAGGGCTTCCCGGTGCGCCGCGCGTTCGCCGGGATCAACTACCGCCACCTCGACCCGTTCATCATGATGGACCAGATGGGCGAGGTGGAGTACGCGCCGGGCGAGCCGAAGGGCACGCCCTGGCATCCGCACCGCGGCTTCGAGACCGTCACCTACATCATCGACGGCATCTTCGACCACCAGGACAGCCAGGGCGGCGGCGGCACCATCACCAACGGCGACACCCAGTGGATGACGGCCGGCTCGGGCCTCCTCCACATCGAGGCGCCGCCGGAGTCGCTCGTCATGTCCGGCGGTCTCTTCCACGGTCTCCAGCTGTGGGTGAACCTGCCGGCGAAGGACAAGATGATGGCGCCGCGCTACCAGGACATTCGCGGCGGCAACGTCCAGCTGCTCACCACCCCCGACGGCGGCGCGCTCCTGCGGGTCATCGCCGGTGAGCTGGACGGGCACGCCGGTCCCGGTATCACGCACACGCCGATCACGATGATCCACGCGACGGTGGCGCCGGGCGCGGAGGTCACGCTGCCGTGGCGGGAGGACTTCAACGGCCTCGCGTACGTCCTGGCGGGCAAGGGCTCGGTCGGTGCCGAGCGCCGTCCGATCCATCTGGGTCAGACCGCGGTCTTCGGCGCCGGCGGTTCGCTGACCGTCCGCGCGGACGAGAAGCAGGACTCCCACACCCCGGACCTGGAGGTCGTGCTCCTGGGCGGGCAGCCCATCCGTGAGCCGATGGCCCACTACGGCCCGTTCGTGATGAACACCAGGGACGAGCTTCAGCAGGCGTTCGAGGACTTCCAGAAGGGCCGACTGGGCACGATCCCGGCGGTGCACGGAATGACGGAGGGCGGCCCGCAGACCGCCTGAGTTCCGGTAGCTTAAGAGCAGGCCCGAAGCCGCAACTTTGGATTGCGACTTCGGGCCTGTCTTGTGTCGGTGTCGGTGTCGGTGCTACCGGGTTACGGCAGCACGTAGAACGCCGCGCCGTCCGGAGCGCGGCCCACCTGCCGCACGCACCCGTGCTCGGCCAGCAGCTCCAGGGAGTCCTGCACGCGGTCGGGCGTCAGCCCGGTGCAGACGGCGATCTCTTCCACGCTGTAGTCGGCGCCGCCGTGCAGCAATGCCGGGGCCAGGTGGGCGGCCACCGTGTGGATGTCCTCGGTGACGACGAGGTTCCTGGTCTTCCAGTTGGTCAGGAGCTGCTCGGGCGTCAACTCCGGTGCTTGGACGGTGCGGGCGCGGTCGGAGGGGCGACGGAGGGTCTGGGCCATGTCCTTCAGTACCTCGACCATCACCTTCTGGCTGTCGTTGATCTGCCGCAGCAGCTCGTCCGTCCGGATGCTGCGCTGTTCGAGTGCGACCAGGGCGTCGGTGACCTGCTGGGGCATGACGTAGGCCATGCCGCCGGTGGGAGCGGGCTGCAACGGGGCCGGTTCGAGGGAGTAGGAGCCGTCGCGCTGGACGGTGGCGATGACTTCGGAGACCCACGTCTTGAAGGGTTGGGCCTCCGGCTTGGTGCAGCCGTTGACCAAGCGGATCAGTCCTTGGAGATTGACGAGATTCATGTCTCGTCGCCACTCCCGACCTGCGGGAATGTCGAGACGGTGCCTCTGGAGCACCCTCTCGGCACTGTCGAAGTTGATCGCGTCGGCCACGTTGCGCAGAGTGGAACCGACATGTGCGTAGCCCAGGTTCTTGCACACGTCGACGGCCGGGAACCAGTGTGTGCCGTCCGGCATGGTCAGCCTTCGCACCCGCGCGCCCGTGGCCGCGAACACGAAATCGTTGATGTCGATCGCGTCCTGCTGCTGTGCCGCCGACCGGTCCGGCGGCGGTGTGTTGTTCTGCTCGTACATCGAGCATCACCTCCGTCCCGGACATTAGGCATATACGGGAGCAACAGGTGTCCACAGCAAGGATGTTCACCTTTAGGGGTGAGTGCATTGAATCTTCGCCAAGGTGACGAACCGTCACCCGGGTGGGTGCTTCCCGCAGGACAGCTTTCTGACCCCGTGATCCGCTGGAGCCGTGCACCTGCTCCCCGTCCCCGTTCGTAGGCTGGCCGCCTGGTGTGCCGTTGTCCTGCTTGTTTCCGGCGTCGGGTACGTGGGGATCCGGCTCTGTTCGGAACTGCGGGCAGCCGTCACGCCCGTGTTGCTCGCGTTGCTCGGGACCGCACTGCTCGGGCCGCTGTATCGGCAGTTGGTCAAGGTGGGGGTGGCTCGGGCGGTGGCGGCCGGGCTCACCTGTGTCGCCGTGGTCGGTGTGGTGGGCGGGGCTGTCTATATCGTCGTCGCTGCCCTGGTCGACACCGGGGATCAGATCGTCGCCTCGTTGAAGGACGCGGGGCAGGATCTCGCCCGGCGGTTCGGTGCTGCCGGGACCTCGCTCGACGATCTCGCCTCCAACGCCAAGGAGCTGCTGACCAAGTTCGGCGGGACGGCCGCGTCCAATGTCATCAGCGGGGTGAGCGTCGTGGGGGAGAGCATCGCCCTTGCTGTGCTTGCCCTGTTCCTCGTCTTCTTCTTTCTGCGGGACTCGCATCGGTTCGTCGGCGTGCTGCGTTCCGTCGCCCCCGGCGGGAGTGCCGACGTCCTGGAGGCCATCGCCCGGCGGGCCTTCCGGGCCGTAGAGGGGTTCATGCGGGGGACCACCTTCATCGCCTTCATCGACGCCGTGTGCATCACTGTCGGGCTGCTCGTCCTCGATGTGCCGGGTGCCGTCGGGCTCGGTGCGCTTGTCTTCGTCGGCGCGTACATCCCCTATCTCGGCGCCTTCATCTCCGGTGCCGTCGCCGTGCTGGTCGCGCTTGCCGACCGAGGGTTCGTCATCGCGCTGTGGGCGCTCGGGGTGGTGCTCGCCGTGCAGGTGCTGGAGGGGCATGTGCTGCAGCCGGTGATCCAGAGCCGGACCGTGCAGATGCACCCGGCGGCGGTGATGGTCGCCATCACCGCCGGGGCCTCGGTGGCGGGCGTGCTGGGCATGCTCCTCGCCGTGCCGGTCACGGCTGCCGCCTTCGGGGTGGCGTACGAGCTGCGTGAGCGTTACGGGCCGCCCGATCAGCCCGATCAGCCCGGTCGGCCTGAATCCCCTGAGTCGTCGGGCTCGTAGATTTCGAACCAGATGCTCTTGCCCTCGCCCCTCGGCGCCACGCCCCACGTGTCCGCGAGCAGTTCGATGAGGACCAGGCCGCGGCCCGAGGAGGCCAGTTCGCCGGGACGGCGCTTGTGGGGGAGGTCGTCGCTGGTGTCGGCGACCTCGATGCGGAGCCGACGCTCGCCCGGCGCGCCGCTGACCTCGGCGACGAGCAGCGCGTCGGCGTCGGTGTGGACGAGGACGTTGGTCAGGGTCTCGGAGACGAGCAGGACCGCCGAGTCGACCTGGTCCGCGCAGGCCCAGTCGTGCAGCAGCTCGCGCAGCTGCTGCCGGGCCACGGCGATCCGCTCGGGCTCGGCCTGCGCGACCGTCAGCATCGAGCGGCGCACGGGCCGCCGGACCGGGACCGAAGCAGCCGAGAAACCCGGGCCGCTGCCGTCCTCGCCCTGGCGGCACAGGAGCAGGAGGGCGATGTCGTCCTCGCGGCGGTCCGCCAGGGGACCCGTGGTGTGGTGGGAGGAGGGTCCGTGCACCGCCTGGACCAGTGCGTCGGCCAGCTCCTCCGGATCCCCCTCATGCGCCTCCAGGGTCTTGCGGATGCGCCGCCAGCCCGTGTCGAGGTCGTGCCCGCCGGTCTCCAGCAGGCCGTCGGTGCACAGCATCAGCACCTCGCCGGGTTCCAGGGCGAGCCGGGTGGTGGGGTAGTCGGCGTCCGGATCGATGCCGAGCGGGAGTCCGCCGGCCGTGGCGCGGACCAGGACCGTGCCGTCGGCCATCCGGATCGCCGGGTCCAGATGGCCGGCCCGCGCCGCCTCCAGGACGCCGGTCTCCGGGTCCACCTCGATGTACAGGCAGGTCGCGAAGCGCAGACCGGCACCGTCGCCGTCCTCGCCGTCCTCGCCGTCCTTGCCGTTCTCGCCGTCCGCGGCGTGGTTGATGCCGTGGAAGAAGCCGGAGGCACGGGAGAGGACGGCATCGGGGCGGTGCCCCTCGGACGCGTACGCCCGCAGCGCGATGCGCAGCTGGCCCATGAGGCCCGCCGCGCGGACGTCGTGGCCCTGGACGTCCCCTATGACCAGCGCGAATCTGCCTCCTCCGGAGGGGGTGCCGCCGGGCAGCGGGATCATGTCGTACCAGTCGCCGCCGACCTGGAGGCCGCCGCCGGTCGGTATGTAGCGGGCGGCGAGGGTCATGCCGGGTATCTCGGGGCCGAGGGTCGGGAGCATGGAGCGTTGCAGGCCGTCGGTCAGCTCGCGCTGGGTCTCCGCCGCGCCCGCCCGGGTCAGCGCCTGGGCGAGCATCCGCGCGACCGTCGTGAGCACGGACCGCTCGTCGGGCGTGAACGCCACCGGGTAGGCGAAGCCGGCCATCCAGGCGCCCATCGTGCGGCCGGCCACCGTCAGCGGCAGGAACGCCCACGACTGGCGGCCGAAGTGGGAGGCCAGCGGCCAGGTGAGCGGGTAGCGCTCCTTGTACCGCTCGGGGGAGGACAGATACACGGCCCGGCCGGTGCGCACGACCTCGGCGGCCGGATAGTCCGTATGGATGGACATCTGGGCGAAGGGACCCTCGTCGCCGGGCTGCTGCCCGTGGTGGCCGATGATCGTCAGCCGGTCGCCCGTGACGCCGAAGACGGCCAGCCCGTCCGGTGAGAATCCCGGCATCGACAGGCCCGCCGCGACCCTGAGGACCTCCTCGGTGGACCGTGCCTCCGCCAGCGCCCGGCCCGCGTCCAGCAGGAACGCCTCCCGCGCCCGCCGCCAGTCACCGGTGACGGCGGTACGCCCGGCGGGGGTGCCCGGGCGGGGCTCGGTGACCTCCTGGAGGGTGCCGATCAGCTCGTACGCCTTCTTGGCCCGGTCGAAGGACGGCTTGGACCGGCTGCGGACGACCCGGACGACCCGCCCCCGTTCGTCCATGATCCGGATGCGCACCTCGGCGAGGGTGCCCTCGGCGACCGCGAGCGGGATCACTCCGGTGATCTCGTTCCAGTCCACGGGGTGCAGCCGGGCCCGGGTCTGGGCCTCGGTGAGGACCGTCTCCTCGGCGGGCAGCCCGAGCAGCCGGGCTGCCTCGGCATCGACCGTGACCAGTCCGGTGGCGGTGCTCCAGTGCCACAGGCCGGTCGCGAGGGAGGCCAGGACCTCCCCCACGGCGGGCAGAGGCTCGCCAGTGCGCATTGCCCCACTTTAAGAACAAGCGATCGACAAGTGCCACTGATCGCCGCACCTGTATTGAGGGGAGGTGATCAGTGACTGCCCGGTACCCTGGGGGTTGTTTCACGTGAAACGTGCCCTGTTAACGTGCTCTGTTTCACGTGAAACGTGCCCCCGATCCGCGAAGACTGGATGAACGACGATGCATCGGTACAGGTCCCACACCTGCGGCGAGCTCCGCGCCTCTGACGTCGGCACCGACGTCCGGCTGAGCGGCTGGCTGCACAATCGGCGCGACCTGGGCGGCATTCTCTTCATCGATCTGCGCGACCACTACGGCATCACGCAGCTCGTGGCCCGTCCGGGCACGCCCGCGTACGAGGCTCTCGACAAGCTGACCAAGGAGTCGACGGTCCGCGTCGACGGCAAGGTCGTCTCGCGCGGCACGGAGAACGTCAACGCGGACCTGCCGACCGGTGAGGTCGAGGTCGAGGTCGGCGAGGTCGAGCTGCTGGGCGCCGCCGCCCCGCTGCCGTTCACGATCAACACCGAGGACGGGGTCAACGAGGAGCGGCGTCTGGAGTACCGCTTCCTGGACCTGCGCCGTGAGCGCATGCACCGCAACATCATGCTGCGGACGGCGGTCATCTCGGCCATCCGGCACAAGATGACGGCGCTGGGCTTCAACGAGATGGCGACGCCGATCCTGTCCGCGACCTCCCCCGAGGGCGCGCGTGACTTCGTCGTGCCGTCCCGGCTGAACCCGGGCAAGTTCTACGCCCTCCCCCAGGCGCCGCAGCAGTTCAAGCAGCTGCTGATGATCTCGGGCTTCGACCGCTACTTCCAGATCGCCCCCTGTTTCCGTGACGAGGACGCGCGTGCGGACCGTTCGCCGGGCGAGTTCTACCAGCTCGACGTCGAGATGAGCTTCGTCGAGCAGGAGGACGTCTTCCAGCCGATCGAGAAGCTCATGACGGAGCTGTTCGAGGAGTTCGGCAACGGCCGTCACGTCACCTCGCCGTTCCCGCGGATCCCGTTCCGCGAGTCGATGCTGAAGTACGGCTCCGACAAGCCGGACCTGCGTGCCCAGCTGGAGCTCGTCGACATCACCGACATCTTCGAGGGCTCGGAGTTCAAGGCCTTCGCCGGCAAGCACGTGCGCGCGCTGCCCGTGCCGGACGTCTCCGCGCAGCCCCGGAAGTTCTTCGACCAGCTCGGTGACTTCGCGGTCTCGCAGGGCGCGAAGGGCCTGGCCTGGGTGCGCGTCGCCGAGGACGGCTCGCTGACCGGCCCGATCGCGAAGTTCCTGACCGAGGAGAACGTCGCCGAGCTGACCAAGCGCCTGTCGCTGGCCGCCGGCCACGCGGTGTTCTTCGGTGCGGGCGAGTTCGACGAGGTCTCGAAGATCATGGGCGCGGTGCGGGTCGAGGCCGCCAAGCGCGCCGGACACTTCGAAGAGGGCGTCTTCCGCTTCTGCTGGATCGTCGACTTCCCGATGTACGAGAAGGACGAGGAGACCGGCGCGATCGACTTCTCGCACAACCCGTTCTCGATGCCGCAGGGCGGGCTGGAGGCCCTGGAGACCCAGGACCCGCTGGACATCCTGGGCTGGCAGTACGACATCGTCTGCAACGGCGTCGAGCTGTCCTCCGGCGCGATCCGGAACCACGAGCCGGAGATCATGCTCAAGGCGTTCGAGATCGCGGGCTACGACCGGGAGACCGTCGAGGAGAAGTTCGCCGGCATGCTGCGCGCCTTCCGCTTCGGCGCCCCGCCGCACGGCGGCATCGCGCCGGGCGTCGACCGCATCGTCATGCTGCTCGCGGACGAGCCGAACATCCGCGAGACGATCTCCTTCCCGCTCAACGGCAACGCCCAGGACCTGATGATGGGCGCGCCGACGGAGCTGGAGGAGGCCCGGCTGAGGGAGCTGCACCTGTCGGTGCGCAAGCCGCAGCCGAAGTAGCGGGCAAGCAGTCGCCGCGTAGCTGAAGCTGAATGGGAGAGTGGCCCGGAACCGACGTCGGTTCCGGGCCACTTTCTTAGACCGGCTCCGGCCGGTACGGACGCATCGGCGGGTACGGCGGGTACGGCCGGTACCGACGGCGAGGTCTGCTACCGGCTGACCTTAAGAAGAACTGGCCGGTGTAACACGCCTCGATCACGGTCGGCGTCGGCCCGGAGGCGACGGAGGACGGCCAGGGCGCGCCGCCACAGCCCAGCGCGTCGGCTTCCGCGTCGGAGTCCCCTTCGGTGTCGCGTCGTGACGTCGGTGTAGCTCATGCCACTACCTCCTCCAGCGCCTGTCGCACCGCCCCCGCCACCCGCTCCGGCGCGTAGGTCGCACGCGTCCGCGCGCTGTGGCGGTGGGCGGTGCGTCGGCGTCGGGCGGGGGCGGTGACGAGGGCGCACAGCCGGTCGGCGACATCCTCGGGGCGGTCGTAGAGCACGTCGGGATCGCCGGCCGCGATCTCGGGATAGGCGCCGGTCGCGGGCAGGAGCGGGCAGTTTCCGGTGGCCATGGCCTTCAGGGTGGCCACGCCGAGGCTCTCGTGGAGGGCGGTGCTGACCTGGATGTCGGACCGCCACAGGGTGCGGTAGTAGTCGTCGAGGGGGAGGTCCTCGCCCAGTGTGACCCGGCCG
The DNA here is from genome assembly GCF_055581185.1 of Streptomyces sp. NPDC031474. Lineage (NCBI taxonomy): Bacteria > Bacillati > Actinomycetota > Actinomycetes > Kitasatosporales > Streptomycetaceae > Streptomyces > Streptomyces sp. NPDC031474. The sequence continues at coordinate 427,950 of NZ_JBVIJX010000004.1, forward strand.
GGATGTCGGCGGCCGAGCTCCCGCAGGGCCGCGCCGCCCGGTGCGGTGGCGCGGAAGTGCCGGGTGACGACGATGCGGGCGGAGGTGCGGCGCAGCACCTCGTCGGCTGCGGTGACGAAGAGTTCCGGCCGTTTCGCGGGGCGGTCACCGACTCCGACGCGGGCCTGACGGAACCGGCGAAACCGGCGGCACCGGCGAAACCGGCGGCACCGGCTCAGCCGCCGGGCCGGCCGACGTAGAGGCCGCGTTCGGCGATGTACGCGGCGACGCCGTCCGGGACCAGGTAGCGGACGGGGCGGCCGGCACGTACGCGGGCGCGTATCTGGGTGGAGGAGATCCGCCACGGTGACGCGGGAACGGGATCGTACGTCCCGGAGCGGGGCAGCCGGGCGGGGTCCGGCACGTGGTCGGCCCGTCCGACGACGACCAGCCGGGCCAGCCGGGGTATCGCCTCGGCCTCGTACCACTGTGTGATCCCCTCGGCGGTGTCGGTTCCGACGATGAGGAACAGCTCGGCGGCGGGCCCGGGCGTGCGGCGCAGCTCCCGGAGCGTGGGCACGGTGTAACTCGGCCCTGGCCGGTCGACCTCCACCCGGCTGACGGAGAGCAGCGGGTCGGGCCGGCAGGCGATCTCCGTCATCGTGAACCGGTCGGCGGACGGCGACACCCCGCGCGGATCCTTGTGACAGGGCTCGCCGGTGGGCACCAACACGACGTGGTCGAGGCCGCACGCGGCGGCGGCCATGGCGGCGTTGTGGAGATGGGCGTGGTGTATCGGATCGAACGTTCCCCCCATGATGCCGATCCGCATGCCGGCGCACCCCCAATGCGTCTGCTCCCCAACACGCCCTGCTCACCCGTAGTTTGACGGCAGGTCACCACACGTCCGGGCCGTTCAATGACTCACCCGGCGGAGTGCCATCGGGAGGCCCGGGCGTTGCTGGCTGCCGCCCGTACGGCAGGGGAGTACGGGGAGGCCGCCCGGGTGGCGAAGGAGGGGGTGGAGCATCTTCGGGCGGCGCGCGGCATTGGGGACCGACTCCGGCCCCGCCACTGAAGCGGAGTCGGTCTTCGCTGTCGGCTCACTCGTCCGGTGACGCCCCCTCCTCCAGCAGGCGTTCCGCGATGTCCGTCGACCAGGACTGGGCCCACGCCCGCAGCTCGGCGATGTCGGGTTCCGTCAGGCCGTACTCCGTGAACGCGGTGTCCGGGTAGTGGTCGGTGCCCTCCAGCCGGGTCTGGAAGGTGGGCAGGTCGAAGTCGTCGCGGGCATGACGGCGGGCCAGTTCCTCCAGGTCGGGGTGGGTGAAGCGGGCGGCCGCGGCCCGCGCGTCGATCAGGTCGACCGCCAGCCCGCGGTCGTACAGCGCCCGGATCTTCGTGCCCACCGCGTCCTGGAGGCAGAGCGCGGGCCCGTACGACGTCGGGACGGGCGGGCTCCAAAAGGTTTCCTTGTGCAGGGCCAGATGGAGGATCGTGTCGCCGGTACGGTCCCGTACGGACAGGTGTGCGAACAGGAGGTCCGTGTCCTGGAGTGTCACCTCGTGACGGCCCCCGGAGGTGAGCGCGGCGCTCAGCGTCTCGGCGAGGTGGGGCATCGGCTCCGCGCTCTCCGTCGCCAAGTCCACGTTGCCGTGCGGGCGTTGGAGCAGCCCGTGCGCCTGGAGGGCGTAACCGCCGGCCAGCGCCCACGAGGCCGTGGGCGTGGCCGCGTCGAAAACCTCGGCGAGGAGCCGCAGATGGGGTTGGAGAAGGTCCACCCCGTAGTCGTAGCAGCCCCCGGCGGTGTTACTTCGCCACGGAGCGGCGTCGCTTGGCCGTGAAGCGGCGCTACTTCGCCACGAACTGCGTCAGGATCGCCTGCACCTCGTAGATGTCCACGCCCTTCGTGAACGTCTTCTCGATCGGCACGGACGAGCCGGAGACCCAGATCTTCAGCTCCGCGTCCAGGTCGAAGGTGCCGGCGGTCTCCACCGCGAAGTGGGTGATGCTGCGGTACGGAATGGAGTGGTACTCCGTCTTCTTGCCGGTGATCCCCTGCTTGTCGACCAGGATCAGACGCCGGTCCGTGAACATGATGGTGTCGCGGATCAGCAGGTAGGCGGCCTGTACGTGCTCGCCCTGGCCCAGCAGACGCGCATAGTCCTGCTGCGCCTGACCGCTGTCGATCGGATGCGCGTTCCCGAAGAGCGCCATGGACAGTCCCCCAAAATTCATCCCCATGGGCGGCGTTTGCCCCCCTCGCGGCACCTTAAGGGGCAGGTGGGGGAATCGTGAAGACGTTTGTTCGGGTGACGGACGGGGCTGGAGAAAAAATCCTCAACGAGCGGCAACTCTTCACACGGCGGCGACCACTGATAGGGCGTAAGCCCGCTCCTCCCCCGTAAGGATCTCCCGTGGCAGCTCCCTCCCACCGCCGGTCCCTCCGCTCGCGCCGCACCCTCGTCGTCTCCGCTGCCGTCGTGGCCGCGGGCGTCGGCGCGGGCGTCGTCGTGATGAACGCCAACGCCGGGACCGTCGACCTGTACCACCAGACGCTCGCCGCCAAGGACGGCTGGGCCTCCTCCGGCACGGGCACGACCGGTGGCTCCAAGGCCGACGCCGCGCACACCTTCACCGTCTCCACCCGCGCCCAGCTGGTGAAGGCGCTGGGGTCGGTGTCCGACACCGCCCCCCGGATCATCAAGATCAAGGGCACGATCGACGCCAACACCGACGACGCCGGCAAGAAGCTGACCTGCGCGAGCTACGCGGCAGGAACCGGTTACTCCCTCTCCTCGTACCTCAAGGCGTACGACCCCGCCACCTACGGCCGGTCGAAGCTGCCCTCCGGAACCCAGGAGAAGGCCCGCGTCGCCGCGCAGACCAAGCAGGCGAAGAACGTCGTCTTCAAGGTTCCCGCCCGTACGACGATCGTCGGCGTCCCCGGCACCAAGGCGGGCATCTCCGGCGGCATGCTCCAGATCCAGAAGGTGGACAACGTCATCGTCCGCAACCTGAACTTCTCCGCCACCGAGGACTGCTTCCCGCAGTGGGACCCGACCGACGGCGACAAGGGCAACTGGAACTCCAACTACGACTCCGTCACCCTGCGCGGCGCGACCCACGTCTGGGCCGACCACAACACGTTCACCGACGCCGCCCACTTCGACAGCGTCAACCCGAAGTACTACGGCCGCGAGTACCAGATCCACGACGGCGCTCTCGACATCACCAAGAGCTCCGACCTGGTGACGGTGTCCCGCAACCAGTTCACCAACCACGACAAGACGATGCTCATCGGCAGCAGCGACAGCGAGCCCGCCGGCAAGCTGCGCGTGTCCATCCACCACAACATCTGGAAGGGCATCGTCCAGCGCGCCCCGCTGGCCCGTGTCGGCCAGGTCCACGTCTACAACAACTTCTACGACGTCACGACCCTCAACGGCTACGCGACGCAGTACAGCATCAACTCCCGCGCCAAGGCCCAGGTCGTCGCGGAGGACAACTACTGGAGGCTGCCGACGGGCGGCAAGGTCGCCAAGCTGCTCAGCGGCGACGGCACCGGCTCGGTCAAGGGCAGCGGCAACCTCGTCAACGGCACGGTGTGCGACCTCGTCGCCGCGTACAACGCCGCCTCGTCCAAGGACCTCAAGACGAGCGTCAACTGGACGCCGACTCTGACGGCGGGCCTGGAGACCTCGGCCAAGAACCTGCCGACCTCGCTGGCGACGACGACGGGCGCGGGCGTGCTGTCCTAAGGGTTCGAAGCGAGGGGCCCGGACCTACGTGGGCCCCTCACGCCCAGGTCCGGGCCCCTCACCCGTGTCAGGGCAGAACGGCGTCCGTCCAGTCGGCGGCACGCCGGTCGACGCCTTCGAGGTGCGCCCTGGTGAGGTCGGCGGCGGTGAAATTCGTGCCCGTGACGATCGCCGCCGGATGGGTGTCGTCCTTCCTGAGGTCGGCGCCTGTCAGGGACGCGCTCGTCAGGTCCGCCCGCGACAGGTTCGCGCCGGTCAGGTCGGCCTCGTCGAACTGGGTGATGGCTCCGTTGTCCGCAGGCATCGCCTGCGCGCCGGTCAGGTCGGCGCCGGTCAGTTGCGCGCCGATGAGCTGTGCGCCGTCCAGCCAGGCGCCGGTGAGGTCGGTCTCGGTGAACTGAGCGTTGAGGAACGTGGCGGAACTCAACATGGCCCCCTCCATCCTGGCCTTGTCGAACCAGACGGTGTCGAAGACGCCTTCGCGCAGATCGGCCCGGCTCAGATCGGCGTCTCGCATGTCCGCATTCGTGAAGTCCAGACTGGCGAGGTCGGCGCCCACCAGGAAGGTCTCGCGCAGGTTGACGTAGGACTCCCCGTCCACCACCTGTGTGCGCGACCCCAGCACCTCGAGGGCGGCCGCCACGTCCTCGGTAGGACGGGTCTTCGGGTCCTTGCGCAGCCGGTCCGCGGTCTTCTGGGCGGGCATCTTCGCATGCTGCCTGACGTAGGCGCCCAGTATCTTGACGATCGCGGGCTGTTCGCTCGGCGAATCCCGCATGATGCGCTGCAGGGCGTAGATGCTGCTGATCCTGACATCCATCGAGTCGTCTCCCAGGCTGTCCACGGTGTCGCTGTAGGTGGTGGCCACCTGCTCGCGCCTGGTGAGACCGAGGGTCTCGTCGGCCTGGGTGATCGTCACGGCGGTGAAGACGAGCGCCAGCACGGCCGGAACCGTCGGCATCGCCGTGGCGACCCACATGTAGCGCTGCCAGCGGGTCCCCTCGCCGCCGGGGGCGGCTGCCGACGCGGGCGCCGGGCCCGGCCCGGGCGGGGGCGTGGGCGCGGGGGGGAGTTGGGCGGGTTCCAGCAGGACGAACCACCGGCCGGCGTGCAGCCGGTCCTGAACGGTGGCCAGCAGACCGGTGAGCGCGGCCAGCGCCGTGGTCCCGTCGCGCAGGACCTGCCCCGACGCCTCCGCCAGGGTCGCGGCCACGCGCCCGGTGTGCGCCTCCAGTTCGGCCCGCCGGTCCCCGTCGATGGGCAGACCGTCCTGGGCGAAGTCCCTGAGCGCGGCGCGGAGTTCGGCCACGCGCAGATCGAGGACGGTCGCTGCCGGGGGCGCCACCGTCGCCCGCAGCACGTCGCGGCAGGCGGTCAGCGCGTCCAGGCAGGCCAACAGGGGCGGCTCCTGCCGTGCCCAGAGGGCGAAACTCCGCAGCGCCGCCCGCCGTAGGCGCCACGCCGCCACGGGCAGCGCCAGGGCGAACCCGAAGAGCGGCCCCGCCTCGACGCCGTTCCACCAGGGCCCGGCGTCCGCCTCGCAGCCGGTCAGCAGGGACCAGGAGGCGCAGTAGTCGCTGCCCTGGTCGTACCAGCCGTCCCCGCCGAGAAGCTGGTCCAAGGAGGAGTAGACGTCCGGCAGCAGTTCCATGACCGGACCGTCGTAGAAGTACTCGCTGACGATCAGCCAGGCCCCGAGCACGGAGCCGCACAGGGCGAGGGCGATCGGTACCGCCAGGCTCCACACCCTGCGGCCCGCCGCCAGGACGCGTGCCGAGCGGTCCGCCTCCACCAGAGGGCGCAGCAGCCGGTCGGACGGTGGCGCGGCGGGCGCCCCCAGATAGCGGCGCACCGCCAGAGCGCCGCGTAGCCGACGACGGAGGTCCTGTGTGTGCGGCCGGACGGCCGGGCGCGGCACGAGCGCCATCCGGCGTCCCGTGTGCCGGTGCGGATCGCGGAAGGCGGCCGCCCTCGCGACCAGCCGCCACACCCCCATCGTCATGGCGTACGCCACCGTCGCACCCAGGAAGGCGCGTATCCAGTCAGCCCAGGACGTCAAGTCCACCGCGTTCGCCCGCCCCCCGACCACTGCCTCGAACAAGTGCCAGGTGGAGTATGCCCATGGCGTGCGCAGTGAGGCCCGGGTTTTCCGACAGGCGCCCGCCCGTCAGGTGTCGTACGTGCCGTCCCACGGTTCGGCGAAGGCGAGGCGGTCCGGGTAGAGCTCCGCCCAGGTTTCGGGGGTGCCGTCCTCGTCCTCGTCCTTCCTGATCACCAGGCCGAACAGGACGTTCTCGTAGGTGAGTTGGAAGGGGCGGATCGCGATGTCCGTGTAGGAGCGGCGGGGCAGGCTGCGCAGCAGGGTCGCCAGGCGGACGCGGGCGCGGGTGAGGACGGAGTCCTCGCCGTGCGGGGCGCGCTGCTGCGCCGCCCAGGTGCCGGCGCACCAGATGTCCGAGGCGCGGTAGTAACCCTCGGCGTCGAAGGTGTGCAGCACGGTGTAGAGGCGTTTGTGCTCTTCCCAGCCGTCGTCGAGGCGGAAACCCTGGGGGAAGGCGTATGTGACCGACGCGAGGAACTGGCCGTCCGCGTACCGTCCGATGGACTCGGTGCGGTGCTTCGGCTGGTAGGCGATCGGAATGACCTCGGGGACCTCCATGGCGGAAACCATACGGCTTGGCGAATACATGCCGAAGCGGGGGGAAGCCCTTCGCGTTTTCCTCTACATCTTCTCCTTTATGCGCGCCGCGCCCGCGGTGCCGGCGCGGCGCGCATCAGGAGGAATCGTCGGCCCGGGTCGTCGGCCCGGGCCGTCGTCAGCCCTCGGTGCCGCCGAAGCGCTCCTTGTAGGCCTGAAGGTCCTCGTCCGTGAGCTTGGCGAAGAGGACCGGCGGGACGGTGAAGGGGGTGCCGGCGGGGACGGTGGCGAGGGCCTTCGCCTCGTCCGGCGTGACCCAGGTCGCGGTGTCGTCGGACAGCGAGAACGCCTCGCGCATGGTCTTCGCGCTCGACGGGATGAAGGGCTCCGAGACCACCGCGTAGAGGTGGATCAGGTTCATCGCCGTGCGCAGGGTGAGGGCCGCGCCGTCCTTGTCCGTCTTGATCTCCAGCCAGGGGGCCTTCTCCTCCAGGTAGGAGTTGCCCGCGGACCACAGCGCGCGCAGGGCGGCGGCCGCCTTGCGGAACTGGAGCGCCTCCATCTGCGACTCGTACTCGGCCAGCAGCTCCGCGATCTGCTCGCCGAGCTTGGTCTCCGCCTCGCCGGCCGCGCTGCCCGCCGGGACCTCCTCGCCGAAGCGCTTCTTGGAGAAGGACAGGACGCGGTTGACGAAGTTGCCGAGGGTGTCGGCGAGGTCCTTGTTCACCGTGGCGGTGAAGTGTTCCCAGGTGAAGGACGAGTCGTCCGACTCGGGGGCGTTGGCGATCAGGAAGTAGCGCCAGTAGTCGGCCGGGAGGATGTCCAGGGCCTGGTCGGTGAAGACGCCGCGCTTCTGGGACGTGGAGAACTTGCCGCCGTAGTACGTCAGCCAGTTGAAGGCCTTGACGTAGTCGACCTTCTTCCACGGCTCGCGCACGCCCAGCTCGGTGGCCGGGAACATCACCGTGTGGAACGGGACGTTGTCCTTGGCCATGAACTCCGTGTAGCGGACGGGGTTCTCGCCGGAGTCCGCCTCGTACCACCAGGACTTCCAGTCACGGCCGGCCGGGTCGAGGTCCGACCACTCCTTCGTCGCGCCGATGTACTCGATCGGGGCGTCGAACCAGACGTAGAAGACCTTGCCCTCGGCCGCCAGCTCCGGCCAGGTGTCGGCCGGGACCGGGACGCCCCAGTCGAGGTCGCGGGTGATGGCGCGGTCGTGCAGGCCCTCGGTCAGCCACTTGCGGGCGATGGAGGAGGCCAGCTGCGGCCAGTCCGCCTCATGGCGGGAGACCCACTCCTCGACCTCGTGCTGAAGCTTCGACTGGAGGAGGAAGAGGTGCTTGGTCTCACGGACCTCGAGGTCGGTGGAGCCGGAGATCGCGGAGCGCGGGTTGATCAGGTCGGTCGGGTCCAGGACACGGGTGCAGTTCTCGCACTGGTCGCCGCGGGCCTTGTCGTAGCCGCAGTGGGGGCAGGTGCCCTCGACGTAGCGGTCCGGGAGGAAACGGCCGTCGGTCGGGGAGTACACCTGGCGGATCGCCCGCTCCTCGATGAAGCCGTTCTCGTTGAGGCGGCGGGCGAAGTGCTGGGTGATCTCGACGTTCTGCGGGGAGGAACTCCGGCCGAAGTAGTCGAAGGCGAGCGCGAAGCCGTCGTAGACGGCCTTCTGCGCGTCGTGCGCCTGCGCGCAGAACTCCGCCACGGGGAGGCCCTGCTCCTTCGCGGCCAGCTCGGCGGGGGTGCCGTGCTCGTCGGTCGCGCAGATGTACAGGACGTCGTGGCCGCGCTGGCGGAGGTAGCGGGAGTACACGTCCGCCGGGAGCATGGACCCCACCATGTTGCCCAGGTGCTTGATTCCGTTGATGTACGGAAGGGCGCTGGTGATGAGGTGTCGAGCCATCGGGGGCTGCTCCCAGGTCGGTCGTGCGGCGGTGTGTCGTGCGGTGCTGTTCTTGTGAGCCTTGAACTTGAAATCGTAGCCGACATGGGTGGGCCGCCCGCCTCCCGTTTTAAGGGGTGGGAAGGGGCGGCCCGGGTGATCTACGAGGTCAGGGACGCCAGGTCGCCAGGATGCCCTCGTAGACCTCCGCGTCCGTGAGCTCGCGCGGGGTCTCGCCGGCCAGGAAGTGGGACGTGTTGGCCAGCTTCAGCTTGCGGAGGTAGTCGAACGCCTTGTTCTCCGGGTCACCGAAGGCGACGAAGGAGAAGAAGACGGCGGGGTGGTTCTTCGCCGCCTCCGTGAGGGACTGGGTGGCGGGGGTCTTCGCGTCCGGCGCGCCGTCCGTCTGGAACACCACCAGGGCGGGGGCGGTCGGGTCGGACGACTTCTCGTGCAGGGCGAGGACGGCTTCGACGGCGACGTGATAGCTGGTACGGCCCATGCGGCCGAGGCCGGCGTGGACGTCGTCGATCTTGTTCTCGTGGTCGGTGAGGGTGAGGTCGGCGGTGCCGTCGACTTCCGTGGAGAAGAAGACGACGGGGACCTTCGTGTCCTCGGGGTCGAGGTGGGCGGCGAGGGCGAGGGTCTGCTCGGCGAGGGCCTGGGCGGAGCCGTCCTTGTAGTACGGGCGCATGCTCGCGGAGCGGTCCAGTACGAGGTAGAGCTTCGCTCGGGTGCCGGTGAGGTGGGTTGCCTCCAGGGCGGTGGCGGCTGCCTGGTAGGCGGTGGCGAGGCCCTGCGGGGCCTGACCGCCGAGGCCGGCTCCGCCTTCTCCCGCCGTCCCCTCACCCGCGACGGCAAGGGCCCCCTGCGGGGCGTCCTCACCGTCGGCGACCCCCTGCGGGGCGTCCTCACCGTCGGCGACCGCGGGCCCACCCGACTCCGCAGCGGCCACAGGCACGAGCCCGGACGGCTCCGCCTTGACCTCGCCCTCCGCCTCGGCTGCGACCGGCTCCGGCTCGGTGTCGGGGTTCGGGGCGGTGTCCGTCGCCGTTTCCGGCTCGGGTTCCTCGGCCGTGGTCGCGGGCTCCGGGTCCGTCGCCGTCGCGGCTGAGACCGGCTCGGGCTCCTCGGCTGTGGCCTCGGTCTCCGGCTCCGCCGCCGTTGCGGCTGCGACCGGCTCGGGCTGGGCGGCCGTTTCGGGCGCGGCTTCCTCCGCCTCGGTCTTCGGGGCGGTCTCCGTCGCTGCTTCCGGTGTGGGCTGCTCTGCGGCGGGCTCGGGCGTCGCCTCTGCGTTCGGCTTCGAGTCCGTTTCCGGGACGGTTTCCGGCTCGGGTTCCTCGGCCGTGGCCTGGGTCTCCGGTTCCGTCGCCTTCGCGGCTGCGACCGGCTCGGGCTCCTCGGCCGTGGCCTCGGTCTCCGGTTCCGTCGCCTTCGCGGCTGCGAGCTGCTCCGGCTCGGCCGCGACGTCCGCCGTGGGCTCCGCCTCGGCCTCGGCCGCCGGCTCGTCCACTGTGGGCTTGGCTGTTACCGCCTCTGCCGCCGGCGTCGGCTCGTCCTTCTCGGCGTCGGTCTCAGCCGTGCCCTCTGCCTCAGTCGCCTCAGTCGCCTCAGTCGTCACCTCGGCCTCAGCTTCGGCTTCTGGCTCGGAGGGGGTCTCCGCCTCAGCCTTCGTCTCCGCGTCCGCGGTCGCCGGCTCTTCCGCCGGAGACGGTGGGGCGGATTCTGTGGACCTTGTCGGCTTGGGGACCGTTACGTTGTCGAAGGCTGCTGCGACGAGGTCGTGCTCGTCGTTGGTTGCCGGGCGGGGTTCCGGGACCTGGGCCGTCGGGGTGGGCCTCGGGGTGGGTTCGGGGGAGGGGGACGGGACCGTCGGTTCCGGCGTCGGCGTCGTGGACGTCGGCACCGTCGTCGATGTCGTCGCCGACGGTGCCGTCGTGAGGTCGGTGCTGTTCGACTGCTGGTCCCGCTCCTCGGAAGCGGTCTGTTCCTGCGAAGGAACCTGTTCCGCACCCTCCGCCTCGGCGGCCCGCTCCTTGCGTGACCGTCCGAACGCGTTCCGCAGGAGAGTGAGAATGCCCATGTGCGCAACCCTTCGCGTGAGTTGAAGCCCGTCAATCCCTGGCCAGGACGGACACGTAAGGTTAGCGGCCCCGGGTGGTGATCTTGGGCAGGGGTGAGTGCAAGGAATCCGGGTGTGTCAATACCGCCTCGGCACCCCCTCCGCGCAAGTCCAACACCCTTCTGGCAGCCGGGGATTCACTTTCCGTTCATCCCGCAGCAGCGCATCCGCACATGCGTACCCCTACGGTCAAGCTGATACCAAGGGTACGCAAGGGGAGAGTAAAGGTGCGCAAGCTACTGCCGATCATCGGGACTCCGTCCGGCTCGCATCCCGGCGGGCGATCCGCCATGACCTGCCGTTTCCGGTGTGGTGACGCCTGCTTCCACGAGGTGCCCAACACCAGCGACAACGCATACGTCGGCGATGTCATCGTCGGGGCGCTCGGCCGCCGTGCCATGATGCGCACCGCGGCGGTCGTCACCGTCGCGGCCGCCGCCGGGACGGCCGGTGTCGCCGGCGCGCTGCCGGCCGCCGCCGCCACGCCGGGCGCGGAGGCGACGACGTCCGGCAGGCATCCCGGAAAGCCTGCCGGAAAGCCTTCCGGCAAGAGCGCTCGCGGGCTTCGCTTCACCGCCGTCGCGCCGAACACCGCCGACGCGGTCACCGTCCCCGACGGGTACCGGCAGAACGTCGTCATCCGTTGGGGCGAGCCCATTCTGCGCGGGGCCCCCGCCTTCGACCCGGAGAAGCAGACCGCCGCGGCCCAGGCCGGACAGTTCGGGTACAACAACGACTTCCTGGCGCTGCTGCCCCTGCCCGGTGAGTGCGACCGGCAGCTGCTCGTCGCCAACCACGAGTACACCAACGAAATCCTGATGTTCCGCGGCTACGACCCCGCCAACCCCACCCGGCAGCAGGTCGAGGTCGCCTGGGCGGCGCACGGTCTGACGGCCGTCGTGGTGGAGGAGGACCGGCGGACCGGGAAGCTGACCGCCGTCCCCCGCCACCACCTGAACCGGCGCGTCACCGCCACCACCGAGTTCCGGCTCACCGGCCCCGCCGCCGGGTCGGACCTGCTCAGGACGTCCGTCGACCCGACCGGCACCAAGGTCCTCGGCACGCTCAACAACTGCTCCGGCGGCACCACCCCCTGGGGCACGACGCTGCACGGCGAGGAGAACTTCAACCAGTACTTCGCCAACAGCAGCCGCGCCACCGACAAGCGGTACGGGATCGGCACCGGCGCGACCGAGCGCAAGTGGGAACGTTTCGACAAGCGTTTCGACGTCGCTCAGGAGCCGAACGAGGTGCACCGGTTCGGGTACGTCGTCGAGTTCGACCCGTACGACCCGACGTCGACGCCCCGCAAGCACACCGCCCTCGGACGCTTCAAGCACGAGGCGGCGACCGTGCGGCTCACGGACGACGGGCGGCCCGTCGTCTACACCGGGGACGACGAGCGGTTCGACTACTTCTACAAGTTCGTCGGCAGCAAGCGCATGAAGAAGGGGTCGAGCCGGGCCGTGCGCGAGCACAACCTGTCCCTGCTCGACGAGGGCACGCTGTACGTCGCCCGTCTCACCGGCGACTCCCCCGCCGTCGAGATCGACGGCACCGGCAAGCTGCCCGCCGACGGTGAGTTCGACGGCAGCGGCGAGTGGATCCCGCTGGCCACCGCCACCGCCAAGGGGGCCGTCTCGCATGTCGAGGGGATGAGCGCCGAGGAGGTGTTCGTCTTCACCCGCCTCGCCGGTGACAAGGTCGGCGCGACGAAGATGGACCGGCCCGAGGACATCCAGCCCTCGCCGGTCACCGGCAAGGTGTACGTCGTCCTCACCAACAACACCAACCGCGGTGTCGGCGCGAACGCCAAGGCCGACGAGGCCAACCCGCGCAACGCCAACAAGCACGGGCACATCCTGGAGCTGACCGAACGCCGCGGCCGCCCGGAGAGCACCACGTTCGCCTGGTCGCTGTTCCTCGTCGCCGGCGACCCCGACGACCCGGCGACGTACTTCGCGGGCTTCCCCAAGGACGACGTCAGCCCCATCTCCTGCCCGGACAACGTGGCCTTCGACCCGCACGGCAACCTGTGGATCTCCACCGACGGCAGTCAGCTGGGCTCGCACGACGGACTGTTCGGCGTCGCCACGCGCGGTTCGCGGCGCGGTGAGCTGAAGCAGTTCCTGACCGTGCCGACCGGTGCGGAGACCTGCGGTCCGGTCATCCAGGACCGGCGGGTGCTGGTCGCGGTGCAGCACCCGGGCGAGGCCGACGGGGCCTCGGTGGAGAAGCCGGCGAGCACCTGGCCGGACGGCGCGGGGAAGATCGTCCGCCCGTCGGTGGTGGCCGTGTGGCGCGCGGACGGCGACGACATCGGCGTCTAGGACAGGTCCTAGGGCGAAACACGCCCTGGCAGCGCTCGTCAGGTCCGCTGCGGTGAGGTGATCGCCCGTGCCGCGGCGACCTCCTGGCGCAGGGGTTCCAGGACGCTGCCGGGCGGGCCGGTCAGGTCTGTGCGGACGGGGTACAGGACCTCCGTGTCGCGCAGGCCCTCGGCGAGTTCCCGCAGTTGCCGCGTGACCTGACCGACCTCCGGCTCCGACGGCGGTTCGGCTCCGTGTTTCACACGGACCCGGGCCGCCGTCGTCGCGTCCACGATGCGTTCCACGGCGACGACCAGCGGCCACCAGGCGGCGGCCCGGCGGCCGGTGGGCGGGGGCTCGGTCAGGGCGCGCTGGAACTCGGTGCGGATGACGGACAGGTCGCGGTAGAGGCGGCGGCGCATGCGGGCGCGGGCGGCCGGGAGGACGTCCGGGCCGAAGGCGGCGTCGACGTAGCGGGCGGTGTCCGCGACCGTGTCGGCGAGGCGGTCGCCGACCCGGGTGTGCCAGCTCTCCGGCCACAGCAGATAGCCCGCCACCAGCGCGATCGCGCAGCCGATCAGCGAGTCCACCAGGCGGGGCAGCAGCAGGCCCGTGCCCTGGTGGTTCAGGATGTCGGAGAGGAGCAGGATCACGGGTGTGATGGCCGCCGTCTGGTAGCCGTATCCGCGGGGGGTCAGGGCGGGGATCAGCGGGGCGAGCAGCAGCATCGCCGGGACGTCCCACCAGCCTCTCGGCACCTGCGACAGCACCGCCGCCGCGACGACCAGCCCGGCGACCGTCCCCAGGGCGCGCAGCAGGGCCCGGGAGAACACGGAACCGAAGTCGGGTTTCATGACGAACGTGATGGTCAGGGCCACCCAGTAGGAGCGGGCCACGGGGACGGTCGAGACGAGGACCTGGGCGAGTCCGATGCACAGGGCGAGGCGCAGGCCGTAGCGCCAGGAGCCGGCGGAGAGGGTGACGTCACGGGCCGCGCGGGCGGCGCGCACGCGCAGGGCCGCCGGACGGCCGAGGCGGTCGTCGAAGCCCCGCGGGTCGATGTCGGGAGCCGCGACCACCTCGGCGGCGTGGCGCAGGGCGTGATCGACGGCGCGCGCGGTCTCCGACCCGGGGGCGGGCAGGTGGAGGTCTATGGGGCCGGTGAAGCCGGTCCCCACGGCCCGCGCGAGGTGGCGTACGGCCTCGGGGACCTCCGCCGGCAGCGGGCGGCCGTTCAGATGGGCGGCGGGGGCCGCCTCCACCACCGGGGTGACGGCGTTCAACTGGGCGATCAGCCGGGTCAGTTCGGGATTCTGCCCGTGCTGCCGGGTGCGGCGGGCGAGGACGAGGTCGTAGGACTGGTTCAGGGACTGGGTGACGGTGTGCCGGGCGTCCTCGTACTCGCCGGGGACGTCGCTGCCGCAGGCGGCCAGCAGGTCGGCGACCGTGCGATAGGCGGCGGCGACCGCGGTGCGCTCCGGCACCCCGGAGCGCAGCGGCCAGGCCAGCAGGGCGAGGAGGAGCACGAGCAGCCCGCCGCCGGTCATCAGGACGGGCGCCAGCCACCACTGGCCCGGCATCGGCAGCCCGGCGCCCACGACGGAGTTGAGCAGGAGCAGCAGCCCGGCGACGGACGCCACGGCCCCGATCGTCGAGATCATCCCGGAGACCAGCGCCACGCCGGTGACGACGGCGACCGCCGCCCACCCGTGCCCGTACACGGCGCTGCCCAGGGTGATGCCGACGGCCCCGAACAGCTGCGGGATCGCGATGTTGAGGATCCGCATCCGGTAGGCGTCGGCGGTGTCGCCGATGACGCCGGACAGGGCTCCCATGGAGGCGAGCGCGCCGTACGCGGGCTGTCCCGCCGCGAGACCGATCACCAGGGGCAGCGTCATGGCGAGCGCGGCGCGGGCGACGGCGGGCCGGCTGACGGGCGCCTGCTGCGGCCGAAGGTTCCGCACCAGCCAGTCGGGAGGGGTGAGGCCGATGGGGAACTCGCGGGACATGGCCTCATTATGAGCACCCCCGTGGTCCGTCATCCCTGGTGGAGGGTGAGGTTCACGAGCAGCGCGCGGTGGTCGGTGCCGTCGAGGCGAAGAAAACGGGCGCTGTTCGCCGCGAACTCCTTCGACACGAGCACATGGTCGATCTGCGTGCCGAAGGCGGGTGCGGTGCTGCTCGGCCAGCTGGGCTCGCGGGCGTCCCCGGCGAGGCGGGCCGCGTCGCGCAGCCCGGTGTCGAGGATGCGGCGGAAGGCGGCGTGGTCCTGGGAGGCGTTGAAATCCCCGGCGAGGACGAGCGGACCGGTGTCCCGGTACCGGGCGGCGAAGTCGCGCAGTCGCCCCAGTTCCCGCTTCCACAGGGACACCTGGCGGGGCAGCGGCGGCTTGGGGTGCGCGAGCTGGAGCCGTACGGCATGCCCGTGGACGTCGGCGACGGCCCCCGGCATGCCCATGCTGCCGGGCACGGTGGCCGCGGCCCGCAGCGGATACCGGCTGAGGACGACCGACCCCACGGAGGACTCCCCCGGCACGGCCCGCCGATACGGGTACTCACCCCCGAGTTCCCTGCGCACGGCCGCCTGACAGACGTACTCGCACTCCTCGACGAACACGATGTCCGGCCGTTCCCGCCGGACCACGGGGACGAGCGCGTCGGTCGCCCACCCGAACTCGACGTTCGACGTCAGCACCCGCAGCTCGGCGACGACCGCGCCCTTCGGCTCGTCCCCCTCCCCGTACGGCTGGACGAACCAGGTGAGCAGCCCGGCGACGACGACTCCCCAGATCAGCCCCGGCCACCACCGGGCGAGAAGGGACAGCGCGATCCCGATCCCGGCGGGCAGGAGCAGCCACGGCAGGAACGCCAGCACCTGCGGCACGGGCGTGACCGCGTCGGCGCCGACGACCCGACACCCGACGACCGGGCTCACCCCCGCCAGCAGCAACCCCGCGCACCGGACACCGAACAGCCGGGCCCGGGGCCGGAGCCGTCGCGCAGACGGAGTCCCCACGGCCCGGCGCACCGGATACCGCCCCATCCCGCTCCCCCTCCACTGCGCCCCATCCCGCCCCTCCGCCATTCCGCCCCATCTTGCTCGTTCGACGGCTTTCCTGACCCGGGTCGACGCGTCGTGGACCCTGCCCTCGTCCACCCCCTCCCCGCGTCGTCCTGGAACGGAGCGGGAGGGGCGGTTCGCGGGGTTCACGGCGCGGACCGACCCGCGCGCCTGTTCGCGCCTGTCTCGCCTGGTGGGAGCTGCCCGCGCGCTGGCGTGCCGACACCTTCACGGCCGCTGCCGCCGCGCACGGCATCGCCGTCACGCCGGGGACCGCTTTCGCCGTCGACCCGTATCGCACCCCGGACGGGGTCAGGCTCGGACTCGCGTCGGCTCCGGAGGGGGAGTTGACGTGGGCGCTGAGGGTCCTCGCCGGCGTCGCAGCCGCCGGGCCAACGGCGAGTGCGGGTGGGTGAGCCAGGTCGCCGCCGCCACGGTCAGGCCCACGGCGAGCAGGATCCAGGAGGCCGCGCGCAGGGTGGCGGTGAGGGCGTCGTAGACGGCGGCCGCGGCCGGGCGGTGGGCGGCGTCGGGAAGGCCGGCGAGGGTGAGGTGCCGGCCGATGGCGACGGCCAGACCCAGGAACGCGCCGCCCAGGGCCGTGCCGAGGGCCGTCGCCGTGATCGCCCGACGGCGGACGGCCGCCACGGCGATGCCGGCCACCGCGAACACGACGGCCGCCAGCGGCAGCCAGAAACCGGCTACGTCGAGCACGTGGTAGCCCTTCCGGAGTGCGACCAGTTCGTCGGGCGCAAGGAGCGCGACACGGGTGTGCTCCACGGGGACGCTGTCGGCGAACGGCACGTGTTCTGCGGTGAGTTGACGCTTGAGGGGGGTCGTCACGGCCGCGAGGTCCATGGTCACCGCGTGGGTGTCGCGGTCGGCGCCGTCGTCGTTCAGCGCCCTCATCACCGCCGTGTGCGCGGCCTCGTTGCCGGCGTCCCACGCGGTGCGGTAGGCGCGGGTCTCGGTGAAGGAGCGCACGGCGTCGCGGATGAACAGCCGGTCCGGGCCGTCCTCGACGCCGGCCTCGCGGGCCACGCCGTCGCCCAGCGTGTCCA
The DNA here is from genome assembly GCF_055581185.1 of Streptomyces sp. NPDC031474. Lineage (NCBI taxonomy): Bacteria > Bacillati > Actinomycetota > Actinomycetes > Kitasatosporales > Streptomycetaceae > Streptomyces > Streptomyces sp. NPDC031474. The sequence continues at coordinate 444,763 of NZ_JBVIJX010000004.1, forward strand.
CGACCGCGTCGCGCACGGCGGGATCGGAGGCCAGCGGCCCCATCGTGGTGACGTACCGGCCGGTGTCCGTCAGGTCGTACGCCGCCCAGGCCGCCAGCGTGCCGAACGGCGCGAGGAGGCAGGACAGGGCGATCAGGACGGCCGAGGCGGCGGTCCGCAGGCTTCGGGACACGACACCAGGCAACGGGGTGGGCACGGGGCGCGCGAGCGGGGCTGGGCCACATGAGTGGCCGGGCCCAGATGAGTGGCCGGGCCCTCGGTTCCTCCGGTGGAGGGATCACCCGAACGGGTGTTTCCTGGTTGTGGAGAGACGGAGGCCGCACAGGTGCACGGGGGTTGGACCTCGTCGGGTGACCGGGACTGGAGCCCGGTCGGCCGGTGAGTGGAGGGATGAGGGAACGCAAGAGCCCCGGCCACCATGCCGGGGCTCTTGTGGGTCCCCTGACGTCCTTCTCCTGACGTCCTTCTTGTGTGTCCCTCTTGCTTGTGTGTCCCTCTTGCCGGTGCGTCAGCGGATGCGGTGTCCCTCCGCGTCCTCGCGCGTGTAGTAGCGGTAGAACAGCGTCGCGAAGACGAACACCGAGACCGCCACCGCCATGCCCGTCGAGCGCAGGACGCTCGCGCCGGTCTCGCTGTACAGGAAACCGAAGGCGCAGCCCGCGAACGCCGTCCACAGCAGGGCGTGCAGTTCGCGCCGCATGTGCGGGGCCAGGGCGTGGATGCCCATGTACAGCCCCGCGAACACGATCGCGCTCACGAAGCCGAGCAGCACGTTCCAGCCGGTGATCGGGCCGCCCGAGCGGTTGTTGGCCGCGACCCAGTAGCCGTAGACGAGTCCGAGCGTGCCGGGGACCGCCCACTGGGCGATCCGGTGGGTGCGTTCGCCGAAGACGTCCGGCGTTCTTGTCCCGGTGGTCGTTCGCATGCTTGACGCGGGTGCCGCATGAGCCATGAGAGGACTCCTCTCTCTCCTCGCCCCTGCCTTCCAGGGCACACCTGGGCGGGGACGGTGGCAAGTCGGATGCAGAGGGTTGTGACACGCAATGTGCGGAGAGTCTCAGGAAGCGCCTCTTGAGGCTCCCCTTCGCAGCAGCAGCGGTTACGGTGCTGAGGTACGTGATCGACAGGGGAGGGGAGGGGTGGGGACCGTGCAGGAGGGGACCATGCCCGGAACCGTGCTGCTGCTGGCGGCCGCGCCCGCGGGCAAGGGGTGTCTGGTGGACGCGGCCTCCGTGCTCCCCGTGCTGGCGGCCGTGCCGCCCTCGGTGCTGGCCGGCACCGACACCGCGAACGTCGTCGAGCTCGCCGATCCGCTGGAGCCGCAGGCCGTGCTGACGCGGCTGCGGGCCGCCGCGGCCGCGCCCGGGCCGCTGACGTTGTTCGTCGCCGGGCAGCTGCAACTCGACCGGCGGCAGCGGCTGCCGCATCTGGCGCTGGCCCGTACGACGCCCTCGACCGTGCGGTACACGGCGTTGCCGTGGCACTGGTTGCGGGAGGAGCTGCGGTTGCGGGCGGCCGGGACGACGACGGTCGTGCTCGATCTGCGGGCGGACGCGGAGGTGTGGGAGTGGCTGCGCGGGAACGTGCTGGACTGCGGCGTCGGGGTCGCCTTGTACGGGCGGGTGGCACAGCCGCCCGCCCGGGGCCGGCGGACTGTCGCCGCTCCGTCCTACATGAAGGCCGTCGCGACGATACTGCGCAGCGGCGGACGGCCTGAGCTGGACCAACTGCACCAGATGGCCCTGTCCCGAATCGGAGGCGAGGGCGAAACCGGCGACCTGGTGTTGTTCGCCCCCGCTGCCCCCGCTGCCCCCGCTGCCCCCGTCGCACCGGCCGCACCTGCCGCCTTTGCCCGGCCCCGTCCCCCGGGGGCTTCCGTCCCCGACCCGCCGCTTAGGCCCGGAGGGCCTCGCCCTCACACTCCCCCGGACGGGCCGGAGGGTGATCCGCACGCCCGTATCTCCGCCGCTGTTCAGGCCGGGCGGCACGTCGACGCCGATGCGATCGCCGCGCGGTGGGAGCAGGCCGCCGTCGCCGAGCACGGAGGCGGGTCGCAGGAGGCGTTGCACTGGGCCGAGGTGCGGGCGGATCTGGCGATGTTCGCGGGGGACGCCGAGCGCAGTTGCCGTACGTGGATGGCGGTGGCCGTGGCTCGGCTGGAGGCCGGGCAGCCGGTCGACGCACCTGCCGTGGAGGCGGCCGTGGACCGGGCGCACCACCAGTGGGGGCGGATCGGCGCCGCGGATCGCGCCCGTGAGCTGGGGCCCGCCCTCGCTGAGCTGCGGGCCCGGGTGCCCGGTCGGCGGGAGGGTGCGCTGGACCACGTCCAGCAGCAGTTGCGGCAGTTGCAGACCCACGGGTGAGGTGAGTCGTCCCGGCGACGGGAAGCGGCCGCCGACGCGAGGGGAAGTGTGCGTCGGCGGCCGCGGCTGCGGGGCCCGGCGTCAGAAGGCGGGGACCTCGGACGGGCGGGCCTTGTTGATGTTGTCCTGGAAGTTGCCGGTCAGCGGGAAGTTGGCCTTGCCCCACTTGGAGTTCCACAGGGCGTTGCGCGGGGTGTCGTCCATCTGGTGGATGTCGACCAGGGCCGGCTTGTCCCAGCCGCCGTTGCCCCAGGCCTGCGGCCGCTCGCCCCACTTGGCGAAGCGGAAGGCGTGCGTGCCCGCCCCGTCCTTGTGGTAGACGATCTGGACGTGGTTGCCGTCCATCGGCACGTCCTTGACCGCGTGGGTGCTGTAGCCGTGGTGCCGGGAGGCGGCGATGTAGCGGGGCTTCTCCTCGCCCTGCTTCTGGAAGACGATGACGTTCTCCCAGTCGTTGCGGTGACCGAAGGCGTCGGCGCCGTTCAGGGTCTGGTCCTTCTCGAAGTACAGGGCGTAGATGTAGGCGCACCAGCCGTTCTTGCACCATGACTGCGTGTACGTGTTGGCCTTGCCGAGGTGGTTCGTCCGGCAGCCGCCGGTGATCGACCCGCTGTTCTTCAGGCCGCCGTTGAGGTGTCCGCTCGCGTCGACGGCGGCGGCGGGGAAGCAGCTGTCGGAGTCGTAGTCGAACTCCGGCATGTACTTGAGCTCGAAGGTGCCGGCCTTCTGCGTCAGCGGCTTCAGGATGGCGGCGTCGGCGCTGCCCGCCAGACCGACGGCGAGGGCGGCGACGCTGCCCGCGACCACGGCGACCTTGCCGAGCCGGGACATCGTTGTCTTCTTCTTGGGGGCCTTGGACATGCTTGGTCTCTCCCGTTGCGAAGTGGGGTCCGTCGCACACCAGGGGATCCGGCGTGACGACACCGAGATTCGCAACGGGAGAGTTGATTGACAGCCCTCCCCAGCAGGGCAATCAATGTCTGTCAGGGTGATCAGAGTTTCTGCGGTGGCTCAGGCCTGGCGGTGTCTCAGGCGTAGCGGTGTCTCAGGCATAGGGGTCGAACGTGATGCCGCTCGGCTTGGCCTTGTTGAGGTGGTCGGCGAACTTGGAGTCCTGGAGGGGGAGGTTCGCGTCGCCCCAGTCGGAGGCGTTCAGCTTGTCGCGCAGGCCGGTCGCCATGTTGTCCCAGGTGATCAGGTTCTCCTGGTGCCAGGCGCCGGTGTCGTTCTCCGGCGTCTCGCCCCACTTGGCGAAGCGGAAGGCGTGGGTGGACGCGCCGTCCTTGTGGTAGACGGCCTCGACGCGCTGCCCGCTCATCGGGACGTCGGCGATCGGGTGGGTGCTGAAGCCGCCGTGCGCGGAGGCGGACAGGTAGGACGGGGTGTCCGCGCCCTGCTTGACCCAGACGACCATGCACTCCCAGTCGTGGCGGTGGCCGATGCCCGGGGAGGCCTCGTCCTTCTCGAAGTAGCTGGCGTAGACGATCCCGCACCAGCCGTTGTTGCACTTGGCCCGCGAGTAGGTGTTGGCCTTGCCGAGGTGGCCGCTGCGGCATTCGCCGGTGATGGGGCCGGTCGGCTTGAGGCCGCCGTTGAGGTTGCCGCTCGGGTCGATCGCGGCGGCCGGGTAGCAGCTGTCCGAGTCGTAGTCGTAGACCGGCTCGAAGTTCTTCTGGAACGCGGTCGCGTTCTCGGGCAGGTTCTGCAGCACGCCGGCGGAGGCGCTGCCGGTCAGGCCGACGGCGAGGGCGGCGGCGCTGCCGGCGACGGCGGCGGCTCGGGCGAGGCGGTGGGGCACGGGGGGCTCCAGTCGACGGGGGTTCGACCTGAACATGACATCCAGGCGCCCGAAGACTGGCAGTCCGAAAGCGCTGGAGAAAGGCTTTTCTACGAACTCGCGTGGGCTTTTCGCCGAACTGATCACGAGAACCTGTGAGCCGCCGACGGGCATCGTCCCGCCGGCGACTTCGTCTCCGCCCGGGTGACAGTGACCCGCACCACGTCACCCCTCCGACATCTGATGTCAACCTGCCCGTTGCCCGACGACTCGTATGGTCGTGGCGCTCGATGTCGCTTTCGCCAGGTGTACGGAGGTACGAGCGCATGGGACGTCCCGAGAGACCGGTGGACCCGCAGGCCGGCCCTGTCCAGCGCCTCGCCCATCAACTGCGCGAGCTGCGCAAGGAGGCCGGCAGCCCCTCGTACCGCGCGATGGCGAAGACGGCGGGCTTCTCCGCGACCACCCTGTCCCAGGCCGCCGCGGGAGAGCGCTTGCCGTCCCTGGCCGTGGTCCGCGGGTACGTGTGCGCGTGCGGGGCGGACGTCGGGGAGTGGGAGACCCGCTGGAAGGAGGCCGAGGCCGAGGAGGCGGGAACGACGCGCGAAGCGGACGACGACGTGTCGCCGCCGTACCGGGGGCTGACCCGCTTCGAGCCGGACGACCGCGAGCTGTTCTTCGGCCGGGACCGGCTGGCCGAGCAGCTGAACCGGCTTATGCGCGATCACAGGTTCGCGGTGTTGTTCGGCGCGTCCGGCAGCGGCAAGTCGTCCCTGCTCAGGGCCGGGCTCATCCCCCGGCTCAGGGACGAGATCGCGGCCCGCGGGCGACCGGCGGTGCTGCGCGTCCTCACCCCGGGGGACCGGCCCGCGCAGACGTACGGCCATCTGCTCACGCCCGCCGAGGGGGAGCCGGAGAGCTGGGTGGTGGTCGACCAGTTCGAGGAGGTCTTCACCCTCTGCCGGGACCGCGCCGAACGCGCCCGCTTCCTCGACCTGCTGCTCGCCGCCCGCGACCCGGACAGCCGGCTGAAGGTCCTCATCGCCGTACGCGCCGACTTCTACGCCCGCTGCGCCGAGCACCGCGGCCTGGCGGACGCCCTGAACGACTCCGGACTCCTGGTCGGCGCGATGACCGCCGACGAACTGCGGGACGCGGTGGTCAAACCGGCGCAGGCGGTCGGGCACCTGGTGGAGCGGGAGCTGACCGCGAAGATCGTCGAGGAGGTCCTCGACCAGCCCGGCGGGCTGCCGATGCTGTCGCACGCCCTGCTGGAGACCTGGCGGCGGCGCAAGGGCCGCATGCTGACGCTGGCCGCGTACGAGGCGGCGGGCGGGGTGCGCGGCGCGATCGCGGCCAGCGCCGAGGACGTGTACGGGCAGCTGACCACGTCCCGTCGGCGCGCCGCACGGCAGCTGCTGCTGCGGATGGTCGAGCCGGGCCGGGACGCCCCCGACACCCGCCGCCCCCTCACCCGCGGCGAACTGGACGAGTGGGCCGACCCCGACGTCCCGGTGGTGGTGGAGCGGCTGGCCCGCGCCCGGCTGGTGACCGCCGACGAGGTGGGCGTCCATCTCGCCCACGAGGCGCTGATCACCTGCTGGCCCCGGCTGCGGCGCTGGGTCGACCAGGACCGCGAACGCCTGCGCCGGCACCGGGCCCTGACCGAGGCGGCCCGCACCTGGCTGGAGCACGACCGCGACCCCGGCGCCCTGTACCGGGGCGTCCGGCTCGACCACGCCGAGGAGCACTTCCCGGACCCCGGGCAGGACCCGGCGCTGACCGCGACGGAACGGGAGTTCCTGATCGCCGCGTTCGCGGCCCGCGAGGCGGAACGCCGGGCCGCCGCCCGCTCCGCACGCCGGGCGCGGACCGCGCTGGGCGTGCTGTCGGCCGTCCTCGTGGTGGCGCTGGTGGCGGGCCTCGCCGCCTGGACCCAGCGGCGGGACAACGAGCGGCGCGCCACCGAGGACGCGGCCCGCCGTCTCGCCTCCGTCGCGGACAGCCTGCGCACCACCGACCCGCGCACCGCACAGCTCCTCGGCGCCGCCGCCTGGCGGGTGGCCCGTCTGCCGGAGACCCGCGGCGCGCTGCTGGGCTCGCTCGGCCAGTCGGAGCTGGACGCCTTCGGCGACCCGGCGTCGGGCGACGGCCTCTCGCGCTATCTGACGGACTCCGGGCGGACGTTGCTCAGCGCCCAGGGACGCGAGTGGCGGACCTGGGACGTGGCCCGGCACCGGCGGATCACGTCCGGACGGCTGCCGCAGTACCGTCAGGTGCAGGCGGCGAGCCCCGACGGGCGGCTGCTCGCGCTCCTCGGGGACGACGGGGTGCGGCTGTGGGACACGGTCGCCGGGCGGTGGCGCGGCGACCCGCTGCCACAGTCGTCCACGGTGGATTTCTCCGGGAGCAGCTACCTCGTGTCCCACACCGACGACCCCGATGTGCAGGTGCGCTCGGTCGCGGACGGCAGGCTGCTGTTCCGGACGCAGGCGAAGGACTCGGCGGCGGTGGCGGCGAGCCCGGACGGCTCCGTGGTGGCGGCGAGCCCGGACGGCTCCGTGGTCGCGGCCTGCCCGAACGGGGACGGCCCGCTGCGGGTACGGGACCTGCGCACGCAGCGCGCGGTGCACGGCCGCTGGGAGCGTACGGCCGCGATCTGCGGCGACCAGCGCTCGACGCTGGTGCTCGGCGGCCGGCAGCAGCTCGCCGCGGTGACCCCGACCCGGGTGCTCGTCTGGGACCTGCGGTCCGGGAACCAGCTGGCCGACCTCTCCGACGCCGCGGTGTCGTACGTCTCCTTCAGCGCGGACGGCAGGTTCCTGGCGACCGCCGACGCGCAGGAGGTCAGGGTGTGGCGGCCGGGCGTCGAGGCCCCGGTGTTCCGGCACTTCCTGAACAACCAGCACCTGTACGGCGGCCTGGCCTGGGACGCCTCGCGCCCGCTGCTGCGCTACCTGGAGGGCGGCACGGTGCACACCCTGGACGTCTCGGCGGCCGTCACCTCCGCCTGGCAGAACACCCCGTTGGATCAGGTGCTGCTCAGCCCGGACGGCCGCACCCTCGCCACCGCGAGCCGCACCGGCGACCACTACCGCGTCGAACTGCGCGACACCGGGGACGGACGTCTCCTGCGCACGCTGCCCTCCCCGCGGCTGCCCGTCTCCACCGACCCCTCCTCCCCCGTGTCCCCGGAGGACACCTCCGCGCTGCTGGCGTTCAGCCCCGACAGCAAGGCGCTCGCGTACGGCGTCTCGGCCCCCAGCAGTGAGACGTCCCGGCAGCCCCTGACGATCTGGGACGTCACCCGGGGCCGCACCCGCACGACTGTGGACCTGGCCACGAAGACCTCGACCGGGGCGGTGGTCACCATCGCTCTCGGCCCGGACGCCCGCACCCTCCACCTGACCCGTTCCAGCCTCACCATCATCGGCACCGGGGGCGTCGGCACGCTCGTCAACGAGACGTGGGACACGGCCAGGGGCCGCAGAACGGCGGTCCTGCTCACGCTGTCCAGCAGCCACCTGGCCGCCCGCCCCGACGGCCGGATCCTGGTCGGCGACAACCGGATCGCCGCCCTGCCCGCGGGCCGGGTCAGCGGCCGGGCCCTCGTCCAGGGCGACGGGATCGGCGCCCTGGCCTTCGCCTTGGACGGCTCGCTGCTGGCGGCGGGCGACCAGACGGGACGGGTCGCTCTGTGGGACGGCCGGCTGCGGCAACGCGTCGGCGTCCTGCGCAACGTCTTCCGCGTCCTGCCGGACGACATCGGCGACGGGGTCTTCGGCGACACCTCGGAAGCGGTCAGCGCCCTCGCGATCAGCGCCGACGGCAAGACGCTCGCGGTCGGCGGCGAGGCCGGCAGCCTGCAGCTGTGGGACATCGCCACCCAGGAGCCGCTGGGCTCTCCCCTGACGACGTCCGGCGAGGAGATCGACACGGTCGCCTTCAGCGCCGACGGCCGCACGGTGTACGCGGGCAGCGTGCACGTGCCGTTGCAGCGGTACCCGATCGATCCGGCGCGGGCGGTCGAGACGGTGTGCGCACGGACCTCGGGGGCCGGGCTGACACGGGCCCAGTGGCGGACCTACGCGCCCGGTGTGCCGTACCGGAACGTGTGCGAGGGCTGACGGCCGCCCTGCGCGGCGGTCAGCTCCGCGAGCCCCCCGACACCGGAAGCGTCCCGTCCGCCCCGGACACGCTCGCCCCGGACCCGCCCGCGCCGGACACCCTTTCCTTCTCGGGCACCCGCTCGCCGGACACCTTCGGGGACGTCGGTGTGGTGCCGGCGGCTCCGGCCGGGCCCACGTTGGCCGCGGTGATCAGCGCCGCGATGGTCAGCAGGGCGGCCGCTACGGCCCTGACATAGGGCACGGAAGGGCGTGCGGATGTGCTTCCGGGCACGGCGACCTCGCAACGTCGGCGACTGCGAAACTCACGTCAGCCAGCTATTAAGCGTGCTTAACTCGCTGTTTAACCTAGGGGCTGAGATAGTCCAACGGCAAGAGGGTCAAGGAGAGTTGGGGGAGCCGGGGCGTGGCAGAGCGGGACGAGCCCGAGGTCGTCGGGCGCCGGGTGCAGCGGCTGCGCATCGAACAAGGGCTGACACAGCGGCAGTTGGCCGAGCCGACGTACACCCCTGCCTACATCTCCACGCTGGAGGCCGGCCGTGTGCGGCCCTCCGACGAGGCGCTCAAGCACGTCGCCGAACGGCTCGGCGTCGACTTCGAGGAGCTGGCCACCGGCCGGCCCGCCCGCCTGGTCACCGATCTGCGGCTCCGGCTCACCGAGGCCCAGCGGGCGCTGGCCACCGGGGACGCCGAGGACGCGGCCCGGCAGTACACGGACCTGCTCGCGGAGGCGGAGGAGCACGGGCTCGCCGAGGAGCAGGCCACCGCGCTGCTCGGGCTCGGGGAGTGCGGGATCGACACGGGCGACCTGGACGCCGCCCGCCGCTTCTTCGAGCGGGCCGAGGGCGCGCTCGCCGACGCCCCGCTGCCCGCCCGCGTCCCCGCCCTGCGCGGACGCGCCGTCGCGCACTACCTCGCCGGTGAACTCCGTTACGCGGTCTACCTGTTGGAGTCCACCCTCGACGAGCTCAACCGAGGCGGCCTGCACGACCCCGACGCGCTGCTGCTGCTCTACGCCTCCGTCATCGGCCCGTACATGGACATGGGCGCGCAGGCCCGCGCCGCGCAGGCCGCCGAGTTCGCTCTCGCCCTCGCGCCCCAGGTCGGCGACCCCGCCCTGGTCGCCCGTATGCACCGGTCCGTGGCCCGCACCCTCCTCGCCGAGGGCCGCCTCACGGAGGCCGACGCCTCACTGGCCAAGGCCGCCGAGCTCTACCGTCAGCTCCAGCTCCGTACCGAGCTGGCCAACTGCCACTGGATGCGCGGCTACGTCTACGCGCAGAACGGCGAACTGGAGCGCGCGGAAGGCGAGTTGAAGGCGGCCCAGGCCATGCTGTCGGCACAGCGCGCCGCCCTCTACAGCAGCCAGGTCGCCGTCGAACTGGCCGACGTCCTGCACCGCAGGGGCAGGTCGCAGGAGGCCGCGGCGCTGCTGCACGACGTCCTCGGGGAACTGTCGCCGGAGCGCGGCGCGGTGCACGCCGCGGGAGCGCACCGACTGCTCGGCATCATCGCCGAGGACACGCGGGACACGGACGCCGCGGAGGAGCACTATGTGCGGGCGCTCAGCCTCCTGGAGCGCGCGGGCGCGGCAGGCGACCTGGCCGACCTGTGCCGCCTGCTCGGCGACCTGCTGCGCCGCACGGGCCGCGTCGAGGCCGCCCTGGACGCCTACCGCACCGGCCTCAGCCACCGCACGGCCCCGGGCACGACGACCCTGGGCCCGGCCCCGGCGCAACCACCGCTGTAGCCGTCTGTACCTGTTACATGCGATCACATGGGAGGTTTCGTGGGTCCGAGTCCGCGCGAGGTGTTTCTCCGGCTTGTCCATGGGGTCGCCGGGGGAGAGTTCGACGATCTGCCCGACCTGTACGGCGAGGTCACCGACGTCCGCCACCCGATGGCGACGCCGGAGTCCGAGCCGTTGACGAGCCGGCGCGCGCTCCAGGAGCACTTCACGGTGCCGCCCGAGGCTCGGGCGTCCCTCCCGAAGAGACGGGTCGTCGACGTCGTCGTCCACGAGACCGCCGACCCCGAGGTGATCGTCGCCGAGTTCGCCTATGAGTTCACACAGCCGGACGACTCCACGGCCAAGGTGCCCTGCGTGTTCGTCATGCGCGTCCGGGACGGCCGGATCATCGAGTCGCGCGACTACATCGACCCGATCCGCACGTACACGGCACGCGGAGACCTCGACCGCCTCATCGCAGCGCTGCACACGAACGCGTCGTAGGCGGACGGGCTAGCCGAGACCGCGATGGGCGGCCCACAACCCCCCGGCGCGGTCGGCCGCTTCGGCGACCAGGGCCGTCAGCTCGGGTTCGTCGGGGACGGGGAACGAGACGTATGCGCCCCGACCGCCGCTGACCGGCCGGCCGTAGGCCTTCGCGGCGAGGCGACCATCCGGGAGGAGCCGGACGTTGAGCGTGGTCAGCGTGAACGTCTCACCGCGTCGGGTGTCCGTCCAGCGGAGCTCCTGTGGGACCGTGACGTTGATCGCCAGAGCGCTTATCTCCAGGTCGCTGCTCATCAACGGATGATCTCACGCGGGTCCGTTGCCCGCAGGACGCTCAGCCGAGAAGGACACGCCGGCACGACAACGCGGTCAGCGGGCCCGGTAGCGGGAGGCGAGTTCGGGGCTCTGTCCGTTCGAGGCCGCGCAGCCCGGCGGTGACGACGCCGGGGCACAGCACCTGGACCTGGACGCCGGTGTCCTCCAGTTCGGCGGCGAGGGTCTGTGACATGGCCACGAGGTGGGCCGGCGAGCCGGCGTAGACGACGCGGCGGGGCATGACCGAGTCCTGACCGCCGGTGCTGGACGCGGTCACGGTCGCGCAGGTGAAGCAGCCCGTGGACCCGTACGAGAAGCCGTAGAAGCCGTGGCGGATACCGGTTTCCCCGGTGGGCGGGGGGTACCCGGCGGCCACAGGATGTGAGCGGGCCCGTGGACGGAGGCGATGGCCGTGGGCGACCAGGAGCGGGAACGGGTCGCCGACGTCATCTCCCTGGAGCTGCGCGGGGCCGGTCCGCAGGACGTGCCGCAGCGGCTGTGCGACGCGGTGCTGAAGTTGCTGCCGGTGAGCGGCGCGAGCGTGTCGCTGGTCGGCGACGGGATGCCCGTACCGCTGGGGGCGAGCGGCGGACGGGCCGCGTATGTGATGGAGATGCAGGTGAGCCTCGGGGACGGCCCCTGTCTGGAGGCCGCGGAGACCGGTTCGGTGGTCGTCGCCCCGGACCTGACCTCGGACCGGGACGCCGTCCGCTGGCCGGTGTACGCCCAGCAGGCGGCTGCCGCCGGGGTGCGGTCGGTGTACGCGCTGCCCCTGGGCGACCGCGCGGTGTGCGTGGGCACCCTCGACCTGTACCGGGACGTCCCCGGCGAGCTAGCCGGGGACGAGGTCCGCACGGCGCGGATGGTGGCGGACGTGGTGACGGCGGCGCTGGTGGCCCTGCCGAGGGCCGGGCGGAGCGGCGGCGAGGGCGGCGAAGGCGGAGCGGACGGCTCGGACGGTGGGGACGGTGGGGACGGTGCCGACAGCGCGGGCTTCTGGCTGAGTCCGCTGGCCACCGACCACGGCGAGGTGTACCGGGCCGTCGGCATGGTGATGGCCCAGCTCGGCGTCGGCGCGGACGAGGCGCTGGCACGGCTGCGGGGCCAGGCCTTCGCGAAGGGCCGGTCGGTGCTGGAGCTGGCCCACGAGGTGGTCGCCCAGCGGACCCGCTTCGACGACGACTCGACCGTCTGAGCCGCGGTCGTCATAGGCGCCCGTCTCCTGGACCTGCCCGTCTCCTGACCTGCCCGTCTCCTGGACCTGCACGTTTCCCGTTCCTCAGACCTGCACCTTTCCTTGCTTCCTGACGTCCGCCAGCCGCCGTACGCCGAGCTGGACGGCCGCCTGGGTCGCCGCGTTCGGGGCGTCGGCGAGGCCGCCGTTGGTGAGGGCGAAGGCGTCCTCGCCGGCGCGGACGGCGGCCACGTCCAGGGTGAGGACGGTCGGATCGCCGCCGGGGTTCTCCTCGGCCGTCGCCCAGACCGTCAGGGTCACGCGCAGGCCCTGGCGGACGTCGCCCACCTTCGGCAGCGCCAGCTCGGAGACCTGCACGTCCAGCACGGTGTCGCCGGTGGCCTTGGCCGCGAACCGGGCGCACGTCCGCGGCATCGTCTTCAGCCAGGCCAGCGTGCGGTCCACGGCCGCCGGGCTGTTGCCCGTGAGCTGGTAGCGGAGCTGGGCCGCGGTGTCGGGGTCGTCGAGTCCGACGACCGCGCGGGCGGGGCCGCCGAGCAGTTCGTCGGTGTAGAGGGCGTCCAGGAGCTTCTGGCAGGCGGGGGTGGAGGTGGTCGCCTTGAGCATCCCGTCCCGCCAGGTGGCCGCGCCGCGCGTGGGGATCCAGGGCGCGCCGAGATCGGTGTCGGTGATGAGGGCGGCGTGCGCCTGCGCCTCGGTGAGGCCGGGGGCGGTGGCCGGCGCGGTGGGCTTGGCCGACGTCCGCTCGACGGTGGGGACGGCGGGTGCGGCGGTCGGCGGGTGCTCCAGACCGAGGGTGGCGCAGCCGGCGGCGACGGCGGCGACGGTGCCGAGGAGAAGGGTGGAGGCCAGGGCGGTGCGACCACGGGTACGGCGACGGGTACGACGGGTCATCGGGGGTGCCTCCAGGAGTACGCGCGGGGATGCCGGGGCGCGGGGGTGCGGAAGTGCGGGGGTGCCTCCCTTCAAGGCAACACCGCCGCCACGGCGCGACCAGCGCGGCGGGCCGTACGGGTTACCGGCGTTGCTGCGGGCGGGTGGCGGGCGTGGGTGGCCGGGGGCGGGTGGCCGGCTTGCGGGGCTCGGCGTCAGCGACGGGCAGCGGCCCGCGGTGCCGGGGTGTGGGAAGGGGACGCGCCCGCATAGGGTCGGGAACGACCGTGGTGCGGAAGGAGTATCAGGTGACCGAGCAGCCCATTCCCGTGATCATCGACTGCGACACGGGTGTCGACGACGCCCTCGCCCTGCTGTTCGCCGTCCGCCATCCCGGCCTGGACGTGCGGGCGGTGACCTGTGTCGCCGGCAACACGGACGTGGACGGCGTCGTCCGCAACACGCTGACCGTGCTGGAGCACGCGGGCGCCGGGGACATCCCGGTCGCCCGGGGCGCCGAGCGCCCGCTGATCGAACCGGTCCGCGTGGCCCGGCATGTGCACGGTGAGGACGGCATGGGCGACCTGGGCCTGCCCGCGCCCACCCGCAGGCCGGTGGACGTCGACGCGGTGACGTTGCTGCGCCGCGAGATCCTCGCCTCCCCGCGCCCGGTGACCCTGATCCCCACCGCGCCGCTGACGAACATCGCGCTGCTTCTGCGCACGCACCCGGAGGTGGTCCGCAACATCGAGCGGATCGTGTTCATGGGCGGCGCGGTGACGACCGGGAACGCCACGCCGGTCGCGGAGTTCAACGTGTGGCACGACCCGGAGGCGGCGGCGGTCCTGCTCACCGCCGGGGTGCCGATCACGATGTACGGCCTGGACGTCTTCAAGCGGGTCCTGGTCCCGGCGGCGGACGTGGCACGGCTGCGGGCGAGCGGAGAGCCCCGCCTGCGCCTCGCCGGCGAACTCCTCGCCCACCGTGACCCGGCCACCTCCGGCGACCCCACCCCCACCGGCGGCCTCGGCGACGCGGGCGCGGTCTGCGCGGTGGCCGACCCGGCGGGCCTGACCACCGAGCTCCTCCCGGTCGAGGTCTCCCTCGCCCCCGGCCCGTCCCGCGGCCAGACGATCGTCGACCGCCGCCCGCGCCCCGGCGAGGCCGAGATCCACGGTGGCGTCCGCGAACAGGCCCTCGTGGACGTGGCGTTGGACGTGGACGTGGAACGCTACGTGAAGCTGTGGCTGACGACGGTCGAGGGGCCCTAGGCCAGGGCCCCAGGGCAGGTCCTGGGCCTGATGCCGGTTGATCGGCTCACACGCGGCCGCCGAAGAAGACCTGCACCTCCCGGATGAGGCCGTCCCGGACGGTGATCGCCTCGACGTTGCGGTGTCTGGCGCCCGTGGTGAGCCGGTACTCGTAGTACGCGAAGACGAGTTCGGAGTCCGCCGGGGTGATGTGCAGCAGTCGCTGCTCCGTCATCAGGTGGGCCGTCGGGAAGCAGCGCTCGAAGAACGCCGCCTTGTCGATGTGGTCGTCCCGGGGGCTGGTGAAGGTGAAGTCGTCGGCGTACAGCGTCAGGGCCGCGTCGCGGTCCTGGGCCCTGTAGTGCCGGAACGCGGCCTCGACGACGTCTTTCGGCCCGCCCGGAATGCCATGAGTGTCCCTCATGCGGCAACCGTAGCGCCGGGCCGGTGTCCCAGCCCGTCGGGGGTCTGGCGGCAGAGCCCCCAGACCCCCGACGTGCCCGTCAGGCGCGCGTCGCCTTCCGGCGGCGGGTCGCGACGACGATGGCCGCGCCGCCCGCCAGCAGGGCGGCGGCCCCACCCGCGATCAACGGAGTGTTGCTGCTGGCGCCGGTCTCCGCGAGGTCGCCGCCGCCGCCGTTCGGCGTGGCCGCCGGCGGGGCGGTCGACTCGGAGGCGGACGCGGACGGCGACGGCGTGCCCGACTCCGACTCCGACGCGGACGGCGACGGCGACGCGGACGTGCTCGTGGACGCCGACGGCGACGGCTGCGTCGGCTGCGAAGGCGACGGGGAGGACGGCGTCGACGGCGTTCCGCCACCGCCGGCCGGCGGGGACGACGGCGGCTGCTCGGTGACCGTGCAGTCCTTCGTGCCGCCGTTCCAGGCCGCGATCAGCTTGTCCTTGATGACCGGGCGGTCCGGCCCCTTGGGCAGGTCCCCGTGGACGAAGCCGTCCTTCGCGTCGAGCTTGCCGTCGAACTTGACCGCGCCCCGGTAGAGGTCGATCTGCGCGTAGCAGCCGGCGTCGGGCACGGCGATGTCGAGGGTGTCGGTCTGCCCCGGCTTGACCGTCACGCTGTCGAAGTCGACGAAGACCTGCTCGCCGGAGGTCTTGAAGCTGGCGCCGTGGGCGAGGTAGGAGGCGAGGGAGGCGGTGCAGGTGGAGGCGTCGCCGGCGGCGCGGACCGTGATGTGGACCTTGCCGTCCTTGCTGGGCTTGAGATTCTGGTCGTCGACGCGGACGGAGTCGAAGAACTTCGTGCCGTCGAGCGAGAACTGGCAGCGGTCGGTGCCTGTCTCGGTGCCCGCGCCGGTACCCGGCTGGTACTGGCCGCCGGACTTCCAGCCGTCGCCGCCGGGCGCCCCGGTGCCGGCGAAGGCCCCGGAGGCGGCGGCGACGGAGGCGGCGCACAGGGTGAGCGAAGCGGCGCCCGTCCCCAGCAGGCGGCGTACGGTGACACGTCTCGCTATGGACATGTGGTTCCCATCTTGGCGAGTGCCAGGGCTGGTCGGTCGGATCCGATTGGTCAGATCAGAAGAAACACGGGGCCCGTCGGTCACGGGCGCCACGGTGTGGCCCCATCGTCGTGTGGACGCCAGATCGCTGTCAACCTGCTCCAAACACAGTGGAGTTCAAATATCCGTCACAATTTCCCCGCGTACGGAATGATCTGTTCCGAACGGTCCGGGCGTTCGCCTTCCCGGCAATTTGGACAGTCATCTCCCCATGACCGACTTCTCCTCCCACAATCCCGACTGGTGGCGTCAGGCCGTCGTCTACCAGGTCTATCCGCGCAGCTTCGCCGACGCCGACGGCGACGGCCTCGGTGACCTGCGCGGTGTCACCGACCGGCTGCCCCACCTGGCCGCCCTCGGCGTGGACGCCCTCTGGCTCTCCCCGTTCTATCCGTCCGAACTGGCCGACGGCGGCTACGACGTCGCCGACTACCGGGACGTCGATCCGCGGCTGGGCACTCTCGCCGACTTCGACGCCCTCGCCGCCGAGGCCCACCGGCTCGGCCTGAAGGTGATCGTCGACCTCGTCCCGAACCACACCTCCCACCAGCACGTCTGGTTCCGGGAGGCGCTGGCCGCCGGCCCCGGCTCCCCGGCCCGCGACCGCTACGTCTTCCGGGACGGACGCGGCCCGAGCGGTGAACTGCCGCCCACCGACTGGCAGTCGGTCTTCGGCGGCAGCGCCTGGCAGCGCGTCCCCGACGGCCAGTGGTACCTGCACCTCTTCACCCGCGAGCAGCCCGACCTCAACTGGGACCACGAGGAGGTCCGCGAGGACTTCCGCACCACACTGCGTTTCTGGTCCGACCGGGGCGTCGACGGCTTCCGCGTCGACGTCGCCCACGCCCTCGCCAAGGATCTCGCCGACCCCCTGCGCGACCTGGGCGACCCCGAACTCAGCGGCGAGCAGGCCCTCGTACACCTCCCGCCCGGCACCCACCCCTTCTACGACCGCGACGAGGTCCATGAGATCTACCGTGACTGGCGCCGCGTCCTCGACTCCTACACCCCGCCCCGCACCGCCGTCGCCGAGGCCTGGGTCCCGGGCGCCCGCCGCGCCCTGTACGCCCGCCCGGACGAACTCAACCAGGCCTTCAACTTCGAGTATCTACAGGCGAGTTGGAATGCCGAACAGATCCGGGCGGTCATCGCCGACTCCCTCGCCACCGCCCGGGCCGTCGGCGCCTCGGCGACCTGGGTCCTGTCCAATCACGACGTCGTCCGGCACGCCTCCCGCCTCATGCTCCCGCCGGGCACGGACCAGAACGCCTGGCTCCTCTCCGACGGCCGCGCCCCGCACGTCGACGAGCCGGCCGGCCTGCGCCGGGCCCGCGCGGCGACGCTGCTGATGCTGGCGCTGCCGGGTTCGTCGTACGTCTACCAGGGCGAGGAGTTGGGCCTGCCCGAGGTCGCCGACCTGCCCGTGGAGGTGCTCCAGGATCCGCTGTGGGAGCAGACGGGCCGCGCGAGCAAGGGCCGCGACGGGTGCCGGGTGCCGCTGCCGTGGACGACGACGGGGCCGTCGTACGGCTTCGGCGCGGCCGGCGCGTGGCTGCCGCAGCCGCCGTACTTCGCGCGGTACGCCGTCCAGGCGCAGGACGGCGTGGAGGGCTCCACGCTGGAGCTCTACCGCACGGCCCTGCGGCTGCGCCGCAAGCTGCTGGAGGGCGAGGAACTCACCTGGGCGCTCGAAACCCCGCCGGGCGTGCTGTCCTTCGCGCGCTGCGACGGCTGGCGCTGCGTGACGAACCTGTCGGACACGCCGGTGCCGTTGCCGCCCGGGGAGGTGCTGCTGAGCAGCGCACCGCTGGCCGGCGACGGACGACTCGCCCCGGACACGACGGCCTGGCTGGCCTAGGAACGGGTCCCGCCCCCGGGCCGGTCCCGCCCGCGTTCCGCGAACTGGAAGTGAAACATTCCGCTACGGCCACCTCGTCGGTCCCCAGTGGAGGCACATGTGTCCTCGTGTGCCCGAATGCCTCTCTGGGGAGGACAGTTGCGCAAGAGACTCAACGGACCCGGCCGGGTCGTCATGGCAGCGGCGCTCGTGCTGGCCGCGGGAGTGGTCACCGCACTTCCGGCCACCGCCGCCGCGACCCCGTGGTCGGCCTTACCGACCGCCGGCGCCTCGCCCGGCGGTACGTCGCCCGCCGCCCCGTCGCCCCCGGGCCTCGGGAAGGCCGACGCCCCCGTGTCCCACTGGATCACCCTGATCACGGGCGACCGGGTCGGCGTGAGCGCGGCGGGGCAGCCCGTGCGGATCGTGCCCGGCAAGGGGCGCGAGCACATATCCGTGCGGATCGAGCGGACCAAGGACCACACCCTGGTCCTCCCGCTCGACGCCCAGCCGCTCATCGACAAGGGCCAGGTCGACGAGCGGTTGTTCGACCTCAAGGAGCTCAACGCCGCCGCGTACCGCAAGCACCACAAGTCGGGCACCGGGCTGATCGTCAGCTACCGCGACGGCGTCGCGGGCAGCGCCCCGCTGAAGGCGGCCCGGAGCCTGAAGTCCGAGCTGCGGGAGGACGACGGGGCCAAGGTGCGCCGCTCCCTCCCGTCGATCGACGCCGAGGCCGTCACCGTGTCCGACGCGTCCGCGCAGGACGTCTGGGAGACCCTGACCCGCCCGGCCGGCAAGGCTCTCGCCGGACAGCGCACCGCCGACCCCGGGCTGCGCCGGATCTCCCTCGACGGCATGCGCCGGGCGAGCCTCGACAAGAGCATGGCGCAGATCGGCGTGCCCGCCGCACGGCAGGCCGGCTACGACGGCACGGGCGTGCGGATCGCGGTCCTGGACACCGGAGTCGACGAGACGCACCCCGACCTGCAGGGCCGGCAGGAGGCCGAGCAGAACTTCTCCGATTCGCCCGACACCGAGGACCGCTTCGGCCACGGCACCCATGCGGCGTCCATCGCGGCCGGCACGGGAGCGAAGTCCGGCGGAACGTACGAGGGCGTCGCCCCCGGCGCGCGCATCCTCGACGCGAAGGTGCTCGACGACGACGGGTACGGCAGCGACTCCGCCGTCATCGCCGGCATGGAATGGGCGGCCGACCAGCACGCCGACATCGTCAACCTCAGCCTGGGACACCGGGACATGCCCGGCGTCGACCTGGTGGAAGAGGCCGTCAACCGGCTCTCGGCCGAGCGAGGCATCCTCTTCGTCGCCGCCTCCGGCAACAACGGCCCGGACGCGGGCACCATCGACTCGCCGGGGAGCGCCGAGCAGGCGCTGTCGGTGGGAGCGGTCGACGGCAGCGACGCCGTCGCCCCGTTCTCCAGCCGCGGTCCGGCCGCCGACGGCACGGTGATCAAGCCGGACATCACGGCGCCCGGCGTGGCCATCACGGCCGCCGTCCCCTCCGGCAGCGTGCTCACCGGACGGTACGGCGAGCAGCCGCCCGGATACACCACGCTCTCGGGCACGTCGATGGCCACCCCGCATGTCGCGGGCGCGGCGGCGCTGCTCAAGCAGGAGCATCCCGACTGGACGGGCGCACGGCTGAAGGCGGCGCTCGTCGCCGCTGCCCGGCCGTCCGGCGCGGGCGCGCTCGCGGAGGGCGGCGGTCGCGTGGACGTCGCCGCGGCGATCGGGCAGACGGTGGTCGCCGAGCCCTCGTCGGTGGCGTTCGCCCGGCAGTCCTACCCGCACGCGGACGACAAGCCGGTCACCCAGCAAGTCACCTACCGCAACCTCGGCAGCGAGCCGGTCACCTTCGATCTGTCGGTGGCCGCGACGGGACCCGACGGAAAGGCCGCGCCGGCCGACATGTTCGCGCTCGGCGCGCAGCGGCTGACGGTCCCGGCGAACGGGACGGCCACGGTCGCCCTGACGGCCGACACCCGGCCGGGCGGCGACGTCAACGGCGTGTACACGGCGATCGTGACGGCCACCAGTGCGGCCCAGACCGTCAGGACGACGGCGGCCGTCGAGCGCGAGGTCGAGACGTACGAGGTGACGGTCCGCCACCTCGGCGCCGACGGCGAGCCGGCCACGCACGTCGTCTGGCCCGACCTCTACCTGCTCTCCGGTCTCGGCGTCGCCGGTGACAACTACGCGGGGGACCCCTCGAACGGCTCCTACACGGTGCGTGTTCCGAAGGGGGACTACTACCTCGACGCGATGATCTACGGCTCGGACGACCCGGACGGCGTCCGGAGCCAGATCACGGCACCCCACTTCGAGGTCACGAAGGACACGACGGTCACGCTCGACGCGCGCACCGCGAAGCCGATCGACATCACCGGTCCCGATCCGGCCGCGAAACGCCAGGCCGCCGATGTGTACACCGAGCTCAACACCCCTGATTTCGGCTTCTCGAACGGCATGGCCGGCACCGACTTCTCGACCATCCGCACCGCACAGCTCGGCCCCGACTTCGCGGCCGAGGGCACCCTGTTCCAGGGCTTCGACGCGTTCGACGTCAACGGCACGAAGGAGTACCGCCTCGCCTACGGCGGCAAGGTGACCCGGCTGGCCACGGGCTTCGAACGGCATGCGAAACCGGCGGATCTGGCGAAGATCGACAGCCGGCTGGGGGCCACGGTCCCCGGAAAGCAGGGGATGCTCACCGCCCGACCGATCCTCAAGGACTCCTTCGGCTCCATCTTCAGCCCGGGCCTCATGCGTCCGCTGCCCGTGGCGACGACGACGTACGCGACGACGGAGGCGAGCGCCGACTGGTTCATCGGGCTGGACCAGTACGACGACACCGGGAGCTACCCGGAGCTGTCGCACGGCACGGGCATCCAGCGCTACGAAGCCGGCCAGTCCTACCGCCGTGACCTGGGCGTCGGGATCGTCGGCCCCACGCTGGAGACGCGCGAGGGCGAGGGCGTCACGCGCAACGGCGACACGATCACGGGCTGCGTCAGCCTCCTCAGGGACGGCAAGGGCAACTGGAGCTACGGCACCGACGACACCGGCAAATCCGCGCTGTACCGGGACGGGACCGAGGTCGCTTCCCAATCGGGCGCCCTGAGCTGCTGGAGCGATGTCACCGTGCCGGCGGAGTCCGGCGACTTCAAGCTCACGGCCACGGCCTCCCGCGGCGCTCCCGCCGCCGCGCCCACCGAGGTCGAGGCGACCTGGACCTTCGCCTCCGCCCACACCGCGGCGGAGCAGGCACTGCCGATCTCGGTCGTCCGATTCACCCCGCACCTCGACGGCGACTCGACGGTCCCTGCCGGGGTGGTCACCCGGGTGCCGGTGACGGTGGTCGGCGCGGCAGCGGGCGCGAACCTCAAGTCGCTCACCGTCGAGGTCAGTTACGACGGCACGACCTGGAAGAAGACGCCGGTCGGCAAGCTCGGGATCTTCGTCCGCAACCCCGCGGCCGGCCAGAGCGTCTCGCTGCTCGCCACCGTGGTCGACAAGCAGGGCAACACCCTCACCCAGACGATCCACAACGCCTACCGGGGCAAGTAACCCCGAACATGACCCCGAACAGCACAGGAGCGGGCCGGCCGACCTTGCGTCGGCCGGCCCGCTCCGCCGTGCACGCGTGGGCCGATGCCCGGGCGGCTACTGGTTGGTGCCGTTGCCTCCCACCGCGGCGCCGATGTCCACGGGCGTGGAGGTGGCGTTCGGCGGCGGGGTGAGCACGATCAGCGGCTGACCGGCCGGCGGGACCGGCGGGGTCATGTCCGACTTGGGCAGCTTCGGCGGGGTCGTCTGGTTGAACAGCGTGGTGTCGAAGTCGACCAGGCCGGTCTTCTCCATCACCGTGATGTGGTCCAGGACGGTGTCGTTGGCCTGGTCGGCCAGGGCGCGCACCAGCGTGTTCTTCGTCGTCGAGCGGATCTTCGCCACGGTGTTGAAGATCGAACCGTGCGTCATGCGCAGGATGTTGGCGAAGTCGATGTCGAACTGCTTGCCCTGGTCCGCCTTGAGGGTGTTGACGAAGCCCTCCTGCTGCGGACTGGCCACGTTGGGGATCGTGATGTTCAGCATCGGCGCGATCTTGCGGCAGGTCTCGTCCAGCGCCGCGTGCCCGTCGATCAGGTGCTGACTGGCGGTGAGAACGCCCTTGCTCTGCCCCTTCTGCAGACCGATCTGCCCCACCGGGTACTCCCACAGACCGGCTGCCCGCACTGCCACCACGAAGGACCGGTCGCCTTCCGTCAACGGCCCCCACTGGGTGTTGGCGATGATCCGGTCGGTCGACGTGGACACCGTGTCCAGGCCGAGCATCGATGGGTACGCGAGAGCGCCGAGCGTCAGTGTCAACGCGCCGCCCACGAAGAGAGTTCCCATCGCGTTCCGCGAAAGTTGCACCGTTCCTCCTGCCCGGTCGGGGAAGCCGCCGAAGTGCCGTCGATGTGTCGTCGGTGTGCGTCACTTGGCGGGTCGGACAGAGAGAAATACGAACACGAGCCGGTTCGGACTCATCCGGCCCGGCAAAAATTTCGCTGACGACGACCTGGCAGGGTTCGAGACGGCGTGACGAGAGGGCGTGGGGGATGGAAGCGAGGCTGGTGGGCATCACGTACTACCCCGTGAAGGGCTGCGCGGGGACGGCCCTCACGGCGGCGACCCTGACGCGCAACGGCCTGCCGCACGACCGCACCTACGCGATAGCCGACGCGAACGGCGACCTGCGCTGGCAGTGGGGAGACCCACAACTAGCCTTGATCACCCCAGAGTTGACGGAAACAGGCGAACTGACCCTGAAGGCACCGGGCATACCCCCGGTAAAGGCGGCGGCGGAGGATTCGGAGGAGGGTGGGGAGGTGGACGCCTGGCTGACCGACGTACTCGGCGCCCCGAGCACCCTGGTCCGCTCCCCGGCAGGCAACAGCAACCGCCTGCACGTGGTCTCGCTCTCCAGCCTGGACGCCCTGAACCGCCGCATCACCGAACGCGGAGCCGCCCCCGTCCCCATGAGCCGCTTCCGCCCCAACCTGGTGGTGGACGGCTGGCCCACCCCGCACACGGAGAACAGCGCGACGAGCCTGTCCATCGCGGCCACCGAACTGACCTTCACCGAAAACACGATCCGCTGCGCGGTCACCATGATCGACCAGACCACCGCCCGCCGCGCGGGCCCAGAACCCCTCCGCACCCTCGCGGACTACCGCCGCGCGGCCGACGGCGGAGTCGTCTTCGGCGCGTACTTCGAGGTACGGCGCGAGGGAAAGGTGTCGGTCGGGGACGAGGTATTGCTGGGAAAACCTCATGGCGAGTCGTCGCGTGAGCGAATGCAGTGCCGTCCGAAGTAAAGCGCCGGCACTGACGCCGGCCGGCCGGATTGCGCGGTCTGGCGGACATGTCTGACCTTCATTACCTTGTATGGATTCATACGGCAAAGGTGGTGGGGGACTTGACCGAGCCGGATACGGATGCGCCCAGGCCCATGACGCGGCTGCAACTGGACAATGCGGCCCGGCACACGCTGCGTACGGCCAGGGTGGCGCAGGCGGTACTGCACGGTCCTGACGGGGAAGCGCAGGCCGAGGTGGTGCTGGCCGAACTGCTCCTGGATTTCGGGGAGATGACGGGCTCCCCCGGTCTGCTGCAGCCTGACGCCCCGACGCTTGCCGACAAGAAGGAGCTGGCCCGCCTCGTGGCGGAGGCAGCCTTGTTCGTCCGGGCGCACAACTGGATCGAATCCGACTTGAAGGTGATCCTCCACAAGGTGCAGGGGGCGGAGGATCAGCCTCACGACGGGGAGCGCCTCGTGGAGGAGTTCCTGGACGGACTCGGCACACTGCAACTGGTCGCGTCCGACGACGGGGCCGACTGGGGGTTCCGAATACTGAAGGACGCGTCGGCGGATGACGAGAAGCGGGCGGTCGTCGTCAAAGCGGCGCGCTACCTCCTGCACCCGTCCTTCCTGATGATCTTTGGAGACATCACGGAGATCCTCGGCGACGCGCAGTACGCGACGAACGTCAAGCGGTTCACCGAGTGCATGGCCGGCATCGAGGCGCTCACGACGGAGTGCCTGCCTCCGCCGGACGAGCTGGTCGTACCGGACGAGCTGGTCGCAGTTCTCCTGAGCGGCCCCGGACCCGAGTCGCTTGCCGGGCCCGGATCCTGCGCGGAGGAGCCGTGCGTGCCCCCTGCGGAAGACCTGGACTCGGAGTTGTACGGACCCGGTGGCCCGTGGCCTCGGGACGATGGTGGCGATCCGCCCGAGGACCTGGACGGCCCCATGGATCTAGGCGGGCCGGGGGCTCGTAATCGCGCCGCACGCCGGCCCGCATGGCCGTACCGCGGCCTGTAGCGCACGAACCAGGACCCAACACCCGGGCTCCTGCCACGGGTTCTATGCGCCCTCGGCGTCCTTGAGCAGACGGCGGGCCCGCAGGGCGCGGTTCATGGTGTGGATGCGGATCGCGGTGAACAGGACGACGGCGGCGCCGAGGGCGGCCATCTTCCACTCGTCGTCCCGGACGGCGGCGTAGAAGAGGAAGCCGCTGAAGAGGACGCCGAAGGCCGTGAGCAGGGGCTCGCGCACCCAGAACGGCAGGAGGCGCAGCAGGGGACCGATCATCCGGTCACTTCAGCAGGCGCGCCCTGGGTGCGCTGTGGTGGAGGCCACAATTCCGGGAGTTTCTGTGCGTATGCAGTGAAGAAAGTGTGCGAGGGGGGTTGGAGTGACGGTGAGGACGGCAGTGCGGGCGTCGGATTCGCCCACTCGTGCGGGCCTGTTCGGACCTCTGGCACTGGCAGCCGCTGTCCCGGATGGGGCATCGGGGCAAGCTCGTGTGGTGTGAACTGAGCGCGGCGTAGAGGCGTTGGTCCGAACGGATGACAGAGAAACCTTCCCGCTTCTGATCGACGCGTACTGGCTGTCGTCGGAGGCGAAGGTGCAGGTGAAACTGCCTCTCCTCACGAAATGAGAAACCTCGTGCGTCTTCGGCACTCCGTCGCCGCCGTCTGCGGCGCCCTCGCGCTCACGGCCGCCCTCGCCGCCCCCGCCCACGCCGCGACCGGCGACTTCGGGTACCAGGTCGTCGGCCTGAACGGGGAACCGATCTCGGTCGCCCTCCACGACCCGGCCACCGGTGAGTGCGTGACGCTCCCCGAAGTCGCGGACCCGGACGCCTCCGAGCCCGCCTTCGCCCCGCACAACGACACCGACGAAACCGCGATCGTGTTCACCGAGCCCGACTGCTCGGGTGACTCCTGGATGCTGCGCCCGCACGGCCGTCCCGCCACGGACCGCCTCAAGCTGCGCTCGGTCATCTTCCTCCGCTGACCTTCGCTGACTACGAGAACGAAGGGCCCGTCCGATTGAGGGGTCGAGGAGGACGGGCCCTTCGTGCTCGCCCGGCGTCCGGCCCCGCTTTGCCGGGGTTGACGCAGTCTTGACCGCTTCGCGGGGCATTCCGGACGGGCTCGTGGGCGAGTCCTGGTGCACCCTCGACCTAGATTCGCCGCATGTCCATGCCACAGCGGCCCCACCAGCCCGCCAGGGCTGCCGCCATGCGTCCACTCCCCGTCCTGCCCTACCGCAAGCCCACCAAGGGCCGCGACTACTGGGTGATCGACGACGTCTTCCCCGAGGCAGACATCGCGGGCATCCGCGAGCGCTGTCTCGCCAAGGACGACTGGGTCAAGGGGTACCCGTACACCTCGGAGAGCTGGCCCGGACTGCGCACCATGCCGGGGCTGGAGCCGGGCGAACTGGGGCGCGTGGAGCGGCTGGTGAGGAAGTCGACGGGGGCGCAGAAGCTGTGGGTGCAGCAGGCGCCCGGCGGTGGCACCCTCAACCACAACTGCATCCAGGTGGTCGGCGAGGGGGAGAGTTCGCCCCGGCCGCACTCCGACTCGCGTGCGCTGTGCCGGTACGCCGCCGTGCTGTACCTCAATCCGGCCGTGCCCAAGGACTGCGGGACCAGCTTCTACCGGCAGGCCCTGCCCGGCGGGCGGCTCGGCGGCAACGTCGTCCAGGCCCCGCACAACAACCTCGTCGAAGCCCTCGGCACACGGTTCGTCGCGCCGGACGCCTTCGAGGAGGACGTACGCGTGCCCCACAAGTACAACCGGCTGCTCCTCTACAACGCCAACCTCATCCACAGCGCGACCGGTTACTCCGGCACGACGCTGGAGGAGAAGCGGATGACGGCCGTCTTCTTCTGGATGGCCTGAGCCCCCGGCCCCGTCGACATCGGCGCAGCCCCCGTCGGCCTCAGTACCGCACCGCACGGGCCGTTTTCGCCTTCACGGTGCCGGAGAGTGTGCGGTTGCTGCGGGCGGTGGCCTTGCCGGTCTTGCCGGCCGGGACGTCCGAGACGGTGACGAGGACCGTGTCGAGCCGGTTGCCCGCGGAGTCGCTGAAGTCGACCTGGACGGCGAAGGACTTCGTCGAGTCGGCGCTGTTGACGACGGTGACCTCGACCGTGCTGCGGTCGCCGTCGGTGCCCGGCGTGCCGAGCTTCACATCGCCCTTGACGTCCGCGCCGCCCTTGATCTCGTCGAGCTGGCGGCCCACCTCCGCCGTCGCCGACGCGAACGCCGACGACACCGACGAGGGGGTGTTGTCGTCCGAGCAGCCGGTGAGGGCGAAGGCGCAGCAGATCGCCGCCGCCGTCAGCGACAGCACGCCCTTGATACGCGGCATCGTGCCTCCTGTGATGGTTTCCCGGGCTCCTCCAGTGAAGGTGCCCCCGGCCCCGTCCGCATGCCGGCTCACCCGTCCGGCGCACCCCCGTGGTGACCGCCCCCACCTGGACAGAAGGTCGACAAAGGACAGACAAAGGACAGAAGAGCAGCCGTCACGACGCTGTCGCACCGCTTCATACAGCCGTCTACAGAAACGGGCAGCGCCATGAGCGACCAGACCCACTCCAACCCGTCGCCGTCGCACTCGCACGCGCCCCCGGTCTGGGACCCGTCCCACCAGGGCACCGGCACGCCCGGCCGGACCCCGCCGCCGGCGGCCCGCGTCGGACCGGCCGCCGGAGGGGTCCTCTTCGCGGGCGTGCTCATGTTCGTGAGCGGGATCCTCGCCGTCTTCCAGGGCATCGCCGCGATCTCCGACGACGACGTCTACGCCCGCGTCGGCGACTACGTCTACGAGATGAACCTGACCGGCTGGGGCTGGGTCCTGCTGATCGTGGGCGTGGTGGCGGCGGTGACCGGCTGGGGGCTGCTCAAGGGGGCCGAGAGCGCCGAGTGGGCGCGGATCAGCGGCATCGTGCTGGCCTCCCTGAGCCTGATCCTGCAGTTCCTGTTCCTGCCGTACGCGCCGGTCTGGGCGCTCGTCCAGATCGCCATCGCCGTGTTCGTGATCTGGGCGCTGGCCGCCCCGTCCGTAGCATGAGCCGGTGATCATCGACTGGGAACTGACGGGGCACGGCTGGGCGCGCTGCCGGTTGTCGGCCGCCGATGGACAGGACGTCGGCCTCGTCTGCGGTTACCTCACGGACGCACTGGCCGACCTGGTGGCGGCCGCGAGCGGGCTGTACGGGCCGGCGCGGCAGATCCGCTTCTTCTTCGACGACGAACCGGCGGAACTGCGCTGGGTGTTGAGCCGCGGCGGGAGCGAGGAGGTGGACGACGTGGACGACGTGGAGGTGACCGTGTACCGCTTCCCGGACGTGGCCGTGAGCCTCGACCTGCCCGACTCCGCGGGCTCGGTCGTCTGGCGCTCCACGCAGCCCCGCCCGGAGTTCGCCCACGCCGTGCTGGAGGCGGCGGAGGCCGTCCTCGCACGGTACGGCGAGGACGGCTACCGGGAGCGGTGGGGGCAGCACGACTATCCGGTGGCCCTGGTCCAGGACCTGCGCCGGTTGCACCTGCGCGACTGCGCCTGCGGGGCGGCCCACGATCAGGGGGCGGCGGATGCCCCGGAGGCCGCGGCGACGTCCACGGCCTTGCGGCGCAGCCAGGGCAGGGGCGGTACCGCGGAGCCGATGTAGGGGGTGATCCGCACCTCGAAGTGCAGGTGCGGGCCGGTGACGTTGCCGGACGCGCCGGAGAGGCCGATCCGCTGGCCGGCCGTCACGCGCGCGCCCCTGCGTACGTCGATGCGGGACAGATGGGCGTACTGCGTGAAGTAGCCGTCGCCGTGCCGGATCAGGACCTGGTTGCCGAAGCCGTCGCCGCAGGTCGTCGCGCGGACGGTGCCGGCGCCGACGGCGTACACGGGCGTACCGGAGTCCACGGCGAAGTCCTGGCCGGTGTGACGGTGGGCCCAGCGGGAGCCCTTGGCGGCGAACCCGGCGGAGAGCCAGTAGCGGCGGGTCGGGGCCGTCCAGTCCTGAACACGCTGCGCGGAGGAGGGGGCGGAGGCGGAGGCGGGCGAGGACCCGGACGAGGGGGCGGGTGAGGGTGCGCGGCTGGGGTCGCCGAAGGGACAGTGGCCGTCCCGCCCGGAGGGATCGACGGCGACCGGGTCGCCGAACTCCTTCGCCGTCGCCCGCAGCATGTCCCACAGGCCGGCGCGCAGCGCCTTGCGACGGCGTTCGGCGCCCTTGACCTGCGTGGGGAGCGCGTCGGCCTCCCGGAGCCGGTCGACCCGCTCGCGAGCCGCCTCGTGCGCGCGGACGGCACGGTCGGCGGCCGAGCCCCACCCGCCGCCCCCGCTTCCGCCCCCGCCGCCTCCGCCTCCGCTTCCGGCTCCGGCGGGCATGGCGGCGAGCAGGAGGAGGGCGAGGGCGAGGAAGACAGCCGTCCCGGTCGCGGCACGCAGACGCGCGTGGTGTTCACGTCCCATCGTGTGATGATCGGCCCGGGTGGGCCGGCCGGGGCGGCCCCACGCCCGAAGAGCGGCCGGGTTTCACCCGCCCGGCCCCGCCGCCCCGCCCGTCGCCCCGCCCGCCGCCCCGCCCGTCGCGGAGCCCATCAGGGAGCGATAGACGGCGGACGAGCGCGGATTCTCGGCGCATCTCCAGACACCGTGCGGGCAGTAGTCGCTGATGGTCTGGTAAAGCGGCCGGTTCTCGGCGAACCAGGTGAGCATGCCGCGTACGTACTCGGGGTCGTCGCCGTTGCGGTACAGCCCCCACTCGGGATACGACACCGGCTTGCCGTGCGCCCGCGCGAACAGCACATGGGCGGCGAGGCCGTAAGGCTCGGTGATCTGCTCGTCGAAGGACATGCCGTGGGGCTGGTCGTAGGCGTCCATGCCGACGACGTCGACGTACCGGTCGCCGGGATAGCACGCGGTCCACGGCACGGCGTCCCGCCCCCGACTGGGCGTGAACTCGAACCGGAACCGATGCCGCCCCCCGCCCACGGACCGCATGGCGTCGACGATCCGCGCCCAGTACCGCCGCCAGGCCGCCGGATCGGGCCCGCACCGATGGGTGTACGTGATCCCGTTCATCTCCCACCCCACCACCAGCACCGCATCGGGCACCCCGAGCGCGACGAGCCGCCGTGCCAGCGCGCGGAAATGCCCGTCGTAGTCGCCGCGGGCCCCCTTGCGCAGCTCCTCCCGCACGACCGCGTCGGACACCCGCTCCTCGGTCCGCTCCAGCATCGGCACGTTCAGCACGAACATCCGGTCGGCGCGCTGCCTCCGCCACTGCGCCCAGTACTCCAGATAGCCGGGCGCGCCCTCGATGTTGCTCCACCGGTCCCCCGGCAGATACGCGTGCCCGACCCGAGGCGTCGCAGCCCCCAGCCACTCGTCCAACCCCGCGATCCGCCGCACCCCGTCGCCGTCGAACCCCACGTACGCCCCGAACGCCCCACCCGGCACCCCGACCCCCTTCCCCACGGGAACACAGGCGGGCCCGACGAGCACAAGAAGGGCGGCGAGGAACGGACCGAGCGCCACCCGAAGGGCGCGCAGAGCACGCAGGACGCGAAGGACTCGAAGGACGCGAAGGAATCGAAAGGCGCGGAAGAACCGAAGGGGGTGGACCACCGGCTCAGAATGACGCCACGCCCCCTCCCGCACCCCGAACTCACCGACGAACCACCCGGACCGGGGACGGCGAACGACTTTCGCCCGCCCGGCAACCTTCTCCCGGGCCGCGGCAACCCCCAGATGCACGCAGCGCAGACACACGGAGTACGTGAATCCCGTTCCCCACACGAGGAGTTCACCATGCGCAGCCATCCCGCACGGCACCCCGCACGGCGCCCCGCCCGCCATCCGGCACGGCATCCGGCGCGGCGCCCCGCGCGTTCCCTCGCACGACTGCTCACCGTTCTCGCGGCGCTCGCCGCGCTCCTCTTCCACGCGACCGGCGTCGCGGCCCCCCGCGCCGAGGCCGCCGACGAGTGGAACCCGCCCGCCAACCTCGTGCAGCCGCTGAACGAGGTCTGGAACCACGTCTCGACGACCTACCCCGACCTGTACGGCTTCCGCAACTACGGCTGGGACCAGGTCATGGCCAACAGGGGCAGCATCAACTACTGCGTCCGCTGGGAGTCCGACGCACCCGTCAGCACCGCCCTGCGCGACCAGATCCACGCGGCCCTGAAGAAGCAGTTCGCCAAGTGGATGGCCGCGCAACTGGAGAACGGCCGGGCCTACGACAACTGGCCGTACACCACCGTTCCGGTCAACATCGTCGGCTGGGCGGTGAAGAACCGCTCCACCCTCCAGTGGACCGACAACTCCGTCGACATCTACTCCGGCGTCCTCGACGGCGACGGCGCCCCGCAGTGCGCCCCCGACTGCGGCCGTTTCTTCCACCAGGACGGCAACTACTCCAAGTGCCCCGGCGGCACCGCCCGCCACTACGACCAGTCCCTCTGGCTCACCAAGGGCTTCGGCGGCGGCGCCGGCGGCGACTGGGGCCAGCGGGTCGGCCAGGAGTACTTCACGTCCGCCCTCAACCAGGAGAACATCCACATCTACCTGCATGAAGTCGGCCACACCTTCGGCCTGGACGACTTCTACGACTGGACCCCCACCGGCCAGTGCTGCTTCCTGATGAAGGCGGGCAGCGCCACCCAGATCACCGACTTCGACAAGTGGATGCTGCGCGACTTCTGGCGCCACCTGAAGGGCAGGTACGGCCGCTGAGCCTGATGCGGACCCCGATGCGCGATCCGCACTGACCGCACGTTCCCTCCCTCGCCGCACGTCCCCCGCCGGCCGATACCACGGGGGCGCCCGGAACCCGTACGGAGTCGCGTGAACCCGTAGGGAGTCACGTGAACCCGTACGGAGTCGCACAGCGGGGTCCTAGCATGGGCCACACGTCGGCAGGGGGGAACGTGACCGGTTCATTCGACGACGAGCTCGCGGCTTTCGCACAGGAACTCAGCGATCTTCATATCGCCTGCGGTCGCCCCGGTTTGACGGAAATAGTCAGACGCGCGGATTCCTTCGAGCTGACGAGAAGCGGCGTCAGTGAGGCGCTGACCGGAATGCGGCTGCCGAAGCGTGAATTCCTGATCGCACTGGTGCGCGTTCTGGTCGCCCACGGCGACGGCAAGGAAACTCGGCAGATCAGCTTGGACGACCCACGGCTGACCCTGTGGTCCGACGAATGGACCCGTCTGTCGCGGCTGCAGAGGCAAACGCAGCCTCAGCCGCACCCACAGTCGTACTCGAAGCCGAAGCCGAAGCTGCAACCGCAGGCGCACCGGGTGCCGTCGCGCCTCCCCGTCGACTTCGAGCTCCCGGCCCAGGACGCCCCCCGCCACGAGCTGGAAGGCGCGAAAGAGGGCCTGCGGACCATCATCGCGGACATCGAGGTGCTCGAGGAGCAGACGCGGGAGGAATTCCGTGAGCGCCTGGGCGAGCGGTCCAAGGTCAAGGCGGGAATCCGGGATCTCGAGGCGTTGCTCGCGAAGGAGCGCAACGACAACGCCGAGCTGAAGCAGCAACTGGCGGACCTGGAGCAGCAGCGCGACATGCTGGACGGCCAGGTCGTCGCACTGCGCCAGCAACTGCACGACATGACGGCGGAGAAACTGGACCTGGTCAACGAGGAAAAGGAAATCCTCACCTGGCAGTACCGCTCCAACTACGAATGGGGCCGGTTCGAGGAGCGGGCGCGGGAGCGGGCCGAGGCGGAGCTGGAGGCCGTACGGACGGCGCTGACACGGGAGATCGCCGAGCTCACCCACGCGCTGGCCGACAGCGCGCGGAAGCTGGAGGCGGCCGACCTGCTCATCCGCGATCTGCGCAACCACTGACGCCCTAGCGTCCTCCCTCCCTCCCTCCCTCCCTTCCTTCCTCCCTCCTCTTTTCCTCCTCAACAGGCAACCCACATACGGCCTTTACCTGTCTCACAGGGTGCTCACGGTTTCGGCCGGGACGTGTGGGGTGCGTCCGTGCAACTGCGGTCGGTTCTGTGGGCTGTCCAGTCCGATGCCCCTGACCAGGGCACTCGCAGACGAGGAACCGATGACCAGACAGCACCATCGCAAGGGCCTCCAGCGTGCGGCGTTCGCCGCGGGGGCCGCGCTCACCGTCGTCGCCGTCGCCGGGGCCGCTCCCGGAGCCGGCGCCGCGACGGCGAGCCCGCCCGGCACGCCGAAGCTCAAGCTGATCGCCGCGTCGAAGGCCGTGACCCTCGACCGGTACGACGGGGAGGGGGGGAGTGCCGGGGTCTACCTCGACCTCGGCACCTACGTCACCGTCGACAACGCTCCGCTGGAGCTCAAGGTGACCCGTAAGTCGTACAAGGACCCCGTCGTCGCCCAGCAGATCCTGCGCAACGGGACGAAGACGACGACGAAGACGCTGCCCGCGGGCACCGTCAAGGACTTCAGCGGGCTGCCCGGCTTCCTTGAGGTCTCCATCAAGAACGCGGCCGGGGTGGAGGTGCGCAAGACGCAGGGCAGCTTCTGTCCCAACAACGCCTCCGGGCGACTGCGTCCGGACGCCCCGGCCACCTCGCACTATCCGGAGAGCTGCTCCACCAACCCCTTCACGCTCGGCTCCGTCTGGGGCGTCGAGAAGGGCTGGGCGTCCAACTCCAGCACCGTCGACTACGACGCGCCGGTGGACCTGCCCGTCGGCGAGTACACGGCCAAGGTGTCGGTCGCGAAGAAGTACCGGGACCTCTTCGGCATCCCGAACGACCAGCCCACCATCAAGGTGACGGTACGTCAGGAGAGCGACGGCGGAGGCGTCGGCCTGCGTTCCTCGATGTCCTCCCACGGCGCCCACGACATGGCCGGCATGGAGGGCATGAAGGGCATGGAGGGTATGCCGGGCATGGCCGCCGGTCATCACTACGGCCCCCGCGGCGCCGACGCCCCCACGCCCTCCGCGCTCTCCCACGCCCTGGAGGCCCGCGGTCTCACCCACCTGGGCGACGGCGCCGGTCACACCGACGGCTCCCGGATCGCGCCGGCGCTGAAGGCCGCCGCCCAGCGGCCCACCGGACGGGCGGGCGCTCCCGCCAACGTGCCCAAGCCCGACCTGCGTTCGCTGCCCGCCTGGGACATCGCGGTCACCGACGGCGAGGACGGCGACGCCCCCGGCAAGGACTACCTCGCCTTCAGCGCCAACGTCTGGAACGCCGGCCCGGCCCCCCTCGTCGTGGACGGCTTCCGCAAGCCCGGTGCCGAACTGATGGACTCCTACCAGTACTTCTACGACGCCAAGGGCAAGCAGGTCGGCTACGCGCCCGCCGGCACCATGGAGTGGGACCCGCGCGTCGGCCACGAGCACTGGCACTTCACGGACTTCGCCAGCTACCGACTGCTCGCCGCCGACCAGCACGAGATCGTCAAGAGCGGCAAGGAGGCGTTCTGCCTCGCCAACACGGACGCGATCGACTACACGGTGAAGAACGCCAACTGGCACCCGAACAACACCGATCTGTCGACCGCCTGCGGCCAGCAGAACTCCATCTCCGTGCGCGAGGTCCTCGATGTCGGCTCCGGTGACACGTACACCCAGTACCGTCCCGGCCAGTCCTTCGACATCACCGACCTGCCCAACGGCACCTACTACATCCAGGTCATCGCCAACCCGGCGAACCGCCTGCAGGAGACCAACACCAAGAACAACGTCTCCCTGCGCAAGGTCGTCCTGGGCGGCGCCCAGGGCGCCCGCACGGTGAAGGTCCCGCCGGTGGACCTGATCGACGCGCCGTAACCCG
Organism: Streptomyces sp. NPDC031474; assembly: GCF_055581185.1. Lineage (NCBI taxonomy): Bacteria > Bacillati > Actinomycetota > Actinomycetes > Kitasatosporales > Streptomycetaceae > Streptomyces > Streptomyces sp. NPDC031474. The sequence continues at coordinate 478,392 of NZ_JBVIJX010000004.1, forward strand.
CCTTGCCGCCACCGGCAATCGGTACTGGAGGGCCCCACCTCGCGGTGGGGCCCTTCGACGTATTACCCGGTGAGGGCACTGGCGGAGGATACGAGATTCGAACTCGTGAGGGGTCAACCAGAACTGCAACCAACCGCTCGGTTCCTGCTCATGCCCTGCGCCAGGCGTTGAGCAGTTCCTCGGGGCCGTACACCGCCTGAAGGCCGGAACAACCGACCCCGTTGCGGGAGACCGCCACGAGCGGTACCGGCTCGTCGGTGATCGCTGCCCGGTGCTTCTGCAGTGCGGTCAGGTCGTGGCTGTCGAACGCGGAGTTCTCCAGCCACTTGACCGAGCCGAGGAAGAGCAACTGCTCGGCCACCGGTTGCCGGTCGGCGCCCACCAAGTCGATTTCGACGTCGTTGCTGCGGGTCCAGTACCCGCCGATCGCCGGGGCGGCAGGCAGGAGCCCGTCCGGCAGGAGACGGGCGAGGGATTCCCGCACGAGGGGCTCGACAGCGCGGCCCCGCCAGCTCGTCCACTGCTCCTGGATGCGGCTCAGCGTGAGATCCCCCCGCATCCGCTCGATCTCGGCCATGTGCGGATCCAGAAACGCGAGCCAGAACCGCAGGTAGGGGTCTGCCACCCGGTAGCGGCGTTCCTTCGACGGCCTCAGGGAGAGGGGAAGTTCGGCAGCCACGACCCGTTTCTCGGTCAGCACGTCTGTGGCTCGGGTGAGAGTGGTGTGGGCGATGCCGCCGGCCGCGCGCGCGATGTTGGTGAAGGTCCGCTCTCCGGATCCGATGGCCCGCAGTACCTCCCTGCTCATCGCCTGCGGTGGGAACTCCGCGGCCAGTGAGCGTTCGGCGGAGACCAGCAGGGCCGAGATGGGGTTGTCCAGCGAGTCGCGGAGGAACTCCCAGACGTCGGCCCCGGCCCGCCACTCCGCGCAGATCAGGGGGAGACCCCCCGTGACCAGCGCGGCGTCGAACGCGGCCGCCGGAGACAGGCCGAGCATCTCGCCGATGTCGGCGGGGTTCAGGGGCCCGACGATCATTTCCCGCCCCCGCTGGTGAAAAGGACGGTCGTAGCTGTTCAGCGCCTCCATCATCGACAGATCGGACCCGACCAGGAGGAGAAGTACCGGCTTTCGGCTGAGTAGCCGGTCCCATGCCCGCTGGAGCATGCCCTCGAAGGCGTCGATGCGGTCCATGAGATACGGAACCTCGTCGATGACCACCACGCTCGGGCTGTCGTCGGGAAGCATCTCCGCGAGCAGCCTGAACGCCGCGTTCCACTGCGTCGGGGTCTCCTCCGCGAACAGTCCCCGCTCCGGCAGGGTGGATCTGGCGACGGCGTCGAGCAGCTCCGTCAGTTCGTCCTCCGCCGTGCCGCCCGCCGCGGTGAAGAAGAGGTACGGCGTCTCAGTCTCAGAACGCCGGAGGAACTCCTCGACGAGGCTGGACTTGCCGACCCGCCGTCTTCCCCGCATGAGGACGCATTGCCCCGGTTTCGCCGACCCGACGGCGTCGTGGACCGCCCGCAGGGCGGTGCCGAGCACGTTCAGCTCGCGATCCCGCCCGATGAATCGACGCATGGGCAAGCCTCCCGCTAGGGATAGTATCGGCAGAGATACTATCCCTGGCGATACCATCTTTCCTTCATTCGAGCACGGGGCTCATGACGCCGTGGATGCGGGAGAGGGTGAAAACGCGATCGTCCTCTCGCAGGTGGCACCAGGCTTCGAGGTAGGGCGGGTCGAGTTCGAGGCGGCTGAGGGTGCGTACCGTCCGGTTCCCCGAGGCGGCGACGTAGTCGACGGTGATGGGTGCGCCGGCATCGATGGCGTGGGCGAGCTGGCGGACGTCGCTGTACGGCAGGTGCTTCGCCCACCCCGCGACGATCTCCTCGGTGTCCGTGGCGAAGGGCGGTCCTCCATCGAACGGCGCGGGTTCCGGAGTCGTCGCAGGGGCGGCCAGCAACTGGGCCGCCAAGGAGTTCGGGTCGACCGGGGCGGGTTTCTTCGCCGTGCCTGTGGCAGCGATCCGGCCACTGTCCCTCGCGCCGGTGCCGCGCGGAGCCGGCACCTGCGCGGCGGCCCGCTGAGGCCGGGTTTTCTCGACCCGTACCGTGCCCTCGGCCGTCTCGGCGACGGGGGCGTATCCCTCGGCCCGGAGCGTGGCGAGGGTCGTGTCGAGCGGGCTGCGGCTGATCAGCACCGTAGGCGCCAACTGCCGGAGCCCAAGCCCCGCGAGCTTGCGGTGGGCGGCGAGTTCGGCCAGGAGAGCGGGTTCGTCGCCGTGGATGACGCAGGCGGCGGGGGTGACGCGCACACGGCCGTGGCCGCGTGCGGTGTCGGCGATCAGGTAGGACAGCGGCTGCGGCAGGGGCCCGGCGGCGACAGCGGCCAGGTCGGCCGTGATGTCGTCGCAGCGACGGCCGGCGTCCAGTGCCCGGCGGATGCTGCCGGCGCTGAACCGCCACACCGATGCCGTGCCGCTGGTCTCACGGTCGGCGACGGCGTTCAGGAGCGAGGCCAGTCGCGCGGACGGTGTGCCGGTGACGACGGCGGTGAGATCGGCGCCGATCCGTGCCGTCGCGGTGGCCGAGGGCAGCAGTCGTCGGCACTCCATGTCCAGCGCCTCCGTGTCGCCGGTCCGCAGATGGATACCGAAGGCGGACAGAGCGCCGCGAGCGAGCACGCCGAGAATTTCGGCCTCACGGATCACGGCGGCGAACGGTGTTCCGTCCGCGGGCGATGAGTGGGTGAGCGGGCGGTGCCAGGTGATCAGGGGCCCCAGATCCGAGGTGACCGTTGCGCCCTGCCCTGCCGGAAGCTGTCCGGCTGCGGCCAACAGCCCGTGGCGAGCCTGCACGCAGCCATTGCAGGGCGGTGCTCCCGCGAGAGCGGGAAGCGCCTTGTTGTCCTCATCGCGCGACTCGGTCGGGGTGAGCGGCAGGTTCCGCCATGCCCCGAGCAGTACCGCGAACTGCTCCGGGGGTTCCTGCTCCGCCCAGGCGTCGTACGCCTCGGTGGGCGCCACGCGGTCGCCGTCCCGGCCCAGGAGCCCGGCGGCGTACGCCGTCTCAAGAGCAAGGCGTACGACGGCGTCGTCGGCCTGCGCGGCCTTGCCGATGCGGGCCAGTTCACGCGCCCCGATCCCGCCGGACTTCAGTCGGGTCGGCGCGGTGCCCGAGCAGGCCGACAGGACCGAAACGGCACGGGACGCGAACGCCGTGGCCGCGGCTGACGCCTCGTGGTCCACCTCGGCCGGGGTGACGGACGCCGATCGCACGGAAGGCGGGACCGGTGCGAACGGGGCGTGCCAGCCGGGTCCGCGCAGCGAGAGCGTCACCTCGGCCGGCATACGGGCCGGACCGTAGGCGTGACGATCCTGGATCAGGAGTCCCCGCTCCAGTGCCCACCGGACGCCCGGTTCGAGGCCGGGGCGGGGAGCGCCGAACACGATGAACTGCGGCTGCCCCGGCACGCCCTCCGCGCGGCGTTCGAGCAGCTTCCGGGCCGCCGCAGGAGCTTTCGCGACCAGTGGGACGACCTGTTCCGGGTCGCTGTGATGTGCCACCAGTGCGGCCAGACGCTGCGGCTTGGTGCCCGGCGGCTTGATGCCCAGGGCTGCCAGCATGCCGCGCAGGTCCTCGGAGGTCGCGCCCGCGAGCAGCCGCTCCAGCGGCGCATCCAGTCCCAGGGGCGCGTCCCAGGCCTGGCGCAGTGGTCCGGCCATGCGGAGTTTCCCCACGCCGTCAGGCCAGACCAGAGCCTGATCGGCCAGCGCTTCCAGCACGACGTCCAGTTCGCGGGTGGTTTCGTCGTCCGTCGCCCCCAACAGCTCCGCCAGGGCATCGCGCGACGCGGGCGCACCCAGCGCCGCCAGCGCCTCGGCCACCTGGAGGTGCGGCAGCGCGAGCCGTGGCAGGGCCAGTGCCACCGATCCGGGGCGCTGAAGACGATCCGCCAGTTCCCCCACCGAGCGCGGCTCCGGAAGGGACATGGCGTCCTTTCGTGCTTCGAGCACGCGTGCCAGACGAGAGCCGCCGAGGCTGCTCAGCCATGTCGCCAGCGTTGATCGGGACTTCATGGGGGTGCACCTCGTCAGACCGGGGAGTCGCAGTGGGGTGGGAGGCTTGGCGCCGGGTTTCCAGAATGGCGCACCTCCCAGGTCGGCGGGTGCCGCATCGGGGCAGGTTCCTCCCAGCGGGCGTGTCTACCGCAAGACTGAGACCACGCACGACGAAGGGCCCCACCGCGAACGGTGGGGCCCTTCGACATCGTGCCCGGTGAGGCACTGGCGGAGGATACGAGATTCGAACTCGTGAGGGGTTGCCCCCAACACGACACGCTTTCCAGATGTTCGTCTGGGGGGCGGGGCGGGACGGGTGCGTTATGACCTGGGGCGGAGAAGGCCATCGGACGGATGGTGGACGGCGCCGGACGGCGACGAATGAGACCAGAACTGAGACCAGAACTGAGATCAGGGCGCCGGTCATACTCGCTTGACGACGATCGATTCCGGAACCAGCTTCTCCAGGTCGTCCCCGTCCGATGTGAAGATGGTGACCTGCCCTTTCTGCTGTCGGGCGATGATGGCGAGCACCGCGTCGATCGCGTACTTGTGGCCGTGAAGCTTGGCGTCGGACAGGAGTCGGCGGGCCTGGCGGGCCTCGTCCTTCCCGATGTCGGCGACTTTGAGCCGGGAGAGCACCCAGTCCCAGCGCTGCTCGGTGGTTCTGCCGTCGTACGCCTCCACCAGCGTCATGGGCGACGTGACCACATCGGCTTCGCCCCGTGCTGCGAGATCGAGCCAGGCGATCATCTTCCGGTCGCCACGCACAGCGAGGGACAGGGCTTCGCAGTCGAGTACGAAGGCGCGCAGTGGCCGCTGCCCGTGATCTCTGGCTCGCTTGGTCACGCGGCCTCTCCGGCGTTGTGCCCTCCGGCGGTGAGGCGACGCTCGTGCTCGGCGTCGAGATCTTCCAGCTCCGAGAGTGCTGCTGCGCGCTCGTCGTCGGTGACCGCGCCGTGTTCCTCCTGCAGCCAGTCGACCAGTTCCAGCAGTCGGTCCCGATCGCGCTTGAATCGCAGTGCTTCGGCGACGTACGCCGAAAGTCCCCGCTCAGCCGCCTCGGCGCGGATCTCGTCCAGGAGATCTTCGGGGATCGTCACCGTTACTTTCTTGGTTGCCATACAAGTCACCATACTCTTGGTGTGAATGCCCCTACCAGATTGGCGTGACCCGTGGGGCAAGGTCATCGATCAGATCATGGGGTGGGAGCCGGGCACGTCCGCGAGCATGCGGGCGAGGTACCTGCACGTGCCGGACGCCATGCTCAAGGAGGCGGCCCGGATGATCGCCGATGCCATCTGGGGAGCCCCGGAAGCACCCCCTGTGGATAAAAACCAGGACAACGGCGCCTGAGTGAACAACGAAGCGGCCCCGCTGTGATCAGCGGGGCCGCTTCGTTTTGCCTGTTCAGGCGGCTGCGGAGGATACGAGATTCGAACTCGTGAGGGGTTGCCCCCAACACGCTTTCCAAGCGTGCGCCCTAGGCCTCTAGGCGAATCCTCCGCCGCAAACAATACAAGACGTTGAGGAGTGCTCGCGAACTCGTTCCCCCCGCTCAGATCCTGTAGCCTGTGCGGAGCCCCTCACGCGGCGCTATCTGACTGAACTCCCCCAGGGCCGGAAGGCAGCAAGGGTAGGTTGGCTCTGGCGGGTGCGTGGGGGGCGCTTGCGTTTCACCGTCCTGGCGATGCCCAGGGGGCCCGGGATCGTGCGTGGGGCCCGATGTCGGTGGTCGCCTATAACCTCGTATGCGTGTCGTCTCTCGCGCTGTACCGCCGCTATCGCCCGGAGTCGTTCGCCGAGGTCATCGGGCAGGAGCATGTCACCGACCCGCTGCAGCAGGCGCTGCGGAACAACCGGGTCAATCACGCGTACCTGTTCAGCGGGCCGCGTGGGTGCGGGAAGACCACCAGCGCGCGCATCCTGGCCAGGTGTCTGAACTGCGAGCAGGGGCCCACGCCGACTCCGTGCGGGGAGTGCCAGTCCTGCCGTGACCTCGCGCGCAACGGGCCCGGCTCCATCGACGTCATCGAGATCGACGCCGCCTCCCACGGTGGTGTGGACGACGCCCGTGACCTGCGGGAGAAGGCCTTCTTCGGGCCCGCCGGAAGCCGCTACAAGATCTACATCATCGACGAGGCCCACATGGTCACGTCGGCCGGTTTCAACGCGCTCCTCAAGGTCGTCGAGGAGCCCCCGGAGCATCTGAAGTTCATCTTCGCGACCACGGAGCCCGAGAAGGTCATCGGCACCATCCGGTCACGGACCCACCACTACCCGTTCCGGCTCGTGCCCCCGGGGACGCTGCGGGAGTACCTCGGCGAGGTGTGCCAGAAGGAAGGCATTCCCATCGAGGACGGCGTCCTGCCGCTCGTCGTGCGTTCCGGCGCGGGATCCGTGCGTGACTCCATGTCCGTCATGGACCAGCTCCTCGCCGGTGCGGGCGACGCGGGTGTGACATACGCCATGGCCACCTCCCTGCTCGGCTACACCGAGGGCTCCCTGCTCGACTCCGTCGTCGAGGCCTTCGCCACCGGTGACGGCGCCGCCGCCTTCGAGGTCGTCGACCGGATCATCGAGGGGGGCAACGACCCGCGCCGCTTCGTCGCCGACCTGCTGGAGCGGCTGCGCGACCTCGTGATCCTCGCCGCCGTTCCGGATGCGGCGGAGAAGGGGCTGATCGACGCCCCGGTGGACGTCATCGAGCGCATGCAGGCCCAGGCCGGCGTCTTCGGCGCCGCCGAACTCAGCCGTGCCGCCGACCTCGTCAACGAGGGCCTCACCGAGATGCGCGGCGCCACGTCGCCCCGCCTCCAGCTCGAACTGATCTGCGCGCGCGTGATGCTGCCCGCCGCCTATGGAGACGAGCGGTCCGTCATGGCCCGCCTCGACCGCATCGAGCGCGGCGTGAACTTCTCGCCGGGCGGCGGTGGCGGTATGGGTGTGCAGGGCGCCCCCACGATGGCCCCCGCCATGCCTGCCATGGGGTACGTGCCCGGCCCCGAGGCGCACGGCGGCTCCGCCATGGGCGAGGGCGCGTCCATCCCGCCCGGCGGCGGCGCCGCGGCGGCCCGCGCGGCGGTACGAGGGCAGGGACCCGGGCAAGGACAGGGACAGGGACAGGCTCCGGGGCAGGCGGCTGCGCCTGCCGCCGCCGGGCCCGCGCCGGGCCAGCCCCCGGCCGCCGGGCCCGCGGCCCCCCCGACGCCCGCTCCCGCTCCCATGCCTGCTCCCACTCCCACTCCCACTCCCATGCCCGCTCCCGCTCCTGCCGCCCCTCCCGTTGACGAGCCTCCCGTCCAGCCCGCCCCCGGCGCTTGGCCCACCCCCACTGCGGCGGGCAGCGGCCGTCGGCCCGGCGGCTGGCCGACGGCCGCCCCCGCGGGTGGTGGCGGACGCCCGCAGCCACCCGCCCCCGCCGGACCCCCGGCCTCCGCCCCGACGGCACCCCCCGCGCCCGCGTCGGCGTCCGCCCCTGCGCCCGCTGCCGCGTATGCGCCTCCGTCCGGCGGCCTCGACCCCCGCATGCTCTGGCCGAACATCCTGGAGGCGGTCAAGAACCGTCGGCGCTTCACCTGGATCCTGCTCAGCCAGAACGCCCACGTCGCCGGCTTCGACGGCACGACCCTCCAGCTCGGCTTCGCCAGCGCCGGCGCCCGCGACAACTTCGCGAGCAGCGGCAGCGAGGACGTGCTGCGACAGGCGCTGACCGAGCAGTTCAGCGTCCAGTGGAAGATCGATGCGATCGTCGACCCGTCGGGTGGCTCGGCACCCCCGCCGACCGGCGGTTTCGGCGGCGGAGGCAGTGGCGCCGGTGGCGGTGTCGGCGGCGCTCCGAGCGGCTACGGCAGTCCCGGCAACGCCGGTGGCTACGGCAGTCCCGGCGGCTACGGCAGTCCCGGCGGCTACGGCGGTGGCGGTACGTCCGCCCCATCGGCCCCGTCGGCCATGAACACGGCAGCGCCCCAGGCCCAGGCACACGCGCAGGCACCGGCACCGGCACCGACCACTCCCGCCGCGTCCGCCCAGTACGCACCCGCTTCGGCGCCCGCCCCCGCGGCCTCCGCCCCCGAGCCGGTGGCCCCCGAGGACGACACCCCTGAGGACGACGACCCGGACCTCAACGAGTCGGCCCTCTCCGGCTACGAACTGATCGTCCGGGAGCTGGGAGCGACGGTGGTGGAGGAATTCACCAACGAATAGCGCGAAGAACGCGAAGAGATGTGCGAGCGCAGAGAGACGTGCGAGCGCAGAGAGACGTGCGAGCGCGGAGAGATGCGCGAGCGCGGAAAGCACGACGGGTTGTTTGTAGGAACGCACAGTGCCGTCCCGCCCCGGCCTTCGGAAGCCCGTACAAACGCCCCGGCCCCGGCCGGTTAGGCTGACCCCGTGAACGTCCTCGTCATCGGCAGCGGCGCCCGCGAACACGCCCTGTGCCGCTCACTGTCCCTCGACCCCGCCGTCACCGCGCTGCACTGCGCCCCCGGCAACGCCGGCATCGCCGAGGTCGCCGAGCTGCACCAGGTCGACGCCCTGGACGGCGAGGCCGTGTCCGCGCTGGCCGTCGAGCTCGGCGCCGAGCTGGTCGTCGTAGGCCCGGAGGCGCCCCTGGTGGCCGGGGTCGCCGACGCCGTGCGCGAGGCGGGCATCCCGGTGTTCGGCCCCTCGAAGGAGGCCGCTCAGCTGGAGGGCTCCAAGGCGTTCGCCAAGGACGTGATGGCCGGGGCCGGTGTGCCGACCGCCCGCTCCTACGTCTGTACGACCCCCGAGGAGGTCGCCGAGGCCCTCGACGCCTTCGGCGCGCCGTACGTCGTCAAGGACGACGGTCTGGCCGCCGGCAAGGGCGTCGTCGTCACCGACGACCTGGAGACCGCCACGGCGCACGCCGCCGCCTGCATGGGGGTACCTCCCGCGCCGTCCAGGCAGCGGGGGAGCGTCGTCATCGAGGAGTTCCTCGACGGCCCGGAGGTCTCCCTCTTCGCGATCACCGACGGCGAGAGCGTCGTCCCGCTGCAGCCCGCCCAGGACTTCAAGCGCGCCCTCGACGGCGACGAGGGCCCGAACACGGGCGGCATGGGCGCCTACTCGCCGCTGCCCTGGGCCGACCCGAAGCTGGTGGAGGAGGTCCTTGAGACCGTTCTCCAGCCGACCGTCGACGAGATGCGCCGCCGCGGCACCCCGTTCTCCGGTCTGCTCTACGCCGGCCTCGCGATCACCAGCCGCGGTGTCCGGGTCATCGAGTTCAACGCCCGCTTCGGCGACCCCGAGACGCAGGTCGTCCTGGCCCGCCTGAAGACGCCGCTGGCCGGAGTCCTGAAGGCCGCCGCCACCGGCGACCTCGCCGACCTGCCGCCTCTGCGCTGGAGGGACGACGCGGCCGTCACCGTCGTCATCGCCTCGCACAACTACCCCGGCACCCCGCGCACCGGCGACCCGATCACCGGCCTCGCCGAGGTGGCCGCCGAGGACGCCCCGCACGCGTACGTCCTGCACGCCGGGACGAAGGACGACGACGGGACGGTCGTCAGCGCCGGTGGCCGTGTGCTGTCCGTCACCGCGACCGGCGCCGATCTCACCGAGGCCCGCGAGCGCGCGTACAAGGCGGTCGCGCGCATCGGTCTCGACGGTTCCCAGCACCGTACGGACATCGCCGCGAAGGCGGCTGCGGACGCGTGACACGCGTCCGAGCGCACGGACCGGCGGGCGCGTGACGCGCGTCTCAGCAGGTATGTCCCAGGCCCCGGGCCTCAGGGAACTCCGCAGGGAGGACCCCTGAAACCCGGGGCCTGATCGTTGCCCACCGTCATCCACCTTTCCCCAAAGGCATTCCATCGAGTGAGCGCTGAGCTATCCGGCTGACGTGGGCCGGAGTGCCAACTAGGGTGCGGCGCAAGCGTCCCGGCACAGGTTCCGGCACTTGGCCCACCGGCATTGCGATGTCAGTGGGCGGTGCCACAGTGGGGGAGTGAGCACTGCGAAGACAGCCGGGGGAAACAGGACTGCAGGGAGGGGGTGAGGTCCGGTCGTGACCGGTATGGGTGTGGAGGTGGGCGCGCAGGCCGCGCGTGCCCGGGCGCTCGCCGTGCTGCGTATCCGCAGCCGGGCACTCGCCGTCGCGCTGCTGCCCGCGGCAGCCGCCGTGATCCTGCTCGCGGGCGGTTCCACCGGGCACCTTGTGGGCCAGGGGTGGGACACCGCACGCTGGGCCGTGGTCGTCGTCGCGGTCGTCGTGCTGCTGGCCGCCGGTGTCATCGCCCTGGTCGTGGCCCGGGCCCGGCCCGCCGTCAGTCCCACGGTCGCGATCGCCGAGGAGTCGGCCCCCGACCTGTACCGGCTGGTGCGTGACCTCGCCGACCGCCTCGACGTCCCGGCGCCCTCCGCGATAGCGCTCACGCCGGACTGCGACAGCTGGCTGGAGGACCGCACCCACCCGGCCCACGGCCCGCCCCCGCCCCGCGACCGCGACGAGATAGCCGGCGCGGGCGGCCCCCACGGCCCCCTCCACCGTCGTACGACAGCGGCGCCCGTCCTCGTCATCGGCTCGCCGTTCCTGTGGTGGATGCGCGTCGGCGAGCTGCGCGCCGTCCTCGCCCCCGTCGTCGCCGGTACGGGACCCTCCGCGCACCCCGACATAGCCGCGGCCCGCCGCTTCGTGCGCGGGCTGGACGCCGCGGTGGCCGGCTGCGCCTCCCGCGGCGACCGGTATCCCGTCCTGCGGCCGGCCTGCTCGGGCATCGGCTGGGTCGCGCGGCTGATGCTCCGCGGCTGCCAGGTCCACGCCGGCGAGATGGAGCGGGGCGTGGCCGCCGCGGCGGCCGAGCGTGCACAGGCTGTGGATTACGGGCTGCGGATCGTCGCCCAGGAGCAGGTGGGGCTGGCGTACGCGGGCTGGGACCGGCTTCTGACGCGCGTGGCGCTGCCCGCCTGGCGGATGGGCCGCTGGCCCTCCCGGCTGGACGCGGGGGTCGTCGCCGCCCTCACCGAGCTGTCCCGGCGCGACCGCCTGGCCGAAGGCTTCGCCTCCCGGCTCGGCGAGCGCCCCGCCTGCGACCTGCTCGAAGAGCCCGGCACCATCGACGAGGCGGCCTCGCTGCTCGCCGCCCGCCTCTTCCACGGCGGGCCCGCGGACCCCGGCCCGGACTGGTCGCCGGTGGCCTGGGACGACTACCCGGACGAGGTCGTCGACCGCAAGTGGCGCACCGACGCGGCCCGCCTCCACCGCGTCCTGGACGCCCTCGGCGTCCGCCGCACCCCCGACCCCGTCACCCACCCCCACGGCCCCACCCTGTCCCGCATCCTCGACCACCTAACAACCACCTCCCAACAACCACCCCACCCCCACCCCGAGCCCGGACCCCGCACAGAGCCCGGACCCCGCACGGTGGACGGTGCCCGCGCGGAGGGGTCCCGCACGGTGGACGGTGCCCGCGCGGATGGGACCCACACAGTGGACGGGCCCCACACGCTGGACAGGCCCCGCGCGGCGGATGGCCCCCGTACGGCGGATGGCCCCCGCGCGGCGGACGGGGCCTATATGCCCGACGGGGTCCAGGTGCCGGACGGGATCCACCTGCCGGACAACTCCCAGGTCACCGGTGCCTCTCGGATCGCCGACGACTCCCGCCCGCCGGACAATTCCCGCGTCGCGGACACAGTCCATCCGTTGGGCGCGAACCCTCCCACGGACACCTGTTACCCGACGGACACGGGCTCCCGGACGGACACTCCGCGTCCGAGGGACACGGTTGTCCCCCCGGACCCGGCCGCCCAGACGGACCCGCTCCGCCAGACGGGCCGCCCTCGGCCGCCGAACCCGCCCAGGCCGGAGGGCCGGCCCCAGTCGACGAACCACTCTGAGCAGGTTGACCGCCCCGACTCGGCCGACCACCCCGACTCGGCGGGCGATGCCCACCGAACGGCCGCGCCTCACCTGGCGGACCCGGCCCATCCGGCGGGCGGTCCCGCGTCGGCCGACCACCCCGACTCGGATGACCGGTCCGGCTCGGTTGGCCGGCCCGCGTCGGCGGGTGGGTCCGGCCGAGCGGACGTGGCGCCGCTGCCCGAGGCGCCGGGCCGGCCCTCGGCTGCCGAATCCGGACGGATGTCCTCCCCGTCTGCCTCCGCCGAATCCCCCACCGCCCCTGCCCCCGCTCCTGCCCCCGCTCCTCACCCCATCCCCACCCCCGACAATGAGGACCCCCCGCCCCCCAACCCCCGTAGCGCCGCTCTGGCCGCTCGGCTCGGGGTCGAGGTCGGGCGGGAGGAGGCGGTGGCTGCAGTGGCCGCTCCGGCCGGCTCCCCGTTGCCCGGGCAGGGCCCGGACATGGCCCTCTGGGACGACGACGCCGTCCCCCTGGTCCCTCTCCAGCCCCCGCGCACCGACCGCGAGCTGCTCGCCGACCACGTCACGGCGATGGTCTGCTGCGCCGCGATGGACACCGTCGGCGCGACGCCGGGCCTCGACTGGCTCGACGGCCCGACCCTTCTGGTCGACGGCCGGCGCGTCGCCGACCTGACCCCCCGCGTCCTCAGCCTCGTCGAGGACGGCGACGCGGCCCCCCTGCGCACCTGGCTCGTGGAGCTGGGCATACGACCGGAGAAGCCGGTACGGCTCGGCTGAGCGCATCCGGGCGCGGGCACCGGCGCGGGCACCCGTGCGGGGCTGGGCCTCGGACTTCCGCCGCCAGCCGCCAGCCGCCAGCCGCCAGCCGCCAGCCGCCACCCGGCACCCGCCAACCCCCGCCCCCACCCCTCGGCCCGCACCCCTCAGCCGCCGGATACCTATCGGAGCACCGGATTCCACTTTCGGCCAATTCGCAACGAATCGTGACTGTCTGCGCGCGTTATGTGATGTGCTGGGACCGATAGCGCCCATGGCAAGGGCTTGCGACATAGGACATGCGACATCCGACGAACGCGCACGGCCGCCACGTACGCACGAACCATCACGGGGGCACAAGGGAGGGGAGCACCATGGGACCCGGACCAGGACCGGAGCGCATCCGCCGATGGGAGTCGGGAGCGCTGGCCCACGCCGTGACGGACCCCTTCGGGCAGGGCCCCGTCCCGTGGCTGCGCGGCAGCGAGACGTACTTCGACGACACCGGAAACGTCGTCCCCTGGTACGTGGACCAGACCCCCGCCCCCGCCGCCCCCACCCGCCGGGGGACACCCCGTGTCCCCGCCCCCCGCAGCGCGGACGCCGCCGGCGGCCCCCGCTCCGCCGACGACGTCCGACGGCAGATCAAGGGCTTCGTCTCCACCGGCGCGGTCGCCCCCGGCGACGCCGTCGACTTCCACATCACGGTCGACCCGCCGCAGGAATTCAGCGTCGACATCTACCGCATAGGCCACTACGACGGCGACGGCGCAGCCAAGATCACCACCAGCCCGCGCCTCTCCGGCATAGTCCAGCCCCCGCCCCTGACCGCGGACCGCACCGTCTCCTGCCACCACTGGTGGCTCTCCTGGCGCCTGCAGGTGCCGTCGTACTGGAACGTGGGCGCGTACGTCGCCGTCCTCACCACCGTCGACGGCTACCGCTCCCACGTCCCCTTCACGGTCCGCGACAACCGCCCCGCCGACCTGCTCCTGGTCCTCCCCGACGTCACCTGGCAGGCCTACAACCTTTACCCGGAGGACGGACGCACCGGCGCCAGCCTCTACCACGCCTGGGACGAGAAGGGCCGTCTCCTCGGCGAGGCCGACGCCGCGACCACGGTCTCCTTCGACCGGCCCTACGCGGGCGCCGGCCTCCCCCTCCATGTCGGCCACGCCTACGACTTCATCCGCTGGGCCGAGCGCTACGGCTACGACCTCGCCTACGCCGACGCCCGTGATCTGCACGCCGGTCACCTCGACCCCGCCCGTTACCGGGGCCTCGTCTTCCCCGGCCACGACGAGTACTGGTCGACGCCCATGCGTCGCACCGTGGAACTGGCCCGCGACAGCGGCACCTCACTGGTGTTCCTGTCCGCGAACTCCGTGTACTGGCAGGTGGAGTTGGGGGCGTCGCCGTCCGGCGTGCCCGGCCGTCTGCTCACCTGCCGCAAGCGCAAGGGGCCCGGCAAGCCTGTCCTGTGGCGTGAGATCGACCGCGCCGAGCAGCAACTGGTCGGCATCCAGTACGCGGGCCGGGTGCCCGATCCGCACCCGCTGATCGTGCGCAACGCGAACCACTGGCTGTGGGAGGCGACCGGCGCAGGAGAGGGCGACGGCATCGAGGACCTGGTCGCGGGCGAGGCCGACCGCTACTTCCCGCGCACGCCCCTCCCGCCCCACGAGGAACGCATCCTCCTCGCCCACTCCCCGTACACCGACACCGAGGGCGTCCAGCGTCACCAGGAGACCTCCCTCTACCGCGCCCCCTCCGGCGCCTTGGTCTTCGCTTCCGGAACCTTCGCCTGGTCCCCGGCCCTGGACCGCCCCGGCCATGTGGACGCGCGTGTCCAGCGCGCCACCGCCAACCTCCTGGACCGCATCTGCAAACGCGACTGACGCCCGTCCGCCCCCCACCCGCTGTCCCCACCCGCTGTCCTCACCCGCTGTCCCCACCCGCTGTCCTTGATCGATCCCGATGTACGGGACAATCGACCCACTAGGACAGAACCACGGGGAGGAACCGTGTCCGGATTCGTAGAAAAGCCCGAGCCCCTTCAGGTGCCGGGCCTGGTGCATCTGCACACCGGCAAGGTGCGCGAGCTGTACCAGAACGAGGCGGGCGATCTCGTGATGGTGGCCAGCGACCGCACGTCCGCCTTCGACTGGGTGCTGCCGACCGAGATCCCCGACAAGGGGCGCGTCCTCACGCAGCTCTCCCTGTGGTGGTTCGACCAGTTCGCCGACCTGGTCCCGAACCACGTCCTGAGCACGGAGCTGCCGGCCGGCGCGCCCGCCGACTGGGCCGGCCGCACCCTGATCTGCAAGTCGCTGCGGATGGTCCAGGTCGAGTGCGTGGCCCGCGGCTATCTCACCGGCTCGGGTCTCGCCGAGTACAAGGAGTCCCGCACGGTCTGCGGCCTCGCCCTGCCCGAGGGCCTGGTCGACGGCAGCGAACTGCCCGCGCCGATCTTCACCCCCGCCACCAAGGCCGCCGTCGGCGAGCACGACGAGAACGTGTCCTACGAGGAGGTCGCCCGCCAGGTCGGCGCCGACACCGCCGCCGAGCTCCGCCAGGCGACCCTCGCCGTCTACGGCCGCGCCCGCGACATCGCCCGCGACCGGGGCATCATCCTCGCCGACACCAAGTTCGAGTTCGGCTACGAGGGCGAGACCCTGGTCATCGCCGACGAGGTCCTCACCCCGGACTCCTCCCGCTTCTGGCCCGCCGACCGGTGGCAGCCCGGCCGCGCCCAGCCTTCGTACGACAAGCAGTTCGTGCGCGACTGGCTGACCTCGGCCGAGTCCGGCTGGGACCGGAAGAGCGAGCAGCCCCCGCCGCCGCTTCCCCAGCAGATCGTGGACGCGACCCGCGCGAAGTACGTCGAGGCCTACGAGCGCCTGACGGGCACCCGCTGGGCGTGACGCGTCCGGCGCACGCGCAACGCGAAAGGCCCCGGTCGATGACCGGGGCCTTTGCGCTGGAGCGGACGACCAGGTTCGAACTGGCGACCTCAACCTTGGCAAGGTTGCGCTCTACCAACTGAGCTACGTCCGCACTGCGCCACCATGAACGCGGTGCATGTTCCGTGGCGCGAGACCAACTATACCCAACCTCGCTCCCGAGCGAGCCGCACCGCTGCGTGCCGGTTCTCCGCCCCGAGCTTGGACACGGCCGACGACAGATAGTTGCGGACCGTCCCCTGCGACAGCGCGGCCCGCTCGGCGATCTCCGCGACGGGCGCCCCGTCGGCGGCGAGTTCGAGCACCTCCGCCTCGCGCGAGGTCAGCGGCGAGTCCCCGGCGGCGATCGCGTCGGCCGCCAACTCCGGGTCGACGTAACGGTTCCCGGCGTGCACGGTGCGGATGATCTCCGCGAGCCGCTGCGCGCTCACCGTCTTCGGGACGAACCCGCGTACACCCGCCGCAAGCGCCCGCTTGAGGTGTCCCGGCCGACCGTGGCTGGTGACGATCAGTGTCTGGCAGTCGGGCAGTTCGGTGCGCAGGGATGTGGCGACCTTCACACCGTCCGCGCCCGGCATCTGAAGATCCAGGACGGCCACGTCGGGCCGGTGCGCCCGCGCCATCGCCAGCGCCTCCGGTCCGGTGGCCGCCTCGGCGACGATCACCAGGTCGTCCTCCAGGGAGAGCAGCGCGGCCAGGGCGCCCCGGATGAGGTGCTCGTCGTCGGCGAGCAGGACCCGCACCGTCATGAAGTGACCTCTCTCACAGCAGCCTTTCCGCTCAGCGGTACCTCCGCGACCACCCGGAACACGCCCGCTCGGACGAGCCCGGACTCCAGCGTCCCGTCGACCCCCTGCAACCGTTCCCGCAGTCCGGCGAGTCCCGACCCGCGGCCGCCTTCGGCGGGGGACCCGGCACCGTCGTTCTCCACCGTCAGCACCACATGTCCTTCCGTCCTGCGCAACGCCACCGAGCAACGGCCGGCGTCTCCGTGCCGCAGCACGTTGGTGGTGGTCTCCCGCACCACCCAGCCGAGCGCGGACTGTACCTCGGCGGGCAGCCCGCCGGTCTCCCCGCTCACCTCGCACGCGATCCCGGCCGCCGTCAACACGCCCTGCGCTCCGGCGAGTTCGACTCCGAGGTCGGCCTCACGGTAGCCCCGTACGACAGCGCGTACCTCCCGCTGCGACTCCTGCGCGATGCGCTGCACCTCGATCATCTGCTCCACGGCGTCCGGCCGTCCGCGCCGGGCCAGCTGCACGGCCAGCTCGCTCTTCAGCGCGATCACCGCCAGATTCCGGCCCAGCACGTCGTGCAGGTCACGCCCGAACCGCAGCCGTTCCTCGGCGACGGCGAGCCGGGCCTCGACCTCGCGGCCCCGCTCCGCCTCCCAGAGCACGGACAGGGTCCAGGCGCCGCAGCGGCAGGCGAGCAGCGAGAAGAGCGTCCCGAACGCGGTCAGCGCCCCGACCATCACGATCCCGGCGGGGTCCGGGTCGGCCCAGGCGAACGCGGCCATGAGCACCACGGCGAGGACGGCGGACCGGCGCAGGAACATCCGCATCGGGATGACGAGCCCGTACAGCAGCCCGAAGGGCAGCAGCGCGGCGCCGATGAACAGCCTGATCGCCACGGGTTCGGTGCCGCCCAGCACGGCGAGCGCCAGGGTCAGCGCCAGTTCCAGGGCCAGCAGGACGGCGGAGGGGCGCAGCGCGCGGGGCGGGAGTTCGGTGCGGCCCAGGTAGTGGTCGAGCACGGACCGGGTGAGCCGGTTCGCCTCCACGCACTGCAGGGCGCCCACGAGCAGCAGCAGCCCGCCGACGAGCAGCGGCTCGGGCCGGTGGTGGTCGACCCCTCCCACCAGCGGCAGCGCCAGCCAGGACCCGGAGAAGAGCCAGATCGTGCCGTACCAGCTGATCACGGTCACCAGCTCGACCCGCTCCGCCTTGCTGCGCTCCCGCCAATGGCGCCGCTGCCACCCCCGTATCCAGCCGAACACCGTTCCCCGCCCCCTCAGGCCTTGTCTGCCTCTCAGGCCCTGTCTGTCCTTCAGGCCCCGTCTGCTCTTGAGGCCCTGTCGGCCTAGCGCCTCGGCTCCCACCGGAACCACCGCTGTACAGCAAACACCGCCGGCACCGTCCAGGCCAGCGCGGTCGCGAGGGCGCCCAGGGCCTCGTACGCCGACAGGTTTCCGGTCCAGCCGCCGCGGATCAGGGTGATCACCGGGGACAGCGGCAGCAGTTCGCAGACGGAGGCGAGCCGGTCGGGCAGCAGTTCCAGGGGGACGGTCACCCCGGAGCCGGTCATCGACACGAGCACCATCGGCATCGTGGTGACCTGTGCGCTCTCCACGGTCCGGGTCATCGTCGCCGTGACCGCCGCGAGCGCCGCGCACATCACCAGGCCCAACAGCAGCCCCAGCACGGCGAGATGGGGCGCTTTCGGGGCCGGTACGTCGAGCAGGACCGTGGAACCGGCCACCAGCACCAGGGACTGCACCAACCCGGTGGCGAGGACCGGCAGCGCCGCCCCGCCGAGGATCTCGGCGTCCCGCAGCTCGCCGGTCCGCAGCCGCTTCAGCACCAACTCCTCGCGCCGGGCGGTGTAGATGGCGGCCAGCGCCGAGTACACCCCGAACAGCAGCGAGAACCCGATCGCGGTGGGCAGCAGCACCAGCCCGACGCTGAGCCCGACGTCCTGAACATTCATGTCCTTGACGACCGACACCAGGCCGACCGGCAGCAGGAGCGGCATGAACACGGCCGCGATGATCGTGCTCCTGCTGCGCCCGAGCAGCGTCAGCTCGGCCCGCGCTAGGGCGGCCATCCGGCTCGCGGGAGTGGTGACCGTACGCCCGTCCGTACCGGTGGCGGCCGCACCCCCGCCCTCGGAGTCCTTCACCGTCGCCCCGCTCATGCCGCGACCTCCTCGGTCCCGCCGGTCTCGCTGGTCTCGCCGGCCTCGTCGCGGTGCGACGCCTCCCGGGCGATCCCCAGGAACGCCTCCTCCAGCGAGGCCGACCGCACGTCCAGCCGGCGTAGTTCGACGCCGACGCGCTCGGCCCACACCAGCAGGCCGGTCGCCGCGCGCTGCAGTTCCCGCGTGCGCAGCCGTACGACGCGGCCCTCGCTCTCGTGACCGCACACGCCCAGCTCACCCAGTGGCGGCAGGTCGCCCATGAAGTACCCCTCGGGCAGTTCGAAGGTGATCCGGGACGGCTGGGCGCCGGTCACCTCGGCGGGTGTCCCCGCGGCGGCGATGCGGCCCTGGTGCAGGATGGCCAGGCGGTCGGCGAGGTGCTCCGCTTCCTCCAGGTAGTGGGTGGTCAGCAGCACCGTCGTACCGGTGTCGCGCAGGGCGCGTACCAGGTCCCAGGTGTCGCGGCGGCCCTCGGCGTCCAGGCCGGTCGTCGGCTCGTCCAGGAACAGCACCTCGGGCTCGCCGAGGACGGCGAGCGCGAGGTCGAGGCGTCGGCGCTCGCCTCCGGACAGCTGCTTGACCCGGACGCCGGCCCGCCCGGTGAGCCCGACCAGTGCCAGCGCCTCCCCGACCGGGCGGGCAACGCTCACGCAGCCGGCCCACATCCGCGCGGTCTCGGCGACGGTCAGCTCGGAGGGGAAACCACCCTCCTGGAGCATCACGCCGGTGCGCGGCCGTACGGCGGCCCGCCCGAAGTACGGGTCGTGGCCAAGCACGGAGATGCGCCCGCCGTCGGGCCGCGCGAGGCCCTCCAGCAACTCGACGGTCGATGTCTTTCCGGCGCCGTTGGTGCCCAGCAGGGCGAAGATCTCACCGCGTTCGACATGGAAGGAGATCCCGCGGACCGCTTCGAACCCGCCCCCGTAGACACGCCGGAGGCCGGTGACCTCAATCACGTGTTCGTTCGTGTTCATGCCTCCAGCGTCCCCGCGGTCGGAGACCGTCAGCAGTGCGAGGTGTCACCACTACGTATGACAAATGTCAGTCGATCGCTCGCACCGCCGATCGCTCGCGACGCACGCACGCATGCCTGCATGCACGCACGAAAAAGCCCCCCGGTGGAAGCCGGGGGGCTTGATTCAGAGCGGACGACGAGGCTCGAACTCGCGACCTCAACCTTGGCAAGGTTGCGCTCTACCAACTGAGCTACGTCCGCATTGCCTCCGACCAGCTTTCACTGATCGGCGCGAGCACCAGCCTACCCGATCCACGACAGTGGTCGGACGGCGATGCAGAGCGGGTGACAGGAATTGCACACTGCGCCTTCCCCCTGGAAGGGGGATGTTCTGCTACTGAACTACACCCGCATGTACTCCGTGAGCTGGGCCTTTTCGGCCTCGCCCCGCGGCGTGCTCCAGACTCTAGCCGACCGGGAGGGGTGCAGCGCAAGTCGGTGCGTTCGAGGGGCGGGTGACCGGCCGTCGGCCCACGGCTGATGCGGGTGCGGGTGCGGTTGAGCGACGCGACCCGCCGGGCGTCACTGCGCGTCGGCGAAGGCCTCGTAGACCTTCTTGGGGATACGGCCTCGGGCCGGCACCTCCATCTTGTTGGCCTGGGCCCAGGCGCGGACCGCCGCGGGGTCGGGGGCGACCTCCGTCTGCTTGTACGCCCTGCCCGACCTCGACCGCTTGCGGCCGGCCTCCACGTAGGGCGCAAGCGCCTTACGCAGTTTCTTGGCATTGGCTTCATTCAGGTCGATCTCGTACGACTTGCCGTCGAGTCCGAAGGCGATCGTTTCCGCCGCTTCCGAGCCGTCGATGTCGTCAAAGAGAGTGACCACGACCTTCTGCGCCACGAATATCGGTCCCTTCGTCCGGCACCGCATACAGCTCAGCTGCGGCGAAGTGCCGAGTCTCGGCTATTTCCAATTCATTTGTACAGTGCGCGGAATGCATTGTGAAGCCCGACTAAATCTGTCCGCGTGTCCGAGCGCAATAGGTATCCGGGACCGTTCGGGGATCTTTCCAGTAACTTTTCGTGAACGTCCCCCTCCGATGCGGGATCGTGATGGCCGTCACGTAGCTTCCTACAACTCTACCCGCGTAGAAATTTTGTGCGGGTAGTCTGAAGACACCTGTTGGAGACACCCGCAGGAACCTGCTCAGCACCACACCACCGGGAGTGCCAGTGGCACGCGTCGTAGTCGACGTCATGCTCAAGCCGGAGATCCTCGACCCCCAGGGCCAGGCGGTGCAGCGCGCACTGCCGCGGCTGGGTTTCGAAGGCATCTCCGACGTACGTCAGGGAAAGCGATTCGAACTGGAAGTTGACGGACCCGTCGACGAAGCCGCCCTCGCCCGCATCCACGATCTTGCGGAATCCTTCCTCGCCAACACCGTGATCGAGGACTTCACGGTCAAGGTCGAGTCGGAAGAAGCAGTCGCGGGAGCCGCGAAGTGACCGCTCGTATTGGCGTCGTCACTTTCCCGGGAAGCCTCGACGACCGGGACACCCAGCGGGCGATCCGCCTCGCGGGCGCCGAACCCGTCGCGCTCTGGCACAAGGACAAGAACCTCCACCAGGTCGATGCCGTGGTGCTGCCCGGCGGTTTCTCCTACGGCGACTATCTGCGCGCCGGAGCCATCTCCCGCTTCTCGCCGGTGATGGAGACCGTCATCGAGCAGGCGAAGGCCGGCCTCCCGGTCCTGGGCATCTGCAACGGCTTCCAGATCCTCACCGAGGCCCACCTGCTTCCCGGCGGGATGCTCGGCAACGACCACCTCCACTTCATCTGCCGCGACCAGAAGCTGCGGGTGGAGAACGCGGAGACCGCCTGGACCGTGGACTACGAGGCGGGCCAGGAGATCCACATCCCGCTGAAGAACATGGACGGCCGGTACGTCGCCGACGAGTACACCCTCGACAAGCTCGAGGCCGAGGGCCGCGTCGCCTTCCGGTACCTGGCCCGCGACGGAGTCGCCGATGAGCGGGGTAACCCCAACGGCAGCCTCCGCGACATCGCCGGCATCACCAACGAGGCCGGCAACGTCGTAGGCCTCATGCCGCACCCGGAGCACGCCGTGGAGCCGCTCGTCGGGTCGGGCCGCACCGACGGTCTCCCCTTCTTCACCTCGATCCTCAAGAAGCTGGTCAACGCATGAGCCGGACGCCTCTGGACACGGTCGAGCACGCGGCCGAGACCCCCGACGTCGAGCTGCCCTGGGCCGAACTCGGCCTGAAGAAGGACGAGTACGAGCGGGTCGTGGAGATCCTCGGCCGCCGGCCCACCGGCGCCGAACTCGCCATGTACTCCGTCATGTGGTCCGAGCACTGCAGCTACAAGTCCTCCAAGGTGCACCTCCGCCAGTTCGGCGAGAAGGCTCCCCAGTCCGATGCGCTGCTCGTGGGCATCGGCGAGAACGCGGGCGTCGTCGACGTCGGCCAGGGCTATGCGGTCACCTTCAAGGTCGAGTCGCACAACCACCCGTCGTATGTGGAGCCCTATCAGGGCGCGGCCACCGGCGTCGGCGGCATCGTCCGCGACATCATCGCGATGGGCGCGCGGCCGGTCGCCGTCGTCGACCCGCTGCGCTTCGGCGCGGCCGACCACCCCGACACCAAGCGCGTCCTCCCGGGCGTCGTCGCAGGCATCGGCGGCTACGGCAACTGCCTGGGCCTGCCGAACATCGGCGGCGAGGTCGTCTTCGACGCCTGCTACCAGGGAAACCCGCTGGTCAACGCCGGTGCCATCGGTGTGATGCGGCATGAGGACATCCACCTCGCGAAGGCGTCCGGCGCGGGCAACAAGGTCATCCTGTACGGGGCCCGTACGGGTGGCGACGGCATCGGCGGCGCGTCGATCCTGGCGAGCGAGACCTTCGACGACGCCAAGCCGTCGAAGCGTCCGGCCGTGCAGGTCGGCGACCCCTTCCAGGAGAAGCTCCTCATCGAGTGCACCCTGGAGGCCTTCGCCGAGAAGCTGGTCGTCGGCATCCAGGACCTCGGCGCGGCCGGTCTGTCCTGCGCCACGTCCGAGCTCGCCTCGAACGGCTCCGGCGGCATGCGCGTGACCCTGGACGACGTACCGCTGCGCGACTCGACGCTCTCGCCCGAGGAAATCCTCATGAGCGAGTCGCAGGAACGCATGTGCGCGGTCGTCGAGCCGGAGAAGGTCGACCGCTTCCTCGAGATCTGCGACAAGTGGGACGTCATCGCCACCGTCATCGGTGAGGTGACCGACGGCGACCGCCTGGAGATCTACTGGCACGGCGGCAAGATCGTCGACGTCGACCCGCGCACCGTCGCCCACGACGGCCCGGTCTACGAGCGGCCGTACGCCCGCCCGGACTGGCAGGACGCCCTGCAGGCCGACGACGCGAACAAGCTGCCCCGGCCGCAGACGGGCGAGGAGCTGAAGGACCAGGTCCTGAAGCTGGTGTCCTCCCCGAACCAGGCCTCCAAGAAGTGGATCACGTCCCAGTACGACCACTTCGTACAGGGCAACACCGTCCTCGCCCAGCCCGAGGACTCCGGCATGATCCGCATCGACGAGAAGACCGGCCTCGGCGTCGCCATCGCGACCGACGGCAACGGCCGGTACGCCAAGCTCGACCCGTACGCGGGCGCGCAGCTGGCCCTCTCCGAGGCGTACCGGAACGTGGCGACGACCGGCGCCAAGCCCCTCGCCGTCTCCGACTGCCTGAACTTCGGCTCGCCGGAGGACCCGGCGGTGATGTGGCAGTTCGCGGAGGCCATCCGTGGACTCGCCGACGCCTGCCAGCAGCTCGGCACCCCGGTGACCGGCGGCAACGTCTCGCTCTACAACCAGACCGGCGAGGTCGCCATCCACCCGACCCCCGTGGTCGCGGTGCTGGGCGTCATCGACGACGTCGCGCGCCGCACGCCCGTCGCCTTCCAGGAGGAGGGCCAGCTGCTCTACCTCCTCGGTGACACGCGTGAGGAGTTCGGCGGCTCGGCCTGGTCGCAGGTCGTCCACGACCACCTCGGCGGCCTGCCTCCCAAGGTCGACCTGGAGCGGGAGCGGCTGCTCGGCGAGATCCTGATCTCCGCCTCCCGCGACGGCATGATCGACTCGGCGCACGACCTGTCCGACGGCGGTCTGATCCAGGCGGTCGTGGAGTCGGCGCTGCTCGGCGGCAAGGGCGCCCGCCTGGTCGTGCCGGACGGGCTCGACGCCTTCACCCTCCTGTTCTCCGAGTCGGCCGGCCGCGCCGTCGTCGCCGTGCCGCGCTCCGAGGAGCTCCGCTTCAACGACATGTGCGAGGCGCGCGGCCTGCCCGTCACCCGCATCGGCGTCGTGGACGGTGACACGGTCGAGCTCCAGGGCGAGTTCGAGCTGTCGCTCGAGGAACTGCGCACGGCCCACGAGGAGACCATCCCGGCGCTGCTCAAGTAATCAGTCGTACGACGCCGAAGGCCTCGCCGGTTCACCACCGGCGGGGCCTTCGGTGTGATCGTCATACCGTCTCGGGTGATCCGGGACGCAGGTTGAGGCATGCCCCGGCACCGGACAGTGACAGGGCAGGGAACGGCACGCACTGGCTAGGCTCACCGCCATGCCTCCGGCCAAGAAGCGCACGCGCACCTACGACCCCGTCAAGATCCGCGCCGCGGTCACCGCGCAGTTCGGGAACGTACGGCGGGCCGTGGCCACGCTCACCCCCGAGCAGCTCGCCCTGCCCACGCGGCTGGCGGGCTGGACCGTCCGGGACCTGGCCGCGCACGTCACCATGGCGGTGGAGACCGTCAGCCGCAACCTCGACCGGCCCGAACCCCCGAAGGCCGAACTCGCCCTCCTGGACTGGCCGTTCGCCACCGCCGTCCGAGCCTCCGGAATTTCCGGCGACACCCTGGACCTCGCGGCCGCCCACCCCGACCAGAACTCCCTGAACGCCCTCTACGCCCGCACCGAGGAACGGCTCACCGAGGCCCTCGCCACCGCCCCCGGCGACCGCCTCCTCGCCGCCCGCACCGGCGCCATCGCCCTCGCCGACTACCTCGTCACCCGCACCGTCGAACTCGTCGTCCACACCGACGACCTCAACGCCGCCGTCCCCGGCCTGGACATCCCCTACGACCGGCAGGCGCTCGCGGCCGCCACCCGGCTCCTCGCCGACGCCCTCGCCGTCAAGGCGCCCGGCGGCGCGACGGAGGTGCGGGTCCCGCCGTACGCCGTCGTGCAGTGCGTCCAGGGCCCGCGGCACACGCGGGGCACCCCGCCCAACGTGGTCGAGACCGACCCGCTGACCTGGATCCGGCTGGCGACCGGCCGGGTGACCTGGCAGGACGCCGTCGAGGAGGCGAAGGTCGGCGCGAGCGGCGAGCGGGCGGACCTCGCGGAGCTGCTGCCACTGATGTCGTAGCGGGACGCCACTGAGGCCGTGCGGGGAACCGGTCGTCTCCGGTGACCGTCACATCAGCATGTACACGTATAGGCACAAGCAGCGCATGATGGTGACGGCCGTGGCCGTCCTCGTCCCGCTCGCCGCGGCCTGCGGAAGCGAGAAAGCGGACGGCGGGCAGCCCGGCAGCGGCTCGGTGAGCGCCGAACAGCCCGTCACCGGGGTGCGGTGGAACGTCGACAGCGTCACCGTGGACGGCGCCACCCACCGTGCCCCCAGCGGGGCGCACGTCGAGATCGAGGACGGCAAGGCGGCGGGCAACTACGGCTGCAACAACTTCACCGCCAAGGTCGTCGTCGGGGACGACACCATCCGGTTCACCGACTCCCGGTCGACCAGGATGGCCTGCACGGACCAGCCCATGTCCTTCGAACGCACGCTGGCCGGCACGCTCGGTCAGGGTGCGCTCACCACCGAGGTCAAGGGCGCCACGCTGACCCTCGCCACGGCCGACGGCGACCAGGTCCGGCTGACCAGGAAATGAGACCGGCCCGCATCCACCGGCCCCATCGATGTGCGACACCTCACTCGCGCACCCGGAACGGGACTTCGCCGGATCGCCCGCGCGGGGCGCCCGACCGCCCATTGGATCATCAGATCTGCCGTCTGACCTGCGCAAACAAGTCGATCATGGGTGCGTTCGCCCCTGAGTGATCCAGTTACCGGCGAGTATCCCCAATTCGGACCAGTGGACGACCTCGCCTACACTCGGTGGCGTGCCACGTGGTGACGGTCGACTCAGTCATGATCTGCTCCCCGGCGAGAAAGGCCCCCAGGACGCTTGTGGCGTCTTCGGAGTCTGGGCTCCCGGTGAAGAGGTCGCCAAGCTCACTTACTTCGGGCTCTACGCCCTCCAGCATCGAGGCCAGGAATCCGCGGGAATCGCGGTCAGCAACGGCTCCCAGATCCTCGTCTTCAAGGACATGGGGCTCGTTTCCCAGGTCTTCGACGAGACCTCGCTCGGTTCGCTCCAGGGTCATATCGCGGTCGGACACGCCCGCTACTCGACCACCGGCGCCTCCGTGTGGGAGAACGCCCAGCCGACGTTCCGTGCCACCGCGCACGGCTCGATCGCGCTCGGCCACAACGGCAACCTGGTCAACACGGCGCAGCTCGCCGAGATGGTGGCCGACCTCCCGAAGAAGGAGGGCGGCCGTACGCCTCGCGTGGCGGCCACCAACGACACCGACCTGCTGACGGCCCTGCTGGCCGCCCAGGAGGACGCCGACGGCAAGCCGCTGACCATCGAGGAAGCGGCCCACCAGATCCTCCCGCAGGTCAAGGGCGCCTTCTCGCTCGTCTTCATGGACGAGCACACCCTTTACGCCGCCCGTGACCCGCAGGGTATCCGTCCGCTGGTCCTCGGCCGCCTGGAGCGCGGCTGGGTCGTCGCCTCCGAGTCCGCCGCCCTCGACATCTGCGGCGCCGCCTACGTCCGCGAGATCGAGCCCGGCGAGTTCATCGCCATCGACGAGAACGGCCTGCGCACCTCCCGCTTCGCGGACGCGAAGCCCAAGGGCTGTGTCTTCGAGTATGTGTACCTGGCCCGCCCGGACACCGACATCGCCGGCCGCAACGTGTACCTCTCCCGCGTGGAGATGGGCCGCAAGCTCGCCAAGGAAGCGCCCGTCGAGGCCGACCTGGTCATAGCGACCCCGGAGTCCGGCACCCCGGCCGCCATCGGCTACGCGGAGGCCTCCGGCATCCCCTTCGGCGCGGGCCTGGTGAAGAACGCCTACGTCGGCCGGACCTTCATCCAGCCCTCGCAGACCATCCGCCAGCTCGGCATCCGCCTCAAGCTGAACCCGCTGAAGGAAGTCATCAAGGGCAAGCGCCTGGTGGTCGTGGACGACTCGATCGTCCGCGGCAACACCCAGCGGGCGCTGGTGCGGATGCTCCGTGAGGCGGGCGCGGCCGAGGTCCACATCCGGATCTCCTCGCCGCCCGTGAAGTGGCCCTGCTTCTTCGGCATCGACTTCGCCACCCGCGCGGAGCTCATCGCCAACGGCATGACGATCGACGAGATCGGCACCTCGCTCGGCGCCGACTCCCTCGCCTACATCTCCATCGACGGCATGATCGAGGCGACCACCATCGCCAAGCCGAACCTGTGCCGCGCCTGCTTCGACGGCGAGTACCCGATGGAGCTCCCGGACCCGGAGCTGCTCGGCAAGCAGCTGCTGGAGACCGAGCTGGCGGCCGGTCCGGCAGCCACGGCCGCGGCCGACGCGATCCGTCGCCCGTAGGCAGCCCGTATCACCTGCAGGACGACTGCATACGACACGAAAGTTCTCACCGTCATGTCTGAGACAACTGGTGCCAGCTACGCAGCCGCGGGCGTCGACATCGAAGCGGGCGACCGCGCCGTAGAGCTGATGAAGGAGTGGGTGAAGAAGACGCAGCGCCCCGAGGTCCTCGGCGGCCTCGGCGGCTTCGCCGGCCTCTTCGACGCCTCCGCCCTCAAGCGCTTCGAGCGCCCGCTCCTCGCCTCCGCCACCGACGGCGTCGGCACCAAGGTCGACATCGCCCGGCAGCTCGGCGTGTACGACACGATCGGCCACGACCTGGTCGCCATGGTCATGGACGACATCGTGGTGTGCGGCGCGGAGCCGCTGTTCATGACCGACTACATCTGCGTCGGCAAGGTCCACCCCGAACGGGTCGCCGCCATCGTCAAGGGCATCGCCGAGGGCTGTGTGCTGGCCGGCTGCGCCCTGGTCGGCGGCGAGACGGCCGAGCACCCCGGCCTCCTGGGCGAGGACGACTTCGACGTCGCCGGCGCCGGTACGGGCGTCGTGGAGGCCGACCGGCTGCTCGGCCCGGATCGCATCCGCACGGGTGACGCGGTGATCGCCATGGCGTCCTCCGGTCTCCACTCGAACGGGTACTCCCTGGTCCGGCATGTCCTGCTGAACCAGGCGGGTCTCTCCCTCGACGCGCGGATCGACGACCTGGGCCGCACCCTCGGCGAGGAGCTCCTGGAGCCCACCAAGATCTACTCCCTGGACTGTCTGGCCCTCACCCGCACGACGGACGTGCACGCCTTCTCGCACATCACCGGCGGCGGCCTCGCGGCCAACCTGGCCCGGGTGATCCCGGACGCGCTGCACGCGACCGTGGACCGCTCCACCTGGACCCCGGACCCGATCTTCGACCTCGTCGGCAGGACCGGCTCCGTGGAACGCCTGGAGCTGGAGAAGACCCTGAACATGGGCGTCGGCATGATGGCGATCGTGCCCGAGGAGTCGGCGGACGTGGCTTTGGCCACACTGGCCGACCGCGGGGTCGACGCCTGGATCGCAGGCGAGATCACCGAGCGCGGCGCGCACACCACGGGAGCCGAACTGGTCGGCGACTACGCGAGCTGAGCCGACCGGCCGGACCGGGTGGACCGGCCGGACCGGGTGGGCCTAAAAGGCGGATGGACCGAGTAGGCAGCACAAGACCCGGTCGGTGGCCGAAGCCACCGACCGGGTGGGTGCTCAGTACAAGGTCAAGCGCCGCGACGGTGTTGCGAGGAGTCCTCGCCGTCATCCTCGTCGTCGTCCGCCCCGTACAGCTCGGCGTACCGTGCGTACGGGTCGTCGTCCTGCTCATCGTCATCGTCATCGTCCTCGAACGGTTGACCGTTCGGCGGAATATTCGATGGCGATGCGCCCAGCTCTTCGGCCAGGCGTGAGAGATCAGTCCCGCCGCTGTTGTACTTCAGCTGGCGGGCGACCTTCGCTTGCTTGGCCTTGGCCCGGCCGCGCCCCATGGCTCGACCCCCTCAACGACGGGGCTCGACGGCCCCAGGTTGACACGCGTTCATGATCCAGGACGGTCTCTCCACAGAGAGCCCGTCGTAGGGCTCCCACGGTACCTGAGCCCACGCCCGTACGGTACGTCGCCCGTAGCACGCGCGTCTGCACAGCACCTTTCAGGCGACCCGTCCTTGCTGGTCAGTGGCGATTTTAACCACTTATCGGCGGCCGACCCGCCGGGAAGAGTGAGAGTTCTCTCCAACTTTCCACCGGCCGGTACCGCCGAAACCCTCGGACGGGTCCCCCTGGAGCCCTTAGCGGAACGTCACCAGCCGCGCGCCTGGGCCGCCTCGTGCATCCGCTGCTCGGCGATCCGGTCGGCCGCCGCGGCCGGCGGAATCCCGTCCTCCTTCGCACGTGCGAAGATGTCCAGCGTTGTATCGAAGATCTTCGCCGCCTTCGCCCTGCACCGCTCGAAGTCGAACCCGTGCAGCTCGTCGGCGACCTGGATGACCCCGCCGGCGTTCACCACGTAGTCCGGCGCGTAGAGGATCCCGCGGTCGGCGAGGTCCTTCTCCACGCCCGGGTGGGCGAGCTGGTTGTTGGCCGCACCGCAGACGATCCGGGCGGTCAGGACCGGCACCGAGAGGTCGTCGAGCGCCCCGCCGAGCGCGCACGGCGCGTAGATGTCGAGCCCGTCGACGCGGATCAGCGCCGCGGTGTCGGCGACCGCCGTCACCCCCTGCGGGTGCCGGTCGAGGATCCGGCGCACGGCGTCCGCGCGGACGTCCGTGATCACGACCTCCGCGCCCTCGCCGCGCAGGTGCTCCACGAGATGGTGGCCGACCTTGCCGACGCCCGCGATGCCGACCTTGCGGCCCCGCAGCGACGGGTCGCCCCACAGGTGCTGGGCGGAGGCCCGCATGCCCTGGTAGACGCCGAAGGCCGTCAGCACGGACGAGTCGCCGGCGCCGCCGTTCTCCGGCGAGCGGCCGGTCGTCCAGCGGCACTCGCGCGCCACGACGTCCATGTCGGCCACATAGGTGCCGACGTCGCAGGCGGTCACGTACCGGCCGCCGAGCGAGGCCACGAAACGGCCGTACGCGAGCAGCAGCGCCTCGGTCTTGATCGTGTCGGGGTCGCCGATGATCACGGCCTTGCCGCCGCCGTGGTCCAGACCGGCCATGGCGTTCTTGTACGACATTCCGCGCGCGAGGTTCAGGGCGTCGGCGACGGCCTCCGCCTCGGTCGCGTACGGATAGAAACGGGTGCCGCCGAGGGCAGGGCCCAGAGCGGTGGAGTGGAGCGCGATGACGGCCTTGAGGCCACTGGCGCGGTCCTGGCAGAGCACGACCTGCTCATGGCCCCCCTGATCCGAGTGGAACAGGGTGTGCAGTACGTCAGCAGGTGCGCCGGATACGTCGGTCACGGTAGTGACTCCCGGGTAACTAGCGGCGGTCGGGGCGAAGGCACCGTAAGGGTGGCGGGGCCTGTGGTCCGAGCGTAGAGCCTGCGTGGCCCGCCGATCTCGCAGTGTCGGGGATCACCTTCTCGCGGAATACCGCCGTGCGACGATTCGCAGGGTTTCCTTGTCGGCCGAAGGGGGAGGGAGCAGGCGTGCCCAAGGTGTCCTCGGTGATCGTTCCGTACGCGGTCTATCTGCGCGTGTACGAGCCGCTGGCCGCCTTCCCCGAGCCCGAACGCACCCACTGGGCGAACTACGCCCGCCGCCCCGAGCTCCCCTCCTACCAGGACGAGCTGCGCCGCGCGCTGGCCGACCTGCTGCCCACCCCGCCGGTCGCGGTGCCGGTGCAGGAGAGCGGCGACGCGTTCGTGACCGAGGTGGACGGCGTGCTCTGCGTCTGCCCCTGGCGCACCCGGCTGCGCGGCTGGCTGGCGCTGGGCGAGCTGGCGGAGGAGCTGCCCCGGCCGGTCCTGGAGGCCGCGCTCCCCGAGGTCGTCCGCCTGCAGGCGGCCAAGGACCACGAGCGGTGGCTGGCACGCAACCCCGACGCCCGCCCGTGGATCCGTACGGCCGCCTGGCAGGTGCCCCTCAACTGGTTCGTCCTCGTCTCCGACGAGGAGCGGGAGTACGGCAAGGGGACGGCGGAGGTGGCCCCTGTGCTGCGCTACCGCACGCCGATGGTGCAGGCGCGCCGCAGGGTGGCCCGGTCGCTGCGCACGCTGAAGGACGCCATGGACCAGGGGCCGCTGATCGACGGCCTGCTGGACGTCGGGCGCTGGCTGGAGGAATTCCACCCGCGTTCGCTGGTGGAATTGGATTACGGCGGTCTGGTGCACGTGCTGCCGGCCGGCGAGCTGGAGGACGACCACTCGGCGAAGGACGTGGCCGAGGGCATCGAGGCGCTGCGGCTGGGGGACGGCGCGGCGGCCGGCGAGGCGTACGCGCGGCTCGTGGAGCGATGGCGGTCCGTACGGGACCGACGCTCCGCGAACTGAGCTGGGCCTCCGCTTTGACCTGCGGCCGCTGTGAACTGACGATGTGACAGCTGAGACAGCGCTTTCATAAGTGACGTACGTCACGGCCAGGGAGCGGTCGGACAGCGTACCGTCAACCGCACTTCACGGAACTGACGGGACGTAGGTCCCGATCCGGGCTTTTGTCGCAAGGGTGACGGACCGCACGTACACGGCCCTTGCGCCGCTTGCCCCTCCTCGTGCCAAAATAGGACAAGGAGTCCGGGGAGGGCTCCTCCGCCTACTTATGCTCCACTGTGGGGGGAAATCTCAGCATTGCACGCTTTGGGGGGTCTCGTGACTCCTGATCGCCCCTGTGACTGATCGTCACAGTGGCGTGACTGTCCGCTATGGCATGGTCCATCGGCTTCCGTCGCCGATGAACACCTGGGGGGCAATTCCATCGGTTTGGCCGACGCGGCTGGACAGATGGTGTAGTTGTAGTGCCGAGGACAAGCCGTTCGTCCTATAACCGACTCGACTCGCGTCCGCCATTTCGGGCAACGCGGGTCAAGGTGCAGAATTTAGAGGAAAGAACCGAGAAGGTTCGGTTCTCCCGAGGAGGCCGCTCATGACCGCTCGCACCCCTGATGCTGAGCCGCTGCTGACCCCGGCTGAGGTCGCCACCATGTTCCGCGTGGACCCGAAGACGGTCACGCGGTGGGCGAAGGCCGGCAAGCTCACGTCGATTCGTACGCTCGGCGGACACCGCCGTTATCGCGAGGCCGAGGTCCGCGCACTGCTTGCGGGCATCCCGCAGCAGCGCAGCGAGGCCTGAACAACTGAATAACCGGGCAACACGTCAGGTCCCCCAACCTGTTCGGACGCCCGAAACGCAGCTCCAAGCGACGTGGGTCCTGCCCCAACAGGCCCCTCGCCCACTGGGAACGTCGTCGATCGCGCTGGACTCCGCCGGGTCCAGCGCGATCTTTTTTGTGTGCTTGAGGCGGCTCGAGCCCCCTCGCCGGGTCGTATCAGGTGACTCTGTGATCGACCTTGTCGGACTCTGGGGAGGCTCTGGGAGGGTTCCTGGGGGCATCCTTCGGACTTCCTCCGGACATCCTCCCGAGTGGTGCAATTGCACATATAAAATTGACCAGTTGTAGGAGACGGGTAAGAACCCATGTTTTCAAAACTCATGCGGTGACACCCGTCACATGCCAGGGGCCTTGTTGCCTCTGACTCATGTGCGCTAAAGGGGGGTTGGGCGGGACCAGGGCCGGGCGGTAGGTCACGCGGCGCCGGTCACGCTGTGGACGGGCTCTCCCACGGGCTCTCCCACGGGCTCTCCCCCTCGACGGCTCCCTCGGGGGCCTGTGCGCCCCGTGTGGCGCCGTCCATCGCCAGCCGCTGTAAGCGGTGGCAGATCGGGCAGTGGCGGGTCAGATGCCCGTAGGTCGACGCGGCCGACAGATGCGCGCGGAGCAGCGCCCGCGTCTCGTGCCTGACCGATGCCGCCATACCCCACCTCCACGGGGGCCACGCAGGAACGGGCCCTGAGATCTGGGTACCGGCCCGATGTGACGCCGTCAAGGGCGCGTCCCGGGACACAGAAGAGCCCGAATCCGAAGATCCGGGCTCTGAGTCACTCCGGTCAGGGTGGCGGGCGGGTCGGTGCAGGTCGTGGGTATGAAGAAGGCCCGCCTCCCGGTGTGGGGATGCGGGCCTCGTTCGTTGTGCGTCGTGGGTATGAAGAAGGCCCGCTTCCCGGTGCGGGATGCGGGCCTCGTTCGTTCACTCGTTCACTGCGGTCCTGACGGGATTTGAACCCGCGGCCTCCACCTTGACAGGGTGGCGAGCACTCCAAACTGCTCCACAGGACCAGGTTTTGCGGCACTTGATGTTGCGTTGCGCTGCGAGAAGGACTGTACAGGAGGGTGAGCCCGCTGGTCGAACTCACCCTGAGTACAGGAGCCGTCACGGCGCCGCCGCGTCGATCGCCTTCACGATCCGCTTGTCGGAGACGGGGTACGCCGTGCCCAGGGCGTGGGCGAAGTAGCTGACCCGGAGCTCCTCGATCATCCAGCGGATGTCCAGCACCGAGGAGGGGACCGGCCGGCCCTGCGGGAGCTGTTCCAGCAGCCAGGCGTACTCGTCCTGCATCTCGTGGACCTTCTCCATGCGGCTGGTGTCCCGCTGCACGCCGGTCGGCATCTGCTGCAGCCGCCGGTCCACGGCCACCAGGTAGCGCATCAGGTCGGGGAGCCGGCGCAGGCCCGCCCACGTCACGAACCCGGGCTTCACGAGGGCGTCCAGCTGCCCGCGCACGTCCGTCAGGTTTGCCAGCAGCACGGGGCTGCGTACGCCCTTCAAGCGGCGCTCACAGGCCTGCCAGGCGGCCAGGACCTGCTGCACCTGCCCGACCGTCCGCACCGTCATGTCGACGATCTCCGCGCGCACCTTGTCGTACAGCTTCCGGTACGACTCCTCGTCCCACGCCGGCCCGCCGAAGTCGGCGATCAGCCGGTCCGCGGCCGCCATCGCGCAGTCGTCGAACAGCGCCTGGATGGAACCGTGCGGATTCGCGGACAGCGCGAGCTTCTGGGCGTTCGTCAACTTCTCGGATGCGAACTTTGCCGGGTTGACCGGGATGTTGCGCAGAATCAGCCGACGTGTGCCCTTCCACATCGCCTCCGTCTGCTCCGCCTCCGTGTCGAAAAGGCGTACGGAGACCGTGTCGCCGTCGTCCACCAGCGCCGGGTACGCCTTCACCGGCTGGCCGGCGCGACGGGTCTCGAAGACGCGGGTGAGCGCGCCGATCGTCCAGTCCGTCAGGCCCGAACGCTCCAGGGACTCGCCGCCCTGCCGTTCGGCGGTGGCCGCGGCCGCCTGCGAGATCGCCTGCCTCGCCTTCGGTTTCAGCCGGAGCTTCAACGACTCCAGGTCCTTGTCCTCGGCCAGCTTGCGGCGCCGCTCGTCGACGATCCGGAAGGTGATCTTCAGATGGTCCGGGAGCCGCGACCAGTCGAAGTCCTCCGCCTCGAACGGGACGCCGACCATGCGCTTCAGGTCGCGGGCCATCGCCGTGGTGAGCGGCTCCTGGAGCGGCACCGCCTGGTCCAGGAAACGCTGCGCGAAGTTCGGCGCCGGCACGTAGTTGCGGCGGATCGGCTTCGGGAGGGAACGGATCAGCTCCGTGACGACCTCCTCGCGCAGGCCGGGGATCTGCCAGTCGAAACCGTCGCCCGTCACCTGGTTGAGGACCTGGAGCGGGATGTGGACCGTCACGCCGTCGGCGTCCGCGCCCGGTTCGAACTGGTACGTGACCCGGAACTTCAACGGACCCTGCCGCCACGAGTCCGGATAGTCGGCCTTCGTGACCGCCTCCGCCGACTCCCGGATGAGCATCTCCCGCTCGAAGTCCAGGAAGTCGGGCTGCTCGTGCCGCTTGTGCTTCCACCACGAGTCGAAGTGCGCGCCGGACACCACGTGTTCGGGCACCCGCTGCTCGTAGAAGTCGAACAGCGTGTCGTCGTCGACGACGATGTCCCGGCGCCGGGCCCGGTGCTCCAGCTCCTCGACCTCGCTGAGGAGCCGGCGGTTGTCGGCGAAGAACTTGTGGTGCGTACGCCAGTCGCCCTCGACCAGCGCGTTGCGGATGAACAGCTCGCGTGAGGTCTCCGGGTCGATCCGGCCGTAGTTGACCTTCCGCTGGGCGATGATCGGCACGCCGTACAGCGTGACCTTCTCGTCCGCCATCACGGCCGCCTGGTCCTTCTCCCAGCGCGGCTCGCTGTACGTCCGCTTCAGGAGATGCCCGGCGAGCGGCTCGACCCACTCCGGCTCGATCTTCGCGTTGACGCGGGCCCACAGCCGGCTCGTCTCCACCAACTCGGCGGACATCACGAAGCGCGGCTGCTTCTTGAACAGGGCCGAACCCGGGAAGATCGCGAACTTGGCGCTGCGCGCGCCCAGGTACTCGTTCTTGTTGCCGTCCTTCACGTCCTTCATGCCGATGTGCGAGAGCAGACCGGCGAGGAGGGAGACGTGGACGTTCTGCTCGGCCGCGTCGTCCTCGTTCAGATGGATCCCCATCTGCTTGGCGACCGTGCGCAGCTGCGTGTAGATGTCCTGCCACTCACGGATGCGCAGGAAGTTCAGGTACTCCTGCTTGCACATACGTCGGAAGGAGGAGGAGCCGCGCTCCTTCTGCTGTTCGCGGACGTACCGCCACAGGTTGAGATAGGCGAGGAAGTCGCTGGTCTCGTCCTTGAAGCGGGCGTGCTGCTGGTCGGCCTGGGTCTGCTTGTCGGCAGGGCGCTCGCGCGGATCCTGGATGGACAGCGCGGCGGCTATGACCATGACCTCGCGCACACAGCCGTTCTTGTCGGCCTCCAGGACCATCCGGGCCAGGCGGGGGTCGACGGGCAGCTGGGCCAGCTTGCGGCCGGTCTGCGTCAGTCGCTTGCGCGGGTCCTTCTGGGCCGGGTCGAGCGCCCCCAGCTCCTGGAGCAGCTGAACGCCGTCGCGGATGTTGCGGTGGTCCGGCGGGTCGATGAACGGGAACTTCTCGATCTCGCCCAGGCCCGCCGCGGTCATCTGCAGGATGACGCTCGCCAGGTTCGTACGGAGGATCTCCGCGTCCGTGAACTCCGGACGGGCCAGAAAGTCGTCCTCGTCGTACAGGCGGATGCAGATGCCGTCGCTGGTACGGCCGCAGCGGCCCTTGCGCTGGTTGGCGCTGGCCTGTGAGATCGGCTCGATCGGCAGCCGCTGGACCTTGGTGCGATGGCTGTAGCGGCTGATGCGGGCGAAGCCGGGGTCGATGACGTACTTGATGCCCGGGACGGTCAGCGATGTCTCGGCCACGTTCGTCGCCAGCACGATCCTGCGACCCGTGTGCGGCTGGAACACCCGATGCTGCTCGGCATGCGACAGCCGGGCGTAGAGGGGCAGGACTTCGGTGAACCGGTATTTCTTCTTCTCCAGTGCGTCCGCGGTGTCGCGGATCTCCCGCTCACCGGAGAGGAAGACGAGGATGTCGCCCTTCCCCTCGGCCTGGAGCTCCTCGACCGCGTCGCAGATGGCGGTGATCTGGTCGCGGTCGGCGTCCTCGGAGTCCTCTTCGAGGAGCGGCCGGTAACGCACCTCCACCGGGTACGTCCGCCCGCTGACCTCGACGATCGGGGCGTCGCCGAAGTGCCGGGAGAAACGCTCCGGGTCGATGGTCGCGGAGGTGATGATGACCTTGAGATCCGGACGGCGGGGCAGCAGCTGGGCGAGGTAGCCCAGCAGGAAGTCGATGTTGAGGGACCGCTCGTGGGCCTCGTCGATGATGATCGTGTCGTAGGCGCGCAGCTCACGGTCGGTCTGGATCTCCGCGAGGAGGATGCCGTCCGTCATCAGCTTCACGAAGGTGGCGTCCGGGTTCACCTGGTCGGTGAACCGCACCTTCCAGCCGACGGCCTCACCAAGTGGCGTCCGGAGCTCCTCCGCGACCCGCTCGGCGACCGTACGGGCGGCGATACGACGGGGCTGGGTGTGCCCGATCATGCCGCGGACGCCGCGCCCCAGCTCGAGACAGATCTTCGGAATCTGGGTCGTCTTGCCGGACCCGGTCTCACCGGCGACGATCACGACCTGGTGATCACGGATGGCGGCCGCGATCTCGTCCTTCTTCTGGCTGACCGGAAGCTGCTCGGGATACGACACGGCCGGCACACGGCCGCGCCGCATCGCCATCCGCTCCTCGACCTGCGCGACCTCCGCCTCGATCTCGGCGAGGACGGCGGCACGGGCCTCCGGCTTGCGGATCCGGCGCGCGCCTTCGAGCCTGCGCCCGAGCCGATGCGCGTCGCGCAGGGACAGCTCGGCCAGGCGGGGAGCGAGAGCGCCGAGGGCGGGAGTGGCGAGGGCGGGAGTACCCGGAGCGGGGGCGCCGGGGGCGGGGTGCGTAGACATACGCGATCCAGGATCTCATCTTGGCGAAAGACTGGGCGAGCGCTTTTGGGGCCGCCTCGCCTGACGCGGAGCGCCGAAAACCCCCTCCGGTTTCCCGGAGGGGGTTCTCGTTCTTGTGGCTGGGGCCGGGGTCGAACCGGCGACCTATCGCTTTTCAGGCGATCGCTCGTACCAACTGAGCTACCCAGCCACGAGGTTTCACGTGAAACCTCAGCGGTCCTGACGGGATTTGAACCCGCGGCCTCCACCTTGACAGGGTGGCGAGCACTCCAAACTGCTCCACAGGACCAAGCTGTTGCGTACGACAGTGTCGCACACGGTGTTGCGTGCCCCCAACGGGATTCGAACCCGTGCTACCGCCTTGAAAGGGCGGCGTCCTAGGCCGCTAGACGATGAGGGCTATCGGCCCGCCTGGGCGCTTCTCAGCGCGTCGGGGACGTCATGAGCATATGGGATGGCGGCGGGTATCGCCAAAACGGTTTACGGGGCCGTCCTGGAGGGGGTCCGGGAGGGCGTTGCGGGCGCGGTCGCGGGCGAAGTTCCGGACGGAGTGAGGGGCGGGGTGGGGGACGGAGTGGGAGAGGGGCTGGGGGACGGGGCGGCGCCGGGTTGGTTCTCCTTCGGGAGGTGGCGGCTGACCTCGGCCGTCGTCAGGCCCAGGCCGCCGAGTTTGATCTCGTCCCAGGCCTGGAGACGACGGGTGTCGCGGTCGAAGTAGAGGATCGACGCCTCGATGGGGTCGGGGTACTTGCCCTCGACGGCCCGTAGGCCGCTGCCGCCGGTCGAGCCCTCGACGCGCAGCCGGGTGCCCTTCTTCATGACCTCCGTCTGCTCGTGGTGGAGGTGGCCGGCCAGGACGAGGGGCACCTCGCCGTCCGTGCCGCGGGCGGCGGACGGCTCGTGGGCGATGGCCACGTCGGCCGGGGTGCCGACGGCCTTCTGGGCGCGCAGAGCCTGGGCGAGGCGCGCGCCCGCCGCCTCCTGCGTCTGGTCCGCGCCCGGCACGGTGGAGCGGTCGGGGGTGAACTGGGGGTCGCCGATGCCGGCGAAGCGCAGTCCGGCGAGGGTGACCGCGCGGCCGTCGTCGAGGACGTGCACGTTCTTCATGCGCTGGAGGTAGCGCTGGGTGAGGAGGGAGTCGTGGTTGCCCCTGACCCAGACGTAGGGCGCGCCCAGCGTGGCGATGGGGTCCAGGAAGCCGTTCTCGGCGGCAGTGCCGTGGTCCATGGTGTCGCCGGAGTCGACGATCACGTTGATCTTGTACTGCTCGACGAGCGAAGCGATGATCTTCCAGCTCGCGGGGTTGAGGTGAATGTCGGAGACGTGCAGGACGCGCACGGTCGTCGGGTCCGGCTGGTAGGCGGGGAGCGTGGAGGTGACGTCGTAGAGCTTGGTCACGTTGGTGACCAGGCGGGCGAGTTCCTGCTGGTAGACGTCGAACTCGGTGACGATGCTGCGCGCGTTGCCGACGAGGGAGGGCGCTGAGGACAGCAGGCCCGAGAACCGCGGCTCCAGCACGGAGTTGGGGTTCCAGGTGGCGTACGCGGTCGCGCCCGAGGCGGCCAGGAGGGTGAAGGCGAGGCCGCCGGCGGCGAGGGCGCGGCGGGGGCGGCGGTAGACGGCGAGGCCGAGGGCGGTGGCGCCGGAGACGACGGCGACGCAGGAGCGGACGGCGAGGTCGAGGGTGCCGTGCTCGACGTCGTGGGCCACCTCGTCCTGGAGGCCGGAGAGGCGCTCGGGGTGGTCGACCAGGGCCTGGGAGCGCACGGGGTCGAGCTGGTCGACGTTCACGTCGAGGCGCACGGGGGCGTGGTGGCTGTCCAGGGAGAGCGCGCCGAGCGGGGAGACGTTGATCTTCGTGCCGCCGGTCACGGACGGACGCAGGGTCATGGTCGTGTTCATGGGCCCGACGGGGACGCGGACGTTGCCGACGATCAGCAGGCCGAGCCAGGCCCCGACGAGGACGACGCCGGTCAGGCCGAGGGCGCGGGCCCAGGGGTTGGGGCGGGCGGCGAGTTCAAGAGCGGGGTTCTTGCGGTTCTTGCGGTTCCTGCGGTTCCTGCGCTGGGCGGGCTTGAGGCGGTTCAGGGCTGCGGCGGGGACGCGGACGCGGGCCATTGGTGCCGTATGCCCCGGTCCGGGCACTGGTATGCGGACGGTTCATGCTCTTCGCACGGCGGGGTCGTACCGGACAATGGGGCCTGTGCTGGAGATGACGCGCGAGGAGTTCGAGGAACTGGTCGCCGAGGCGCTGGACCGGATTCCGCCGGAGTTGACGCGGCTGATGGACAACGTCGCGGTGTTCGTCGAGGACGAGCCGCCGGCGGAGGATCCGGAGCTGCTCGGGCTGTACGAGGGCACTCCGCTGACGGATCGCGGTGAGTGGTACGCCGGGGTGCTGCCGGACCGGATCACGATCTACCGGGGGCCGACGCTGCGGATGTGCGCGTCACGGGAGGAGGTCGTCGCGGAGACCGAGGTGACGGTGGTGCACGAGATCGCCCATCACTTCGGCATCGACGACGCTCGGCTGCACGCTCTCGGTTACGGCTGAGCCGTCCGGCAGGGGGTGCGTGTCCCGCGCGTGTCTTCTTGTGGGCGGCGGGAGTTGGGCACGTCGACTCTTACGCCTGCCGCGGAGGTGGCCCCGTGCGCCCCTTGTACGTACCCGTTCGTCTGGCCGTGACGGCGCTGGTCGTCGCCGCGGCCGCCGGCTGTATGAGCGTGGGGGACGAGGAGGGCGGCCGGGTCAAGCCCTCGCATCCGGCGGGGCAGCACGGCGGCCACGCGCCGGACGGGGGTTCGGCGGGGGCGGGCGGTGGGTTCGGGCTGGGCGCGGCGGGCGGTGGCGGCAGGCATGGGCACGGGAAGGGCGACAAGGGCGGGGCGAGCGCGTCGGCGTCCGCTTCGGCCGCGCCGTCGGCGGGTGTGAGCGCACCGGCCTCGGCGGGGGCGGTGCGGCCGGGGCCGAGTGAGAAGCCGGGGGCGGCGACGCCGACCAAGGCGCAGCCGACGGCGCCCACGCGTTCGCCGGACCCGGAGCCGCCCGTGCCCTCGCCGTCGCCTCCGCCGCCGTCGCCGGAGCCGACGGTGGCCGAGCCGTCGGCCTCGGCGCACGAGGACGGCGGGGGGCCGGCGCCGCAGCTGGCGGAGCGGGAGCCCGCGCCGGAGGCGGCGCCGGAAGCGGCTCCCGAGGCGGTTTCGCCGTCCTAGGACAGGACCCTTGGCCGATTCAGGACAGGACCTTAGGCCGGCTCGGGGCAGGGCCTCGGAACGGCAGGGTGCAGGGCCTGGGTGGCTGCTGAGCTGCGGTGATGGAGCTCAGTTTGCCTTCGGAGCCAAGGGTGCGTATGGTAGTAGATCGTTTGATCCCATTTGCCCGGCGCCACCGCAGAGCGCGCCGTGTGGCGCGTACTCTCCCCAGCCGTGGCGGACCGCATAGAGGCGGTCGTAATGCAATGCGAACACGGAGTTGACGGGCGCGTGCCGACGAGACTCCGGAAGGTTTCGCATTCGCATGTCCATTTCCAGTACTGATCACGCCGTCGTGCCCGAGAGCAACGACGAGGCGATCGAGCTCACCGAGACCGCGGTCTTCGAGACCGAAGCCGCACAGGCTTTGGTCGAGGACTCCGCCGCGTCCTCCGGGCAGACCTTCGCCGACCTCGGGCTCCCCGAGGGCGTCGTGCGCAAGCTCGCGCAGAACGGCGTGACCACCCCCTTCCCGATCCAGGCCGCGACCATCCCGGACGCCCTGGCCGGCAAGGACATCCTCGGCCGTGGCCGCACCGGCTCCGGCAAGACCCTCTCCTTCGGTCTGCCGACCCTGGCCACGCTGGCCGGCGGGCACACCGAGAAGCGCAAGCCGCGCGCCGTCATCCTCACGCCGACGCGTGAGCTGGCGATGCAGGTCGCGGACGCGCTGCAGCCCTACGGCGACGTCCTCGGCCTGAAGATGAAGGTCGTCTGCGGCGGTACGTCGATGAGCAACCAGATCTACGCCCTGGAGCGTGGCGTCGACATCCTCGTCGCCACCCCGGGCCGGCTGCGCGACATCATCAACCGCGGCGCCTGCTCCCTCGAGAACGTGCAGATCGCCGTCCTCGACGAGGCCGACCAGATGTCCGACCTGGGCTTCCTGCCCGAGGTCACCGAGTTGCTCGACCAGATTCCGGCCGGCGGCCAGCGCATGCTGTTCTCGGCCACGATGGAGAACGAGATCTCCACGCTGGTCAAGCGCTACCTGAGCAACCCGGTCACGCACGAGGTCGACAGCGCCCAGGGCAACGTCACGACCATGTCGCACCACATCCTCATCGTGAAGCCCAAGGACAAGGCTCCGGTCACCGCCGCGATCGCCTCCCGCAAGGGCCGCACGATCATCTTCGTCCGCACCCAGCTCGGCGCCGACCGTATCGCCGAGCAGCTGCGCGACTCCGGTGTGAAGGCGGACGCGCTGCACGGCGGCATGACCCAGGGCGCGCGCACCCGCACGCTGGCCGACTTCAAGGACGGCTACGTCAACGCGCTCGTCGCGACCGACGTCGCCGCCCGCGGCATCCACGTCGACGGCATCGACCTGGTCCTGAACGTGGACCCGGCCGGCGACCACAAGGACTACCTGCACCGTGCGGGCCGTACGGCGCGGGCCGGCCGCACCGGCACGGTCGTGTCGCTCTCGCTGCCGCACCAGCGCCGTCAGATCTTCCGGCTGATGGAGGACGCGGGCGTCGACGCCGGGCGTCACATCATCCAGGGCGGCGCCGCCTTCGACCCGGAGGTCGCCGAGATCACCGGCGCCCGGTCGATGACGGAGGTCCAGGCCGAGTCCGCGGGCAACGCGGCGCAGCAGGCCGAGCGTGAGGTCTCCCAGCTCGCCAAGGAGCTGGAGCGCGCGCAGCGCCGGGCGACCGAGCTGCGTGAGGAGGCCGACCGTCTGGTGGCCCGCGTGGCGCGTGAGCGCGGCGAGGACCCGGAGGCGGCTGTCGTCGCGGCCGCCGAGGCGGTCGTGGAGCAGAACACCGTGGCGGAGGCGCCGGCCGAGACCGTGGTCTCCGAGCAGATCGCCGAGCGTCCCGCGTACGAGCAGCCGCGTCAGCGTCGTGACGAGCGGGGCAACTACGAGCGTCGTGACGACCGCCGCGATGATCGTGGTGGCCGTTCGTTCGAGCGCCGCGACAACGACCGTGGCGGCTTCAACCGTGACGACCGTCAGTCGGGCGGCTTCAACCGCGACCGTCGTGACGACCGTGGTGGGTTCCGCCGTGACGACCGCCGCGACGACCGTGGTGGCCGTTCGTTCGAGCGCCGCGACAACGACCGTGGCGGTTTCAACCGTGACGACCGTCAGTCGGGCGGCTTCAACCGCGACCGTCGTGACGACCGTGGTGGCCGTTCCTTCGAGCGTCGTGACGAGCGTCCCGCGGGCGGGTTCCGCCGCGACGAGCGTCGTGACGAGCGTCCCTCCGGTGGCTTCCGCCGTGACGACCGTCCCTCGGGCGGCTTCAACCGTGACCGTCGTGACGAGCGTCCCTCCGGCGGGTTCCGCCGCGATGACCGTCAGTCGGGCGGCTTCAACCGCGACGACCGTCAGTCGGGCGGCTTCAACCGCGACCGTCGAGACGAGCGTCCGTCCACCCACCGGGGCAGCGACCGTCCGTTCAACCGTGACCGTCGCGACGACCGCCCGGGCTTCCGCTCCGGCGGCCACGACCGCCCGTTCGGCCGCCGTGACGACCACCGCGGCACCGGCTCCGGCACGACCGGCCGCCGCGACGACAAGCCCCGCTGGAAGCGCAACGGCTGACGCGAAGGCTGTCGCCGGCCCATGTGAGTGAACGCCGTGGCCCCCACCGAATTTCGGTGGGGGCCACGGCGTTCTCGCTTCTCCGGTAACCCCTTTCTCCGAGGCTGCGGGGCGACTGTAGGATCAGCCGACTTGTGAGACGGATGTGAAGGCTGGGGGCCCGCGGACGCCGGCGAGGCGTGCCGTCCGATCCGTCTCCGTCCTGTTCCCGGGGAGGGACTCTCTTGGCTCGCCATGGCTCCGCACGTCTGCGTCTTGTCGCCGCCTCCGCCGTCCTGGCGGCAGGACTGACCCCGTTGCTGCCGTCGACGGCGGTCGCGGACACTCCGCAGGAGACGGTGGTGCCGGCGACACCGCGGGACACCTAC
Source organism: Streptomyces sp. NPDC031474 (assembly GCF_055581185.1). Classification (NCBI taxonomy): domain Bacteria; kingdom Bacillati; phylum Actinomycetota; class Actinomycetes; order Kitasatosporales; family Streptomycetaceae; genus Streptomyces; species Streptomyces sp. NPDC031474. The sequence continues at coordinate 521,652 of NZ_JBVIJX010000004.1, forward strand.
ACGACCGCGACGCTCCAGTCGTCGTCGACCCACGGCAGCCATGACGGGGCCGGGGCACAGGGGGTCTTCCACAGCCTGGAGGGCGCCGGCGGCCTGCTGTGGACGCGCTACGCGGACGGCGAGTCGGTGCCCGTGCCGACGGCGCCTGCGGGAACGGTGGGGATGTCGACCGGCACCGACGTCCTGGCGTACCACCACAGCGATGGCCGGGTCGACTTCTGGGACGCGTCCGACGGCTCCACCCGGAGCCTCCAGGTCCCGGACGGGTTGGGTTACCTCACGTCCTACGACAACCTGACGGTGGCCTTCAAGAACGTGCTGGGCGAGGACGGTACGGTCACCCGTGACGTGCATCTGCTGACGCCGGGGCCCGACGGGACCACCGTGGACCGAATGATCACGGGAGGTCCGGCCGGTCTCGTCCTCGGGTTGGGCGGGGCGGTGGACGCGCAGACGCTGTACCTGCATGCCTCCGTGGACGCGCAGTTCGGCCTGATCGCCGTGGACCGTGCGTCCGGTGAGGTGCGCGGCTGGAGCGGCCCGATTCCCACCGGGTACACCGGCACGAGCCTGGGCGGTGGACATGTCGTCGTCTCCGCCAAGGACAAGGCATCGGTCCTGGTGTTCCCGCGTGACCTATCGACGGCCCCCGTCGAGGTGAGGCTCAAGGGCGTCAGCGACGGGCCGAACGCCACCCAGGACCTGGCCGTCGTCGGCGACTGGCTGGTCAACGGGACCACTTCGGCGACCGCGCAGCCCCTCACGGGCGGCGATCCGGTGACCCTGCTGCGGTCCTCGGCGTACGGGACCGCGGCCGGGCCCGACGGCACCGCCGTGAAGATCGGCCGCACGGGCGACGACGACTGGGGCATCCAGCGCCTCACCCCGGGCACGGACGGTGGCCCGCCCGTCGTCACGCCGGTCAAGGCCCTGCCCAAACCGCCGTTGGCGATCCAGGGGCTGTCCCTGGACCAGGGGCGGCTCGTCGTTCTGGAGCACTACGGCACCGCGGCGCGTTCCGCCCGGGTACGGACCGTCGCCGCGTCCGGTACCCCCACCTTCGGCGAGGGCAGCAAGCTCACCACCACCGTCCCCATGGCCGACTGCGCAGCCGACGCCGCATGCGCCCAGGTCCGGGGCCTGGCCGACGGCCGTATCGCTTGGCTCGCACGCGACGGGGCCACCAATGCGATCGAGGTCGACGGGCCGGATGCGGACGATGTCTGGGGCCGCCCCGGGCTGCCCAAGGAAGGGCGGATCACCGATGTCTCGGGCCGCTACCTGCTCTACACGGGACCCGGTGGGCAGTACGTGTACCGGATCGACAGCATCGACCCTGCACCCGTCGTCACCCGCACCCCCGGGCCGGCCGCCCTCTCCGGCAACATCCTGTGGACCACGGGCACGAGCCCGGGCAGTGTCACCGCCTACGACCTGACGGCCAGGAGGACGACCGAGGTCCTCGCCACCGACGCGGGCTGCGCTCCCACCGAACTCCAGGCGCTGGGCCGCTGGTTGTACTGGACCTGCGAGGGCCGGGCGGGCGTCTACGACCGAACGGAGAAGAAGTCCGTGCCGGTGCCGGCCGACGAGGCCGAGCTCGGTGACGGGTACGTCGTCACCCACGACAAGCAGGCCGGGAAGCTGACGCTGACGACGGTCGCCGACGGTACGGCCGAGAGCCGGGTCATCGGGGACCTGCCCGACACCGAGGTCTCACAGCGGGACGTGCGCTGGACGGTCGACGAGTCCGGTGCGAACGCGGCCTACGTGGACATCAAGGAGCAGGTGCACCTCGTGCCGTCCGGCGTGGCACAGCAGCCGCTGGGCCTGCTGGACGCGCCGCGCAGCAGCACCGAGATCGGCATCGATCCCGCCGCGAACACCCTCACCTCCGTGCTGTTGTCGAAGCCGGCCGCCGACTGGGAACTGACCGTGCGCAACAAGGCGACCGGCAAGCGCGTCGATGGCGCGGACGGCGGCGCCGTGCGAGGAAGCCTGGGCGTCTACTGGACGGGTGTCGATTCGACGGGGGCGGATCTTCCCAACGGCCTGTACGACTGGACGCTGTCGATCACACCGGCGGACGGGGTCGGCGGCCCCCTGAAGGTGCAGGGCACGGTCAGACGTGTGCGCGGCAGCGCCGTGTTCCACGACTACGTGGGTCCGGGGAACAAGCCGGACGGCGTCGGCGACCTGCTCACCATGCCCTACCCGGGCACCCTGACCTACCAACAGGGCACGGGCAAGGGCACGTTCTCGGGGCAGGCCAGCGGCGCGGGCTGGCCGAAGGACATCAGGGTGGTGCCGATCGGCGATCTGAGCGGCGACCGCTGCAACGACGCCCTCGTGCGGCTCAGCAGCGGGGCGCTGCGGCTGTACCGGACGGGCTGCGGTGCCGCGTTGTCGCCCGCGGCGCCGTACACGACGGTCGGGACCAGCGGCTGGACCCAGTTCGACGTTCTGACCTCGCCGGGTGATCTCACGATGGACGGCCGTCCCGACTTGATCGCCCGCAACCCGTCGACCGGCAAGGTCTATATGTACAAGGGCACGGCCGCCGGAAAACTGTCCGCCCCCGTGAAGCTCTACGACGACTGGAAGACGTACAAGAAGATCGTCGGCGTGGGCGACCTCAACGGCGACGGCATCGGTGACCTGATCGCCCAGGACAAGTCGAACAACCTGTACCGCTACATCGGGACCGGCAAGGGAACCTTCGGTGCGCGCGTGAAGCTGTTCGCGAACTGGGGGGCTTCGTACAACGCGGTCGCCGGGGCCGGGGACATCACCGGGGACGGGAAGGCGGACCTCGTCGCGCGGGACACCGCGGGCGGGCTGTACCGGCTTCCCGGCACCGGAACCGGCACATTCGGAGCGCGGGTCAAGATCGGCGCCGGCTGGCAGAACTACAAGGGAATCTTCTAACCGCTTCTTTCAGCCAAGTTGTGACGTGTGTCACGCCCCCGGTGAGGGAATTGCTGGGGGCATGACAGATGACGCCAGAGTGAGTGGGCTGTCGGACGAAGAGCGGCTGGCCCAGCTCGGTTACACGCAGGTTCTTGCCCGCCGCATGTCGGCGTTCTCCAACTACGCGGTCTCCTTCACGATCATCTCGGTCCTCTCGGGCTGCCTGACGCTGTACCTGTTCGGCATGAACACGGGCGGACCGGCGGTGATCACCTGGGGCTGGGTGGCCGTCGGCCTGATGACGCTGTTCGTGGGCCTGTCGATGGCCGAGATCTGCTCGGCGTATCCGACCTCCGCGGGCCTGTACTTCTGGGCGCACCGGCTGGCGCCCCCGCGATCGGCGGCGGCCTGGGCCTGGTTCACGGGCTGGTTCAACGTGCTGGGGCAGGTCGCGGTGACCGCCGGCATCGACTTCGGGGCCGCGTCCTTCCTCGGCGCGTACCTGAACCTCCAGTTCGACTTCGAGGTGACCCCGGGCCGGACGGTCCTGCTCTTCGTGGCCATCCTGTTGCTGCACGGCCTGCTCAACACCTTCGGCGTGCGGATCGTCGCGTTGCTGAACAGCGTGAGCGTGTGGTGGCACGTGCTGGGCGTGGGCGTCATCGTCGGGGCGCTGGCGTTCGTCCCCGACACCCACCAGTCGACGTCCTTCGTGTTCGGAGAGTTCGTCAACAACACCGGCTGGGGCAGCGGGGTGTACGTCGTGCTGCTGGGCCTGCTGATGGCCCAGTACACCTTCACCGGCTACGACGCGTCCGCCCACATGACGGAGGAGACGCACGACGCGTCGACGGCGGGCCCGAAGGGGATCGTGCGGTCCATCTGGACGTCGTGGATCGCCGGCTTCGTCCTGCTGCTCGGCTTCACGTACGCCATTCAGTCCTACGACGCCGCCCTCACCTCGCCGACCGGCGCGCCGCCCGCCCAGATCCTGCTCGACGCGCTCGGCGCGACCGCCGGCAAGCTGCTGTTGCTGGTCGTGATCGGCGCCCAGCTGTTCTGCGGGATGGCGTCGGTGACGGCCAACAGCCGCATGATCTACGCGTTCTCCCGGGACGGGGCACTGCCGTACTCCCGCCTGTGGCACACGGTCAGCCCGCGCACCCGTACGCCCGTCGCGGCGGTCTGGCTCGCGGCCGGCGGCGCACTGCTCCTGGGCCTGCCGTACCTGATCAACGTGGCCGCGTACGCGGCCGTCACCTCCATCGCCGTCATCGGCCTCTACATCGCGTACGTCATCCCGACGCTGCTGCGCATCCGCAAGGGCGAGGCCTTCCAGCGCGGGCCATGGCACCTGGGCCGTTGGTCGAAGGCCATCGGCGTGGTGTCGGTGGCGTGGGTGGCCGTGCTCACCGTCCTGTTCATGCTGCCGCAGGTCTCCCCGGTCACCTGGGAGACCTTCAACTACGCCCCGGTCGCCGTTCTCGTCGTCCTGGGCTTCGCGGGGGTGTGGTGGCAGGTCTCGGCCCGCCACTGGTTCCTCAACCCCGACCACGAACGGACTGCGGCCAGGGAGGCGGCGAGGGCGGGGAAGACCCCGTAGCCGACAGGCCCGATGACCGATCTTCGCCCTTCCGCACGCCTCGACCCGGCCGTGTCACCGATACCCGATCGGAGACGCGGCCGGGTCCGGCTATGCTCGGGGAGGCAACATCGCCTGGGCCCTTAGCTCAATTGGCAGAGCAGTGGACTTTTAATCCATTGGTTGTGGGTTCGAGTCCCACAGGGCCTACCGGTGGCGGGGGAGGAAACGCCCTCTTGCCTGCTACGCAGCGCCTGAGTCGGCTTCGGTCGGCTCGGGCGCTGCGTTGTTTTGAGCTCGTCCCCAGGGCCGGGCAGCCATCGCCCGTTCGAACAGTCTGATGTTCGTTCACTCATTGGCGTGGTAGAAATGGCCGCATGGATGTAGCCGACCGTCTGGACCTGACTCTGCGCCTCGTTCAGGGGCAGGACCCCGGGCAGCGGATCTCCGTGGCCGAACTCGCTCAGCGGCTTGGCGTCTCCGAGATGACCGTGCGCAGGGATCTGGACGCGCTGGAGAGGCAGGGGCTGGTGCGGCGGGTGCACGGTGGGGCCGTTCCCGGGCGGCCGCGTGCGGAGGGCGGTGGCTTCGAGGCGCGGCAGGCGTGGCAGGCGGCGACGAAGGACCGGCTGGGCGCGGCCGTCGCCGCGCTGGTCGAGCCGGGGTCGCGGGTGCTGCTGGACGCCGGGACCACGACCGTGCATGTGGCCGAACACCTCGCCGCGCGGGGCCCGTTGACGGTCGCGGTGCTCAGTCTGCAGGCGGCGCTGCGGCTGGCCGACCGGCCCGGCATCGAGCTGGTGGTCGTCGGCGGTCGCTCGCGTCCCGGTGAGCGGTCCCTCGTCGGGCCGTTGGCCCTGCGCACCCTGGAGTCCCTGGCCTTCGACGTGTTCGTGATGTCGATCGGCGGGGTGCACGCCGTGCACGGCTGGTCGGAGTTCTCCCTGGAGGACGCTGCCGTCAAGCAGGCGGGACTCGCCCAGGCCGCCCGTACGCTCGCCGTCGCCGACGCGACCAAGCTGGGCGTGCGCGCGTTCAGCCAGGTCGCTCCGCTCGACGCCGTGCACACCTTCGTCACCGACGCCGCCGCGGCCGACCCCGCCACCCACCCCGGCGGCCCCCAGACCCTGGACGCCCTGCACGAGGCCGGCGTCGAGACCCGCCTCAGCTGAGGAGACATAGACGTATATGACGCCGCTGATGATCCTGGTCGCCGGACCGTACCGTTCGGGTACCGGTGACGACCCCGCCAAACTCGCGGACAACGTGCGGGCCATGAACGAGGTCGCCCTCGCACTGTTCCGCGCCGGGCATCTGCCCGTCACCGGAGAGGCGCTCGCGCTGCCCCTGCTGGAGGCGGCGGGCGGCGCCGCCCCCGGCGACCCGCTCTTCGACGAGCTCTTCCACCCGGTCGCCGAACGCCTGTTGGACCGCTGCGACGCGGTGCTGCGCATCGGCGGCCCCTCACAGGGCGCCGACCGCATGGTCGAGCGGGCCCGCGCCCGGGGCATGCAGACCTACGTCGGCCTCGCCGACGTCCCGACCCCCGCAGGGAGCTCCTCATGACCGCCGGCATCGACACCCCCGACCCCCGGGGCCGTACCGGACTCGACCGTCAGGGACGTGACCTCACCGGCAACGACCGGGTCCGCATCCTCGACGTCGAGGTCCTCGCCTGCGACTGGTCCGTGCTGCGCCGCACCACCTTCGACTACCGGCACAGCGACGGCCACGTCAGCCGCGAGCAGCGCGAGACCTACGACCGGGGCGACGGCGCGACGATCCTGCTCTACGACCCCGACCGGCGCACCGTCCTGCTGACCCGTCAGTTCCGGCTGCCCGCGTACGTCAACGGACACCCCGACGGCATGCTGCTGGAGACCGCCGCCGGGCTCCTGGACGGCGACGACCCACAGGAGGCGATCCGTCGTGAGGCCGCGGAGGAGACGGGACGCACGGTCCGGGACGTAGAGCACGTGTTCGACGCGTTTATGAGCCCCGGCTCCGTCACGGAGCGGCTCAGCTTCTTCGCCGCCCCCTACGACGCGTCCGCCCCCGGCGTCGACACGGCGGGCGTGGCGGCCGAGGGCGAGGACATCACCGTCGTCGAACTCCCCTTCGCCGAGGCCCTCGACCTGGTCCGCACGGGCGCGATCGCGGACGCGAAGACCATCATGCTGCTCCAATGGGCGGCGCTGGACGGCCCGTTCGGGCCCGAGCGGGGGCGTTGACGCCCGGCCCGGGATCGCCCCGCAATCAGCCCACGCCCAGTCGACGTTTCAGTCGACGTTTCAGCCGACGTTCAGCCCCGTGAGGTCCCCCAGCGGCAGTGTGTGCTGGGTCTGCAGGACCTTCGCGCGCAGGTAGCGGACGTTGTGCGGGGTCGTGAAGACGCCCGTCGGGACCCGGTCCTGGACGTCGATGCCCAGTTCCCGCAGCTGGTCGGCCTTGTCGGGGTTGTTGGACAGGAGGTCCAGGCTCGTGATGCCCAGGGCGCGCAGCATCTGGGCGGCGGCCGTGTAGTCGCGGCCGTCCTCGGGCAGACCGAGCGCGGCGTTCGCCTCGTAGGTGTCCAGGCCCTGGTCCTGGAGGGCGTACGCGTCGAGCTTGTTGTAGAGGCCGATGCCGCGGCCCTCCTGGCGCAGGTAGAGCAGGACGCCGCCCGTCGTGGCTATGCGCTCCACCGCCTCGCGCAGCTGCGGCCCGCAGTCGCACCGTGCGGAGCCGAAGACGTCGCCGGTCAGGCACTCGGAGTGCAGCCGGACCAGCGGGGTGGTGCCGGGCGCCGGCTCGCCGAGGACGACGGCGACGTGCTCCTGGCCGTCGGCGAGGCCGTGGAAGGTGACCAGTTCGGTGTCGACGGAGTAGCCGTCGTGGAAGCGAAGCGGTACCCGGACGCGGGCGCGCTGGGTGGCGGCGGGGGTGTCGGGCATGCGGGTCTCCCGGGTCCGGTGGTGAATGGTGGCACACGGCCGGCTTCTGCTTCAGATTTGAAGCAGTTCCGACGAAACGAGACCCTACCCCATGCTTTAAATTTGAAGCAACTGAATTGTGGTGCGGCTCATGAGGTCCCGGATGCCCCGGACGCCCCGGATGCCCCGGCGCCTTCCGGGCCCAAGGCGCCCTCCGAGGCCTCGCCGCTGCCGGAGCACGGTGACGACCGTCGGCGCCACGGGAGGTCCTCGGGTGCGACCTCGTTGCTGTCGTCCCCCTGGAACCCCCGTACGACCTGCGTGAAGATCTCCTCCAGCTGTCCCACCTGTTCAGGGGTGAGGCGGGCGAAGAGGGAGGCACGGACGGTGTCGACATGCCCGGGCGCCGTCCTCTCCAGCACCGTCATGCCCTCGTCCGTGAGGACCGCGACACTCCCGCGCTTGTCCCAGCTGCAGTCCTCGCGCCGCACCAGCCCGTCCTTCTCCAGACGGGTCACCGCATACGTCAGCCTGCTGCGGGTGATCTTCAGCTGCTCCGCGAGCTCGGTCATCCGCAGGCGCCGCTCCGGTGTGTCGGAGAGGTTGGCGAGGATGGAGTAGTACAGGTGAGGCATGCCGGCCTCCTGCTGGAGCTGCCGGTCGATCGCGTCCTCGACGAGGAGGTACCCGGCGACGTAGGCGCGCCAGGCGCGTTGCTCCTCGGGGGTGAGCCAGCGAGTCGTCATGCGACCAGTGTAGGTTTGTTTCAAACTTGAACCAAGAGGCCACGTCAACCCACGTGAATCACCTCCCACCCACCCTCACCCACCCTCACCCACGCCACCGGGGAGCGCGTCGATGCCGTACCCGTACGTCCTGCTGTCCGCCGCCGTCTCCCTCGACGGCTACCTGGACGACACCACCCCCGATCGCCTGCTCCTCTCCAGCCCCGCCGACTTCGACCGCGTCGACGAGGTGCGAGCCTCCGTCGACGCCATCCTCATCGGCGCCGGCACCATCCGCGCGGACAACCCCCGGCTCCTCGTGAACTCCCCGGAGCGGCGCGCCGCCCGCGTCGCCGAGGGCCGGCCGCCGTACCCCCTCAAGGTCACGGTCAGCGGCTCCGGCGAGCTCGATCCCGCGGCGAACTTCTGGCACACGGGCGGCGAGAAGGTCGTCTGTACGACGGACAAGGGCGCCGAGCGCGCCCGCGCACTCGGGATCGCCGCGGACGTCGTCCCGCTCGGCCCCGAACTGGACTGGCGCCGCCTCCTCGAACACCTGCACGATGTGCGGGGCGTACGGCGTCTCATGGTCGAGGGCGGCGGCACCGTTCACACCCAGCTGCTCCAGCAGGGCCTCGCCGACGAACTCCAGCTCGTCGTCGCCCCGCTCTTCGTGGGCGACCCGGACGCGCCCCGTCTCTTCGGGCCGGGCGGCTACCAGGGCGGACGGCTGCGCCTGGTCGAGACGCGGCGCATCGAGGACGTCGTACTGAACCGCTACCAGCCCACCGCCCCCGGCGCCGGACCGCTCCCCGCCGCGGCCGACCGCCACTGGCTGGCCCTCGCCTGCGAGCTCGCGGCGCAGTGCCCGCCCTCGCAGACCGCCTTCAGCGTCGGCGCGGTGATCGTGGCCGCCGACGGTACGGAACTGGCCCGCGGCCACTCCCGCGAGGCCGGCGACCCGGTCGTGCACGCCGAGGAGGCGGCCCTCGCGAAGCTCGACCCCGCCGACCCCCGACTGCCCACGGCCACCGTGTACAGCAGTCTCGAACCCTGCGCCCGTCGCTCCTCCCGCCCCTCCCCCTGCGCCCGCCTCATCCTCGACGCGGGCGTGCGCCGGGTGGTCACCGCCTGGCGTGAGCCCGACACCTTCGTGACGGAGGCGGACGGAACCGGGCTCCTGACGGCCGCGGGCGTCGACGTCCTCGTCCTCCCGGAGTTCGAGGCGCGGGCGAAGGCCCCGAACCGGCACCTGGAATGAGGCGGCGGGGGCGGGGCATCGGGGGCGGCGGTAAACCGTGGTGTTTGACGCCCCGGAAGTAGCGTAGACTGGAGTCACAACGACGCGGGGTGGAGCAGCTCGGTAGCTCGCTGGGCTCATAACCCAGAGGTCGCAGGTTCAAATCCTGTCCCCGCTACTGAAGGCCGAGGGCCGGAATCCGAAAGGGTTCCGGCCCTCGGTGCATATCCGGGGCAATTCAGCGCACATCAGGGACCCCTCAGTGCGTGTCCCAGGGACCCCTCAGTGCGTGTCCCCGACATGTGGCCGGTTGGTTACTGTGCGTACGCTGCGTTTTCGGACGCCTCTTCCGTCAACTCGCCCGTTTTTCACCGTTCATGGGGCGAAAGTCCCAGGCCGAAAATGTTGTTGATCAAGCAGAAGTGCTTGGAAACCGGCCCCCAGGTCTATTAACGTTCGATAACGCAGCGCGGTCGTCCCAGCCGTCACAAGAGTCGGCTCCGTGCGCACTGCCGAATCCCGCAAGGGAACCGGGGAACCACCACCTTGGGGTGAATCGCACGGAAGCCACCGTGAACTCGCGGAGTCCACGGCCGGTATACGCGCGTAGGAGACCTTCCCGCTCCGAACCCGTCAGCTAACCCGGTAGGCGACGGAAGGAAAGGAGTACGCCCGCGTGGCGTCCAACCGGCCTGCCCCAGAAGCCCCGTTCGTGCCCGCCCAGCGGTCCACCGAGACCTTCGGCTACGGCGACTACCGCACCGACGAGGGCCCCTGGGAGGAGTGGAACCCCACCGCGGAGTCCATTCGCCCGGTACGCGGCAAGCACCGCGTCGCCAAGCAGCGCGGCGGCGGGTTCGCCCGCAGCTCCACCGTCCTCGGCGTCGGCGTCATAGCCGCCGTCAGCGCGGGCGGCATGGCCAGCGCCAACACCGGCAAGGCCCCCGTCTCCATCTCCCTGCCGGACCTGCCGAACGTCGGCTCGCTCATCTCCGACGACGAGCCCGCCCAGGACGCCGCGCCGGCCCTGGCGACCTTCGGCTCCGAGACGACCGCCGACGACAGCAGCCAGAGCGCCTCCGACGCCGGTGAGGCCCTGCGCAGCCGGATCATGGCGCAGGCCGAGTCGCAGCAGACCCAGATCGAGACCAAGGCCCAGGCCGCCGCCGAGGCCGCCGCGGCCAAGGCCGCGAGCGACGCCGTCGTCAAGGCCGAGAAGGACGCGAAGGCCAAGTCCGACGCCGCAAAGGCGAAGGCCGCCGCGGAGGCCGCCGAGAAGGCCGAGGCCGCGCGCCTGGCCGAGCTCGCCAAGCAGTACACGCTGCCGACCTCCTCGTACACGATCACCTCGACCTTCGGTCAGGCCGGCTCCATGTGGTCCTCCGGCTACCACACGGGCCTGGACTTCGCCGCTCCCACCGGCACGCTCATCAAGGCCGTCCACAGCGGCACCGTCACGGAGGCGGGCTGGGCCGGTTCCTACGGCTACCGCACCATCCTGACGCTGGACGACGGCACCGAACTCTGGTTCTGCCACCAGTCCTCGATCAGCGTCAGTGCCGGCCAGAAGGTCGGCACCGGTGACGTGATCGGCCGCGTCGGCGCGACGGGCAACGTGACCGGGCCCCACCTCCACCTCGAGGTCCACCCGAACGGCAACTCCGACGGCGTCGACCCGATGGCCTGGCTGCGCAGCAAGGGCCTCAACCCCTGAGCAGTCCCTCCGGGGAATACCTGTTCTACCCGTAGTACCCGGAACACCCCTGAGGGTCCCCCTCGGGGGTGTTCACGTGCTCCGGTGCTCCGTCCACGTGTGCTGTTCACACGTTCTTTGCGTTGCCCGTGGAATGGGTGTGCCGCCCGCGCCCGTTGATATGAAGCATGACTTCTCTTCGCAAGCTCGGCTCCTCCGACCTCGAGGTCTTCCCGCTCTCCCTCGGCGGCAACGTCTTCGGCTGGACCGCCGACGAGACGACCTCCTTCGCCGTCCTCGACGCCTACGCGGCCGCCGGCGGCAACTTCCTCGACACCGCCGACTCCTACTCGGCGTGGGTCGAGGGCAACTCGGGCGGTGAGTCCGAGACCATCATCGGCAACTGGGTGAAGCAGCGCGGCAACCGCGACGACGTGGTCATCGCCACCAAGGTCAGCCAGCACCCCGAGTTCCCCGGCCTGACCGCGGCCAATATCAAGGCCGCCGCCGACGCCTCCCTGCGCCGCCTCGGCACCGACCACATCGACCTCTACTACACGCACTTCGACAAGACCGAGGTGCCCGTCGAGGAAATCGTCGGCGCGCTCGACGAACTGGTGAAGGCCGGCAAGGTCCGCCACATCGCCGCCTCCAACATCTCCCCCGAACGCCTCCAGGAGTCCCTGGAGTTCTCCGACCGCGAGGGCCTGGCCCGGTACGTCGCCCTCCAGCCCCACTACAACCTGGTCTCCCGCGACACCTACGAGGGCGGCCGCCAGGACCTCGCCGCCCGCTTCGGCCTCGCCGCCGTCCCGTACTACGCGCTGGCCTCCGGCTTCCTCACCGGCAAGTACCGGCCCGGTACGACGGTGGAGAGCGCCCGCGCCGCCGGCGCCGCCAAGCATCTCGACACGGAGCGGGGCCGGAAGGTGCTCACCGCCCTGGACGAGATCGCACAGGCCCACGACACCCAGGTCGCCACGGTCGCGCTGGCGTGGCTCGCGGCGCAGCCCACGGTGGCCGCGCCGATCGCCTCCGCGCGGACGGTCGAGCAGCTGCCGGCGCTGCTGGAGGTGGCGGAGCTGGAACTGACGGACGCGGAGGTCACCAGGCTGACCCAGGCCTCCGCCTGAGCCCCACCTACCCCCTACTCCTCCCGAGCCCTCTCCTGCTCCCGCCTGCTCCTACTGATCACGACTGGTCATGACTGGTCATGACTGGTAGGGGTTGGAAGCCGGATAGGGCTGTGCCGGATAGGGCTGTGCGGGATACGGCTGTGCCGGATGTGGCTGTGCGGGATACCCGTAGCCCGACGCATGTGCTGCGGGATACCCGTAGCCCGGCCACTGCCCCTGGCCCGGCACCTGAACCGGCCCCTGGCCGTACCCGTACACCCCATACACCGGCCAGGGCGGCGCGGTCACCCGGACCGGCGGGGCCGTCATCCGGGCGGCGTGGTCCAGCGCGGGCCGGGCGATGTCCTTGCGCCGCCACAGTTCGTTCAGCAACTCCCGCTCCCGTACGACGAAGTCGGCGTTCGCCCGCCCCCGCCGACCGCGGTGCCGCAGGAACGCCAGGGACGTCGCATACGCCTCGTACCGCGCCACCTCCTTCGCCGCCGGTTTGCCGAGGTGGCGGCCCGCGTAGACGCGGGCCACCCGCCGGGCCCGCATCGAGCCGAGCGCGAACGGCTCGGCCGGGGTGAGCCAGCCGGCGGCCGCGTAGGCGGGCAGTTCCTCGCGTACGGTGCGCAGCTCGCGTTGGCGCGTCCACACCACCAGCCAGGTCAGCAGCCCGAACGCGGGCACCATGAACGCCGCGTACACCGCGAAGAAGCCGAACTCGCCGAACGTCGAGGAGCCGTTCCACAGGGCGTGCATGCCCATCGCGAGAAGCAGCCCGGACAGCGGGAGCAGCACCCGTCGCAGGCGCTGACGGTCCCCGGAGAGCGCCGCGACGCCGAAGCCGATGCCGGTCAGGACGGTGAACAGGGGGTGCGCGAACGGCGACATGACGACGCGTACGAAGAAGGTCGCGGCGGTGACGGAGGCGATGCCGCTGTCGCCGCTGAGCTGGTCGGTGCCGAAGGCGGTGCCGAGGTAGAGGATGTTCTCGGTGAACGCGAAGCCGGTGGCGGTGACGCCGGCGATGACCACGCCGTCGACGATCCCGGTGAAGTCCCGCCTACGGAAGAGGAAGACGAGGAGGACGGCGGCCGCCTTGGCGGACTCCTCGACGATCGGCGCTATGACCGTCGCCCCCAGGGTGTCCGCGCTGGACGGGTCGGCGGTCGCGGTGGCTATCCACCGGGTGGCGAAGCTGTTGGCGACGATGGCGATCAGCGCCGCCGCGCACGCACCCCAGGCGAAGGCGAACACCAGGTTCCGCCAGGGCCCGGGTTCGACCCGGTCCAGCCACCGGAAGGCGGCTATGAGCAGCGGCACGGGCAGCACCGCGAGCCCGAGCCCGACCAGGAACCCCTCGGTGCCGGTCTGCTCCCGCACCAGCGCGAGGATGACCAGCCCGGACAGCGTGAGCAGCATGATGAGCGCCCCGTACCGCACCCACCTGCGCTGCCACCAGTGCGCGTGCCTGAGCACACCGTCCTCGGGAGCGCCGCCGGGGGGATGCGGCGGGTAGGGCGGAAAGGGGGGACTGATGGCCACGGCATCGACCCTAACGAGGGAGGGGACTGTGGTGGAGGGGGCGGTCGGTCAGTGATCCCTAGGCCGGTCGGCGATCCCCGGGCCGGACGCGATGCTGTACGCGGCGGAAGAGCAGATCGTTCACCACGTGGCCCTTGTCCAGGCCCTGCCCTTCGAAACGGGTCAGCGGCCGGAACCCGGGCCGGGGTGCGAACCCGCCGTCGGCCCGGGTGTTCTCGAAGTCGGGGTGTGCGGTGAGCACGTCCAGCATCTGCTCCGCGTACGGCTCCCAGTCCGTGGCGCAGTGCACGAGCGCGCCCGGCCTGAGCCGCGTCGCGGCCAGGTCGAGGAACGCGGGCTGGATGAGGCGCCGCTTGTGGTGGCGCTTCTTCGGCCAGGGGTCGGGGAAGTAGACGCGCAGCCCGTCGAGCGAGTCCGCCGGCAGCATCTCGCGCAGCAGGATGATCGCGTCGCCGTTGGCGACCCGGACGTTGGTCAGCCCGTTCTGGTCGGCGAGGTTGAGCAGGTTGCCCTGGCCGGGCGTGTGCACGTCCACGGCGAGGATGTCGGTGTCCGGGTCGGCGGCCGCCATCTGCGCGGTTGCCTCGCCCATGCCGAAACCGATCTCCAGGACGACCGGACGGTCGTCGCCGAACAACTCGGCGAGGTCGACGGGGTGCCCGTCGATGTCGAGTCCCCACTTGGCCCACAGCCGCTGCAACGCGTCCGCCTGCCCGGCCGTCACCCGGCTGCGCCGGGGCTGGAAGCTCCGGATCCGCCGCTCGAAGTGCGACCCGGCGGGATCGGCCTTGGGCCCGTCGGGGAACCGGGGCTCCCCCTTGGCGCGGGTATGCCGAACGGACTCACCCGGGTGGTGCTCGCCGCCGGGGGAGGGCTGGGGTATTTCGGGGGTACTCACGGAATCAGACACAGTGGGGTCGATTTTACGGGGGCCGGGCGAGCGGCCGTGAGTCGAGGCCGGGGCGAAGGCTTCGGCCGAGGCCCCGGCGAAGGCGCCGGTCACGACGCCTCCAGCACTGCGAGCGCTCTGCGGGCCACCTCCCGCCCGATCGGCAGCGAGGCGGTGGCGGCCGGCGAGGGCGCGTTCAGCACATGCACCGTGCGCGGCCCCTCCCGGATCAGGAAGTCGTCGACCAGTGTGCCGTCCCGCAGCACGGCCTGCGCCCGCACCCCGGCCTCGGCCCGCACCAGATCCCCGTCCTGAACGGCAGGCAGCAGGCGGCGCACCGCGTCCGCGAACGCCCTCCTCGACAGCGACCGCCGCAGCTCCCCGACCCCGTACCGCCAGTGTCGCCGCCCCATCCGCCACACCCCGGGCCATGCCGCCGTCGCCATCGCCTCCCGCGGCCGTACGACGCCCCATCCGTACCCCTCCCGGGCCAGCGCCGGCACGGCATTGGGGCCGACATGCACGCCTCCGTCGATCCCTCTGGTCAGATGCACCCCGAGGAACGGGAACGCCGGATCGGGCACCGGATACACCAGTCCGCGCACCAGCTCGGGGCGCGCCAGCTCGTAGTACTCGCCGCGGAACGGCACGATCTGCACCTCGGGGTCGTCGCCCGTCAGCCGGGCGATCTCGTCGCAGTGCAGTCCGGCGCAGTTCACCAGCACCCGCGCCCGGATGATGTCCCCGCGCTCGGTGAGCACGGCCACCCCGCGCTCCGGCCGCCGGTCGACGCGCACGACCTGGGCGCCGTAGCGGATCTCCGCCCCGGACGCCTGGCCCAGCTGTCGTGCGACGGCCGTGTAGTCGCAGATCCCGGTCGTGCGCACGTGTATGGCGGCGAGGCCGCGCACCTCGGGCTCGTACTCCGCGATCTGGGCGGCGCCCAGCTCCCGCACCGGAATGCCGTTCTCCCGGCCGCGCTGCACGAGCGCGTGCAGCCGGGGCAGCTCCGCGCGCTCCGTGGCGACGATCAGCTTGCCGGTGACGGAGTGGGCGATGCCGTACTCCGCGCAGAACTTCGTCATCTCGACCGCGCCGCGCACCGCGTACCGGGCCTTCAGCGACCCCGGCCGGTAGTAGATCCCGCTGTGGATGACGCCGCTGTTGCGGCCCGTCTGATGCCGGGCCACTCCCGGTTCCTTCTCCAGCACCGTCACCCGTGTGCCCGGCGCGGCACGCGTGATCGCATACGCCGTGGACAGCCCGACGATCCCGCCGCCGACCACGAGCACGTCACAGTCATAAGCGATCCCCGACACGTGCACCACCTCCCGCCTCCGATAGTGCACTGCGCCACTGACAACGCCTTCAAACCCGGGGAAGGGCATGACACGCCCGCGGCCCCGAAACGGAAGAAACCGGGCAGATGGGGAGGGAACGGTCTAGGCCGGTGTCATCAGTAACGGCCGGGCCCGCTCCCGCAGCTCCACCACGCGCGGCTCGTCACCGTAGGGCTCCAGCCGGTGAAGGAGATCCTTCACATACTCCGTGGTCCGCGCGGAAGAGATCCGCCCGGCGACCTCCACCGCCCGTACCCCCTGCTCACAGGCCGCGTCGAGATTCCCCGACTCCAGCTCGGCCACCGCGGACACGACGAGCCGTAACCCGTGCGACCGCACGAACTCCTCCGTCGGCTGAGAAAGCGCCTGCTCGGTGAAGCGCCGCACCTGACGCGGCGCCTTCAGATCGCGGTAGCACTCCGCCGCGTCGGCGGCGAACCGGTCGTAGGAGTAGAAGCCGAGCCAGGACGGGTCGTGATCGCCGTCCCGCGCCCGCTCCAGCCAGCTCTCGGCGGCCTTGAGCGCGGCCCCGGCGGCCTGCGCGTCCCCCGCGCGTGCGTGCGCGCGCGCCTCGACGAGCCGGAAGAAACTCATGGTGCGGGCCGTGGCCAGCCCCCGGTTGCGCTCCAGGGCGGCCTGCGCGAGGTCGACGCCCTCGTCGCCGAAGCCGCGGTAGGTCGCCTGGAGGGACATGGAGGCCAGCACATACCCCCCGAGGGGGACGTCCGCCGCCGCGCGGGCCAGGCGCAGCGCCTGGATGTAGTACCGCTGCGCGGCCTCCTGCTGGCCGGTGTCGAAGGCCATCCACCCGGCCAGCCGGGTCAGTTCGGCGCTGGCCCCGAACAGGGCGCGGCCGACTTCGTCGGAGTACGAGCCGAGCAGCAGCGGCGCGGCCTCCACTCGCAGGCACTCCGGGACCATGGACGAACGCCAGTCGCCGCCTCCGTACTTGGAGTCCCAGCGTCTGGCGTCCTCGGCGGCCTCCCGCAGTTTCTGCACATCGCTGTGGCCGACTTTGAGCGGTGCGCCGGACCCCTCCAGAAGGTGTACGTCCCGCGCCACCGAACTGTCGGCCGGGGTTATCAGCCACCGTGAGGCGGGCGTTGCGTATGCGCTTACTGCGAATGATCCGGCCAGCGACTGCCAGATGCCTCCGGAGCCGGCGCGGCGGCCGGCGAGGTCGAGGCGGTAGAGCTCGGTGGCCGAGCGCACCGCCTGGTTGACGTCCCTGGGGAAGGCGAGGCCCACCTCGGGCGCGGGGTCGGCGTCCGCCAGCCCTATCTCGTGCAGCGGCACCGGACGGCCGAGCTTCTGTCCGATGGCGGCCGCGATGAGGTGGGGCGCGGCGCCCTGCGGCACCATGCCCTTCGAGACCCAGCGCGCCACGGACGTCTTGTCGTAGCGAAGAGTCAACCCGCGTTGAGCGCCAAGATCGTTGACGCGTCGCGCGAGTCCTGCGTTGCTGATTCCCGCGAGGGCGAGAACGGCGCCGAGTTTTTCGTTCGGCCCGCGTTGCTCCCTGGACATTGCGCCACCCCTCGACACAGACGGCTGCCGCGCTGGCATAACCATGCGGCATTCGTAAACCCAGCGTAGTTCGCCGCATCCCAAGCGTTAAGGGGCATTCTTCCGGTTGGCGGGATTGTGGTCCGTACGAAGGTGCGGGTGCAGATGCGGATCGTCGCGGTGTGCTCCCGCTGTGTGGCCGTGCGCCCGGCCGTGCGCTCTTCTCCGGCCATCACGGGAGCGGTTCCATGGCTCCTGCGTGGGTCGGCCCGCTGTACTGGATCCAGTGGGCTGGGGGACACCGCCGCCTTCATCCCCGCGGGCGGCGGAACGGTCCGGGGGGCGAGCTCCGTCTCCCGGACCGGCGCGAGCCTTTCACGGCACGCGCGCGTGCACGGAGGGTGTGCGGAGCCTGCGCAGGACGTTCTCAACGCCGGACGCGCACCGGGGATTTGGCCGAAAATCGACCCTCTGTTCCCTGGGTGACAACGCCTCCGACCATGGAAATCGAGGGCGCGCCGGGCGTCCTGGGGGAGCGTACCGGGGGCGCATTCAGGTCGTGGACGCCGGGGTGCGCGCGGACGCCGCAACCGGCGCCGACACGTTCACACGGGCACACTCCCCGGATCGCAAGCGGTGCCGCCTCCTTCTACGGCGCGTTCTTCGTGGCAGCATGTGAACCGTTCGTGCGGTGCACTCGGTTGTCCACAGCCTGTGGAGGCGTCGATGCGGTGGTTGGTGGGATGGAGCAGCACCGCCGCGGGTGCGCTGGGCGGAGCCATGGGCTACGAAGGGCGCCAGGACGACGGTGCGGCGTACGGGGGCCAAGTCGGCCACGACGGTGAGACCTTGCACCCGGTCGGCTCCCAACTCCTGTGGGGCGACCCCGATCCGCTGTGGGCGGTCGGCGACTGGCGCCCCGACGAGGTGCGGGTGGTGCAGGCCGACGCCCAGACCCGGATCGCGGTCCTCGGTACATGCGGGGCGAGCGACGAACAGCTGCGCGTCGGACTGTTCGCCGCGCGCGGAGGGGCGCTTCGGCATCTGACGGCCTGGTCGGGCAGCTACACGGCGATCGTCCAGGTCGGCCGGCGCATTACCGTCTGCGGTGATCTCGCGGGCGTGCGCCCGGTGTTCCACACTCCTTGGGCGGGCGGCACGGCGTACGCGACGGCCGCGCTGCCGCTGGCCGACCTCATCGAGGCCAACCTCGACTTCGGTCACCTGGCGGCCCTGCTCGCCGCCCCCGACGTACCGGCCGCCCTGCACGACTCCACCCCGTACGACGGCGTGCGACGCATTCCGCCGGGGCATGCGTTGATCCTGCGAGCCGGGGCGCGCGAGGTCGCCGGTTACGAGCCGGTCGCCTCCCTCGCCGTGGCGGCGCCCCCGGCCGACGCGGACAGCGCGGTCGACGGCGTGCGCGACGCGCTCATCGAGGCGGTACGCGCGCGTCTGTCCGCGCCCCGGCACGTCCCCGACATCGATCCCGGCCCGGTGCCCGGCATGGGACCCGCCGAACGGCGCGCCGCGCGCGGGATGCCCGTTCCCGGCATCGGCGCCGACCTCTCCGGCGGCCCGGCCTCCGGCACGCTGGCGCTTCTGGCGGCCGGCCTGCCCGGCATGCCCGGCACCCTGCTCGGCCACGGCACGGGCGCGGGGGAGCGGCTGCTGGCCGTCACTTTCAACGACCTGGCCGTCGGCGGCCGCGAGGCCGAACTGGAACGGGCCGGCGCCCTCGCGGCCAACCCGCGTCTGCACCACGTCGTGGTGGCCGGCAGCGAGGAGACCCTGCCGTACGCCGACCTGGACGGCCCGCTGACCGACGAACCCGGCGCCAGCCTGGTCACGGCCGCCCGCCACCGCGCGCGTCTCGCAGCGGGCAGCGCGGACCACTTCACGGGCTACGGCGCCCGCCAGGTCCTGGACGCCCACCCGGCCCGCCTCGCCGACCTGCTGATGGACCGCAAGCGCCGCCACCTGGTACGCCCCGTCGCGGCGTTGACGAAGGCCGACGGATCGGTGCTCGTCCCCGCGCGCGTGTACGGCGCGGCCCGCCGCCTGGCCCGTACGTCCTACCGCGCGGGCGTGGAGGGCCTGGCGGAACGCCTCCTGCACCGCAGCTTCAGCTTCGACGACCCCTCAGGCGCCGTAGGGGCGTCCCTGGCCGCCCTCACCTGGGGCGACGCGGGCCCGGCAGCGCGCTGGCTGACGGGCGAGGCGCTGGCTGAAGTATCGGTTCGCCTGCAGGGCGCCGCACACCGGTCCGGGGTCGGCCCCGGCCAGCGCCCCGGCGACTACCGCGCGCGTGCCGCCCTCACGCGTCTTGCCATGGACCTGCGTGTCCTGGAGCAGGCCGCCGAGATCCGCTCCCAGCGACTGCACGCTCCGTTCCTCGACAACCAGGTCGTCCGCGCGTGCCGGGCGCTCCCCGAGACCCTGCGCGTGCAACCAGGAGCGCGCGCCGCGATCCTGCGCACCGTCCTGAAGGGCGCCGGCGTCACCGACCTCCCGCCCGGCTGGGGCGCCCCCTCCCAGGCCCCGGTCACCGCGGCGGCCCGGGCAGGCCTGCGCATGGCCATGGACCCCCTCCTCACTCTCTTCGAGGCCCCCCTGCTCGCGGAAGCGGGACTGATCGAGGCGAGAGTCGTCCGCAAGGCCCTCAGAGCCGCCGCGGCAGGCGAACCCCTCCCCCTGGACGGCCTCGCCGACCTGATCTCCCTCGAGATCTGGCTCCGCCGCCTCCTGTCCCGCAGAGGAACCTGCTGGACAGGAACCCCGGCCCGCGCACGCGCGGTACCGGCAGGCATCGCCCCCCAGAGACGAGCGGTCTCCTCCGGCGGCTGAGGCCGCGCCGCCGCTGCCGCCGCCCGCACAACTGCGGGCAGTCGTGCCGCCGGGGCGGCACGGACGGGCCCAGAGGCACCCCGTACGCCGGGCCGCGCCCCCAACCCCCCAGCCGCCACTCCGGGTCACACGAAACGGAGCCGGCTGTACCCACCCCCGGGGACCCACTCCCGGGGACCGACCCGCCGGGGACCAACCTCCCCGACCACCGACCACCGACCACCGCCCCCAGGCACCCACCCCGCCCCACGATCGACCGCCCCGAAACCTGGTGCCCCCACCTCGTCCCCCGGGGACCCGCTTCCGGGGACCGACCCGCCGGGGACCAACCTCCCCGACCACCGACCACCGGCACTCACCCCGCCCCACGATCGACCGCCCCGAAACCTGGTGCCCCCCAACTCGTCCCCCGGGGACAATGAACAGGTGCGGTACAGAATCCTGGGCGTCACCCAGACCGAGGACGACCAGGGCATCGCCGTACCCATCCCCGGCCCCCGCCTCCGCGCGCTCCTCACCGCCCTGGCCCTCCGCCCAGGCCGCCCCACCGCCCCGGAAACCCTCATCGACGAGGTCTGGGCCGACTCCCCGCCCCAGGACGCCACCGCCGCCCTTCAGGCCCTGATCGGCCGTCTCCGCCGTGCCGTCGGCAAAGACACCGTCACCTCCGCCCCCGAGGGTTACCGACTCACCGCGACCGAGGACGACGTCGACCTCTTCGTCTTCGAACGGCTCGTACGCCAGGGCACCGAGACCCTGCGGCAGGGCGACGCCTCCTCCGCCGCCCGGACCCTCGACGCCGCCCTCGCCCTGTGGCGCGACCCCGCCCTCGCCGACCTCCCCGACCGCACCGCGGCCGCCCGCCCCGAGGCCCTCCACCTGGAAGCCACCCGCGCCCGCGCCGAAGCCGACCTCCTCCTGGGCCGCGCCCGCGAAGCCGTACCGCGCCTGCGGGAACTGACCGCCGCGCACCACTACGACGAGCCGCTGCACGCCCTCCTCATCCGCGCCCTGCGCGACACCGGCCGCGACGCCGACGCCCTCGCCGCGTACGAGACCGCTCGCCGCACCCTCGCCGACGGCCTCGGCGCCGATCCGGGCCCACACCTGCGCGCCCTGCACACCGAACTCCTGAACCGTCCGACACCGACCCACCGTCCCCGACCCGACCGCGGCCCGGCGCCGGCCCACCCCCCAGCGGCCCTCGCCGACCTCACGCCGTTCCAACTTCCCGAACGCACCGGCAACATCCGTCCGCGGCTTACCTCTTTCGTGGGCCGGGAACCCGAGCTCGCCGCCATCCGTTCCGAATTGCACAGGGCCCGTCTCGTCACGCTCACCGGACCGGGCGGCTCCGGAAAGACCCGTCTCGCCGAGGAAGCCGCCGCCGGGCTCCCGCAGGCGTGGCTGGCCGAGCTGGCGCCGCTCGACCGGCCGGAGGCGGTGCCGGGCGCGGTGGTCAGTGCCCTCGGTCTGCGCGAGACCGTCCTGTTGACCACCGACCTGGCGACCCCGCAGGACGACCCGGTCGCCCTGCTCGTCGAGTACTGCGCACAGCGCAGCCAACTCCTGATCCTTGACAACTGCGAACATGTCATCGGCGCGGCCGCCGCCCTCGCCGAGACCCTCCTCACCCGCTGCCCCGGGCTCACGATCCTCGCCACCAGCCGTGAACCCCTGGGCGTCCCCGGTGAGTCGGTGCGCCCGGTCGAGCCCCTCCTCCCCGACCAGGCGCACCGCCTCTTCACCGACCGCGCGGCCGCCGCCCGCCCCGACGCGGCCGCCGCCCTGCAAGACCGGGACCAGGAGGCGATCGCGGAGATCTGCCGCCGGCTGGACGGGCTGCCGCTCGCCATCGAGCTGGCCGCCGCCCGCCTCCGGCTGCTCACCCCGCGCCAGATCGCCGACCGCCTCGACGACCGCTTCCGCCTGCTCACCTCGGGCAGCCGCACGGTCCTGCCACGCCAGCAGACCCTGCGGGCCGTCGTCGACTGGTCCTGGGACCTGCTCGACGAACCGGAGCGCACCCTGCTGCGCGAGCTGTCCGTGTTCGCGGGCGGCTGGGACCTGGAGGCGGCGGAGGCCGTGTGCACCGGCCCCGTCGCGGACCTTGTCGGGGCGCTCGTCGACAAGTCCCTGGTCGTGGCCGCCCCCTGTGAGGGTGACGGCGGCGACGGCATGCGCTACCGCATGCTGGAGACCATCCACGAGTACGCCACCGAACGCGCCGCCGAGTCCCCGCAGTCCCGCGCGGCGGTCGAACGGCGACACCGCGCGTGGGTGCGCGCGCTCGTCGAGCGGGCCGATCCACTGCTGCGCTCCGCGGAGCAACTCCCCTGGATCTCCCGCCTGGAGACCGAGATGGACAACATCCGCGTGGGCCTCCAGCGCGCGCTCATGGCAGGCGACGAGGAGGAGGCCGCCGCCCTCTGCCTCGCCACGGGCTGGTTCTGGTGGCTGCGCAACCACCGCCACGAGGGCGCCGAGTGGACCGACCGCACCCTGCGCCTGGGCGCCGTCCTGGACACGCTCCAGCCCTCCCGCACGAACAACACCCCCGACCGTGCGCCCGCCCGCCCCCTTGACCCCGCTGCCACCCTCACCTGCCGCTCCCTCACCGTCCCCGCCGACCTCACCGCCCGCATGGCCGCCGTCGACCCCGTCGACGCCTTCCTGGAGACGAGCCCGCCCGCGCCCGGCACGGACGGTCACACCCGGTACATGCGGCGCGTGAACCTGCGGATGCTGCATCTGTTCCTGTTGTCGGAGTCCGAGCCGAAGGACGCTGGGACGGACTCACGCCACCGGCAGTACCTCGTCCGCCTGCGCGCCGACTACGAGCCCGGCGGCCCGCAGGCCGCCGTGATGCCCGGCCTGATCTGGCCGCTGACGGCCTTCCAGCTGAGGGACACGGTGGACGTCCGGAGCATCCTGGACGCGGCCGTCGCCAACTGCCGTGCCTACGGCGGCGACTGGGAACTCGGCTGCACCCTGATGTTCCGCACGCACATGGTCGTCGACTCGCCCGGCGGACTGCACGGCGTCGACGACGACCTGGCGGAGCTGCGGGAGCTCAGCATGCGCGTCGGCGACCGCTGGATGCGGGCCCAGGTGTGCAGTGCGGCCGGCGAGGCGGAGATGGCGCGCAGCCGCTTCGCGGAGGCGGAGCGCGAGTACCGCGAGGCGCTGCGGCTCGCCTACGAGGTCGGGGCGTACGCGGAGTCGCCGTTCCTCATCGCCCGGCTCGCGGAGATCGCCTACCGCTCGGGCGACGTCGACGGCGCGCTCGCCGCGCTGGACGAGGCGGACAACGCCGCCGACCGCCACGGCGTGCCGGACGTCCGGGCGTTCGTCCTCCTGCTGCGCGCTCACATCGCACTGCACGAGGGGCAGGTCGCCCACGCGCGCGAGCTCTGCGACCGGGCTCATACGGCGGCCCAGAAGGGCACACCGCCACCGCAGTTCGCGGCGGCGCTGGGTTTGCTCGACGCGGACCTCACGGCCGTCGAGTCCGGCCCCGAGCACGGTCTGCCGATGCTCGCCGACACGCTGCGCCGGGCGGTGGCCGACGAGTGCGCCGAGACGGTCACCTCGTCGATCATGGACGGCGCGGCGGACCTGCTGGCCCGCCTCGGCGACTTCCCGCGCGCGGCCCGACTCCTCGCGACCGCCGACGCTCTGCGCGGCCCCCACCCGCGCCCCGCCCCGGATCACGCCCGGGCCGAGCGGGCCGAGGCCGCGATCCGCGAGGCCCTGGGCGGCGAAGGCTACGCGGCCGAGCGCACCCGCGGTACGTCCATGACGGTGACCGACGCCCTCCGCGACCTCACGCAAGCCGCGCACGACCACCCCGCCCCATCGCCGGACACGGCGGGCCCCGCAGCCTTCCGGTCCGCTACGAGCATGTGAACGTGGACTCGGCCCAGTCCGCGAGTGCCACCGTGTCGAAGGTGCTGTGCGGCTCGACCACCAGGCGTACGGTCGCGCGGCCGGTGAGGTTCACATGGACGGGCACGGCCGGGTCGCCGCCCTTGATCACCCCGGACGACCAGAGCCGGTTCCCGTCGCCGTAGACGGAGAAGGAGACCTTGCCGAGCTTCATCGTCAGATCGTCGACGCCGACGAGCGCGTCATAGGAAACGCACTCCCGGTTGAGGTCGACGGTGACGGAGGAGTCGCCGTGCACGGTCACCCCGCGCCCGTACCGCCGGTCCGCGATGGACAGCCCACCGTCGCGCTGCCACACCCAGCTGCTGCCGCCGAGCCGGATCTCGGGCCCGGCCCCGTCGCCGGTGACGTCGAGGGACAGCTCGCTCAGCGGGTAGGCGGCCAGGGCGGGCGGCGGCGGGGGCGTAGGCGTGGGGGGCGGGGTGGACGTCGGAGTCGGTGTCGGGGTGAGAGCGGCGGCGGGTGGTGGTGTGGGGGCCGGCGTCGGGGTGGACGTAGGCCTGGGGCTCGGGGCCGGTGTTGGGGCAGCCGCCGGGATGATCGCCGGAGGATCCGGCTCGGGCTCCTGTGTCGGCGTCGGTGTGGGGGTCGGCTCCTCGGGGCGTGCGACCGGCGCCGGCGCGGATGCCGGGGGCTTGGCCTCGGGCTGCTTGGCAGGACTGTCGTTGCCGACGAGCGCGAGGGCCACGGCGGCGGCCGCCACCGCGACCGCACCGGCAGCGATGCCGGTCTTCACGGGCGCGCCCAGGCCCTCCGAGGCCAGCACGCCCCCGGCGCCCGTCCCGCCGGTGGAGCCGCTCGCCGCGGCGGCCGCGCCCGCCGCCCCCGCCCCGGCGCCCCCGGCGATGAGCGCGACGGCCTTGGCGTACCCGGCCGCGCCGAACCAGCCGATGACCGCGACCGGCACGACGGCGGGGATGCTGCTGGCGACCTCCTCGATCTGCAGGGCGGCCAGCCGGCACTTGGCGCACTCCTCCAGATGCTTGCGCAGCCCTCGTTCCGCGCGGGTGCGCAGTCGGCGGCGGGCGTAGGTGCCGAGCTGGTCGGCGTAGCGGGCGCACTCCTCGTCGGTGGTGAGGGTGGCGCTGACATGGGCCTGGAGATAGGCCCGCTTGAGGCCCTCGCGGGCGCGGCTGGCGAGCACCCGCGTGCCGTTGGCGTCGAGGCCGAAGAGCATGGCGACCTCGCTCGGCGACTCGTCCTCGACCTCGGTGTGCCACAGCACCGCCTGCCAGCGCTCGGGCAGCGAGCGGAAAGCCCGCATGGCCATGGACTGCTCGGCCTCGTGCATCGCGCGCACGTCGGCGCCCAGGTCCAGGCCCGCTCCGAAGGAGCCGATGGACGCGGTGTCGTCGGCGACGTCGGAGGAGCGGGCGGAGTGCGCGGCGAACACCGCGAAGTCGTCGACGAGTTGCTCCCGCTTCGCCGAGCGCGTCCAGCCCGCGGCGACGCGGCGGACGGAGGTGAGAAGGTAGGCGCGGACGGCGTACTCGGGTCCCGAGCCGCCGCGTACCGCCTGGAGCATGCGGGCGAAGACCTCGGCGGTGAGATCGTCGGCGGTGTGTGCGTCCCGGCAGCAGGTGCGGGCGTAGCGGCGCACGGCGTCGGCGTGACGTCGGTACAGCTCCTCGTACGCCGTGTCGTCGCCCGAGCGCATCCGGCCGATCAGGTCGGTGTCGGCCGGCGGCAGGTCCCGCGGCGGCAGGATGCCCCCGGTCCGTCCTTCGCGCTGTGCCGGGACACTGTTCTGCTTCGGTGCGGCCGGCGGAGTGGGCGCCGGGCCGTTCGCGCGTCCGCCCTGGCTCGGCACCTGCGGTGAACCGAGCGACTCGTCCCGACCGTCAACGCTCATCGCGGAAAGCCCCCGCCGCCTGCCCTACCAGTCCCGACCACCGGGTCAGAGTGCCATATTGGCTTTTGTTCAGGACCCGGTGGGACGGCCCTACCACTCGTCCGTGGGGACTCGTCGCAATCCAGTACTAGGTTTCACCCGGACGGGGAAGGTTCAACTCTCGTACACCGGGCAGGAGTTGAGCAATGCGCCCCAAATGCCCCGAATGCCCGACAGGGTGAGTGAGGGCAGAGCACGGGGCGGGTGAGGGCAGAGGAGAGGGCCCACGTGGCACCCCCGCCCCCCACCCTCACTCCCCGGTGACCCTTACGAGCCAAGAGACCCCGACTCAGGAGAACCCCACTCGAGAGAACCCGACTTGAGAGAACCCCGAGTCAAGCGCACCCGAGTCAAGCGGACCGCGACCGCAGGCCCTCCAGCAGGATGTCCAGCAACCGTGCCGAGGCGGCCGCCTGCTGGGCCGGGTCCGGCAGCGAAGGCGCCGCCGTCGCGATGACCAGCAGCACGTCCGACACCGACACGTCGGCGCGCAGTTCGCCCGCCTCCCGCGCCCGCTCCACGAGCCGGCCCACGACCTCGAGCAGCGCCGCCGCCCCGGCGTCGTCGACGGCGGCCGTCGTGCCGTCGTCCGCGACGAGCCGCAGCTCGCCGCCGCCCGGCTGGGTCCGCTGCTGCGGCACCCGCGCCCCGTCGGCCGACACGGCCTCGGCGCCGTCCTCCAAGACCCCGACGCGCAGCACCTGCGGCGGCAGCAGCCGCCCCGCACCGGAGGCCACGGACGTCCGCAGGAAGCGCGACAGCGCCGACCACGGCTCGTCCTCCTGGCCGAGCGCCGCCCGCGCCTGGTCGGTCAGCCGGGAGGTCTCCTCCTCGGCTATCCGCCGCACCAGGACGTCCTTGCTCGGGAACCGCCGGTACACCGTGCCGACGCCGACCCGCGCGCGACGCGCCACGTCCTCCATCGGCGCGCCGTACCCCAGCTCGCCGAACACCTCGCGCGCCGCCCGCAGTACGTGTTCCAGATTGCGCTGTGCGTCCACGCGAAGCGGCGCTGACCGCGCGCCGTCCCCGCGTCCGTTTCCCATCGCCGCACCGACCGCACCGACCGTACCGCCGGATGCGAGGGCTGGTGCGGACGGCCAATGCGAGTTCTGAATGTGCATGAATGATCCCCCGGTAATGACGTCTCCCCCCGGAGACTCTCCCCGCCATCGAAAGCCGGGGTGTGGAACAGGGGACGGCCACCCCGGGCCCGCCCGTCGCAGACCCGCAGAGCGCTTCCCCCTGACACCCCGTCGACTCACGAACATAGTTGAGAGGGAGTCAATTCAGAAGGGGCAGGTTCCGCACGGAGCGCCCCCCGATCGGAGTACGGGTCGTATACGTCCCGATTGCACCCCTTCCCGCACCCCGGCGCACACCCTCTGACCTGCACTCCTGCCGTGTACTCCGGTGTTTCGGCCAACCCCGCGGCCGCCCGACTCGCGGTCACACAAATTGTCGAGGCTGTGGACAAACTCCAGCGACCGGTGCGTCATGGGATGGTGAAGGAACGTGCGCGCATTCTCGTTGTCGGCGGCGGCTACGTCGGGATGTACACGGCCCTGCGGCTCCAGCGGAAACTGAAACGGGAAATCGGCCGGGGCGAGGCCGAGATCACGGTCGTCACACCCGACCCGTACATGACGTACCAGCCCTTCCTCCCCGAGGCCGCCGCGGGCGCCATCTCCCCCCGGCACGTCGTCGTGCCCCTGCGCCGCGTCCTGCCGCACTGCCGGGTCGTCGTCGGCGAGGTCACCGCCGTCGACCACGCCAAACGCACCGCCACCCTCACCACCCTCGCCACCGACGAGGAGGGCACCGGCCCCCGGCAGCTGACGTACGACGAACTCGTCCTCGCGCCCGGCTCGATCTCCCGCACGCTGCCCGTCCCGGGGCTCGCCGACCACGCCATCGGCTTCAAGTCCGTCGAGGAGGCCATCGGGCTGCGCAACCACGTCATCGAACAGATGGACATCGCCTCCTCCACCCGCGACCCCGCGATCCGCGACGCCGCCCTCACCTTCGTCTTCGTCGGCGGCGGCTTCGCGGGCGTCGAGGCGCTCGCCGAGCTGGAGGACATGGCCCGCTACACCACGCGCTACTACCACAACGTCAAGCCCGAGGACATGAAGTGGATCCTCGTCGAGGCCTCCGACCGGATCCTGCCCGAGGTCGGCGCCGACATGGGCCGCTACACCGTCAGTGAGCTGCGCCGCCGCAACATCGACGTCCGCCTGAACACCCGGCTGGAGTCCTGCGCCGACCGCGTCGCCGTCCTCAGCGACGGCGCCCGCTTCCCGACCCGGACGGTCGTGTGGACCGCCGGCGTCAAACCCCACCCGCTCCTCGCCGCCACCGACCTCCCGCTCACCGAACGAGGTCGGCTGAAATGCACCCCCGAGCTCACGATCGACGGCGCCACGCACGCGTGGGGGGCCGGAGACGCCGCGGCCGTCCCCGACGTCACGGCCGGCGAACCCGGCACGGAGACCGCACCCAACGCCCAGCACGCCGTCCGCCAGGCCAAGGTCCTCGCCGACAACATCGCGCACTCCCTGCGCGGCGAACCTCTGGAGACATACGCCCACAAATACGTCGGCTCGGTCGCCTCACTCGGCCTCCACAAGGGCGTCGCCCACGTCTACGGACGCAAGCTCAAGGGCTACCCGGCCTGGTTCATGCACCGCGCGTACCACCTCAGCCGCGTGCCCACCTTCAACCGCAAGGCGCGCGTGCTCGCCGAATGGATCCTCTCAGGGCTCTTCAAACGAGAGATCGTCTCCCTCGGATCCCTCGAACATCCCCGCGCGGAGTTCGAACTGGCTGCCGGTGGAAAGCCTTCTGGCGAGTCTTCCAGCGACCCGAAGGGGTCGTCCTGACCGATCCAGGAACTCCACCGGCCGCCCCCACGTCTGACGAATGTCGGCCCGGACGGCGGCCACACTGCCAGACTGCTCCCTGCTCATAGCCCCCCGAACCCACGAGGCTGTTCCCCCGTGCTCCACCTCCCGGGTGCTGCAACACTGTGCGGCCACCGCCGCGCGGCCCCCGCAGCCCGGGCCGGGCCCGGAGCCGGCCGACGACGACTACACGAGGCAAGGATTCGTGAACTTCACGCGCTGGAGCGCCCGGCTCCCCGGAACGCCGCGCCGCGCCGCCGCGCGAGCCGAGCACCCGGTCACCACCACGGACCGGCGGAGCGAAGGCTCCGTACCCGCGGCCCGCGCCGAACAACTCACCGACGAGCCGCCCCCCGTGCCCGCCGTCGACGAACTCCCGGTCCGTGAGGTCCTCGACCGCGTCCCGGCCCTCGTCGCCCTCGTCCACGGCCCCGACCACCGCCTCGCCTACGTCAACGACGCCTACACGGCGGCCTTCGGCGCCCGCTCCTGCGGCGAACCCGCGGCCGAGGCCCTCCCCGAACTCCGCGACCTCGGCCTCATGCCCCTCCTCGACCAGGCGCTGCGCAGCGGCAAGCCCCGCACCCTGAAGTCCCGCAAGGCCCCCGACGGCCGCCACTACACGTTCACCTGCACCCCGGCCGCCGAGGACAACGGCAAGGGCACCGTGCTGATCTTCGCCACCGACGTCACCGACCACGCCGAGGCCGCCGAACGCCTCAGAGCCAGCGAACGCCGCCAGCGCGAGACCGCCGTCACCCTCCAACGCTCCCTCCTCCCCCAGGAGCTCGAAGAGCCCGACGACCTGCGGATCGCCGCCACCTACCAGCCCGGCGGCACCGAGGCCGCCGTCGGCGGCGACTGGTACGACGTCATCACCCTCGGCGGCGGGCGCACGGCGCTGGTCATCGGTGACGTGATGGGCCGCGGCGTCCGCGCGGCGGCGGTCATGGGCCAGCTCCGCACGGCCGTCCGCGCGTACGCCCGTCTCGACCTGCCCCCGCACGAGGTACTCCAGCTCCTCGACGGCCTCGCCGCGGAGATCGACGCCAACCAGATCGCCACCTGCGTGTACGCCATCCACGACCCGAACGAGGGCCGGCTGGTGTACGCCTCCGCAGGCCACCTGCCCATCCTGGTCCGCGACGAGAGCGGCACCGTCCATCGCGCCGACGAGCCCACCGGGCCGCCCCTGGGCACCGGCGGCTGGATGCACGCCTCCGGCTCGGTCCCCCTCGGCCCCGGCTCGACGGCCGTCCTCTACACGGACGGCCTGGTCGAACGCAGGAACGAAGACCTGGACGAGGGCATCGCCTCCCTGGCACGCGCCCTGTCCGGCGCCACCGGCACCCCCCAGGTCGTCTGCGACCGGCTCGTCCGCTCGGCCGGCGTCACCGCCGACCACGACGACGACGTCGCCGTCCTCGTCCTCCAGCACCCCGCCCGCACCGGCCCCGACAGCGAGCTGTTCCGCAACGCCGCTCTGGACCTCCTCGGCGGCGTCGAAGCGGCCCCACGCGCGCGTGCCTTCGCTTCCGGCGTCCTCACCAGCTGGCGATTCCCGGCCGACCTGCACGACCTCGGCGTCCTCGCGGCCAGCGAACTCGTCGCCAACTCCCTCCAGCACGGCATCCCGCCCATGCGGCTACGGCTGCGCCGCACCGACCGCCGACTGATCATCGAAGTCACCGACGGCGACGACCACCTCCCGCGCCGCCGCCGCGCGGAACCGGGCGACGAGTCCGGCCGGGGCATCGCCATCGTCGCCACGATCGCCTCCAACTGGGGCAGCAGACGCACCCCGGGCGGCGGAAAGGCGGTGTGGTGCGAGTTCATCCTGCAGAAGCCGACCGAATGAGGCCGAGAAGTTCCTCGAACGCCCGTTCCCTCGCGCGCGGCACCTAGGCGAACCCGCCTCCCGGTGCTAGTAGCTCCCCATGGCAGACGCAACGGGCTTTCACCTCAAGGGAAGCGCCCCCGAGCGCTACGAACACTACGTCGCGCCCCTCATGGCGCCCTTCGTCACCGCACTCGTGGACGCCGCGGACCTCTACCCCGGCGCCACCGTCCTCGACCTCGCCTGCGGCACCGGCTTCGCGGCCCGTGCCGCAGCCGCCCAGGCGGGCCCCACCGGCCGGGTCGCCGGCGCGGACCTCAACGCGGGCATGCTCAAGATCGCCGAAGCGTGCCACCCCCGCCTCTACCCGGACATCGAGTTCACCTGCGCCCCCGCCGACGACCTCCCCTATCCCGACGCGACCTTCGACGCCGTCCTCTGCCAGCAGGGCGCCCAGTTCTTCCCCGACCTCGACGCGGCACTGCGCGAAACAGCCCGGGTCACCCGCCCCGAAGGCCGCTTCGCCGCCACGGTCTGGTCCCACCTGGACGACTCCCCGTACTTCGTGGCCCAGCAGCACGCGGTCGAGCAGTACGACACCGCGGAGGCGGCCGCGGGCTTCAGAGCGGCCTTCGCCACCGCGGACCGCCTGACCGCAGCCCTCGACCGTGCGGGATTCCGCGACACGACCAACCGCCGCCTGACCTTCACGATCACCCTCCCTCCGCTGGAGGACTACGTCCGCGGCCACCTCTCCGCGATCCCCTGGGGACGGACGATCGCCGACACCCTCGGCGAACAAGCCCTCACCCAGGCCGCGGCCACGATCCGCGCCCGCCTCCCCGAGGACACGACGACCTTCCCCTTCACGACGACCCTGGTGACAGCAGTCCGCTGATCACACGAGCCGAGAGCACGCAAAAGGCGGCCGTCGTCCCCACCACGACGGCCGCCTCCAGCCCGGACCCGGACCTCAGGCCTGGGCGGCGCCCACAGGCTCCACAGCAGCCCCGCCCCGCGCGACCACCCGCTTGCGCGCCAGCCACGGCTGATCCTGGACGGCGGTCAGCTGCCGCCCCAGCCGCAGCGCGAGGTAGGTGATCCCCAGCGAGAACAGCAGAAACGTCACGATGTACGACGCGTGCAGCGAGGCCCCCATCGGCCCGCCCACCGCCGGACCGACGGCCAGCGCGAGCTGCTTCACCAGGGCGAACGCCGAGTTGTACTGCCCCGCCATCCCCTCCGGCGCCAGATCGGCCACCAGCGGGGCGACCGTCGGCGACAGCATCGCCTCACCCAGCCCGAACAGCGCGTACGTCGACACGAAGGCGGCCGTCGCCATCTCCCGGCTCCCATGCCCCAGCCCGGCGTACCCGGCCGCGACCCACGCCACGGCCCAGATCAGCCCCACGGCCGCGATCACCCGCGACCGCTTCTGCCGCTCGACGAACTTCAGCACGGCGAACTGCGCGACCACGATCACCGCGGTGTTGGCTGCCAGAGCCGTCCCGAGCGCGGACGTCGAGATCCCGGCGGCCTCCACGCCGTAGGCACTCAGCCCCGACTCGAACTGCCCGTAGCAGGCGAAGAACAACACGAAGCCCAACACGGACAGCTGCACCATGGCCCGGTTGCCGAGCAGCTGCTTCCAGCTCCCTCCGGCGGACTGCGGCGCGTCCCCGAGGCGCGGAGCGTGCGGCAGACGCACGGTCGACATCACCACGGCCAGCAGTAGGAACATCGCCGCCTCGATGGCGAAGAGCAGCGTGAAGGAGGAGACACGCGTGGTGTCGACGAGATGCCCGCCGATCAGCCCGCCCACGCCGAGCCCGAGGTTCTGCAGAAAGAACTGCATCGCGAACGCCCGCGACCGGGTCTCCGCGGTCGAGCAGTCCACGATCATCGTCGCCAGCGCCGGCTGCATCACGGCCTGCCCGGCCCCGAGCGCCACCGCGGCGCCCAGTACGGCGGTGGCGTTGCCTGCGAGCCCCAGGCTCAGCGCACCCAGGGCGGCGGTGACCAGGGCGACCAGCAGGACCGGCAGTGGACCGCGCCGCACGATCGCCCGACCGGCGAACGGCAGCACGATCAGCGCGGCCACGGCGAAGACCGTGAGGACGAGCCCCGCCGTCATGGCTCCCAGCCCCCGCACCTGCGCCACATAGACGTACAGGTAGGGGACCGTGAAGCCCAGTCCGAACGCGCTGAGTGCGTTGCCCACGTGGATCCGGCGCATCGCTGCGCCCTTGGCCCTGGTCACGTTCACCTCTCTCACTAGTTAGATTCTGAAGACTTCAAAGCTAAACTTCGAAGCTAAAGATTATATTCCGAAGGACTTCAAGGCAAAGTCGCCGCGTGCGATACTGCGGCCATGGCCGAGACCCCCGGTGTCACTGAGCCGACCCTCGAAGAGCAGATCGCCGCCTACCAGCGCGAGTTCCAGGACCTCGACCCCCAGGTCGAGAAGATCGTCTCGGCGCTGTCCCGACTCAACCGGCGGATGAACGTCGCCTACGGCCGCCAGACTGCCGACCTCGGCATCAGCAACGCCGAGTGGGAGGTCCTCAAGGCCCTCGTCCTCTCCGGCGCCCCCTACCGTCTGGGCCCCAGCGACCTGGCCAAGCGCCTCGGCCTGACGCCGGCCGCGATGACCCACCGGATCGACCGCATGGTCTCCGAAGGATTGGTGACTCGTGAGAGGGACGAGTCCAACCGGGTCCGGGTGATCGTGGAGCTGACGCCCGAGGGCCGAGAGAAGTGGCTGGAGGCGATGCGCATGGCGACGGTCTTCGAGGGCGACCTCCTCCAGGACCTCTCCGCGGAGGAGCGCACGGCTCTGGGCGAGGTCCTGACCAGACTCCTGCGCAGGGTGGAGCACGCCCAGCCGGACGCCGGTGGCCGGCTCAGCGACCTCGACTAAAAGATCTTGACAGGGGCGGTTGACACCCTCTTGCAGGGTGAGTAGAGTTCTTCGGGTTGCCGGGGAGCTGTAACGGTTCTTCGACAGCACCTCCGCCGCAGAAGCGGCACCTCAAACCATCAGCATGATCTCCCAACGGGATTGCATTCGGTGTGCCCGAATTCAATTCGAGTCGGAGTCGGCGGTCCGATTAGGAACTGCCGAGCAGATCCGCTAAGGTTTGAGACGTCGGAACGGCCCAAACAGCCGCGAAGACAAGCCCCCTCTGACTGGGAATCAGGACCGAAAGGATCTGATAGAGTCGGAACCGCCGGAAAGGGAAACCGCGGAACGAAAAACGCGGAGAACCTGGAAAGCACCGAGGAAATCGGATCGGAAGAAGATCTGATAGAGTCGGAAAAGCAAGACCGAAGGGAAGCGCCCGGAGGAAAGCCTGAGAGAGTCTCTCGGGTGAGTACAAAGGAAGCGTCCGTTCCTTGAGAACTCAACAGCGTGC